>JAFQBH010000002.1 GCA_017399765.1 Oscillospiraceae bacterium | reverse complement strand
GGTATCACTCCTTTCGGATTTTAACGAATCATGTAAAAATTTGTCATTATTGATATAAAGGACCTCCGGAATATAATTCCGGAGATCCTCCAATACAAAGATAATTATATTGCAGTTTCTCTGGAAACTGTTCCGCTTAATCAGTCAACGGAAGGATCGATTTCTTCGGTTTTCTTTTTGCGGGGTGCTCTTTTTTTAGGAGCTTCTTCACCTTCAGCTGCGGGAGCTTCTGCTTCTTCAGCTTTTTTCTTGGTGGTGCGTTTTTTCTTAGGAGCTTCTTCGCCTTCTACTGCAGGAGCTTCTTCTTCAGTTTTTTTCTTGGTGGTGCGTTTTTTCTTAGGAGCTTCTTCTTTTGCTGCGGCTTCTGCTGCGGAAATTTCGGTTACTTTTGCAGCATCGCGAACAAGTTTGATAGCTTTTTCTACGCAAAGGTCAAGAGCAAGTTCTTCTGCGGGAACGATTTTTCTGACCTGGTCTTCTTTCATTTCATAACGCTCTGCAAGAGTTTTGAACTCTTCGTTCATTTCTTCTTCGGTCATCTCGATTTTTTCGAGTTTTGCGATTTCTTCAAGAGCAAGGCGGATTTTTACCTGGCGTTCTGCCTGGGGTCTGAAGCCGCCGAAGAAAGTTTCTTTATCTGCTCCGGTATATTTGAGGTATTCATCAAGAGTAAGGCCTGCGGTTCTTGCAAGTCTGTTTTCGAAGTCAGCAGCGATATCTTCCATTCTTGCTTCATACATGCATTCGGGAATTTCAGCTTCCATATTTTCGATGATTGCATCAACAAGTTTTTCTTCAAGTTCTGCTTCGGACTGTGCGTCTGCTTTTTCCTGAAGTTTTGCTTTGATGTCGGCTTTGAGTTCATCGATAGTATCAAATTCGCTTACATCTTTTGCAAATTCATCGTCAGCAACGGGCATTTCTTTAGCTTTGATACTGTGGAGTTTGCATTTGAATACTACGGGAGCACCTTTAAGCTCTTCTGCGGGATAATCTTCCGGGAAGGAAACGTTTACGTCAAATTCTTCGCCTGCGTTGTGGCCGCAAACCTGTTCTTCAAATCCGGGGATAAACTGGCCGGAACCAAGTTCGAGCGGGAAATGTTCGTTCTTTCCGCCTTCAAAAGGAACACCGTCTTTGAAACCTTCGTAGTCGATTTCAGCCTGGTCACCGTTCTGTGCGGGTCTGTCTTCAACTTCGATGATTCTTGCGTTTCTTTCGAGCATAACGGAAAGTTCGCCTTCAACCTGGGAATCGGAAACTTCGGTTACGATTTTTTCTGCTTTGATGCCTTTATATTTCTTTACGGAAACTTCGGGTTTAACGGTTACGGTTGCGGTGAGGGTGTAACCTTCTTCGGAGCAATCAACAAGTGCGATTTCTGCGCGGTCAACGGGAACGATTTTTGCTTCGGCAACAGCCATGTCGTATGCTACGCCGTAAGTTTCGTTAACTGCGTCCTGATAGAAGAATTCTCTTCCGTAAGTTTTTTCGATAAGTGCTTTGGGAGCTTTGCCTTTGCGGAAACCTTTTACCGCAAGGTTTTTGCCTTTTTCTCTGATTGCTGCGTCAACAGCACGTCCGAACTCCTCTGCGGTTACAGCAATGGTAAGCTTAACCTCGTTGGTGCCGGTTTTTTCAATCTGTCTAAGTTCCATTATGTTGTTTCCTCCTGATAGATACGTTTTCAATAACTGTTAAAGTATATCATATAGTTATCATAAAATCAATTATTTTATATAAAAATATTATGTTATTTTTATTTAATTTTCCAGAATTTAAAGCCAAGATGGTCTGCGGAAATAAGTTTGAATTCAATTCCCATATAATTACCTTCGTTTGCAAGACTGCGTGATGCTCCGTGAAGATGTCCGTAATAAACTTTTTTTACATCATATTCCTTCAAAACGGAAATTATATTCGGGACCATTTCGTTTGCATAAACCGGAGGATAATGAAGAAAAACGATTTTTTCCGCATCCGGAAAACGTTTTGAATCCTCCAGCGAAAGTCTGAGCCTTTGGGCTTCCCTTTCAGAAATTTTGTGGTCATGTTCCTCATTCGGCATAAAAACCCAGCCGCGGGTTCCGCAAAGAGCAAGATCTTCCGCAAGTACCGAATTATTATGGAGAATTTCAAAGGTGGTTATGCCGTTTTCCTTAAAAAACTTTTCCGCTTTTGTTCTTGTTGTCCACCAATAATCGTGGTTTCCCTTCATAACGATTTTTCTTCCGGGAAGAGCATCAATGAATTTAAAATCCGGGAGAGCTTCATCAAAACCGAGTCCCCAGGAAAAATCTCCGGGAATAACTACCGTATCTTCCGGTTTTATTTGCTCCTTCCAGCTGGCTTCGATTTTACTTACGTAATCCTTCCAGCCGAAAAAGTTATCCATCGGTTTATCCGTTCCGAAAGAAAGATGAAGGTCCGCCATTACCCAAACCGACATCAGAAGTCACCTCCGGCGGTGCTCAAAACAAAATCTGCCATTTCTTCCCTTTCGCAGACGTTGGTAAATCTCGGTTCTTTTTCAGAAAGTTCCGAAAGCTGCTTCGGCATCGAAAGTCCGGAAAGAACCTCGATTTTCTTAGCCGCTTCAAAATCATCCGGTTCGTTTTCACCGGATATTGCTTTGAGCACGGCACGCGGGAATTTATAAGGACTTGCGGTTGAAGCAATTATCGTTTTCGTTTTGTCGCCGGTTTCCGATTTATATTTTTCATATACTTCAACGGCAACCGCGGTATGGGTATCGCAAAGATAAGAATATTCTTCAAACAGCATTTTTATGCGGTTTTCAGCACCTATATCATCAGTAAATCCAGCCGCAAAATGTTCCTTTATTTTTGAAAGAATTTCATCCGGAACAGAATATTCTCCGTGCTCACGAAGGGATTCCATCACCGCACGAACGTAACCGTCATCCTTTCCGGAAAGTTCAAAAATCAGCCTTTCAAGGTTGCTTGAAACAAGGATATCCATGGAAGGAGATTCCGTCATATAAAAATCGCGGTTAACATTATATTCTCCGGTGCTCAAAAAATCCGTGAGCACGTTGTTTGCGTTGGAAGCGCAGATAAGTTTTCCGAAAGGCACGCCCATTTGTTTTGCATAATACGCCGCAAGAATATTTCCGAAATTTCCGGTCGGAACCGTTACATTTACAGTTTCTCCTTCGGAAATTTCCCCGTCGGCGACAAGATCCGCATAGGCAGAGATATAATAAACAATCTGAGGAAGAAGTCTTCCCACATTTATGGAGTTTGCGCTGGAAAAACGTTTTCCGTTTTCGCCGAGTTTTGCACGGATATTTTCATCGGTAAAAATCTTTTTAACCGCCGTTTGGGTATCATCAAAATTTCCTTTTACTCCGCAAACAGAAACATTTTCTCCCTTTTGTGTCTGCATCTGGAGCTGCTGGATTTTCGAAACACCGTTATCCGGATAGAATACGATTATTTCCGTTCCCTCAACGTCACAGAATCCTTCAAGAGCAGCTTTTCCCGTATCTCCGGAAGTTGCAGTAAGGATAACGATTTTCTTTCCGTCACCGGCTTTTTCAGATGATTTTACAAGAAAACGCGGAAGAATCTGGAGCGCCATATCTTTAAAAGCGCAGGTTGGTCCGTGCCAGAGTTCGAGCATATAAACGTTTTCGCCAAGTTTTACGAGAGGAGTCGGTTCGTCATTTTCGAATTTTCCGATATAGGCGCCTTTTGCGCATTCAAAAAGTTCTTCCTCTGAAAAATCCGTCATAAATTTTGAAAAAATCCGCTTTGCCCTTTCGCAATAAGAAAGTTTTGAAAGTTCGGTGATTTCTCCTTTTCCGAGCACCGGAATTTCAACCGGCACAAAAAGACCTCCGTCTTCCGAAAGTCCTTTTACAATTGTTTCCGCCGAATCAAGGCGCAGATTTTTGTTTCTTGTACTTTGAAATTTCACTTTTCCACCTCAGATTCTTTTTGCAAAAAAGTTATATGCATTTTTCCAGAATATTTTTTCGACAAGCTCTTTGCCGAATTCCGTTTCAACCAAATCATAAAGATTCTGAATATCTTTCATCTTTCTGATACCGTTTACAACGTCACAGCCGTCATAATCGCTGCCCATGCAAACGGCGTTTTCTCCGCCGAGCGAAAGCATTCTTTCGATATGTTTTATAATATCGGAAAGGCTTGCGTTTTCCTCATTGTTGTTTAGAAAAGCTTTATAAAAATTAATTCCGACAATGCCTTCCCTGCGGACTATTTCCTTAAAATATTCATCGATAAGGTTTCTGCGGTGTCCGCAGATTTCACGAAGGTTACTGTGGCTTGCGGCAACGGCGCAGTCAACGTTTTTGAGCACATCATAAAATCCCGAATCGGAAAGATGCGAAACATCTATGACCATTCCCATGCGTTCCATTTCTTTTATAACTTCAATTCCGAAAGGTTTTAAACTGAAATTCTGGTCCGCTGAACCTTTTCCGATTTCATTTTCACCGTTCCAGGTGAGAGTCATCATTCTGACACCGTCATTATAAAGATTTTCAAGACGTTCGATTTTTCCTCCGAGCACCCTTCCACCTTCAACAGTAAGGATTGCCGCAGTTTTTCCGCTTTCAGTAACTTTGTCAACGTCAGAAATCGTTTTTGCCTGCTCAAAATACTGTGGGAATTCCGCAAGCTGAGCATCAAAAAAATGTTTCGACATTTTATAATAGTTGAAAGCGTCTTCTCCGGAAATAACGTCCGGACAAAAAATTGCAAAACATTGACAGTGCCGCTTTATTTTTTCATTTTTAGGAAATGAAATATCAAGATAATCGCAATCAAGACCAACGCTCTGGTGCATTGCGGTGGTTATTGTATCACAATGAAGATCAAAAAAATCCATGAACAGCCTCCGTTCCGAAAGCATTTTTAATATGAGTAAACTTTTTTATCTCAAGATCATATTTTCCGTAAACAATTTCAAAAACATCGAACCGAGGCTGACCGTTAAGCCCTTTTTGGAGTTTGTAAAGCATTGCAGCTTTACAGATTTTCTGCTGTTTTGAGCGTGTAACCGCCTGCCTCGGAGCATAAAGACAATCATCCGCACGGGATTTTACTTCGATAAAAGCTATGTATTTTCCGTCTTTTGCAACAATATCGATTTCGCCGAGGCGGGTGTTGAAATTTCGCTCAATTATTTCATACCCTTTGCCCGCAAGATATTCCGCGGCAAAATCTTCACCCATATCTCCGCGCCTGCGTTTTTCGGTAATCAAAAAATCACCTTCAGTGCATCTTTTTAAGAAAAGTCAAACGATGTATCTCGCTTGGACCAAACTCCCTTATTTTTTCATAATGGAGCTTGGTTCCGTATCCTTTGTGTTTTGCAAAACAATATTCCGGATATTTTTTATCCATTTCGAGCATGAATCTGTCCCTGCTCACCTTTGCGAGAATGGAAGCTGCCGCAATACTTGCGGAAGTTGCGTCGCCTTTAATAACAAATTCTGTCGGAATTTCCATGTTTTTCGGAACACGGTTTCCGTCTATAAAAACACGTTCCGGTTTTATGCTCAGATTTTCAACAGCCGTTTTCATGGCGAGCATAGTTGCTTCAAGAATGTTTATTTCGTCTATGGTTTTATGGTCAACAGACTGTATCGAATATGCAAGAGCATGCTCAATTATTTCATCAAAAAGCAAATCGCGCTTTTTTTCGGAAAGTTTTTTGCTGTCGTTAAGTCCCTCGATCTCAAAATCTTCCGGAAGAATCACCGCCGCGGCAAAAACCGGACCTGCAAGAGGTCCTCTTCCCGCTTCGTCAACTCCGCAAAGATACTTTATTCCAAGTTCAGCGCGCTTTGCGTGCTCAAATTCATATAAGCTCATTGGGTCTCTCCAAAGTTATGCGTCCGATTTTTCCTCCGCGGAATTCGTCAAGAAGCATTGCGGCGGCTCTTTCGGTATCGATTTCTCCGCCGGAAATTTTCATTCCGCGTTTTGCGCCGATAAGTTCAAGAAGCGCAAAGGGCTCGATTTCAAAAGTTTCTTCATCGGTGAGTTTATATCTTTCGCAAAGCTGTTTATGCGCTTCGTGGTTAAGAACGTCCGCAAGACGAGCCGCAAGGGTTTCAATATCAAGGATATCGTCTTTTACTGCACCGGTGAAAGCGAGATGTTCACCAACGGTTTTGTCCTCGAATTTCGGCCAAAGAACGCCGGGCATATCGAGCATATCGATTCCTTTATCAAGGGTTACCCATTGTTTTCCTCTTGTAACGCCGGGGCGGTCTTCAACTTTTGCACGTTTTCCGCCGGCAATGCGGTTGATGAAAGAAGATTTTCCGACGTTAGGAATACCGACTATCATCATGCGGATAGGTTTGCCTTCCATTCCTTTTCTTGCGCGTTTTTCAAGTTCATTTTTAAGGACTTCGCGAACAAGCGGAGCAAGTTTATTAAGACCTCTTCCGCTTCTGCAATCGGTTGCAAGCGCGCGGATTCCGTTGGATTTATAATATTCTATCCATTCCTGAGTAATGGCTTCATCGGCCATATCGCATTTGTTGAGCACAACAACCCTCGGTTTTCCGCCGACAAGGCTTTTCATTTCCGGGTTGCGGCTTGAAAAAGGAACTCTTGAATCGGTTATTTCAACAACAACATCCACAAGAGGAAGATTTTCTTTCATTAAACGGCGGGTTTTAGCCATATGTCCGGGAAACCACTGGATATCAACCTGTTCCATAAGGCAAAAATCGCCTCCTTTCAAAAACATACAATAATCTAATATATATTATACTACAAATTAAACAGAAAAAAAAGACTCCCTTGCCAAATTGACAAGGGAGTTTTTTCGCAAATAACAAATTAGCGGACCTGTTTGACCTTTGCAGCTTTACCAACTCTGTCACGAAGGTAATAGAGTTTAGCTCTTCTGACACGACCATGACGAACAAGTTCAACTTTTTCGATCATCGGGCTGTGAATCGGGAAAACTCTTTCGATACCGCAGCCGTGTGCTACACGACGAACGGTGAAAGATTCGGAGATTCCGCCGTGCTGTTTAGCGATAACAGCGCCTTCGAAAATCTGGGTTCTGTAATGGTCTCCCTCTTTGATTTTGCAATATACCTTAACGGTATCACCGATTGCAACTTCGGGTTTGTCAGCTCTCAGGCAGTCCTGGGAAATAAGTTTAAGTGCATCCATTTTAAATATCCTCCTTGTTATTTTTCAGACATTCATACTCAATGGACACCATTGACAGAGGACTGTCCGCCCGACATAATTTTTTGTCGTTCATGTCGCCGGGAATGCGACAGCGCTGTTTAGACATACTAAACAGCCTTATTATAATAACACAAGCAAAATATAATTGCAAGTATTATTTTCAAAAAATCAGCGGAATTTTTCCATTTTTTCGTTATATACAGCCATTCTTTTGACTTTTATGTCTTCCGGAGCAAAACCCGCAAAATTTTTGAAAGCGGCAAAGACAAGATCCGGGTTGATGTTGAGTTCAACGCCGGAAGCAAGGCGAGCCTTTAAGTAATATCTTCCCTCTTTATGTTCAAGCTTCGAAAGCTTGATATGTGGTTTTATATCGATTTCCTTCTCGCCGCTTTTTGTCTTTTTAACAACCGGAACGACTTCCCTGTCAAAACATCTGTACCAGATTGCAAGGGTTTCCTCAACATCCTTTTCTTCCGCCGCAAAAGAAATTTCGTAATCCGCAAAGCGGATCTGTTTTGCGTCCATTTTTGGTTTTCCTGCGGCAATCGCCTTGAAACCGACCGGAAGAACAGCGTTTATCCTGCGTACGATTTCTTCATAAGGCATAGGAGAAATAAGGCGGAAATCAACGCTTTCGGCAACGCTTTCATAACCGAGAGAAAGCGGCAGAGCGAAGGTAAGATAAAGATGCGGGTGAAATCCTTCCGTGTACCAGAAATCGATTTTAGAACGCTTGAGGGCGCGCTGAAAAGCTCTCATAACGTCAAGATGGGAGATATATTTTGCGCTTCCCGTTTTGGTATAAAAAAGTCTTACGTCAATAAAATCAATTACATTATTCAAAACAGGCGCCTCCCTTCAAACAATTTGCTCCACAGCCGGAACATTTCTGGCGGCAGTTGGGTGTAGTTATATCCTCATGTGCTTTTTTGTTTTCGTTGATGATGAATTTCTTCGTAACACCGTAATCGAAAATATCCCAGGGCATAACTTCGTCATAACTTCTGGTTCTGTTTGCATAAAATTCAGGTTTTACGCCGCATTCTTCAAAAGATTCCATCCAGACGTCGAATTTGAAATGCTCGTCCCAGCTGTCAAGGTTGCAGCCTTTACGCCATGCGGTTTCGATAACTTTGCCGATTTTTCTGTCGCCGCGAGCAAGAACCGCTTCGAGATAGGAAGTTTCCGCATCGTGCCAGTCAAGATTGATTTTTCTGCTGTGAACGGCGGAGCGCATAACTTCCTGTTTTCTGTGGAGTTCTTCCCTTGTATCCTGGGGTTCAAACTGGAAAGGAGTAAAAGGCTTCGGAACAAAGCTTGCTACGCTGCAGGTAACCTGAACACCTTTGCCTTTCGGTTTGTTGGGAAGGCTGTAGAACATGTTTACAACACGCTGTGCTGTTTCAACGATTCCTCTTACGTCATCGTCGGTTTCGGTCGGAAGACCGATCATGAAATAAAGTTTTACCGCAGTGTATCCGCCTTCAAAAGCGGTTTTTGCAGTGTTCATAATCTCTTCTTCGGTAACGTTTTTGTTGATAACGTCGCGCATTCTCTGGGTTCCGGCCTCCGGCGCAAAAGTAAGACCGCTTTTGCGGACTTTGCTTATCTTCTGAAGAAGGCTTTCGCTGAAGTTATCAACGCGAAGGGACGGAACCGCAAGATTTACGTGTTCTTTCGGGGTCCATTCAAGAAGATCGTCAAGAAGCGGTTCAAGTTCGCTGTAATCGCTTGTGCTCAAAGAAGTGAGCGAAAGTTCTTCATAACCGGTGCTGTCGCAAAGGTTATGAGCATCCTTGCAAAGGGTATCGAAATGTTTTTCACGAACAGGACGATAAATAAAACCCGCCTGGCAAAAACGGCAGCCGCGGATACAGCCGCGCATAAGTTCAAGCTGGCTTCTGTCGTGAACGATATCGATAAACGGAACAACAAATTTATCCGGATAAGGAACTTTGTCCAAGTCTTTTATGATGCGTTTTGTTATGGGAAGAGTTGCGGTTTCCTTCGGAACAAATTCTTTAACCGTTCCGTCTTCGTTATAAACAACGTCAATGAGAGAAGGAACATAAACACCGGGAATATTTGCGGCTTCGCAAAGATATTGTTTTTTGCTCCAGCCTTCTTTTTTTGCGGTTTTATAAAGGTTTACAACTTCCGGAAGAACTTCTTCGCCTTCTCCGGGCATAAAAAGGTCAATAAAATCCGCAATAGGTTCCGGGTTACAGGAACAGGGACCACCGGCAACAACAAGGTTCTTGAGTTCAGTTCTGTCCTCTGCCCTTACCGGAACACCGGCAAGATTGAGCATATTGAGGATTCCGGTATAGGAAAGTTCATACTGAAGAGTAAAACCGATCATATCAAAATCCCCGACGGAATCGCGGCTTTCAAGAGCAAAAAGCGGATAGCCGTTTTCACGGAGAATTTTTTCCATATCAACGTCCGGAGCAAAAACGCGTTCGCACCAGACTTCCGGGTCGTTGTTGAGAAGGCTGTAAAGTATTTTCATTCCAAGGTGGCTCATTCCAACTTCATAAAGATCCGGGAAACAAAAAGCAAACCTTACGGAAACTTCTTCTTTGTTTTTAACAATACTGTTAAGTTCACCGCCGCAGTATCTTGCGGGTTTTTGAACAAGATTAAGAATTTTTTCGGGAATTGCAGGCAAAGCGATTCCTCCTTTCCTGTATAACTATATAAGTATAACATAAGGTCAAAAGGTTTTTCAATAGTTTACGAAACGTTGATTTACAAACAAAACCCTCTATGATAGAATCAGACCAAAAGGAGGCGATTTTTTTGGATATAATCAAAACCGGAAATTTAATAAAAGAGCTTCGCACCGAAAAAGAACTTACGCAAAAGGAACTTGCCGAAAAGTTAAACGTTTCAACCGCCGCCGTTTCAAAATGGGAAAACGGAAAAGGTTTTCCTGATATTTCGATTCTTGAACCGCTTTCGGCTGAACTTGGAATTTCAATAACTGAACTTGTCAAAGGAGAAAAAACAACCGAAATTCCCGAAAACGATTTAATTGCAAAAGATATAATCGAAATTTCAAAAAAAGAGATAAAATTTGAAAAAGCAAGACAGATTTTTATAACTGCCGCATTCCTTGCAACAATTTTGATTGTCAACATATTCGTAATTTTTGATGCTTTTTCCGGTTACCTGCAAAACGCGGAATTTTCCTTTCCAACGCCGAGTTTAATCGGACTTTTTATGTTCCTTTTCGGCGGAAATGCGATTGCTTTCGCTGTTTTCAACCTTCTTTTCGGAAACAGATTTTCAATACAAAAAGCTATGCAAATCGGTCTTTTCAGCGAAGCATGCTGTGCAGCTTCCATATGGCTTGGTTCAGTATATACCGATTACAAGGTTTCGGTAAACGATATTTCTGCCGTTTTGGATACCGCAAACGCTATCGAACTCGAATCAAGAATACTTTTCCTCATAACCGTTCTACTTAACGTTTTCGCCTACTGGAAAATTGTTAAAACAAAATGAAATAAAGCCGCCTATTCAGGCGGCTTATTTCATTGCGCAAATAACCATGTAAATCAACGGAATAAAGAAAAAATAATTTTTTGTTACAACAGCAGAAATAATAAAAACAACCGAAACCATTGCCAGAGAAGAACAGGAAACAATTTTAAAAATCTTTTCTTCCTTTTGCGGATCAGATTCATAAAGAAGCGTTTTTAAAACTGCCCCGCCGTCTGTTGCGGAAATCGGTAAAGCCGTAAAAATCCCGATTATAAGATTTATATATCCGAAAAGCGGTTTTCTTAAAATAAAGAATATTGCCGCAAGTAAAAAATTAACCAAAAAACCTGCCATGAGCACCGGAACTTTTTCCGCCGTGCTCAAATTTTCCGGTAAAGAAACATGTATTCCAAAAGGAGAAAACTCAATAAGTTTTGGTCTTGTTTTTACGCATAATAATGCCAAAAAATGTCCGGTTTCATGCAAAACCGAAAACAAAACCACAACAGAAGCGATCCCGTTTTTATCAACAAGCAAAAACAATGTGAGCATCGCAAAGAAAAGCGGCGATATTTTAAGTATTGTTTTGAGCACGGTAAATTCCATCATAATTCAAAGCAAAGCATTGGATCGATTTTTGTTCCTTCAACAATAACTTCAAAATGAAGATGACTTCCGGTGGAACGGCCGGTGCTGCCCGTTTCTCCAACTTTTTCTCCTGCATTAACAAAACTTTCTTCGGCAACCGAAATTTCCGAAAGATGACAATATCGGGTAAAGAAATCTTTTGAATGTTTTATAACAACAAAATTCCCATATATATCATCAAAACCTGTTTTACAAACAGTTCCCGGCCATGCCGAAGCAACCTTGCTTCCAAAAGCTGCTGCAATGTCTATTCCTTCATGAATATCCTCTTTGTGTGAAAAAGGGTCCTCCCTTTTTCCGAAAAACGAAGATATTTTTCTGCTTTCCAAAGGAAATTTTGCATTACAGGTAATAAGCACCGTTGGAACAGGTTTGTTTTTTTCTTCCTTTTGATCAAGGTTTCCTTTTATAATCTCAACAAAAAATTCTGTTTTATTAATTATCCTTTCCGAAAATTCCGAAAAATTTTCGAAAACAGAAATTTTCGTTTCCATTCCCACAGATTTCAGTAATTTATTAATATTACCGTCCAAAAGTTTCATCGTTGTCGGAAAATAAGCTGAATATAAAATCGTTCCGCAAACTATTATCACAACAAAAAATATCTTTACAAAAAAATGTTTGTTTTTCTTTTCTGTTTTGTCCATAAATTATGCCTCCTTTTTAGATAAATTATGAAAAGGCATGAAAAAAAATACCTTTGGCAAAGCCAAAGGTATTTTTTATTATCCGAACAAGTTATGTCCTTCAGAACTGCTCTCTTCCGAAGATGAACTTTCATCATCTTCCCACCACCAGAAAGGATTTGAAGAACTTTCCTCCGAACTTTCTTCGGAACTTTCTTCGGAACTTTCTTCCGAAGAGGAAGACGATGAAGAGCTTTCCTCTTCAAATTCCGGTTCGGAAGAAGATTCTTCCGGCGGTTCATAGGAACTTTCACCGTTTGTTGATTGACTTCCGTAATTATAATCACCATTTTTTCCAACTCCGTAAAGATAGGAAGAAATCGAATCTGCAATAGCTTCTGCGATTTCACGCTGATAACTGCTCTTTATAAGTTTATAATAATCGGATTCATTACTTACAAAACCAAGTTCACCCAAAACAGACGGATATTCCTGAATTCTTGTTACGTAATAACGTCCTATCATATCCCCTCTGTCTTTTGTTCCAATGGCGGAAGCAACGTTGGAAGAGAAATAAGAAGCAAGATTCTGTGAGAACCTTGTGAAATAGAAACATTCCGTTCCGTGACCGCTGCTTGAGGTTGCGGAGTTGCAATGTACACTTACGAAAACAAGCGGATCTTTTCCGGAAGCATAGGCAACCCTATCCTCAAGGCTTGGACGTTGGTTTACGGTATCCATCATATAAACAGTCGCTCCGCGGTCCTGGAGTTCCGATTTAAGATATTTTCCTACCGCAAGGTTAATTTCATATTCACCATAATCCGAAAGGAATCCAAGGGCGCCTACACCCAATGCGCTGTGACCGACGTCAACAACTATTGGAACTCCGGAAAGACTTGATGTTCCTGTCGGGTTATTAAAACGGAAAACAAGTTCATCGCCTTCATAATAAGCGGTATATCCGAGGAAACCGGATTTTGTGCTTAGTTTAAGACTTAATGTGGAACTGTTCCATTTAGCCGAATCAAAAAGCGGAGTGCAGTTGAGGTTGAGATTTCCTGGTGTTTCGTCAGTATAGAAGAATTCTATGGTAAATTCACTGCTGGAATATTTTGCGGCATAGGCAACTCTTTGTTCCATTTCAAAAGATACATAAGTATATCTCTTGTTTGCAGAAACAGTCATGTTTTTGATTTTGTTTCCGCCAAGTTCTCCCGAAACAGGACTTACGTCTTTTGTATAAACACGCTGACCGGACTGGAGGTTATAATATGTGAATGTTTTTTCGCCTTCAACGTAAACGATTTCATCACCAACAACATAATCTCTCGTTCCTTTTGCAAGCGGATAGCAGTCATAATCCGAAAGATCGTTAAGAACATTGGTCGGGAAAGTTTCCGCCGCTTTTGCCGTAACTTCTACAAGTCCGCCTGCTTTTGCTTTAGCAGAAACCGTAACATAGGCCGCTTCTTTGGTTTCGGTGTTGCCTTCCCAGGTTCCTTTGACAACAATGTTTCCTATTCCCTGTTCCTCTGTTCCGGAAGGCGGAGCCGAAAGC
This sequence comes from Oscillospiraceae bacterium, assembly GCA_017399765.1. Lineage (GTDB taxonomy): Bacteria > Bacillota > Clostridia > Oscillospirales > Ruminococcaceae > UMGS1668. The sequence continues at coordinate 17,052 of JAFQBH010000002.1, read as the reverse complement.
ATTCCGGTATAGGTTACATAAGTGGAGTCCTGTTCCTCCTCGGTGGAATCGTCTGCTTCTGTACTCTGTTTAAGAGTTACCGTATTGGAACCGAGAGTTGCTGTTACTGTGGAACCTTCATAGGCAAGAGCAGTTACGGTAATGCTCATTCCGCCACCGACGGTTACATTACCGAGCGGAGTGACTTCTTTAAGAACAAGAATATTTCTTGTTACGTTATAGGTTATGGTTTTTTCCTTATGTTCAAACTTGAACGTATTAAGTCCCGGCGCAAGTTCAAGAGTGAGCATGAATGCACCGTTGGAATCCCTCTTAACTTTTTCACCGTTCATGGTAAGATCAAAGTTAACGTCAGATGCTCCTGCAAAAACCGCAACCGTGTCATATGTTGAATAAGTAAGTTTTGAGGGCCTTGTAAGTTCAAGCTGAGTAAGAAGAAAACTCGGGTCAATGTTTTCCGTAAGATACTGAATAAGAGCATCAGTGGATTGTTTAGGGTTTTTCTGAAGAGCTGAAAGAGAATCAAAAATACTTCCTTTGAATCCGCTGAGTTTTTCCGCAGAAATTACCTGGTCGGAAAGTTCCGAAGGATCTTCCCATCCTTTTTCATCGGTGCAGGCTTTTGTTGCATACTGGAAAATATAAAGCGGAACTTTTTCGGCAACAACACCATTCCACCATTCCATATAATCAGCAAACTTTGCAGATTTGTTTCCGGTTGCATAAACGCTTTTTACTGCAACAAAATCCGCAAAACCTTCATCAACAAACTTCTTTGTATTTGCAAATCCGTCAACAAAACTTTCATAGCCTGCTTCTGTTGCGCTTCCTGCTTCTATGGTCGCGCTGTTTGCCCAAACAGGATCCACAGCAAGACCTACGGCAACAGACGGATTTTCTTTTTTAACTGCTTTATAAGCGGCAGTAACCGCCGCTTCAACGTTGGAACGGAGATAGTTTTCATATCCCATTCCGCTGCCGTATTTTGTGTAATCCTCGTAAACATTTCCGGCAGATTCAACCGAATAAGTATCCAGCATGATTCCGTCAATATCATAGGTGCTCAAAGCTTTAGCGTTTTTTGCAATTTGAGAAAGCTGTTCACCATTGAGCACAAAAGAGGTTTTTGCTTTTCCGTCAACGTTTGTTTTGAGCACATCAAAAACAACATATACAAAAAGTCCTTCGGCTTTGGCTTTTTCCGCAGCATATTTGAGCATATCTATGCTTTCTTTTGCCTGCGGCATTCCTTCGGAGTTATAAAGAACCGTTTCCCCGAAAGATGTTTCAAGGAAAATTGTGTTTGCGGAAAGATTTTTAGCATCACTTATTGCTTTATCTATGGATTTTTGAATATCCGTCGTGCTCATTCCGTCTTCCGTACGGTAATCAATTCCCGCTTCAAGATTTATCGCCATCATTCTTTCCGGCGCACGATAAACAATCGGGCCTTCCACAACATTTTCTATTTCCGGTTCTTCTTTAATTTCCGGTTCCACCGGATTTATTGTAACATCGTTAAGATCTGTGACGTTTTCTTCAAACGGCTGTTCTTCTTCCGAAGAAGAGCTTTCCGAACCTATTTCAAATTGTGGAATTTCAAAACCGTTAAAGCCGTCAAGAATCTTTTCAATTCCGGGAAGACCGCTTTGAAAAGCCGCAAAAACCGCTATTCCACCAATGACAAAAACAAGGCTTAAACTTAAAACAGCCGTCATCAGCTTTTTGTTCAAAAAGAATTTTTTCATAAAGTTTTTTCCGTCCTTTTAAAAGGTTTCCCTTGGTTTACATAATTTCAAAAAGGTTTTCACATTCCGCTCTGACTGCATTTTTAACTCCGGAAGCCGGATTATAAAGCGAATCGTAACGATAGAGCGCAAAACCCGAATAATTATTTTCTTCCCTTGCGGCAACAATCTGTCGCGCAAGAATATCGTTATTGTTTATCCATTCCTTTTTGCCGTTATCACCGGCATAGGTATCTTCTGCACCGGCTTTATATGCCGCAAGACCAACAATAAGTTCAACGTCGCTTCTTGTTATCATACTGCCGAATTCAGAAAGGACATCAAGATACGGTCTTGATTTGTTGTTGAATCCGAAATAAATCTGCGGGCAGATATAGTCAACATATCCTTTGCTTGTTACCCAAGTGTTAACGTCACAATAATGTGTATTATAGTTCTGGTCCATATTTCCCGTTGGGCTTACTCCAAAACGACAGGAACTGTTTATTGCTTTTATCGCAGCATAAACTTTTTTTATCAAAGTGTTTACATTCTGTCTGCGCCAGGAGGCAAGGTCAAGCTTTCCGCCACTATTTTTGTATTCTTTATAGTATTCCTTATCAAAAGATTCTGCAGTGGTCGGATAGAAATAATCGTCAAAATGAATTCCGTCAACGTCGTAATTCCTGACAACTTCTTCAACTCCGGAAACTATTAAATCGATAACTTCCTCGTCGGCTGGGTTGTAATAAATTTTATTGTCAAGAACAATTACTTTTCCGGTATCAAGCCATTCATAAGCAGGACTTGATTTTGAAATTTTTGAAGTATCTGAACTTCCCTTTATTCTGTAAGGGTTTATCCATGCTTCAATTTTAAGATCTGCGGAATGCGCTTCTGAAACCATTATTTCAAGCGGATCAAATCCCGGATCTTTGCCTTCTGTACCTGTGCAATACACCGACCAGGGGAAAATATCCGAATCATACATTGCGTCGCTGTGGGAACGAACATGGACAAAAACTGTGTTGAATCCGTCTTCCGCAAGCTTTGAGAACATTGTTTTTATGTTCGAAGTAAACTGGCTTTTTGATTTTCCCTGCAAAATCGACTGATATTCAAGATAGGATATCCAGACCGCTTTTGTTTCTCCCGAAGGAGAATATGTATTTTCAATCGGTTTTTCTTCCGAAGAAGAACTCTCCGAACTTTCCGAAGAAGATATTGCAGAAGAACTTTCCGAAGAATTTACGCTCGAAGACGATGAAGATGATGATAACGATGAACTTGAACTTTCGGTTTTTGAGGAGGAAGAAGATGAACTGCTTTCCGTTTTGCTTTCTGAAGAAGTTTCCGAACTTTCGCTTCCGGAAGATTCCGAAACAGATGAACTTTCGCTGCTGCTCTGGATAATTTCCGGAATTCCCGAACTGCTTTCGGAAGAAGGTTTTCCAAGAATCGCATCATCTTCTATAATTTCCGGTTCTTCGTTAACAACGCAGCCTGTAATTGAAATAATCATCAGCAAAGAAAGCAAAACAGAGATTATTTTTTTCATCAGCTTCCCTCCTTTTTTCAATATTATAAAAAACATTAATTAAAATAACAACATAATATTCCGAAACGGAAAATCATTTTAAAACAACGTTTTCTTCGCCTATCATCTTTCCAAGGCGTTTTATTACATATCCGTTTTCAACGTTCGTATCCACCCAAAGTTTAGTAGGTGCTTTAACGGTTTTCTTTGTATCGGAAAAATGGATATAAAGCGGTGTCAATCCCTCGAAAACCGCGAGAAATTCCATTGCTTTTTTATATTCTGCAGAATTTTCCGAAGGAACCCGGATAAACAGCCCGCTTGCGGAAGATTTTTTCTGTTCCGGAGCGGAAGGCTGTTTTTCAGAAACAGCTTTCTGTGAAACAGGTTTCCTCTGGTATCCAAAATTAGGCGCAAACGGAATTCGCTGCGCTTCATCAACGGTAAGGAATCTTTCCGCAACAAGTTTTGTTTCTTCGTCTTCTCGGGAAGAAACCCTTGCTTCAACAACAACAGCTTCGTTAACGTTGATTATTCCGCCGCTTTCCTGAAGAATTCTCGGAAATACAAGAGCTTCAAGGCTTCCGGTCGTATCCTCAAGAGTTACAAAAGCCATTACATCGTTGCTTTTTGTTGTTTTCATCTTTTTGCTGAGAACAATTCCGCAAAGACGAACGCGTTTTTCGCCTTCTTCAGTATCCATCTGTTTTATTTCAAGAACTTTGCTTGCGCCGATTTTTTCGATTATTCCGCTGTATTCATTCATCGGATGTCCGGAAAGATAAAGACCGGTCGTTTCCTTTTCCATATTAAGAAGCTCACGGAGGGAATATTCCGTTACTTTCGGAAGATTATCTTCTTCCTCATGTTCTTCCTCAAAACCTCCGAAAAGGCTCATCTGGCCGGAAACGTTTGCCTTCTTTTCTGCATCTATCGAAGAAAGAATGGATTCATATCCGGAAAGCATCTGGCGGCGGTTAACGCTGAAACTATCAAGCGCGCCGCATTTTATAAGGCTTTCAAGAGTCCTTTTGTTGAGTTCTCTTCCATAAGCACGTTTGCAGAAATCTGTAAAGCCTTTATACTTGCCATTCATCTGGCGCTCATTGATTATATCGCGGATAATGCCTCTTCCGAGATTTTTGACCGCAAGAAGTCCAAAACGGACTCCTTCTCCGTCCCAGATAAATCCGCTTTCGGATTTATTTACGTCCGGACCGAGAACCTTGAGTCCCATCTTCTGACATTCGCCGATATATTCTATTACTTTATCGGTATTATCGAGAACCGAACTGAGCTGCGCCGCCATATATTCGCCCGGAAAATGGCATTTGAGATATGCCGTTCTGTAAGCAACGGTTGCATAGGCTGCTGCATGGGATTTGTTGAAAGCATAGGACGCAAAGGAACTCATTTCGTCAAAAATCTCGTTTGCGATTTTTTCCGGAACGCCGTTTCTTACAGCACCCGGAAGTTCAAGATTTCCGTTTTCATCAAATTTTCCGTGAACGAAATATTCCCTTTCCTGCGCCATAACGTCAAGCTTCTTTTTGCTCATCGCGCGGCGTACAAGGTCTGCCCTTCCGTAAGAATATCCCGCAAGCTTGCGGACAATTTCCATAACCTGTTCCTGATATACTATACAGCCGTATGTAACGTCAAGAATAGGTTTCAGAAGCGGAGTTTTATAAGTTACCTTTTCAGGGTGGTGGCTGTTTTCAAGATATTTCGGAATTGAATCCATCGGGCCCGGACGATAAAGCGAAATTACCGCAGTAAGATCCTCGATCGATTTCGGACCAAGACCCATAAGAACGCTTCTCATTCCCGCAGACTCGAACTGGAAAACGCCCTGGGCGGCGCCTTTTGTAAGCATTGCATAAACTTCCGGGTCGCCGTCCGGAACTTTTGAAATATCAAAATCCGGAATTCTTTTTCGAACCGCTTTTTCACAATCGCTTATTGCCGTAAGGTTCCTAAGGCCGAGGAAGTCCATTTTGAGAAGTCCCAGTTCCTCAAGAGTTGTCATGGTGAACTGTGTAACAACGGATTCATCCGGTTTTGCAACCGGAACAAATTCCGTAACAGGTTCCGGAGCAATTACAACTCCCGCCGCATGAACGGAAGAATGGCGCGGCATTCCTTCCACTCTTCTTGCGGTATCTATAAGCTCATAAATTTTCGGGTCGGTATCATAAAGCGCTTTAAGTTCGGAAGAAATTGTAAGCGCCTTTTCAATCGTCATATGAAGATCGGTCGGAATAAGTTTTGCAACTTTATCAACGTCCTGATAAGCCATTCCAAGGGCTCTTCCAACGTCACGGATAGCTGCTCTTGCGGCAAGAGTTCCGAAAGTTATGATCTGCGCAACATGGTCTTCGCCGTATTTTCTGTTAACGTATTCTATAACTTCCTGGCGGCGTTCATAGCAAAAGTCGATATCGAAGTCCGGCATCGAAACGCGTTCCGGGTTAAGAAAACGCTCGAAAAGAAGATGATATTTAATCGGGTCGATATCGGTTATTCCTATGCAGTAAGCGCAGATACTTCCCGCACCGGAACCTCTTCCCGGTCCAACGGGAATTCCGACACTTTTTGCATAATTTATAAAATCGTGAACAATGAGATAATAGTTAACATATCCCATTCTTTCGATTACACCGAGTTCATAGTTAAGCCTTTCCCAAAGCTCCTGACCGGGATTTTCTCCATAACGGCGATAAAGACCTTCTTTGCACATGCTCTCGAAATATTCCACGTTGTCGCGGCCATCCGGAACTTCGAAAGCCGGAAGTTTTGTATGGCCAAATTCAAAAGTCATGTTGCAGCGGTCTGCAATTTTCTGGGTATTATCGATTGCCTCCGGAACAAAAGAAAAAATTTCGCGCATTTCCTCTTCGGATTTTACGTAAAATTCTTCCGTTTCAAAAGCCATATCGTTGTCTTCGTTGACAGTATGGTTTGTTCCAATGCAGACAAGAACGTTCTGCATCTTTGCATCGTCCTTGTTAATATAGTGGCAGTCGTTGGTTGCAACAAGAGGAATTCCGGTTTCTTTAGAAAGTTTTATAAGGTTAGGCAGAATTCGTTTCTGATCCGCAAGACCGTGGTCCTGAATTTCGATAAAATAATTGTTTTCTCCGAAAATATCGCGATATTCAAGAGCAGCCTTTTTTGCGGTTTCATAATCGTTCTGGGTAAGATTGCGCGGAATTTCACCCGCAAGGCAGGCGGAAAGCGCAATAAGCCCCTCGTGGTGTTTTTTAAGAAGTTCCTTATCAACACGGGGCTTTTTATAAAATCCTTCTGTAAAACCGGCGGAAACAATCTTTATAAGGTTTTTATAACCGGTGTTGTTTTCGCAAAGGAGCACAAGGTGATAGCTCCAGTCCATCAGATGTTCCTTGCTGAAACGGGAGCGGTTTGCAACATAAACTTCGCATCCGATTACCGGTTTTATTCCGTATTTATTTGCTTCACGGTAAAAATCTATTACACCATACATTGCGCCGTGGTCGGTTATGGCAACGGCGGTCTGTCCAAGTTCTTTAACCCGCGGAATAAGCTTTTTTATTCTGCAGGCGCCATCGAGCAGGCTGTATTCGGTATGGAGATGAAGATGTGCAAAGCTCATGTTTTCCTCCTTGATTTATTAAGTAAGCTCCGGTTCCTCCTGATGAACGGTCATTCCGTGGCGGAGCCAATCGCCTTTAAGATATTTTACAAAATAGATAATTGCTTTAACAAGTTCGTCGCTGCAAACAATCGTCATAACAAGAAGCGGATCGAGCTTAAGCCAAAGTCCGCAAATTGCGCCAAGCACGCCTTTCATAAAAACAGCGGAAAAAACGTCGATTTTTGCAACGAATCCGGTATCTCCGCCTGCACGGAGAACTCCTGCGCCAAGGTTCCAGCTTGTTCCGTAACAGACGTCAATATATGCACAAACCAAAAGCATACTCAAAATATAATTTGCTGTTGTTTCCGAACAAACAATAAAACCGGGAGCAAATGGTCTTATTACCATAATAACGGACGCCATAAAAATTCCTACGCCAAGTCCGCCGATAACAAAAAACTTGCTCCATTTTTTTGCTTCGCCGTCTTTTCCTGCTCCTATCATATTTCCGAGAAGGATAAGCGAAGCGTTCGAAAATCCGCACATTGCGACGGTTGAAAGATCAAGAATTACGAGTACAAGGCTGTATGCCGCAAGGAATTCCTTGCTGTATTGTCCGAGTATTGCGGATTGCATTGTCATTCCGAAACCCCAGATAAATTCGCTGAAGAAAACCGGAATTCCGAATTTTATGAAGGAAGGAATATACTGCGCGGTTTTTGCAAAAATATAATGTATTCTGAAATTAAGTCTGTGCTCAAATTTATACATATAGATGAGCACCAGAACAATTTCCAAAGTTTTGCTTACTGCCGTTGCAATTGCCGCACCGGCAACTTCAAGTCTCGGTGCGCCGAGATTTCCGTAAATGAGCACCCAGTTAAGCACAAGATTAGTAAGGCAGGAACAGGTATATACCGCAACGGAAATTTTAACGTCGTGAATTGCCCTGAGATTTGAAAGGAAAGTTGTTGAAACCGCCGGCAATACATAGAACCAGCCCATAATGCGGAGATACTCAGCGCCATAAGCAATTACTTCCGGATCGCTTGCAAAAACTCTCATAACAATTTCCGGAATTGTAAGAGTCACAGTCGAAAGCAAAAGCGCGGCAATTATATTAACGCGCATTGCAAGACCGATCATATCTCTGATAGGATCGATTTTTCCCTGTCCCCAATATCTTGCTGTTATAACAACAGTTCCCATGCTTATTCCCCAAACAAACATGTTGAAGAAAACATAGAGGGAGTTTACCTGGTTTATTGCGCCAAGCTGCGCTTCGCCGACAGAGCCTATCATAATAGTATCCAGCATATTGACCAGAACGGAAACAAAGTTCTGGGCCGCAACCGGAATTCCTATTTTAAACATCTGCCTGATAATTTCTTTTCTTGTATACATTTCTTCCTCTTACTCAATTTTTCCGTTTCTTAAAGCATTTGCAATTTCGCCGATTTTTTTAAGTCTGTGGTTAACTCCGGAGCGGGAAAGCGGCGGATTTACCGATTCGCAAAGTTCCCTAAGGGACATTTCCGGATTTTCAAGTCTTAACCTTGCAACCTGCAAAAGTTCTTCCGGCAAAAAACTTTCGTCCTTGTTTTCAAAAATATATTTTATATCCTCAACCTGCTGAAGAGACGCGTTAAGGGTTTTGTCCATATTGGCGTTGTCGCAGTTCATTCTGCGGTTTACTCTGTTTTTAATATCTTTTTCGATTTTTATATTCATCATCTCGAGCGAAGACATCATTGCGCCGATATAAGTTATCAAATCTTCAATGTTTTCGCTCTCTTTATAGTAAACTATGTAGGAACCGCGGCGAAGAGTGTTTTTCGGCTGTGGAAGGACTTCCCCGATAAGGGTTGAAAGGTCGCGGCTTAAGTTCATATAGCTTACGCCGAATTCAAGATGATATTCCTTATGCGGATCGGTAAGACTTCCGCAGACAAGATATGCTCCACGAAGAAAATAAGGAACGTCCTCTTCGTTTTCAATGTTCGCACGGTTTATTCTAAGGCTTGGTTCTTTCGGAGCATGATAAAATGCATCAAGAATTTTTCTTCTTTCGGAAGCTTTTTCAATGCTGACTTTATAAAGAGTTCCCCTTGCCCTTTCGTGGAAAATAATTTTTGCGGAAATTCCGCAATGGGTCGCAAGAGCTTCCGCAAAAAGCCTTGCTGTCGGTTCATGAACGACCGCAAAACTTATTTCATCCGCGCTGAATTTATGTGAAAAAAGAAGGAATCCATAAAGGAGCGCGTGAAGCGCACTTTCCTGCTCCGGAACATCTTTGCAAAGTTCATCTTTCAAATTTGCTGCAAAGGACATGCTGTCTTTCCGACCTTTCGTTTGTTTTATCCTAAAATTTCAACCTCCGGTTCAAGGAAAAAACCGGTATCGTTTTTAACTTTTTCCTGAACGTCCTTAATAAGCCGGAGAACATCCTCACAGGTTGCTCCGCCGATATTAACAACAAAACCTGCGTGTTTTGTGCTTACTTCCGCTCCGCCGACACGGTAACCTTTAAGTCCGCATTGGTCGATAAGCGCGGAAGCAAAAGCCCCTTCCGGACGCTTGAAAGTGCTTCCGGCGGAAGGTTTATCCATTGGCTGTTTATCGAAACGACGTCCGAGGAGATCGTCCATTTTTGCTTTTATTTCAGACTTTTCACCTTTCTGAAGTTTAAAAGCAGCACCGGTGATGAAATATTCTTTTCCGCTGTAAACGCTGTGGCGATAGCTCATTTCAAGTTCTTCGCCGGTAAATTTTCCGGCTTTTCCGTTTTTATCAACATGGTCGGCGTAAACGATTACGTCTTTGATTTCGCCGCCATAAGCACCCGCATTCATAAAAACGGCGCCGCCGACAGAACCGGGAATTCCATAGGCAAATTCAAGACCGGTCAGTTCGTTTTCAAGCGCAAAATTACAAAGCGCCGCAAGACCTGCGCCCGCTTCGCAATAAATCGTATTTTCATCAATAAGCTCAATTTTTCCGAAATCGCTTCCGAAATACATAACAACGCCGCTTATTCCGTTATCGGAAACAAGAACGTTGGAACCTTTTCCGAGCGGAAGAAGCGGAACGGAGTTTTTTTCGCAATAATCAACAACGGCTGAAACCTGTTCTTTATCTTTAGGTTTTACAAAAAATTCGGCGGGGCCTCCGATTTTGAAGGAAGTGTGTTTTGAAAGATCTTCGTGCTCAAGAAATTTTATTCCGTGCTCATCGGCAAATTTAATAAAATTGGTTCTATCCAAAGCCATTTCCCCCTTATTCGTCAAGTCCGTAATAGGAATCCCATTCGCCAAGATCGTCATCATAATCCCAGTTCGGCATACTGATGCGTTCCATAAGTTCAAGAGCAGCGTTGTTTCCCATTCGTTTCTGGCGGTTGTTCATTGCTGCAACTTCGACGATTACGGCAATGTTTCTTCCGGGCTGAACCGGAATTGTGTAAAACGGAACTTCAACATCAAGAACTTTTGTATAAATATCTTCCGCGCCCATGCGGTCATAAACTTTATCGTTATCCCAGGGTTCGAGGTTGATTATCATATCGAGTTTTGCACTCTTTTTGACGGCACCCATACCGAAAAGATTTCTTGCGTTGATAATTCCTACTCCGCGAAGTTCCATAAAATGTCTGATGTTTTCGGGAGAAGTTCCGACAAGGCTTCTGTTGGAAACACGGCGGATTTCAACTGCATCGTCTGCAATAAGGCGGTGTCCGCGTTTTATAAGTTCCATTGCAACTTCGGATTTACCTACGCCGCTGTCGCCGTAAAGAAGAACACCTTCGCCGTAAACTTCAACAAGAACGCCGTGGCGGGTGATTCTTTTGGCAAGCGCAACGCTGAGGGTCTGGGTAAGACCGGCAACAAATTCCGAAGTCATTTCAGATGTTCTATATACCGGAACATTATATTTTTCGGCAAGAGCGATAAATTTTCTGTCAAAAGTAAGATTCCACGTAATTATGATCACCATCGGTTTTTTTGAAAGGAAAGCGTCAAGTGCTTCATACATTTTTGCACCGAGGTTTTTAAGATAGCTGTATTCGGTTTTACCGATAATCTGCACCCTTGAAGGATCGAAAAGCTCATAAAATCCCGCAAGCTGAAGACCCGGGCGGTTAACTTCGTTTGTACTTATTTTTATGTCGCTTATATCTTCCGGAGCCCAGATTTTTTCAAGATTGAACTCCTTTATGATTTTTGTGAATTTAACACTGTAATTAGAAGCCATTGTTTTTTGCCTCCTTTAATTTATATAATAAACCAAGTTTATTATACTATAAAAAGATATTTATTTCAATATTTTCAATAAAGTTAACATATATGACACTCTTCGTCAAAATTGATAATCCGGACGTTTTTTCCGGTTGTTCAATTTATACATAGGATTAAAATTTCAATTTATTTGTAAATATTTTTGTAAATTTATATAAGTTTTTCAAAAACATTTGAAACCTAAGCAAATACATGTTAATATTATGATGTTCAATTATGTTTAAATTAAAGGAGTTGAAATAACATTGGCACGTTCTAAAAAAACAATGGACGGCAACACCGCTGCCGCTCATGTTTCTTATGCTTTTACCGATGTTGCAGCAATCTATCCCATTACCCCTTCTTCCGTAATGGCAGAACTTGCTGACAAATGGGCAGCAAACGGAAAAACCAATATTTTCGGCAACAAAGTTCAGGTTACCGAAATGCAGTCCGAAGCCGGTGCCGCAGGTTCCGTTCACGGTTCCCTTGCCGCAGGCGCTCTTACCACCACTTTTACTGCATCCCAGGGTCTTCTTCTTATGATCCCCAACATGTATAAAATCGCCGGTGAACTTCTTCCCGGAGTTATCAATGTTTCCGCAAGAGCTCTTGCTTCCCATGCGCTCAGCATCTTCGGTGACCATTCCGACGTTTATGCATGCCGTCAGACCGGTTTCGCAATGCTTTGCTCCGGTAACCCCCAGGAAGTTATGGATCTTGGCGCTGTTGCACATCTTTCCGCAATCAAAGGCCGCGTTCCCTTCCTTCATTTCTTCGATGGTTTCAGAACTTCTCACGAAATCCAGAAAATCGAAGTCTGGGATTATGACCAGCTTGCAAAACTTGCAGACTTCGACGCAATCGAAGCTTTCCGCGAGCACGCACTTAACCCCAACCACCCGGTAACCCGCGGTACTGCACAGAACCCCGATATTTTCTTCCAGGCACGTGAAGCTGCAAACAAATTCTACGATGCTCTTCCCGCTGTTGTTGAAGATTATATGAACAAAGTCAATGCTGAAATCGGCACCGATTATAAACTTTTCAACTATTACGGTGCACCGGATGCAGAACACGTAATCGTAGCAATGGGTTCCGTTTGCGATACCATTGAAGAAACCATCGATTACCTCAACGCAAACGGCGGCAAATACGGCCTTGTAAAAGTTCGTCTTTACAGACCTTTCAGCAAATGCCACTTCATCGACGCAATTCCCGCAACCGCAAAAACCCTTACCGTTCTTGACAGAACCAAAGAACCCGGCTCCATCGGCGAACCTCTTTATCTCGACGTTGCCGCAGCAGTTCGCGGAACTCAGTTTGAAAACGTTGAACTTCTCGGCGGTCGTTACGGTCTCGGCAGCAAGGACACCACCCCTGCACAGATCATTTCCGTTTACCGCAACGCTGAAGCAAACGAAAAACACACCTTTACCCTTGGTATTGAAGATGACGTTACCAACCTTTCTCTTGAAGTTAAAGAGAACCCCGACACCACTCCCGCAGGCAATATGAGCTGCATGTTCTGGGGTCTTGGTTCCGACGGTACCGTTGGTGCAAACAAAAACTCCATCAAAATCATCGGCGACCACACCGACCTTTATGCACAGGGATATTTCGCATATGACTCCAAAAAATCCGGCGGCGTAACCATTTCTCACCTCCGTTTCGGAAAATCCCCCATCAAATCCACTTATTACATCAACAAAGCAGACTTTGTTGCATGCCACAACCCTTCCTATGTTGATAAATACGATATGACCGCTGTTCTTAAAAAAGGCGGCAAATTCCTTCTCAACTGCGGCTGGGATCTTGAAGAACTTTCCAACCGTCTTCCCGGCGACGTAAAACGCTTCATCGCCGAAAACGAAATCGAACTTTACACCATTGACGGTATCTCCATTGCAAAAGAAATCGGTCTCAACGGAAGAATCAACACCATTCTTCAGTCCGCTTTCTTCAAAATCACCGGAATCATTCCCGCAGAAGAAGCTGAAAAGCTCATGAAAGAAGCTGCATACGCAAGCTATGGCAAAAAAGGCGATGCAGTTGTTGAAATGAACTATAAAGCAATCGAACGCGGTATGACCAGCTTCACCAAAGTTGATTATCCCGCAGACGAATGGGCAAAAGCGGAAGGCGCAATCCCCACTCCTGTTGCAACCGGTGAAGATAAAGAAATCGTAGATTTCATCAACAGCATTCTTGTTCCGGTTTCCGCACAGAAAGGTGACAAACTTCCCGTTTCCGTATTCTCCGGACGTGAAGACGGTACCTTCCCTGCAGGTTCTGCCGCTTATGAAAAACGCGGTATCGCAGTTGACGTTCCCGAATGGCTTCCCGAAAACTGCATCCAGTGCAACATGTGCTCCTATGTATGTCCTCATGCTGCAATCAGACCTGTTGTTCTTGATGATGCTGAACTTGCAAACGCTCCCGAAGGCACCAAATTCCTTCCTATGACCGGTCTTGCAGACAAAAAATTCGCTCTCACCGTTTCTGCACTCGACTGCACCGGCTGCGGTTCCTGTGTAAACGTTTGCCCCGGCAAAAAAGGCGTTAAAGCTCTTGAAATGAAAGCTCTTGACAGCCAGCTCGGCGAACAGAAAGTTTTCGATTACGGCGTTGACATCCCCGAAAAAATCGAAGTTGCGCAGAAATTCAAACCCAACACCCTTAAAGGTTCCCAGTTCCGCCGTCCTCTTCTCGAGTTCTCCGGCGCTTGCGCAGGCTGCGGCGAAACTCCTTATGCAAAACTTGTAACCCAGCTCTTCGGTGACAGAATGTATATTGCAAACGCAACCGGCTGTTCTTCCATCTGGGGCGGTTCCGCACCTTCCACTCCTTATACCAAGAACGCTGAAGGAAAAGGTCCCGCATGGGCAAACTCCCTCTTCGAAGATAACGCAGAATACGGTTACGGTATGTTCCTTGGTCAGGAAGCTATCCGCAACAGCTATATCGCAAAAGTAAAAGATGTTGCTGAAAACGGAAGCAACCCCGCAGCAGTAAACGCCGCAAACAACTATCTCGAAACTCTTAACGACGGCGAAGCAAACGCTGTTGCAACCAGAGAACTTGTTGAAGCTCTCACCGCTTGCGATTGCGACAAAGCAAAAGCAATCCTTAAAGGCAAAAACTACCTCGCCAAAAAATCCGTCTGGGCATTCGGCGGTGACGGTTGGGCTTATGACATTGGTTTCGGCGGTCTTGACCATGTTCTTGCTTCCGGAAGAAACATCAATGTTCTTGTATTCGATACCGAAGTTTATTCCAACACCGGTGGCCAGTCTTCCAAAGCAACTCCTACCGGCGCAGTTGCACAGTTCGCTGCAGCAGGTAAAGACGTTAAGAAGAAAGACCTTGCCGCAATTGCAATGAGCTATGGTTACATCTATGTTGCACAGATCGCTCAGGGCGCAAACATGGCACAGGCAGTTAAAGCAATTTCCGAAGCAGAAGCTTATGACGGTCCTTCCCTTATCATTGCTTACGCACCCTGCATCAACCACGGTATCAAAGGCGGCATGGGCAACGCAATGGCAGAAGAAAAACGCGCTGTTGAAGCAGGTTATTGGCACCTCTTCCGCTTCGACCCCAGACTTGCTGAAAAAGGTGAAAATCCCTTCCAGCTCGATTCTTCCGCACCTTCCGCAGATTATAAAGAATTCATCAAGAGCGAAGTTCGTTATTCTAGCCTTATGCGTGCATTCCCCGACAGAGCCGAAGTTCTCTTCGACAAAGCAGAGAAAAACGCCGCTGAAAAATATGAACATCTTGAAAAACTTGCAGGCAAATAATTCTTGCAGATATACAGAAAAGCCCTTTCCGGAAAATCCGGAAAGGGCTTTTTTATGCGTTTTTCAATCTCGCAAAATATCTTTGCGTGACAAATTATACTTAGATTGATATAATCGGTTTACGGAGGTGATACTTAATGAGCAAAATTTCCGAAAACATTAAAAATTTAAGATTATCCAATAATATGACTCAGGAAAAACTTGCCGAAAAACTTTCTGTTACAAGGCAGACTGTTTCCTGTTGGGAAAACGGAAAGTCCGAACCGGATATTGAAACTTTGATGAAACTGTCAAAAATTTTTGATATCAATATCAACGAACTTTTAAATTCGGAAATAAGTAAAAGAAAAACATATCTCGGAATAAAAATATTTTCGGCAATTCTTTTTATTGCAGTTTTGATAAGCATTTTGCCGTTTATAAAACAAGATAACAACAATCAAATTTTTAATGACGTTTTGGAAAACCAAAGCGCTTATTCTTTTAACATAACTGAAATAGAAAACAAATATTTCAAACTTTTTGAAACGAATAATAAAATTGAAGTTTCGAAAAATGATATTGACAGTTCAGAACATATCGTCATTACAAAATGTGAATATTACGAAAACGGTAATTTAACTATTCGCGGAAAATCCATCCCGATATATCAAAACAACAATGGAGGAAAAATAATCATTCCCGCCGTTTATTCCTCCGAAGATTATCTTGATTCCGAAGATTTTTTATCTTCGGTTTGCTCTTTAAACAAAGAATCTTCCACAGTTAAAAATATAAAAACCGGAAGCGGAATCATAATAAAAACAGAAAATCCATTCGCTTCAAAATTTCTTTATAACTCGATTCCGGTTTTTTATGAAGTCGATAAAGATGGAAATGTTGAGTTTGAATTTGTTTTTAAAAAAAGTGAAAATAATAAATCCGTAAAATCAATAAAAGATTTAATTTCAGAAAATCATTCGCCTCTAATTGTTCTTCAATGCGCGACATTGGAATGGGAAACATCTCAAACAATAGAAAATATTTATAACAAAATAGAAGAATAACTCCCGCCCTTTCAAAAAATTTGAAAGGGCTTTTTTATGCTGTTTTTTCATAAGCAACAAAACATTGCGTGACTTTTTTATGCCTCCATAGTATAATCGAATCAGAAAAAGGAGGCGATTTTTATGACTTCTGTTGGTGAAAACATTAAAAAGACAAGAAACAAAATCGGAATAACGCAAGAGGAACTCGCTGAAAAAATAAGCGTCACACGCCAGGCTGTTTCCAACTGGGAAAACGGAAAAACTGAACCGGATATTGAAACTCTTACAAAAATTGCGCAGATTTTTGATATCAGCATTGACGAACTGGTGGACGGAATTCCAAAAGATATAAAACAACTCCGCGGTAAAAAAACACATCTTTATATCGGAATAGTTTTCACTGCAATTTATATAATCTCTTCCCTGCTGATGATAATATTCAAAGATCCGATAAACGATTATTACGGAAGAACTTATGATGCAGTTATTTCCGCCTTATGCGTTCTGATCTGGAAACCTTTTACAATCGTTTCCGGCGGAATCGGAATTTCCGCTTTGGTTTCCTACATAACCGGTTATTATCTGAAAAACAGAAATTTGAGAATTGTCTTAACCATTATCGGAATTATAATTTTTATTTTCACCACAGGCTTTTTTATTATTGAATTTTTGGGAATCCATGTTTTCCGTTGGCTTTCCACTATTCACTTTATGTTTGTAAGACTTTATATCTTTTTAATTGAACATCCGATTCTTCATGTTTTAGCTCCGGTTTTTATTTTCTTCGGACTTGCTAAAAAATAAGTTTGAGCACCGCGTGCTCAAACTTTAAAAACATTGATGCTCATGCGCTTTTTCCGCATTTTATGCATAAAAAAATCCCGCTGAATTTCAGCGGGATTTTTTATTTAATATGTGTTATGAATTACACAAATCTTGCAGGGTTGATCTTTACGCCGGGGCCCATGGTTGCGGAAACAACGCAGGATTTAACGTACTGACCTTTTGCTGCTGCCGGTTTTGCTTTAACAATTGCACCCATAAGAGTGTCAAAGTTTTCCTGG
>JAFQBH010000018.1 GCA_017399765.1 Oscillospiraceae bacterium | reverse complement strand
GCGGAAATCGGCAAACCCAAATTTGAATATCAGGTAATCGATGTTCCGGCAGAAATGTTCGAGGAAATCAAAGAGTTCGCTATCGAAGATATCAGAAGAGCTCTTGATACCGACGACAAAAACGTTCGCGATGCTGCTCTTCAGCCCATCATTGCTGCTGTTCACGAAAAATTCGACGAGATTTATCCCGACGATATCCTCAAAATCGACGAGGCTATCTATAAACTTCAGAAATACGTTGTAAGACGTTGGCTTATTGATGACGGCAAACGTGTTGATGGCCGCGGTCTTGATGAAATCAGACCTCTTGCCGCAGAAGTAGGCCTTCTTCCCAGAACCCACGGCAGCGGTATGTTCACCCGCGGACAGACCCAGGTACTCACCGTTGCAACCCTCGGCCTTGTTTCCGAAGCACAGGAACTTGACGGCATCGACGGCGTAACCAGCAAACGCTATATGCACCAGTACAACATGCCTTCCTATTCCGTTGGCGAAACCAGACCTTCCCGCGGCCCCGGCAGACGCGAGATCGGTCACGGTGCCCTTGCAGAAAGAGCTCTTGAACCCGTTATTCCGCCCGTAGAAGAATTCCCCTATGCAATCAGAACCGTTTCCGAAGTTCTTTCTTCCAACGGTTCCACCAGCCAGGGCGCAATCTGCGGTTCCACCCTTGCACTTATGGATGCAGGTGTTCCGATTAAAAGACCCGTTGCAGGTATTTCCTGCGGTCTTATCACCGAAGGCGACCGCTGGATGACCATGGTTGATATCCAGGGTCTTGAAGACTTCTTCGGCGATATGGACTTCAAAGTTGCAGGTACCAAAGACGGTATCACCGCAATTCAGATGGACCTCAAATGCGACGGTCTTACTCCTGAAATCATTGCTGAGGCTCTTGATAAAACCGAAAAAGCAAGATTCTACATCCTTGATGATATCATGGCTCCCGCAATTGCAGAACCCAGAGCAGAACTTTCCAAATATGCTCCCAAAATGCTCACCATCAAAATCGATACCGACAAGATCCGTGACGTTATCGGTTCCGGCGGCAAAACCATTCAGAAAATCTGCGCAGAATGCGACGTTAAAATCGATATCGAAGAAGACGGCAGCGTATTTGTTTCCGGTATGGATATTGATAACGCAAGAAGAGCAATCCAGATCATTCAGACCATCACTATGGATCCCGAAGTCGGCGCAATCTATAAAGGTAAAGTAACCCGCCTTATGCAGTTCGGCGCATTCGTAGAAATTGCTCCCGGAAAAGAAGGCCTTTGCCACATTTCCAAACTCGACAAAAACCGCGTTGAAAAAGTCGAAGACGTTGTTAAACCCGGCGACGAAGTTATCGTAAAAGTTGTCGAAATCGACCAGCAGGGCAGAATCAACCTTTCCAGAAAAGACGCTCTTGCTGATATTGAAGCAAGACAGAAAAGAAACGGCTGATAAATAACCGAAAAATTAAAGGCACCCGACAGGGTGCCTTCTTTTGATATCAAAATGTAGAAGCCTTTTTCGGTAGCTAAAAAAGTGTTGCCGCTTTGTCCGCAATTGAACAAAAAAGCACACTGCACAAAAGTGCAGTGTGCTTTTATGGTGGAGACGGCCGGACTTGAACCGGTTACCTCGACAATGCGAATGTCGCGCTCTCCCAGGTGAGCTACGCCCCCATAACAGAAGTTATTGTATCACAAAGGAACCGCTTTTACAAGTAAAATTTTTTGTTTTCATAATAAAGATGTTTTCAAAACGGAAATAATATGGTAAAATAAAAATATAATATAAGAAAGAGGTGACCGCTTTTATGGGAGATATCATTATTTTTTTGCCTATTGTAATAATCATTATATTCACATTGATAGCGGCTCCGCTTATCAATATGTTCAAAAACACATTCGGTGATTCCTCTTCACAAACGGCGAATCATTCAAAGGACGCAAAATACAGCCGCCAGGTTCATCAGATGCACGTTAAAGATGCCGCAGGCGAACGCAAACACCGTCTTGACCAGCTTAAAAGCCTTTACGAAGCCGGAATGATGGAGCGTGACGAATATAACGAACGCGTTGAGGCTGTTGAAGCGGATTACCGCGGAAGATATTAACCAAAACAAAAAAACGCCGTCCCAAGCGGACGGCATTATTTTATACATAACGAGAGGCTTTTATGATAAAACTCCTTGCAAAATTATTTATTGAAAACAGCGAAAATTATAAAGACCAAAATGTGCGCTCCGCCTATGGCTATCTTTGCGGAATCGTCGGAATCGTAATAAACATTCTTCTTTTCGGCGGAAAATTTATCGCCGGTTTTATAAGCGGTTCCGTTGCGGTAACGGCGGACGCTTTCAACAACCTTTCCGACGCCGGTTCTTCGGTAATAAGCCTTATAGGTTTCCGTCTTGCTTCGCAAAAACCGGACCCGCACCACCCTTTCGGCCACGGAAGATTTGAATATATCGCAAGCCTTATCATCTCTATGGTAATCATTATGATGGGCTTTGAACTCGGAAGGGATTCCGTTATGAAAATCATAAACCCTTCGGAAGTTGAATATTCCGCGCTGACTTTCGTAATTCTCGGAATTTCAATTCTTGCGAAATTCTATATGTTCATCTATAACCGTTCTGTCGGAAAGAAAATCGATTCTTCGACCCTTCGGGCAACGGCAACGGACAGTATTTCCGATACCGTTTCAACCATTGCAGTTCTTGTTTCCGCAATTCTTACTGTGAAATTCGGAATTCTTATAGACGGCTGGGTCGGTCTTGCGGTTGCGGGCTTCATTATGTTCGCAGGAATTTCTTCCGCAAAGGAAACGATAGATTCCCTTCTCGGAACTCCTCCGGACGAGGAATTCTGCAAATCCGTTGAGGAAATTGTTCTTTCTCACGACGGAATGATCGGAATCCACGATATGATAGTCCATAACTACGGCCCCGGAAGGGTTTTTATCTCCCTTCATGCGGAAGTTCCTTCCGACGGAAACTTTGTGGATATCCACGACACCATCGATAACATTGAGCACGATATCATGCGCGAAACCGGCTGTCTTGCAACGATCCACATGGACCCTGTTGACGTCCGGGACGAACTTACCGCCCGGATGAAAGCAAAAGTAGGAGAAATAATTTCCGAAATTGACGAACAGATCACCTTCCACGATTTCAGAATGGTAAGCGGACCCACCCACACAAACGTGATTTTCGATATCGTCGTTCCATATAATTATAAATACAGCGACGAGGAAATCGTTGATATAATCGCCGGAAAAATCCACGAAACGGACGAAAGATTCTTCGCCGTAATCGACGTTGATAAGGATTTTATTGAACATAAAAAATGATGAAAAAAAAGGGAGCCAAAAGGCTCCCTTGATTTTTTATCCGCAAAAGGTTATTCTATTAGCGGAAAGCAGGTGATTTTTTTGCTGGATGATTATTTAAAAACTTTTATCTGCGCCGCGGAATGCGGAAGTTTTGCAAAAGCGGCGGAAACGCTTTTTCTTTCACCGAATGCGGTAAAAAAACGAATAAATGCTTTTGAAGAAAATCTCGGTCTTTCGCTTTTTGAACGCAATCTTAAAGGGATAAAACTCACACCGGCCGGAAAATCTTTTTATGATGATTCCAAAAAGCTTGTTCAGAACTATAACAGCGCGGTTGAAAAAGCCCAGGCGATAAATGAAAACAAGTCTGACGCCGTAAGAATAGGGATCATGGATACTTTTTCCGATGAATTTATGCTTGCTAGCTGGTTTCCCGTTGAAAAAGAAAATCACAGGGTGCGTTCAAGCATGTTTTTCTTCGGAACTTCAAAGGAAAACCATCGCACAATGCTCAGAAGTGTTGGAAAAGATATAGATATCTGCGTCGACGTTTATGATGAAAAACTTGCGAAAGAATACGGAATAAATGCGATCAAACTTTCCGAATCAGAAATCTGCTGTGCTGTTCCGCGAAGTCACAGACTTGCGGATAAAACCGAAATTTCTCCGGCGGATCTTTGCGGAGAAAAAATTGCAACTCTGGAAGAGGGAAGAAGTTCAATATGGGACAGCGCCGTTGACGCGATTCGGGAAGATTATTTCGGAATAAGCATTTTTGAAGTTAAAAAATTCAGCATTAAGACCTTCAACAAATGCGAAAACGAAAACCGCATTATGTTTGTTACAAAGAACAGCGAAAAAGTTTATCCTTTTATGAAGTGGGTCCCGCTTTCAAAAAACTATAATATTCCTTTTGGGATTTATTATTCAAAAAACGCCGACCGAAAAACTATTGGGTTGATTGACGAAATAAAGAAATTTTCGCCCGAAAATTAACAGCTAAAGAGCCTTTATATGCACTATTGGTGCTTATATAGGCTCTTTTTTGTTCTTTATATAATATCTAAAGTGCGTTATAATATATTAAAAGTGTTAATTAAAACACAAAATTCAAGGAGGATAATATTATGGAAAGACTTGACGGAAAAAGAATTATCATAACCGGCGGTGCAGGTGGAATGGGCAGAACCACTGTTGAAAATTTCCCTTCTCTCGGCGCAAAGGTTGCATTTTTTGACGTAAACGATGCAGACGGCGCGGAAGTTGAAAAAATCTCCGGCGCAAAATATATCCATGTTGACGTTTCCAGCGAAGAAGAAGTTCAGAAAGGCTTCAAAGAAGCTGTTGAATGGCTCGGCGGACTTGATGTAGTTATCCACTGCGCGGCAATTGCTCCCGCAACCCCTATTGAATATTGCGATTTTGCAACCTGGAAAAAGCTCTTTGCAATTAACGCGGACGGTACTTACCTTGTTGATATGGAAGCTTTCAAATATATGAAAGACCAGGGATACGGCAACATCATCAACTTCACCAGCGCTTCCGCATTCATCGTAAGCCCCTTCCAGCCTATCTATGGCGCAACCAAAGGCGCAGTAACTTCCTGGAGCAGAACCCTTGCAAAAGACCTTATGCCTTATAACATCAGAGTTAACATGATCGCTCCCAACATCTGGACTCCTCTTACCGACAAACTTGTTGCACAGTTCAGCCCCGAAGAAAAACAGGCATTCATGGACGGTATGAAAGGTCTCATGCTCGGTGATAAACCCGGCGACCTTATCGAAGATTACCTTCCTGTTATCGCTTTTGCCGCAAGCGACAGCTCCAAATTCATCACCGGCCAGACCATTTGCGTTGACGGCGGTACTATGATGGTTCGTTAATCTTAAAAAATAAAACCCCTAAACTTTCTATTTCACAAAAGCAAAAGGAACCGCTTTTTAAGCGGTTCCTTTTGTTATTTTTCAAAATATTCCTCAAGTTTCGGAAACGCGGCTTTGAATTCAAAACGCTTTTCAAGAAAACGGGCAAAAACGGCAATAAGCGGTCCGTTTGCAAGGGCTGTGATAAGCGTTCCGATTCCAATTCCCACAAAACCACGGAAAAGAAGAAGGTTGAGCGCCACGCTTAAAACAAGAAAAGAAACGTCGTATCCGGTTTTTATTTTATGTATGTCTTTTCCGAAATGGGAGGAAACTTCTTTTACAAAAAGTTCGTGACCGGCGGGCGAAACATAGGCATGAAATATGCACGAAACGCCGAAGGCACAGCTGATAACGCTTGCGCAGAAAAAAATTATTCTTATCACAATGGTTTCCGCTGAAAGCGGGGCAACGACCCAGAAGCAAAAATCTATGGCGAATCCGGAAAAAACAGAGGTTGCAAAGCTGAAAAGATAGGATATCTTGAATTTTCGCACAATGATGACTGTAGCGGTGATTACCATTCCCTGAAAAATATAATCGAGCGTTCCGAGAGTGATGATATCCGTATATTGAGAAAGCCACAGATGAAAAGTATAGGTCGGCGCGGCAATCATCGAAACGCCGAAACCCGCTTTTGCCGCAAGTGCAACACCCAAAGCTATGAAAAGAATTGCGAAAACATAGGCAATTTCTTTATAAAAAACACTTTTTTTCATAAAAAATCCCCTTAAAGATAAAAAATGCCCCCGGACGTTTGATATAGAAACGCCGAAAGCTTATGCTGAAAATATATCACATTGAGAAAAAATTGTCAACAAAACGTTGACAACAGTCCGAAATCGTACTATAATACAACGGTATGATTTCGGACTTTATATTTGCGGAGGCGGATATTTTGTATAAAAACGAAAATTTTGAACAATTTGAGGAATACAGAAGAAAAACCGATGAAGAATATGCTTCCGTAATGGAAAGCTTCGGTTTTGCAAGAGCGCCCATGAAAATTCTGTTCACTCTTTTTTGTTTTGAAAGACCCTGTACCCAAAAAGAAATTTGCGACGATTGGTTTGAAAACAAAC
Organism: Oscillospiraceae bacterium; assembly: GCA_017399765.1. GTDB lineage: Bacteria > Bacillota > Clostridia > Oscillospirales > Ruminococcaceae > UMGS1668. The sequence goes on along the minus strand of JAFQBH010000018.1, from coordinate 6,365 downwards.
AGACCATAAATTCCGCCGCAAAAAAACTCTTGGAAGGCGGATATATAGATATTGCTCCTTCGCCGGACAACTTCAGAGAAAAATATCTTGTTCTTACCGAAAAAGGAAAATTTTTCGCAATGCGTACCGTTGGAAAAATGATGATTGCCGAAAAAAAGGCTTTCGCAAGACTCAGCGAAAAAGAAAAGGAAGATGCCGTTTCCATAAGTAAAAAATACTATGAACTTCTCAAGGAAGAATTCGGAAAAGTTAAAGGAGAAAACAAATGAGAATCCAGCTTTGTGAGCATTTTGATTATAAAAAACTTCTGCGTTTTGTTTTTCCTTCCGTTGCAATGATGGTCTTCGGTTCAATTTACGGAATTGTTGACGGGCTTTTTGTTTCAAACATAGTTGGAAAAACGCCCTTTGCCGCCCTTAACCTTATCTATCCTTTCATCGCCGTGCTCAGCGCTTTTGGTTTTATGATAGGCGCCGGCGGAAACGCAATTGTTTCAAAAACTCTCGGCGAAGGCGAAAAGGAAAAAGCGAACCAATATTTTTCCATGCTCATTTATGTGAGCCTCGTGCTCGGAATCGCAATCGCCGTGCTCGGAATCACAACTGTCCGTCCGGTTTCAATTCTTCTCGGCGCCGAAGGCGAAGAAATGATTGAAAACTGCGTTATTTACGGTTCGATAATTTTTGCCGGAATTCCGTTTTTTATGCTCCAGAACGCATTTCAGATTTTCTTTATAACCGCCGAAAGACCCCAATACGGACTTTACACCACCATTGCCGCGGGCTGCGGAAATATGGTGCTCGATTTCCTTTTTATGGCGGTTTTTGAATGGGGAATCGCCGGAGCCGCTCTTGCGACAATTTCAAGCCAGTTTATCGGTGCGGTCATTCCCGTTGTTTATTTTTTGAGAAAGCACAATTCCAGCCTTCTCCGCCTTGGAAAAGGACCTTTTGTCTGGAAAGTTTTCTGGAAAACCTGCACCAACGGTTCTTCCGAATTCGTTACAAACGTTTCCGGAAACATTGTCGCAATGCTTTATAACTTCCAGCTCATGCGTTTTGCCGGAGAAGACGGCGTTGCCGCCTATGGCGTGCTCATGTATGCAAACTGGATCTTTGTTGCAATTCTTTTCGGTTACGTAACCGGCGCGGCGCCGATTATAGGATATCATTTCGGTGCTCAAAACCACGGCGAACTTAAAAACCTTTTCAAAAAGAGCATGGTACTTATGGCTCTCGGCGGATTTACCCTTGCGGGTCTTATCGTTTTATCCGCGGATATTCTTTCCGGAATTTTTGTGGGTTACGATGCCGTTTTGTTTGAAATGACAAAAAGAGCTGTTCTCATAAGTGCCTTTGCGTTCCTTATTTGCGGAATAAATATCTTCGGTTCCGGCTTTTTCACAGCGCTCAACAACGGACTTATTTCCGCGGTTATTTCTTTCCTCAGAACTGTTGTTTTCCAGGTTGCGGCGGTTATGATCCTTCCGATTTTCTGGGAGATCGACGGAATCTGGTGGTCCATGGTCGTTTCCGAACTTCTTTCCTTTATGGTAACAATGTTCTTCCTTGTGAAATATAAAAACAGATATCATTACATTTAAAACAGAAACGGGCGGATTTTTCCGCCCGTTTTATTTTTATGTTGCAAAAACATATGTTCTTGTTATATAATTAAAACATAAATTTGAGCAGGGGGCTTTTCTTTGGAAAGAATAATTTTTCATATCGACGTAAACAGCGCTTTTCTTTCCTGGGAAGCCGCAAAAAGAGTAAAGAACGGCGAAGCCGATATCCGCCTTATTCCTTCCGCCATTGGCGGTGACAGAGATAAACGCACCGGAGTTATTCTTGCAAAATCCATTCCGGCAAAAAAGTTCGGAATAAAAACCGGGGAACCCATCGGAATGGCTCTTCGCAAATGTCCGGATCTTTATCTTGCAAAACCCGATTTTAAACTTTATATAAAATGCTCGAAGGCTTTTATGGATATATGCCGGGAATATACTCCGGTTGTTGAAAAATATTCGATAGATGAATGTTTTCTTGATATGACCGGCACCCATATACTCTATCCCGATCCGATTGCCGTAGCTTATGAAATCAAAGACCGTATTTTCCGTGAACTCGGTTTTACCGTAAACGTCGGAATAGGTCCCTGCAAAATACTTGCAAAAATGGCAAGTGATTTTGAAAAGCCGAATAAAGTTCATACGCTTTTTTATGACGAGATACGGGATAAAATGTGGCCTCTTCCGGTCCGGGACCTTTTCAGCATCGGAAAATCCACTGCCGAAAGACTTGAAAACGCGGGAATAAAAACAATCGGTGCGCTCGCTTCTCTTGATTTAAAGACCGTACAGGCTCTTACAGGCGATAAAATAGGAAAACAGATACACGATTATGCCAACGGAATCGACCCTTCTCCGGTCCTTGAAGAACCGGAGGAAGCCAAAGGCTACAGCATTTCCACAACTCTTGAAGAGGACGTTGTTACGGTGGAAAAAGCCAATAAAATTCTTCTTGCCCTTGCGGACAGCGTTTCCGCAAGAATGAGAGCGGACGATAAAAAAGCTTTCTGCGTCGGGGTAACGATTCGCGGTAATGATTTTAAAAACCATTCCCATCAGCATACTTTTGGAGAGGCAACAGATATCACTTCGGAAATTTATGAAACAAGTAAAAAACTTTTTTCCGAACTTTGGGACAAAAAAACTCCTCTCCGGCTTCTTGGAATTTCGCTTACACAAATAACCGGAGAGGATAACACCCAGCTTTCGTTTTTTTCTGCGGAAAAACGGGAAAAAGAAAGAAAACTCGACAAGGCAATGGACGCCATCCGCGGACGTTTCGGTTCCGAAACGGTGGTTCGGGCGTCAAATTATAATTCGGAACTAAACGTAGGAAAAAAATACAAAGCACAGATTGAAAATAATAAAAAATAAAAAAATCCCGCTCGGAAGAGCGGGATTTTTATGTAGTTCATAATCAGATGAAAAGAGGGGAAACGGGGCGGTCGCCATAGATTCTTTCGATTGCTTCTGCGAAAACGGGAGCAACGGGAAGAATTGTGATTTTTCCGCATCCTTCTTTCTTTTCGTCGCTTACGGGAATGGTATCGAGAAGAACAAGTTCTTCAAGAACGCTGTCTTTGATTCTCTGGATCGCGGGTCCGGAAAGAGGGCCGTGGGTTGCGCAGGCGGTTACGGATTTTGCTCCGCCGACTTCGATAAGTGCTTTTGCGGCGTTGCAAAGGGTACCTGCGGTATCTACCATATCGTCAAGGATAATGCATTTTTTGCCTTTTACGTCACCGATGATGTTCATAACTTCGGAAACGTTTGCTTTCGGGCGGCGTTTGTCGATAATTGCAAGCGGGATATCGAGTTTTTCAGCAAATTTACGAACGCGGTTTACGCTGCCGTGGTCGGGAGAAACCGCAACATATTCATCTTCGTGATGATGAACGATGGGCTGGAAATAGGGAGTGAGGATCGGAGCACCCATAAGATGATCAACAGGGATATCGAAGAAGCCCTGGATCTGGGAAGCATGGAGATCCATGGTGAGAACTCTGTCTGCGCCGGCTGCGGTAAGCATATTTGCAACAACTTTTGCGGAGATCGGGTCACGGGCTTTTGCTTTTCTGTCCTGACGTGCATATCCGAAATAGGGCATTACTGCGGTGATTCTTCCTGCGGATGCACGTTTGAACGCATCGATCATAATGATGAGTTCCATGAGGTTGTCGTTAACGGGGTTGCAGGTGGACTGGACGATGAAAACATCGGATCCGCGGACGGATTCCTCAAGGGAAACGCTTACTTCACCGTCTGCGAAATGGCCTACGGTGCATTTTCCTACCGGAAGTCCGAGGCTTTTTGCAATTTCTTCAGCTGCTTTGGGATAAGCATTACCGCTGAAAATTTTAATGTCTTTGCCGTGAACGTTCATTTTTTAATCTCTCCTGTTTTTTTATTTTACATTTGCTGATTAAACTTATTTGATTTTTATGGCGTCGTGCTTTTTGACCCAGCCTTCGATATTTTCCTGTCTTGCTCTTCCGACCGCAAGGGCATATTCCGGAACGTCTTTTGTAACGGTTGTTCCGGCGGCGGTATATGCAAAATCTTCAAGCTCCACCGGAGCAACAAGGTTTGTGTTGCAGCCGAGGAAAGCATGGTTTCCGATTTTGGTGCGGTGCTTATGCTGGCCGTCATAGTTTGCAATGCAGCATCCGCAGCCGAAGTTTACCGCTTCGCCGACATCGGCATCGCCGATATAGGTCAGATGGGCAACGGCGGTTCTTGCGCCCACTTCGGAATTTTTGATTTCAACATAATCGCCGATTTTGCAGCCTTCGTGGATCACACAGCCGGGACGAACCTGGCTCCAGGGTCCTATCTTAACATCTTTTTCGAGAACCGAAGAACGGATCTGGGTGGAATTGACTTCCGCGCCGTCACCGATTTTGCTGTCCTCGATAAAGCTGTTGGGTCCGATGACACAATTTTCACCGATTTCGGTTTTGCCTTTTATAATCGTTCCGGGAAGAATTTTTGTTCCCGCTCCGATTTTTACGGAAGGTTCGATTATGATTCCGTCGAGGCAAAGGAATTCAACCCCTTCGGCACAAAGTTTTTTAAAGATAATCGTTCTTGCGGCAGCGTTAAGAGTAAGGACCGATGCGGAATCGGTCGCTCTCATATTGATTTCCTTTTTGCCGGCAATATGGGTTCCGGCAACAAGTTTTTCATCGGAAAGGATTTTCATCGCGCCGATGAGGAACTGGCTGCCTTCCTTATCTTCGGTTCCGTTTTTTTCAAAAAGTTCAAGAAGGAAATCCTGCTTCACCCAAAAAGCGCTTACGGAAAGTTCCTTCATAAGTGCTTCCCTTCCGCCGGAAGCGATTATCGTAAGTTTTTCGTTCTGGTTTTTATGGCGCTCAAAAGCAGCCTTCAGAACTTCGGGATCTGTAAAAACCGCTTCCGCACCGATTATAAGGAAATCCGTTTCCGGTTTTCCTTCGATCCAATCCTTTGCGGAAAAAGCGGGGTGACCGCTTTCGGGTTTTCTTACAAAAACCGGACTTTCACCGGTATATTTTTCAATATCTTCCTCGCCTTCATTTATAACATAGCATCTGTCGGAAATTCCGGCAGAATCGAGCGCTTCGTTCACCCAATTTATAATCGGGCGGAAAACAACTTCGCGAAGAGCGGCGGGTTTGTTACCATGCATAAAATCCAAACCGGAAGTATATATCAGGGCTGCAGCATTTTGCATAAGCCTACCTCCGTTTTTCATCAATATTCACATATACATTATGCCAGTTTTATTTATAATTTGCAAGTAAAAGCATAAAAAAATGAATTTTTTATTAAAATTCGTCAAAATCGCAGAAAATTACCAAATTATATAGAAAATATCTTGATGTTTTGTTATACTGTATCATGAAGAACAGTGGCTTTCTTTTTTTCGCTGTTCACAAGCCTAATAAATACTATTGCTAAAAAGTTGGGAGGACGCAATATTATGAGTAAAAAATATGTTTACCTTTTCTCCGAAGGCAATGGCTCCATGCGCGAGCTCCTTGGCGGAAAAGGTGCAAACCTTGCTGAAATGACCAACCTCGGCATGCCGGTTCCGCAGGGCTTCACCGTTACCACCGAAGCCTGCACCCAGTATTATGAGGACGGCCGCCAGATCAACGAAGAGATCCAGGCAGAAATTTACGAATACCTTGCAAAACTTGAAGAAATCACCGGAAAAACTTTCGGCGATAAAAATAATCCTCTTCTCGTTTCCGTTCGTTCCGGCGCAAGAGCTTCCATGCCCGGTATGATGGATACCATCCTCAACCTCGGTCTTAACGACGAAGTTGTTGAAGGTTTTGCAAAAATCACCGACAACGAGCGTTTTGCTTACGACTCCTACCGTCGTTTCATCCAGATGTACGCTGACGTTGTTGAAGAAGTTCCGAAGTCCACCTTCGAAGTTATCATCGACGAGATGAAAGAAGCAAAAGGCGTTAAAAACGACACCGACCTTGACGCTGAAGACCTTAAAGAGATGGTAAAACGCTTCAAAGCATACTATCTTGAACAGAAAGGCGAAAGCTTCCCCACCGAACCCCGCGAACAGCTTATCCGTGCCGTTAAAGCAGTTTTCCGTTCCTGGGATAACCCCCGTGCAAACTATTACCGCCGCATGAACGATATTCCTTATACCTGGGGTACCGCAGTAAACGTACAGTCCATGGTATTCGGTAACAGCGGCAACCTTTCCGGTACCGGCGTTGCATTTACCCGTAACCCCGCAACCGGCGAAAACAAACTCTTCGGCGAATTCCTTATCAACGCACAG
>JAFQBH010000017.1 GCA_017399765.1 Oscillospiraceae bacterium | reverse complement strand
TTTTACGTCTTTGAACTCATAGACCTGTCCAAATAATTTTGCTTTCAGAATCAAAAATTCTCACTCCTTTATAAAATTTGGATGCCTAGTGGTGGAAAATTTATTGTTTGCGGGATTTCCCCCTTTCCCAAACCTTATTAAAATATATAAATCTTATTTATTCCTTTAATTAAATACAAGAGTCTTTACTACAACGGGAAGGATTCTTCCGTGCATAAGCGGTTCGCCGATGTCGATGTAGTCGCCCTGGTTAGTTCTTACAGAGTCGATGCAGATGATATCTTTGCTTCTGTTAAGTTTAACCATAAGGTTCTGTCCAAGGCTCTTGCCCATATCCTCTTCGATAACAACGATAAGCGGATGCTGGGATTTGATGATGGGCTGCATACCTGCGATAATGAGGTCTGCATAGCGTTCGATCTCTTTGAACAGCGGGCAGTTGGCGCCTTTAAGAGAAAGTGCAACAAGTTCCTGACCTTCGTCGGGGTCATTATACCATTCGAGCATGGGCTCGAGATGTTTTGCAAACTCGCTGGGGCTGAACTGTTCCGCTTCTTCAGCAAGCTTGATTACCGGAATGGTTTTGATCGGAAGCTTGGTGTTCTGAGAGAATGCGATGGTGGAACCGGAAAGTTCCATTGTCTGGGTACCTGCACCGATAACGGTTGCACGGATGGTTTCTGCCGGTTCAACAACTTTATCCATAAACGGAGCAAATACTTCGTTGATGGCTCTTGCAAGAACGACGCCGATGTCGTTGTAAGGGAAGTCGTCTTTTCCTTCATAAGGATGATAGATAAGGTTACCTACACCGCCGGAGAAAGTTACGAACTTGATTTCTTCAAGGTCATGGAGCGGATGGTCGGTGGTCATGATTGCAAGGTCGTCCATGTCGAAAGTTTTGAAACCAAGGGTGGTTGCAAGAACCTGTGCCATGAGCACGCATGCTTTATAGATTTCCTTATATTCGATTTTATTACCGACTTTAAGATTGATGTTGTGTTTTGCGCAAAGTTTTCCGAGATGGTCGGAAATGTAAAGGATTTTACCGGTGGAATCAAGCTTGATAAGGCGTCCGCCGATATCGAAGCATCCGGTATCTACCGGACGGTTTTCTTTGAATACCGCGATGTTGGAAGTACCGCCGCCGATATCGCAGTTGGCGGTTACAACGTGCTGTTTAAGGGACATTGCGGAAGTACCTGCGCCGCGTCCTGCGATAACACCTTCAAGGTCGTTACCTGCGGTTGCAACAACGAAGTCGCCTGCCATGCCGGACATGAAGTTAAGAACGGTTCTTGCATTCTCTTTTCTTGCGGTTTCACCGGTGATGATTACTGCACCGGTGTCGATATCTTCGGCTCTGAGCCCCGCAGCTGCATATTCGCCTACGATAATGTTATGTACCGCATCTTCATCGATGGTTCTTTCATCAATAAGAGGGGTGGTGTAAATTTTGCTTTCGTAAACAACTTCCTTATTGGTGATTTCGATTCTAGGAACCATGTATTCACCGGAAGTGTTTTCGATTGTGAATCGGCTGAAAATTACCTGTGTTGTGGAAGTACCGATATCAATACCTGCGCTGAGTATTTTCTCTTTCATACTTCTTATCTCCTTTGACTTTTCATTCTATCTAAAATGCTAAGCACAAATTGCCGTTTTTTAATAATCGCTGAGGTCAAGGTTTTCAATAAGATCAATCAATTCCTTGATGCCGGTTTTATCATAGGCGCTTGTTCTTACGATTTTGCTTGCTCCCGACATTTTTAAGAAATTTTCTGCGATCTCGATATCCTCTTCGGTCGCACCGTCAACTTTCGTTACTACACCGATAGTGGGTTTTGCAAATGTCATGCTGAACATCTGCGGAAGTCTGCCCATGGTGTTGCCCGCGTCGTGAACAAGAACAACTATATCAGCATCGCAAGCAGCAACAATGCATGCGCGCCAAAGTCCGCTTTGGTCTATGTATTCCCCGGGAGTATCGATCGCATCATCGTGAACGATAATTTCCTGAGTTTTCTTATATTCGATAACCTCGTTATGCATTGCCTGAAGAAGCGTGGTTTTGCCGACCCTTGAACGCCCCATCAGAATTATTTTGCGAGGTTTCTTTTCTTCCGCCATCAGCTTCTGGTGATTTTTACCGTGGAATATTTCATATCCTCGAAGCGTTCAACAACCGCGTTGAGAGCGGAATCGACTGCGCCGATTTCGCCGACGAAAACAACCGCGCCGGAAAAACGGTCAACAAAGCCAAGTTTGATTCTTGCCGCTTTGGTGCAGATATCCGCAGCGATGATTGCGCTTTCGGAGGGTGTGATGGTGATGATGCCGATAGCCTCGGTGAATTCATCGGTGAGGCCGAGTTTTTTGTAGATCATTCTGTCCGGCTTGGAAATTCTGTGGGCAAGAGTGACCTGCTTTCCGGGAACGTACTCCTGTATTGAGCGAGGCGGCAAAGAGTATTCAGTGTTCTGAGACATTTTGATACTTCCTCCTGTTCCAAAAAATTTCGAAGTTTTGTCCAAGGGCGCACCTATAGACGCACTTCGGTCTTATACAAGTATTATTATACTGTCATTGGCCGGATTTGTAAAGTCCAATAAGTAAAAAATAATTAAATAAATCAAAGTTTTTTTTCGTTTTTCCTATTGACATTTTAGTTAGTTAAAGCGGCTCCCGCAGTTTTTGAGCATCAATTTTTTCACGGTGAGCACGGAAGGTGAATTTGTAAACTTTTTGTGAATTTTTTGAGCATAGCCATATACTCGGAAGTATAAAAAAGGAGCCTTCCGGCTCCTTTCGACAATTTTGCGATTTTTACTCCAATGCTCAAAAAGCAAATTCTATGTTTTTGATGTGCTCAATGCAAAAATCAAAATATTTCTCATAAATTTCGTCGCCTTTTACCGCGGTTGCTTCATCGTCCGGGCGTCTGATAACTCCTGCATAAACTCTTCCGACTCCGGTGTAGCGTCCATCTCCCCTTCTTCTGCAAAGAAGATACATTGAAAAAGCTCCGGAACGGGAAATGGATTCATAAAGCCCGATATCCCTGCGGCGGATCTCGTCAAAAAATTCGTTCTGAGCGGAGCGCGCTATTATGTGGTTCGGCATAAAAGTGCTGAGAACCCTGTCAGCGGTAAAGGCAAAAAGAATGCTGCGGTTTCTTGCTTCAAAATCCGAAGCACGGTTTTTCTCATAGGCGAAACCATCCTCGTTCATAAGCGATTCCGCAAAAAATTTGCCGATATCATGCGCTTTTTCAAGGTTGCCGTTTTCGCGTTCGTGATTATAAAGCTTAGCTTCCATATCGCTTTCATCGATCGGCTGCAATCTTTTTCCGACAATTTTCATATCGCTGTCATCAGTTCCGTACAATTCCGTCACCTCCGCTCATAAAATTAAACAAAACGGGACACGGCGCCTTTGCACCCTGTCCCGGAAAATTATTTATTCAGCTCTTCTCTTACTTTCAGCAAAGCATCAAGAGCCTCGCCGGGAGTTGTGCAGGTTCCAAGCGGATGCGGATAACTGATATAATATCCGTGATAATCGCTTCCGCCAAGGGGAACAAGCCAATACTTCTTGATGATTTTTTCAATCTCTTCCCTGTCACTTTCACTGTTGGCCGGATGGCAAAGTTCTATTGCCTGAATTTTGCCCGCTTCGGCAAGTTCCCATGCAAGTTCAAGCGAATCATATCTTCCCGGATGGGCAAGACAACAAACGCCGCCGGTTCTGTTTATGATATCCGCCGCTTCCCTTACTTCCGGGAAATTTACAGTGTACGGAATATCACCGAAAACCCTTCCGTTAAGGTCGGAAAATACCGCATAAGTATATCCTCTTTCCATAAGAGCCCTTGCAACATGCTGGCGGTAAATGCACTGTGCTCCGCCCGCAGCTTTTTTTACGTCATCGTAGGTTATGGGATACCTTTTTGAAATCTCATCAACAACGCCTTTGATAGCTTCGTTGCGGTTCTTAAGGGTGTTGTTGATCATTTTTTCAAGTTCTTCGGTTTTTTTCGGCATATAGCAAAGAAGATGAACGTTTCTTCCTGTTTTTGAATCATAGGTCGAAACTTCAACGCCGGGGATAACTTTAAGACCTTTGCGTTTTCCGATGTTTACAGCAGTCTGCGCTCCCGCCATGGTATCGTGGTCGGTAACGGCAATAAAATCGAGTCCCGCATCAATTGCATATTGAACAAGCATTTCCGGGCTTGTGGAACCGTCGGACATTGTGGTGTGACAATGCATATCGCCTATCATAAATGCGGTACCCCCTTTTCTGCGTAATATTACATCGTTATTATACACCCGAAACAAATTTTATTCAAGTGCACCGGCACAAAAAAGAAGTTAAAAAACTTCAAAAAATTTTCAAAAATACTATTGACAAACCTTTCCGGATTCGATATAATAATCGAGCAGTCAAAAATGACTTGCGGGTTTAGCTCATCTGGTAGAGCGCGACCTTGCCAAGGTCGAGGTAGCGAGTTCGAGCCTCGTAACCCGCTCCAGAAAAAAGCTCATTCTTCGGAATGAGCTTTTTTGTTTATCCGGATATTTTTTTGCTTTTTATAGTGCAAAACCAAATTCCCTGTGGTATAATAATTTTTACGAAACTTTTGCGAAAGGAGAACTTCAACATGGCATATCGGGTTGTTGTAAAATGCGGTGGCGGAGCTTTTTTCGTCCCCAATGAAGCAGCTGAAAATTTAAAACTCTGCACAGCCGGCCAGCTAAGGGTTCTTCTTTTCGCATTAAGCCGCGGTTTCGCCGAAACTTCTCCCGAAACCGTAGCCTCCGAGCTCGGAATCCTTCCCGATGATGCAAAAGACCTTCTTGATTATTGGGTCGGAAGAGGAATTCTTGAATGTGAAGGCGTTTCCGCACCTGTTTCCGTTCCGGAACCCATTCCTGCTGTTGCTCCGGTAAAAAAAGAAGTTCCAAAACCGCCGGAAACAAAACTTTCCATGAAAGAGGTTCAGGAACTTAAAGAAAACGACCCCGGCGTTGCACATGTTTTTTCCGAAGCCGAACGCCTTCTCGGAAAAACCTTCACTTATTCCGACAGCGAAACGATCGCCTGGCTTATTTCCTATGCCGGCATAGCCCCCGAAGTTCTTTCAACCGTAATAGCATACTGTGCAAGTATAAATAAAAAAAGTTTTTTCTATATCAGAAAAACTGCCCTTGAATGGCTTGAAAACGGAATCGATACGATAGAAGCCGCAGAAGAACGCATGCGCGCTCTTGAAGAAGCAAGAACCTGGGAAGGCAAAGTAAAACAGGTTCTTGGAATTTCCGGAAGAAACCTTGTGACAAAGGAAAAAGAATTCGCGGAAACCTGGCGTCTTTATAAAATTTCTCCCGAGCTTATACATTTTGCATACGAAAAATGTATAGAAAAAACCGCGAAGCTTTCCTTCCCATACATAAATAAAATCCTGCTCAGCTGGCACATGAAGGGAATCAAAACCACCGAAGAAGCAGCTGCAGAAAATAAGTTGCAAACCGAAAGCAAAAAGCCTTCTTTTGACCTTGACGAACTTGAAAAGCGCATGATGCTCGACGATTCCGTAGTTTGAGCACACATGAGCACCGAAACCGGAAACCCGGTAATATATTATACAATTTCTAAAGAAAGGAAGTTTGCGGAATATGCCCTATTCTTCCGAAGTTTATGCCGCAGCAAAGCGGATTCTTGAAGAACGCAGAAGCGGTGCACAGCGCCTGGCAGAACTAAAAAAAGCTGATGTTTATGCCAAAATTCCGGAAATAAAAAACATTGATTCCGAATTTTCGCAAAGAATGGCAAGTCTTTCTGTTCTTGTTCTTCGCGAAGGCAAGGATCTTAAGTCCGTGCTTGCCGAAATGGATGCCCAAAACGACGAAGCAAAGCGCCGAAAAGCCGCACTTCTTTCTTCCTGCGGTCTTTCTCCGGACTATCTTGAACCGAAATATAACTGTCCGAACTGCAGCGACACCGGAAGAAAAAACGGTATGCTCTGCGATTGTTATAAAGAAATCTGCCGCAAAGAAGCTCAGAAGGAACTTGCCGCAAGTTCCGGTTCCGCCGCGTGCTCATTCGATAATTTTGACCTTTCTTACTATGTTGACAACGGCGCGGAAGACGGAACAAACCCCCGCAGAAAAATGCAAAATTATTACAATTTCTGCATAAACTATGCATATGGTTTTTCCCTTTCTTCTCCAAGCATCGTTATGATGGGCAAAACCGGACTTGGTAAAACCCACCTTTCTCTTTCCATTGCAAAAGCTGCGGTTGAAAAGGGTTTCGGCGTTATCTATTCCCCGGCGCAAAAACTTATTTCCGAACTTGAACGCGAATATTTTTCTGACAGCGGAAAAAGTTCGGCTCTTAAAAAAATCACAAACTGTGACCTTTTGATAATCGATGACCTTGGTGCCGAATTTCCTTCGCAATTTTCCGCATCCGCTATCGGAAATCTCATAAATGAACGTCTTTATGAAAACCGTCCGACAATAATCAGCACCAATCTTTCCGTAAAGGAACTTACCGAAAGATATTCCGAACGAACCGCAAGCAGAATCCTCGGCGAATACAAAAGGCTTTTGTTCGTCGGCGAAGATATAAGATTCCGCAAAAACCCTTAACCGAAAGGAAGTAATAAAAAATGAAAGTACGTCCCGCATCAAAACCCGATATTCCTGCCGTTCTCGGCTGTGTCCGCCGTATAAGAAGCGAATATTTTGAAGCAAAAAACATCAATCAGTGGGTCGATGGCTATCCTTCCCGCGAAATTTTTGCCGAAGACGTTGACAGAAAGGCCCTTTACGTAATGTATATGGGCGAAGTCCTTATCGGTTTCGGCGCTTTTATTGCCGGAAACGAACCCACCTATGATAAAATCGAAGGCGAATGGCTCACCGACGGAGAAAACTATCTTGTTGTTCATCGCCTTGGAATCAACCCCGACTGGCACGGAATGGGAATGGGAACCGCTCTTATGGGTCTTGCTGACAAAATCTGCGAAGTCAAAAAAATCCCTTCAATCCGCGTTGATACTCATGAAGACAACATCGGAATGCAGAAGCTTCTTGAAAAATGCGGTTTCAAAAAATGCGGAATCATTTATCTTGAAAACGGCGACCCGAGAGTTGCTTACGAAAAAGTTCTTTGATTTTATAAAACACCCCTGCTCTGCCGAGCAGGGGTTTTTTATTTTCAAAATGCATCTTTAAGGCTGTTCACCGTTCCAAAAAGACAGGCTTTTGTTATCTCGGCAAGTTCCTCTTCGCTTTCCTTCATTCCTCCGGCAACCCATTCTTCAATTACGCCTGCAGAAAAACCCATTACCATTGCGCTGAAATATCGGCTTTCACTTACGTCTGCCAAAAGATACTGTGCTTTGATTTCCGGATCCATTTTCAGAAGGGATTTATAAAGAATCCCATTTTTATATAAAACAGTAAAATCATTCCTGTGTTTTTTTACAAATTTATATCTTTCCTTAAGAAAAAATGAGAAATTGGGTTTTTTATAAGCGTTTGGATTCACCGGATTATTTCTGAAATATTCCCGATATATCCTGTTTACATAGCTTACTGCGGCATCTTCCAGACTTTCAAAATTCCGATAAAAACTGCTTCTTCCAACTCCCGCAGTTTCGCAAAGTTCTGTAACTGTTATTTTATTTATATCCTTTTTATTTAAAAGTCTTATAAGTGCAATCTCAACAGCCTCTTTTACACTTTCATTAAGGGTCATTTCGCTTTTCATGATACATATCGCCTTTGTTTGTTTCAGTTTTTTGTTAAAATATTTACATTCACTTTCGAAGCATTTAGAATGTGACTATGACACAAATGTGTCACCATAATTATAACGCAAACGGAGGAAAAAGTAAATGGAACTTGAAGGCAAAAAAATAATCGTAACCGGCGGCGGCAGCGGCATTGCTGCAGGTTGTGTAAGAGGATATGTTCGTGCAGGCGCACAGGTCGTTTTCTGCGACGTTAACGATGAAGGCGGCAAAACCACCGAAGCAGAAGCAAACGCACAGGAAAACGTAACCGGAAAAGCAACATATTTCCACTGCGACATCACCGATAAAACCGCTGTTCAGGAATTCTTTGCAAAAGCAATCGAAATCATGGGTGGACTTGACGTTCTTGCAAACATTGCCGGTGTTGAACGCAACAAACCCGCAGAAGATTTTGAAAAAGATGATATTGATTTTGTTTTTGGCGTAAACTTTAACGGCACAGTCTGGACCAACCAGGAAGCTTATAAATATTTTAAAGCAAATGGAATTGAAGGTGCAATCATCAACTATGCTTCCGATACCGGTCTTACCGGCATGCCCAATGGAGCGGTTTATGCTTCCTCCAAAGCAGCTGTTCTTGGCTGGACCCGTTCTATCGCTCTTGACTGGGCACGTGAAGCAAATGTTCGCTGCAACTGCGTAAACCCCTCCATCAAAACTCCCATGTATAAATATTGGCTTGAAACCGCGGATCCCGCTGTTGTTGAACCTTATAAAGCAGGTCTTAAACAGATGTTCCCGCTCTTCGGAGATATGGGCGAAGTTGATACCGACCTTGTTCCCGTAATGGTCTTCCTTGCTTCCGACGGCGCACGTTATATCAACGGACAGACCATCTGCGTAAACGGCGGTCTTGCAATGGTAAGATAATTATCCCCCAACTCTTTTCTATATTCACAAAAACAAACGCCGTGCTAAAAAACGAGCACGGCGTTTGTTTTTTTAAATATATAAATATTTCGCTAATTTTTCCGGTATGTTTTCGGTTAAAACCTTTGTTATTTCTTCCGGAGTTTTTTTATATCCGCCAAGCGCCCAATGCTTTAAATAATTTGCACAGCCATAACAATAAATCACAATTGAATCCATCATATTTTCCGGAGCTTCTTTATCAAAAACAAATTCAAGCTGCTTTTGGGTAAATTCTATACTGTATTCCGCTAAAAAATTGGTGAATGAATTTTGCCCCTCAATTTTAAAAAGTTCCACAAAATATTTTCTTTTTGAATATATAAATTCCGCAAGAATTTTTGTGGTTGTTAAACTTTTTCTCTCATCTATAAGCGAATCTTTAAATTTGTCCAGTTCGTGCTGATAAACCCAGTTCATAAGGTCATATTTATCTTTAAAATTACGATAAAAAGTAACCCTTGAAATTTCGCTCTCATCAGCAATATCCTGTATTGTTATGCTTTTAAAACTCTTTTTTTCAAGAAGTCTTTCAAAAGATTCCGCAATGTATTTTTTTGTATTCATAAATTTTTGATACCACCTGATACAAAATGCAAATTTTGTTTCATTTTGTTACACATGAAAAGCATTGTTACTTTTCTAACAACCAAGAATATTATATCATAATTCTGCAGGAAAAAGCAATTGCTTGCTCCATTATTTTAATCAGGGGGATTTATCAGATGTTTGACGTAAAAGAAAAAGTTGCAATCGTAACCGGCGGTGCTTCCGGAATCGGTCTTGGTGCAGTTGAAGCACTTCTTAAAAAAGGTGCAAAAGTTGTTATCGCAGACTATAACGGCGATGCAGTTGATGCTCAGGTTGCAAGACTTAAAGAAATTTATAACAATAATGTTCTCGGTGTAAAAGTTGACGTTTCCAACGAGGAATGTGTAAAAAACATGGTTGACGAAACCGTTAAAACATTCGGCAGAGTTGATGCTCTTGTAAACAGCGCAGGCGTTGCCGGCCGCTGCACCATTGAAGATGAAGATGTAGTCGCCGATGTAAAAAGAGCTATGGACGTAAACGTAAACGGCGGCCTTTATTGTGCAAAATATGCGGTTGCCGAAATGGTAAAACACGGCGAAGGCGGCGCAATTGTAAACGTTGCTTCAATCATGGGTATTGTTGGTACCGCAAACGGTTCCGCATACAACGGAAGCAAACACGCTGTTGTCGGTATGACCAAAGCATGGGCTCTTGACCTTGCTCCCAAGAATATCCGCGTAAACGTTCTCTGCCCCGGTTATACCGATTCCGGTATGTGCAACACCAACACTCTCGGCGCATTTTATGATTATGCAAAATCCATGCATCCTCTTGCTGCCGGACTTGACAGAATTGCAAATGCAGAAGAAATGGGTCATGCGGTAATGTTCATGATTGAAAACACCTACCTTACCGGTCAAGCAATTATCGTTGACGGCGGTTATACCACAAAATAATTACCCCCAACTCTTTTCTATATCCACAAAAACAAAACCCTGCGGAAATTCCGCAGGGTTTTGTTTTATATGATATTTTTAATTTCATCAAGTGATTTTATCTCAAAATCCACCCATTCCGGCTTTTCCTTTCCGTTAAGGTTGAGCCAGATGGTCTTCATTCCGAAATCGTTTCCGCCTTTCATATCGGAAGTAAGGGAATCGCCGAGCATTGTGCTTTCTTCCGGTTTTATATCCGCGGCTTTTTCAAAGCAATATTCAAAAAATTCCTTTGCGGGCTTTTCCGCGCCGATTTTTCCGGAGGTAAAAACATCTTCGAAATATTTGAGCATATCCGCCTTGCGAAGTCTTTCAATCTGCTGTTCATGGGGTCCGTTGCTTGCGGCAAAAAGGCGGTATTTTCCGGAAAGATATTCAAGCGTTTCGTAAGAGCCTTCCATGGGAATTGCGCTTTCGTGAAGGCGTTTTCTGAAATAGGTTTCAAATTCCGGACCGTTGAGATCAATTTCGAGGGCTTCAAAAACCGTTGCCCATCTTCTTTCAAGAAGTTCCTCAAAAGTAATTTTCCCCTGCTCAAGGTCCCGCCAGAAAACGTCATTTATTCTGTGGAAAGTTTCGAGCATCTCCGGCTTATATTCAATTTTGTTTTCGGTAAGACCAACGCGCATTGATTCCTCAACGCAGGCCTCAAAATCCAGAAGAGTTCCGTCAATATCGATAAAAACTGCTTTAATCATAATAATCACCTATAAGAAACGGGCGGCATTGCCGCCCGTATTTTTGTTTTAATTATACCAAATCGTCGTTTCCGCCTTCGAACTGGCCTTTGTTCATCTGCTTGAGGTAAGCGTTGATGAAACCGTCGATTTCGCCGTCCATAACAGCCTGGACGTTACCGGTTTCAAAACCGGTTCTGTGGTCTTTTACCATGGTGTAAGGCATGAAAACATAGGAACGGATCTGGCTTCCCCAGGTGATTTCTTTCTGAACGCCTTTGATATCCTCGATTTTTTCGAGATGTTCGCGTTCTTTGATTTCAACAAGTTTGGAACGGAGCATGTTCATACAAACTTCGCGGTTCTGATACTGGGAACGCTCAATCTGGGAGCAAACGGTGATACCGGTGGGAATATGGATAAGACGGACTGCGGAAGAAGTTTTGTTAACTTTCTGACCGCCCGCACCGGAAGCGCGGTAAACTTCCATTTTGATATCGTCCTCTTTGATTTCGATGGATTTGTCGTCCTCGATTTCCGGCATAACTTCGAGAGAAGCAAAGGAAGTCTGGCGGCGGCCGGAAGCATCGAAAGGAGAAACCCTTACAAGGCGGTGAACGCCGTTTTCGGATTTAAGGAAACCGTAGGCGTTGGGTCCTTCGACAATGATGGTTGCGGATTTAACGCCGGCTTCATCGCCGTCAAGCCAGTCAACAAGGGTATATTTGAGGTCCGGGTGTTTGTTGCACCAGGAGGTGTACATTCTGTAAAGCATCTGGCACCAATCCTGAGCTTCGGTGCCGCCGGCACCGGCATGGAAAGTGATGATTGCATTGCCTTCATCATATTCACCGGTGAGAAGAGTTGTGAGCTTGAGCTCATCAATATCCTTTTCGAGTTTTTCAACTTCCGGAAGAGCTTCGTCATAAAGAGAAGGATCGTTTTCCTCAAGAGCAATTTCGATAAGGGTCATTGCGTCCTCATAGCGGGTTTCAAGATCTTTATGGGAATTGATTTTTCCGTTAAGCTGGCTGAGCTTGCGCTGAACTTTTGTGGAAGTTTCAACGTCGTTCCAAAAATCCGGGTCTTCCTGCTGGGCTTCAAGTCTTCTTACTTCGGCTTTGCACTGTTCAAGACCGAGAGCATCTTTAAGATCCTCAATCTGGGGTTCAAGAGCAACCAGTCTGAGTTTAAGTTCTTCAAATTCAAGCATTATTTATACCTCCGAATCGGCAAAAGCCCTTTTGGGCATAAGTTTACATAATACAACAGTATATTATATATTATTCATATTCAATAGTCAATAAACAGATTTTAATTTTATACCGCATATTCCGTATTGAAAAACGATGATTTTGTTGCTATACTTTAAACAGACCGATAAACTTGAATTTATGGAGAAAAATATGGTAGCAATAATTGGAGCATTAGCGTTTTCAGTAGTAATTATACTATCTGTTTTGATAATATGCGGCTTGCCCTTAGGTGAGTTGACAATGGGAGGTCAATATACGGTTTTTCCTAAAAAGTTAAGACTTGTTTTAGTAACACAATTGATTCTTCAAATATTTTTTGTGATAGTTATATTACAGATGGGCGGATTTTTAGCACTGTGGTTTTCAGAAAAAGTAACTAAGATAATTGGCATAGTTATGGCTGGATACCTTTCGTTAAACACAATCATGAATTTTGCATCAAAGAGTAAGAAAGAAAAGTATATTATGACACCGCTTTCGTTTGTCGCAGCGGTATGTTTTTGGATAACTGCATTAGTGTAAAAGAAAAGACAACTTTCAGTTTGACGAAGCGACAAATTCCAATATGCTGAACAGATTAAAGGGGCTTTTCAGCCCCTTTTTTGTTTTGTGCGTTATAATCTGAAACTTTTTATTAACTTTCTCAAAAAAGTTTGATTTTCTTTTCAGAAAAAATTATAATATAATAAAGAAATTTATGCTTTTTTAGCGAAAGGAAACCCAAAATGCAAAACTTTCTCGGAAATAAATGTCCATACTGTGGAAAAAACTTTACCGCAGAAGACGATATTGTTGTCTGTCCCGAATGCGGAACTCCCCACCACAGAGATTGTTATAAAGAACATTCCGCCTGTGCAAACGAAGAAAAACACGGCGAAAATTTTGAATGGAAAAATGCCGCCGTTCCGCCGGTTCATAAGCACGAACCCGTCGGCCATGAAAGCGGCGGAATAACCGTTTGTCCTAATTGCGGAAGAGAAAACCCCGGAAATTCACGCTATTGCCTCGGCTGCGGTGCTCCTCTTTCATTCGAAAGACCCCGCGTTATTTCCTCCGAAGAGGAATTCCAGCGCGAACGCGAACGCATAATCACCGAAAGCTTTTCCGCCTCTTTCGACGGAATTTCCGCAAAGGAAGCCGCAATTTACGTTCGCAGCAACGTCGGTTATTTTCTTCCCCGCTTTGCGGCTTTTTCAAAAGGAGCAAAATTCGATACAAACTTTTCCGCCTTCATTTTCTCTTTCTTCTATCTTTTCTACCGCAAAATGTATGGGCTTGGAATCGTTGTTTTCCTTATCACAACTCTTCTCAGCATTCCGACCTATCTTCTTGATTTTCAGATGGTCCAGGAACAATATGTCGAAATGGGAATGCTTTCTCAAATAATCTGGAACGTTCCCCACCAGGAAGAACTTGCGATTTATTCAATAATCGCAAACCTTCTCGTCTGGATTCTCAGAATTGCGCTTATGATGTTCTTCAACCGCCTTTATTACCAGAAGGTTGTGGGCAACGTCAAAAAAGCAAGGGTTCTTCTTGCGGATAAAGGCGAAAAAGAAATTTCTTCTTATTTCCAGAAGAAAGGCGGAACCGGTCTTTTGGTCCCGATCATCTTCGTTGCCCTTACTTTTATTGCAAGTTTTGCGCTTGCGGGCTATATCGTAAGTTCGGAATTTTTCATCCTTCCGGAAATCGAAAATTTTCTTTAAAATAAGCGGATTTTTTGTTGACAAGCCGGTTTTCGGCTGTTATAATAAACAATGTTGCTTTATGACTTAAAGCGAACATCCTTGCTCCGCAAAGCGGGGCCAAAGTCCAAAAGGAGGTGTATCAAAGATGGCAAAACTTTCCCAGAGCTATGAAACCATTATGGTTCTCAGCTGCAAGAATGAGGAAGCAATCCCTGCTCTCGTTGAAAAATTCACCACTCTTATCTCCGAAAACGCAACTGTTGACGGTGTTGAAGAATGGGGCAAAAAGAGACTTGCTTATCCTATCAATTACGAGACCGAAGGTTACTATGTGCTTGTTAACTTCACCAGCGCTCCTTCCTTCCCGGCAGAGCTCGATCGTCACTACAACATCACTGACGGCGTAATCCGTTCCCTGATCGTTGCAAAAGCAGAATAAGGAGGAAATCCTATGAACAAAGCGACCCTTATTGGCAGACTTGCCGCCGACCCTGAACTTCGTCAGACCGGCAGCGGAATCGCCGTAACAAGCTTCACCATCGCAGTTGACCGTCCCTATTCCAAGGGAACCGACCGTCAGACCGACTGGATCGACATCGTTGCATGGAGAAACACCGCCGAGTTCGTCTGCAAATATTTCCAGAAAGGTTCCCCCATCGTTATCGAAGGTTCCATTCAGACCAGAATGTGGGAAGACAAAGCAGGACAGAAACGCAAATCCGTAGAGATCGTTGCTGAAAATGTTGAGTTTGTTCCCAGAAGCAAAGACGCAGGCGCTCCTTCTTTCCATACCGAAAGAAACGAGTTTGCTCCGCCCATTGCCGAACCGGCACCTGTTGTTTATTCCGCAGGTTCCGCAGATGACTTCACAGTTATTGATGATGAGGATCTCCCTTTCTAAAAGTGCGAAGCTCAAAAAAATTCTTGTTTAACTGAAAATCTATAAGGAGGAAAAGAATCATGGAAAGATCCGAAAGACCCATGAACCGCAACAGAAGAAGCCGCAAAAGAGTTTGCGCTTTCTGTGTTGATAAAATCGCTGAAATCGATTACAAAGATGTTCCCCGTCTGAGAAGATTCCTCTCCGAAAGAGGTAAAATCATTCCCAGAAGAGTTACCGGAACCTGCGCACGCCATCAGCGCCAGCTGACCACCGCTATCAAACGCGCACGTCATCTTGCTTTCCTTCCCTACGTTTCCGACTAATCGAAAACGGGAAGCCGATAATCGAAATGAAATTACTCCCTGCCTTTTGGCAGGGAGTTTTTTTATCTGCCTCACTTGCCTAAAGGGAGGGGAACCGTTGCCGTATGGCACGGTGGAGGGATTCTTATGTTTACAAAAAACATATAATATGATATATTGCAGAAAGAGATTTTTATTTTTAAGGAGCATTTTTATGAAAAATATTCTTGTTCTTCTCCCCTATGATGAACTTTCAAAAGAAAGGCTTGTTTGCGCAGTTAAGGATAAATGCAGCATTTCTTTTATAAACAGAAAAGAACAGCCGGAAGAATATCTTTCCGCCATTAAAACCGCGAATCTTATAATCGGCGAAGTTCCCAACGGAGATTTTCAGTATTGCGAAGAACTCGAAATGCTCCAGAGTTCTTCCTCCGGAATAAATTATTACGTCGAAGGCGGAAAATTTCCGGAAGGCGCAAAACTTTGCTGTATGACCGGGGTTTACGGAAACGTAATTGCGGAGCATCTTCTCGGAATGATGCTTTCCATTTGCAGAAGGATTCCCGAATACCGCAATCAGCAGAACGAGGAAAACTGGAAAATTCTTCGTTATGACAAACCGCTCGAAGAAAGCACAGTTCTTATCCTCGGCGCCGGAGATATCGGAACTACCCTTGCAAAATGGCTTCGTCCCATGGTCGGAAAAATAATCGGGATCCGCCGCACCGAAAGGGCTTTTCCTGACTTTTTTGATGAAATGCTCACTCTCGAAAAACTTGATGAAAAGCTTCCCGAAGCGGATTTTGTGATCTCAATACTTCCCCAGACTCCGGAAACCATCGGACTTTTTGATGAACGCAGACTTCGCCTTATGAAAGACAACGCAGTTCTTATAAACGGCGGCCGCGGAAGCCTTATTGACCAGGAAGCTCTGCTTAAAGTTATGTCCGAAGGAAAATTCTTCGGGGTCGGGCTTGATGTAACCGTTCCGGAACCTCTTCCGGCGGAAAGTCCCCTTTGGAAACAGGAAAGACTTCTTATAACTCCTCATGCGGCGGGAAATTCCTGTTCGCTCAAAAGTCCTCTTGAAAGAAAAATCCGTGATTTCATTCTTAAGAACACCCTTAAATGGCTTTCCGGCGAAGAACCGGAAAACGTCATTGATTTTTCTCTTGGATATAAAAAGAACGTATAAAAAAATCGGGCTTTTAAAGCCCGATTTTTTTATTCTGTTTTTTCTCTGTAAATTTTTTCAAGGATATCAACGATTCCGTCAATTCCGAGCATTCCGGAATCCAGCATTATATGATAGCTTTCCTTCATACCCCATTTTTTGCTGCTGTTCATGTTGTAATAGGAAGCGCGGTATTTATCCGTTTGCTGGATGGATTTTAATGCTTCCTTTTCCGAAAGGTTATAACGTTCCATAGCTCTTTTGATCCTTGTTCCCTGGTCCGCATAGATAAAAACGTTAAAAACGTCTTTGCGTTCGCTAAGAACACTGTCTGCGCAGCGACCCACAAAAATGCAGGGGCCTTCCTTCGCTTTTTCAACGATATAATTTGTCTGATCCGCGGCGATAGCTATTCCGGAAGGTATCATATTATCGGCTCCGAAATCAACGTATGGGAACATTGCAAGGGAATACAAAAAGCTTCCGGTCGGAGTTTCTTCAATTTCCTTTACATATTTTGTGCTGAAACCGCGGTTCTTTGCGGCATATTCATAAAGGTTTTTGTCGTAATAAGGAATTCCAAGACGTTCCGAAAGCTTTCTTCCAATTTCGCTTCCTCCGCTGCAGAACTGTCTTCCGATGGTGATAATCATTTTTGCATCCCCTTTCATTGTGAATAATAAAGATTATTTTCAACAATATTATAACAAAAACTGGTTAAAATGTAAAGAATTATTCATTTACCCAAGTTTTCCGAACTCATATCCCATTTTTCGGAATTCGGAAATCAGCAGCCGAAGAGCCGCCGGAGTTGTCGTCCTTGTTTCACTGTCGTGGAGAAGAACTATCACCGTTTCGCTCCCGATAAATTCCGAAGAAAGAACGTTTTCGGCAATTTCCTCCGGAGAAAGAAGCTCGCCAAGGCTGTCCCTTCCGTCCGCGTTCCAGTCATACCAGCGCATTCCTTCCCTGTTCGTTTCATCTTTGACCGCTTCGATAAGCCATTTCGGTGCGGCATAGTTATTGCTTCCTCCGGGAAAGCGAAAAATTTTACATTCCTCCCCGGTTACTGAATAGACCCATTTTCTTTCCGCCTCAATATCTTCGAGGAAGCTTTCCTCCGAAAGATAAATTTTATCATAGCTGTGGCTCATTGTATGAAGCCCTACGGAATGTCCTTCGCTGTATATTCTGAAAAGTCTTTCGTCCGCCTTTTCGTCCGAAGGGCCTATCACAAAAAAAGTTGCCTTTATATTTTCTTCCGAAAGGATATCAAGGATCTCTTCCGTCCTTTCGGAAGGACCGTCGTCAAAGGTAAAATATACCGTTTTTACCGCATTAGCATCAGCTTTTTCTGCTTTGAGCACCGGAATGAAAATTGCCGTGCTCAGAATGAAAAATATTGCGGGAAAAATTATAAAACGTATTTTTACAACGCCGTATTTTATATTCAGAAAATCACCTTCCGAAAAAGTTTTGGGTTGACTTAATTAAAATATAAGGTTAATATTAATTGTATGCCATTTTTAAAGGAGATATTTCATCTTGAAAAACATTAACGAAATCACAAAAGCCGAAGCTTTGGAAATAAAATATATACTCACCGATATTGACGGAACTCTTACCGGTCCGGACGGACGAATTTCTCCGAAGGTTTATGAAATGCTCTGGAAGCTCCGTGAAGCGGGCTATATTCTTATTCCCGTCACCGGAAGAACCGCCGGCTGGGCTTCCGTTGCAATTACCGATTGGCCCGTTGACGCAATAATCGTCGAAAGCGGAAGCGTTGTTTATTATCTTGAAAACGGTTCCCGAAAGGAATTTGTTCATCCTTCCGTTCCGACGGACAGATATTCCGTCCATGAAAAAATCCGCGAGGCAGCTCTTGCAAAAAACCCGAAAATAAAAGTCAGCATCGACCAATACAGCCGCTTCAACGATTTTGCTTTCAACTATGCGGAAGATGAGGACGACAAACTCACCTTTGAAGAAGCAAAAGAGGTTCTTGAAGCGGTAAAAGCTATCGGCGCAAAGGGCAACATAAGTTCCATTCACGTCAACACCTGGTTCGGCGATTATGATAAACTTCCCATGAGCCTTCTTTATCTCAAGGAACACTATGGCGTTGAAAACCCGGAAGAATGTGTTATCTATTTCGGCGACGCCGCAAACGACGAGGAAATGTTCGGCTTTTTCCCGAAAGCCTGCGCAGTTAAAAACTTTATGAAATATGCGGAATTTGCAAAACATCTTCCGACCTATATCACTTCTTTTGAAGGCGGAGAAGGTTTTTGCGAAGCGGCGGAAATCCTCCTCACCGCAAAAGAAAACCATATTTCCGAAAAATACGGGCTTGAAAAATAATTATGGAAAATAAGATCATTCTTAAAGAAGATATCGCTTCCGCATTCAAAAAACTCGGAATAAAAAGCGGAATGAATATCATCGTTCACACTTCCTTAAGAAGCATAGGATATGTCTGCGGCGGAGCCCAAAGCATTATTGAAGCGCTCCTGGATTCCGTTGGTTCCGACGGAACTGTTATGATGCCCACCCAAAGCTGGAAAAACCTTGACCCAAAAACCGGAGTTCATTGGGAAGTTCCGGAAAGCGAATGGAATCTTATCCGGGAAAACTGGCCGGCTTATGACAAAGATATAACTCCGACAAACACCATGGGTGCAGTTTCCGAGATGTTCAGGAAATGGAAAGGAACTTTTCGCAGCGATCACCCTGCCCGTTCTTTTGCTGCAAACGGAAAATTTGCGGAATATCTTACCGAAAACCACGACCTTTCAGATATTTTCGGCGAAACTTCGCCTCTCGCGAAACTTTATGAGCTGGACGGATACATTCTTCTTATCGGTGTAGGCTACGACAAAAACACTTCGCTCCACCTTGCGGATTCGAGAGCGGATTATCCCGGAAAACATTTTGTTACAGAACACAGCGCGGTTTTTGAAAACGGAGAGCGCATTTGGAAAGCTTACGATACCCTTTTTGTTGACGGCGAAGATTTTTCAGAAATCGGAGAATCTTTTGAAAAAGAACACTGTGTTGTCAAAGCAAAACTCGGAAATGCAACTCTTCGGCTTATGAAGCAAAAAGAACTTGTTGATTTTGCAAAAGATTGGATTGAAAAGAACAGAACATAAAAAAATCCCGGAGCAAAGCTCCGGGATTTTTTCTGTTCTGTGGTTTTTTCTGCGCTTACATTTATTCAAAAAAGGCTGTACGGGTGCCTTTTTCACGTTTAGTCGATCGGTTCAAGAACGCCGTAATCTCCGTCGTTGCGTTTATAGACCACGTTGATTTCCCCTGTTTCCGCGTTGCGGAACATAAAGAAGTCGTGTCCGAGAAGGTTCATCTGAAGAATTGCCTCCTGGACGTCCATGGGATTGACTCTGAACTGTTTTGTTTTAACAACGCCGTAATCTTCAGCGGGTTCCTCATAAAAATCGACGGCCAGTTCGGAGAATTTTTCGCCACGGAATTTGTGCTCAAGTTTCTTTTTGTTGCGGGTTATCTGTTTTGTAAGAACATCCACAACTGCTTCAAGGGAATCAAGTCTGTCGGAGGTGGTTTTTTCTGCTCTGAAGAACATTCCGCCGGCGGTGATGGTTGCCTCAACCGTTTCTCTTCCGTTCTGGTTTGTCACGGTAACGGTGGCTTTTGCATCTTCACCGAAAAAACGGTCAAGCTTTGCAAATTTTTTCTCGCAGCGTTCACGGAAAGAATCGCGGACAGAAGTGTTTTTCGAAATGATGCTGATGTTCATATATTTACCCCCTTTTTGGTTAACACTTCGGGAAGATTTTATCTTCCTTCTGTAACTTAATTATAACATCTGAAAAGGCTTGTTTCTATTGTTTATTTTTACGGAAATGTTAACGTTTTATTATGCTTTTCAGAGAATTTAAATCCTATATATTGACCTTTTTACCTTTTAATGGTAAAATATAAATGTTGTGTGAAACAAAAATCCCGTTTTCTTTAACGAAAACGGGATTTTTGTTTTTATAAATCAAGCTTTTTTTACGATTTTTCCACCGGCAACAACCCAGACCGGGGTTTCATATACGGAAAGGGGATCCCCTTTGAAAATTGCAATATCTGCGTCCGTTCCCGGAGCTATGGAACCGATTTTATCCGAAAGACCGAGGATTTTTGCCGGAACGGAAGTTATTGCGCGAACTGCGTCATCGTGATCCATTCCCGCTCTTACCGCAATTCCTGCGGAAAGCGGAAGATATTGAATCGGAACTTCCGGGTGGTCGGTGCAGATTGCAACTTCGACTCCGGCCTTTTTAAGAACTGCTGCGTTTTCGTCCCTTTCGTTAGAAAGTTCGGGCTTTGTTCTGGTGCAGATAAGCGGACCGACTATCGCTCTTGCTTTTTCTTCCGCAAGCTTTTCAGCATTGAGATATCCTTCGGTGCAATGAACAAGAACAAGATCAAGGTCAAATTCCTTCGCAAGGCGGATCGCGGTAAAAATATCGTCGGAACGGTGCGCGTGGAAATGGGACTGGATATTTCCTTCCACAACCTCCGCAAGAGCTTCGCTTTTTACGTCGATTTCCGGTTCATCGGTTTCCTCATCTTCCTCCGCCGCAAGGATATCGCGCTGATATCTTTGAGCTTTTTTAAGCTGTTCGCGGATAATTGCCGCCGTTGCCATTCTTGTTGAAGGGGTTTCGTCCTTACTGTGATAGGTGTTTTTCGGGTTTTCGCCAAGGGCAAATTTCATCGCCATCGGCGCTTTTATTACCATATCGTCAACCCTTTTGCCATAAGTTTTTATGGCAACCATTTGTCCCGCAACGGGATTTGCGCTTCCGGGACCGGTAACGACCGTCGTCACACCCGCTTCAAGAGCTTCCTTAAAGCCTCTGTCAGCGGGATTTATGGCATCGAGAGCGCGAAGATGGGGCGTTGCCGGGTCGGTATCCTCATTTCCGTCATCGCCTTCAAAGCTGAGCCCGTCTTCCCACATTCCAAGGTGGCAATGGGCGTCGATAAATCCGGGATATATCGTAAGACCGGAAAGGTCATATTTTTCATCGTCTTTTGGGCAAAATTCCATTGGACCAACGTCGATAATGCGTCCGTCCTTTATGAGAACATATCCGTTTTTTATAAAATCCGAGCAGGCCGTAAAAATTCCCGCATTATAAAAAAGCATATATTTTTCCCCTTTTTAAAGTTTCCTCTATAAACGCAAAGCGGGAGAAATTCTCCCGCCGGGTTTGTTATTGTGGCTTGCGGCGGTTCTGGGCGGTTCTTCTGTTTCCGTCCGTTTTTTTCATTCCGCTGAGCTTTTCGTCGCTGGTCTGTTTGAATTTGCTGAGCATATCTTCGAAAGAAAGACTTTCCTGCTGTCTTGGATGGAATTCAAAAGAATCTGCGCCCCGGGAAACCTTCGCCGGTTCTCTTTCTCTTCTTGGCTGGCGGCGGTCTTCTCTTTTTTCCGGTTCCTCCGCTTGTTTCATTGAAAGACTGATTTTGCCTTCAGGGCTTACGGAAATTACTTTAACTTTAACTTCCTGTCCCATTTTTACAAATTCTTTAAGGTCTTTCACATAATTTCTTGCAACTTCGGAAATATGTACCATTCCGGTGGTTTCACCAATATCAACGAAAACACCGAAATTGGTAATTCCGGAAACTTTGCCTTCGACAATAGTTCCTATTTCAACGTCCATTTTTTAAATTTTGTCCCCCTCAAAAGTGATAACTCAGTCCGTTCCGGAAACGTCGATGTAAAAATGTTCTTCGGGATAGGCATAACCAAGTTTTTCTCTTGCCTGTTCCTCAACAAATTCATCTGTTCCGTAACTGTCAAGCGTCTTTTGGAGCTCCTCGTTTCTGATAAGCGATTCGGTATATTGCTGACGAAGATCATCAAGTTCATTTTTCTTTTGGTTAATGCTTGACTGCATCGATATCAGAGATATGAGAAGATACACCGCGAATGCAATAGCTGCGATTCTGAGGAAAAGCCCCTTTTTCGGTTTTTTCTGTTCCGTTGCTTTCAACTTTTTCGGGCTCCTTTCCGGCTTTTTCTCCGCAAAACGAAAAAGCCTTTGATACATTTAGACACAATATATTATATACCAATCCGCTCTTGTTTTTCAATAGGCTTTCATAAGCCTTTTTGGCTTTTTCACAAAATATTTTCGCCTTTGCTGTGCGTATTTTGGCTGATTTAAGTATTTTTCGGAATATTTTAAAAAACGGAGCCGAAACCTTTCTTAAAACTTTCCGTAAAATTTTTGCAAAAAACATATTGATTTTTCCCACCGTTGAATACCAGATTAAAAAGCCAAGCGCTGCCGCAAAAAAAATATAAAACCTCGGTATTCCGAAATTTTCGTTCAAAAGAAACGAAAAAGTCAGGAACCCGGCCCAAACGCAATATATAAAATCGCTTGCTATAAAAAGTTTTCTGCCAAAACGGATAACCGTTCTGACAATTCTTAAAACATCATAACACCCGCCAAGAAGAATTCCCAAAGCAAGCGATTTCAAAAAAATTTCCCACTGATATCCGATTATATCCGTTGTATAAATCATCTGAAGATCCTCGCAAAAATCCCGGCTTTTCTTGAAAGAGCATCTGAATATGTAACGGAATCAATTTCGCCTTCAACTTTCAAATCGCCGGTTTCGGCAGAAAAATTTGCAATTTTAAGATTCTTCCCTTCTATTGAAAAAGCTTTGCTTTCAAGCATTGCAAAAATTTTTGTTTCATCAAAACTTTCAACATCGACAACACCGGTTGCTTTAAGAATTTTTCGGTTTTCCAAGGAAAGATCATGCTTTTTTTCGGTTCTTTCGTTTTTCTGCATTTTTCCACCCCCCTGTCTTTTAAAAATTTTATGCAGGATAAAATCAAAAAATACCGAAAGCAGCGCTTTCGGTATTTTTTGATTATCTGTCGCAATCCTGGGTTTTTCTTTGGGCGGCATTCTGTTTGCTCATAGGAGTTCTTGCATTGTTTGCTTCGTTCGAAACCTTGTTCTTTCCGCCACAGTTTTTACAGTTTTTGTTATTGGTATTTTCTCTTGCATAATTTTCAGGCATTGTTTTTTCTCCGTTCAAAACAAATTTTTTTGGAAGAGTTTATCCTCCGGAATTATTTTTTGCGGAATTGTTTCAATTATTCCGTAATTTAAACGAATAAATATTCATGTTGATAAAAAAGCTTTTAAATGGTAAAATAATTTCATAGATATTGAAAGGCGGC
Source organism: Oscillospiraceae bacterium (assembly GCA_017399765.1). GTDB lineage: Bacteria > Bacillota > Clostridia > Oscillospirales > Ruminococcaceae > UMGS1668. The sequence continues at coordinate 47,861 of JAFQBH010000017.1, read as the reverse complement.
GTTTTGATTTTGCTCGAAATTTCAGAAAAGAAAATTGAAGGAAACACACTTAACGGACTTTCTCTTGCGTTCATCGGAGATGCTGTTTATGAAATAATGGTGCGCGAGCACCTTCTTGAGCACGGTTCTCTTCAAGTCGGAAAACTTCATAAAATGGCTGTGGAAATGGTCCGGGCAAGTTTTCAGGCAAATGTTTTTGATTTTCTTGAACCCATAGTTTCCGAGGAGGAAAAAGGGATCCTCCACAGAGGAAGAAACGCAAGCGCCACCCATATTCCGAAAGGCGCAAACGCCATTGAATACCGCAAGGCAACCGGAGTTGAATCCCTTTTCGGCTGGCTTTATCTTGAACAGAAAAACGAAAGAATCCGTGAGATTTTTGAAATGATCCTTGAACATTCCAAAAAGGAGGTCAGCGCTTGAAAAAAGAAAACGCCCTTGAATTTTTAAAAGACATCGGCGCGGATGTAATCGGTTCCGTGATTTTTGCTGTCGGCGTAACGGTTTTTACAACCCCTAACGAAATCGCTCCCGGCGGAGTTACCGGAATTGCAACGGTCCTCCATTCCGTAACAGGAATGCAGATGGGCACTCTCACTTTTCTTCTTAACATTCCGCTTGTTCTGCTTGGACTTTTCGTTATCGGAAAGCGTTTTACAATAAGCACATTCCGCACTCTTTTTATTCTCTCCGTCATCACCAACATTCTTGAAAGTTTCCTTCCCGCATATTCCGAAAACACCCTTGTTGCCTCCCTTTTCGGCGGCGCGGCAATCGGAATCGGAATGGGGATAATTTTTCTCCGCGGTTCAACGACCGGCGGAACGGATATTCTCGGGCGAGTTCTTCTTCGATATTTCCAGCATATCCCTCTTGGAAAAATCCTTCTTGCAATAGATTTTATCATTGTTGCTTTTGCCGGTTTTTATTATGGAACTCTCGATGCGGCGCTTTATGCTCTTGTTTCCGTCTATGTTACCGAAAGAGCAATGGACAGCGTTCTTTATGGCTTTAACGAAACCCGAATCGCCTATGTAGTTACCGAGTACCCTACCGAAGTTGCCGAAAGAGTTATGGAAGAAACGGACCGCGGAGTTACCTATCTTAACGGCGAAGGCGGATATCAGCGTGACAAAAAACTTGTTATTATGTGTGCAATGCCAAGCAGACAGTTTTCAAAATTCAAACGCATTGTTCTCGAAGTTGACCACGCCGCTTTTATAATGGTTGCTCCCGCAAGCAACGTTATCGGCGAAGGTTTCAAGGAAACTTTTGATGAAAACTGATACCAAAAGCGTCTTTTTGAAAAAGGCGCTTTTATTTTCAAAAAAACCGCATAATTAAGGCAAATTTTACACATTTGGTACTTGACATTCGTTAATTGTGCTGATATAATATTTCTTGCCGCATGCCAAAGGCTCTAAAAGTGCGTCCTTTTTTAGGGAACGCCGCCTCAAGTCAGCGAGTCTATTGAAAAGAAGGAATATCATGTACGCAGTAATCGAAACCGGCGGTAAACAGTATCGTGTAGAACTTAACGATACTCTCTATGTCGAAAAACTCGAAGCCAACGAAGGCGAAGAAATCACCCTTGATAAGGTTCTTGTTCTCGGCGGCGAATCCCTCAAAGTAGGCGCTCCCTATGTTGAAGGCGCAAAAGTTGTCGCAGAAGTCGTTAAAAACGGCAAAGGCAAGAAAATCAATGTTTTCACCTATCGCACCAAAAAAGGCAGCAAACGCGCTCTCGGTCATCGTCAGCCCTATACCAAGCTTCTTGTTAAAGCAATCGAAGGCTAATTAACGATGATCCGCGCTGAATTCTTTTATAAGAAAGGCGAACCCAAGCGTTTCGCAATAAGCGGACACGCAGGTTTTGCCGAAAGCGGAAAAGACATTGTCTGTGCTTCGGTAAGTTCGGCCGTTCAAATGGCCATTAACGGAATTACAGAAATTGTGAAGGTTAACTGTGAAGTTAACGTTTATGAAGATTGCATCGAATGTATTCTTCCCCCAAACCCAAGACCTGCCGCAAACCATTTTGTTTCGGCGCTTCGGCTTCATTTAAAACTTCTTTCCGAAGACTTTCCGAACACGATCAACCTTATAATTACGGAGGTATAATAACATGCTTAGACTCAGTATGCAGTTCTTCGCCCATAAAAAAGGTATGGGCTCCACTAAAAACGGCCGTGATTCCGAATCCAAACGCCTTGGCCCGAAGAGAGCCGACGGTCAGTTTGTTCTTGCAGGTAACATCCTTGTAAGACAGCGCGGAACTCACTTCCATCCCGGTAACAACGTTGGCAAAGGTTCCGACGATACCCTCTTCGCTCTCACTGACGGCGTTGTAAGATTCGAACGCTTCGGTGCAGACCGCAAAAAGGTAAGCGTATATCCTGTCGAGCAGTAATCTGCCCGCGTTGAAAAAAGGGACGGTATTCCGTCCCTTTTTAAATTTCAAGAAAGGCTCCCCAGAGGGGGAGCTGTCTGCGAAGCAGACTGAGGAGGGATAATCCCTGACAAATCTCCGCCTGCGCTTCGCCCTCTTCCGTCATTTCCTTCGGAAATGTCACCTTCCCCTCTGGGAAGGCTGTTTATAAAGGAGGTTTTCCCCATGATAATCAGAAAAGCCGAATTTGAAGACGCCGAACTTCTTTCAGAAGTCCGAAAACTCCAGCTTATCGACGAAGGCATTTCGCCGGATTGCGATATAGATCCGGAGCTCGATGCGTTTTTTAAAAAATGGCTTGTTTCAAAAGATTTTCTCCAGCTTATTGCAGAAGAAAACGGAAAGCTCCTTTCAACCGCGGCAATCGTTTATTACGATCTGCCGCCCTCATTCACGAATAAAATCAGCGTCCGGGGTTATATTACCAACGTATATACAGCGCCGGAACACCGCAGAAAAGGTCTTTCAAAAATGCTTCTTGAAAAGCTTCTTGAAGACGCAAGATCCAGGGGAATCAAAAAAATCTGGCTCGGCGCTTCAAAACTCGGAAGACCGCTTTATGAAAAACTCGGCTTCATACAGCAGGAAAGCTATATGGAGCTTACACTCGAAGATCAATCGGAGGTATAAAAGATGTTTGTCGATACCGCAAAAATCAGAATAAAGGCCGGAAACGGCGGCAACGGCGCAGTTACATTCCATCGTGAAAAATATGTAAACGCCGGCGGTCCCGACGGCGGTGACGGCGGCAAAGGCGGAAACGTTGTTTTTGTCGGCGACACCAACATTTCCAGCCTTATTGATTTCAAATACAAAAAACGCTATATTGCCGAAAACGGCAAAAACGGTTCCGGCAGCAATATGACCGGAAAATCCGCACCGGACCTTGTTATAAAAGTTCCGGTGGGAACCCTTATCCGCGAAGCGGAAACCGGAAGGATCCTTGCGGATATTTCCGATAAGGAGCCCCATATTGTTGCAAAAGGCGGAAAAGGCGGCTGGGGCAACCAGCATTTTGCTTCCGCAACCCGCCAGATCCCGAAATTTGCAAAACCCGGCTTCCCCGGCGAAGAATTCGAGGTCACTCTTGAACTCAAACTTCTTGCGGACGTAGGTCTTGTTGGCTTCCCCAACGTCGGAAAATCCACCCTTATTTCCGTTGTTTCCGCCGCAAAACCGGAAATTGCGAACTATCCTTTCACAACCCTTACCCCTGTTCTCGGCGTTGTAAAAATGGACGCAGGCAGTTCTTTCGTAATGGCCGATATTCCCGGTCTTATCGAAGGCGCTTCCGAAGGAGTCGGTCTCGGACACGATTTCCTCCGCCACGTTGAACGCTGTAGACTTGTTCTCCACGTTGTTGATATTTCCGCAATGGACGGACGCGACCCCATTGATGATTACAAGCAGATCAACTATGAGCTTGAAAAATTCAATCCGGAACTAGCAAAACGCCCGCAGATCGTCGCTCTCAACAAAGCCGACGCTTCCATCGAGGAAATGATCGATGAATTCAACGAATTTGCCGAAGAAAACGGCTTCAAAACCTATCTTATCTCCGCCGCTACCGGCGAAGGCGTTCAGGAACTTATCAATGCCGTTGCCGCGGAACTTGCGAAACTTCCGCCAATCGTAAGATATGAAGCCGAGGCTCCCGTTCGTGAAGAGATTACTTCCAAACAGGAATTCAAAATCCATATCGAAGACGGAATCTATGTCGTTGAAGCGCCCTGGCTTATGCACGCTCTCGGTTTTGTTGATCTCGACGACTATGAATCTCTCCAGTATTTCCAGAGGGTTCTCCGCCTTTCCGGAATCATCGATGAGCTTGAAAGAATGGGCATCAACGAAGGCGACACAGTAAGCATTCTCGATATCGAGTTCGATTATATGAGATGATTTTGCATTTTTCACAGAATGCAGAAAAACCTCCCGAAATTTTCGGGAGGTTTTTTTATTTTTTTCAAAATAACTGCAACAAAATCCTCCTTTTCCGACACTATATAATTAAAGATGACAGAAAAAGGAGCTGAAGCTATGAAAAAATTCCTGACGATTCTGCTTGCGCTCGTTCTTGCGTTTGCGCTTTGCGCCTGCGGAAACGAAATTGAAGAATCTCCGGAGCCGGAGAACCCTGCTGAAACGCCTTCCGAACCGGAAGTTCCGGAAGAAGAAAAAACGACCGAAGAAATCCCTGAGTCGGAGATTTCTCCCTATCTTTCCATAACATATATGCAGGATAATCCAGAAACTATCAGCGAAAGAGAAATCGTCTTTTATACTTACGATATAAATTCCAAAGTGCTTAAAGAAGAATGTATCATCCCGTGTGATTCCGCTTATGCTTCCGGAGTTGTATCAAAATACGATAATGTCATCTATTATTCAAGCAATATCGAACCCGGAAACTATTTCGGCGGAAACTGCCTTTGGATATACGACCTTGAAACTGGAAAAGCTTCTATTCTTAACGATGAAAACCATGAATACAACGATATTTTGCTTCTTGATGAAAACACTCTTTTAACAATGATGGTAACTTTCGAGCACCCTATAATGCCCGTTATTCTTGACCTTGAAACAAAAGAATTCACCTATATGGCAGATGCAAATAATGAACCATTTATTTACACAAGCGGTCCTACCCAGCCGATTTACAACTATAAAACCGGTATGTTTACCTGCATTTATTGGAATGAAGATGAGGAGCGTGGAGATTATAGCTCTTTTGAAGGCTCCATTGACCACTATCTTACTCTTGTTTCATCTGATTTGGTTAAAAATCCGGATAAAATTTTTACCCATAATGCAAGAATTGACGAAATGAATATGATTTCCGCTGTTCAAATTTCCGAAAATGAGCTGCTTGTAACAATGAAAAATGTTTTTTATTACGATGCGCCCTGGGAATATTATTCGGTCATTTTTGAAGAAAACGAAACAACTTTTACAAAAGTTGCTTGCCCTTACCCGCATGCAGATGTTGTGGCTAATCTTTACACAATTGACGAAGGAAAAACGTTTTATTTCTATCTTTATGGGGATAAATTAGGTAACCTTCCCGGAATATATTCATATAACACAGAAACAAATGAATTAATCCCGATTTTACTTAACAATCCCGAAAACAACGGACATTATGTCAATTTTTCTCTTGTTGGATAACAAAAGATTTCTTTTTAAAAATGAGGTGACAATATTGAAAAAATTCCTAATGATTCTGCTTGCGCTTGTTCTTGCGTTTGCGCTTTGCGCCTGCGGAAACGAAATTGAAGAATCTCCCGAGCCGGAGAACCCTGCGGAAACGCCTTCCGAACCGGAAGCTCCCGAAGAACCGGAAGAAATTCCCGAGGAACCTTCCGAACCGGAAAAAACTCCGGAAGAAATTGCGGAAGATTGCGGATACATGACTTTCGAAGAAATAACCGCTGCCGGATATTATCCGGACTGGATGCAGCCGCATACCATTATAATCTATGATGAAAACGGCGTTCCGGAAATTACCGAAGGCGCCGAGCTTAAACCCGAGGACCTTGTTGGCAGACCCGAATTTAAAGTTATGCCTTTCATACAGTTTTCCGACGAAATGAAAATTGAGTCCAACACAAAGGCGGAATATGACCTTCACGGATTTATCCAGAACATTTACCACCTCTGGCCGGACGGAAGCTATAATCTTTCTCCGTATAATGGATAATAAAACATAAAAAAAAACGCACCGCCCGGTGCGTTTTTTTTATTTTATTTAATCTTTTTTTCCGCCGCGGTAACGGTGTTCTGCATAAGCATTGCAACGGTCATGGGACCTACTCCGCCGGGAACGGGAGTGATGAAACTTGCCTTCGGTTCGACGTTTTCAAAATCAACGTCGCCGCAAAGTTTTCCGTTTTCATCACGGTTAATGCCGACGTCGATAACGACCGCGCCTTCTTTTACCATATCTGCTGTTACGAATTTCGGTCTTCCGACAGCGGCAACAAGAACATCCGCGGTGCGGGTTTCTTCCGCAAGGTTCGGAGTTTTGCTGTGGCAGATTTCAACGGTTCCGTTTTCGTGAAGAAGCATCATCGCCATGGGTTTTCCGACGATATCGCTCCTTCCGATTACGACGCATTTTTTGCCGGCCGGAGAAATTCCGTAGCGGTGAAGAAGTTCCATAACACCTGCGGGAGTACAGGGCAAAAAGCGGTAATCTCCGCGCATAATATGTCCCACGTTTTCCGGGTGGAAAGCGTCAACATCCTTTTCCGCAGGGATGCAGGCAAGGGCTCTTTCGCCGTCAAGACCTTTCGGAAGGGGCATCTGGACAAGGATTCCGTCGATATCGACCCTTGCGGCATAGGAATTTATGATATATTCGAGCATTTCCTGGGTGATATCCGCCGCAAGAGTGACAACTTCGCTTGCAACGCCGATTTCTTCACAGGCTTTTGCCTTGTTGCGGACATAAACTTTTGAAGCAGGGTCTTCGCCCACAAGAATTACCGCAAGGGCGGGTCTTCTTTTTGTTTCGGCGACCATTTTTTCAATTTTTTCTTTAAGTTCCGCGCGGACTTCCGCCGCAATTTTCTTTCCGTCAATTATCGTTGCCATCTTCGTTTTCCCCCGTTTCTTCTTTTTCTGCGGAAGTTTTTTCGCAGTTGTTTTTATAATCCCATTTTCCGGCGGCAACAAGCTTTCCCTTTTCGGTTTCTGAAAAAATTCCGAGCCATTCCGGTCTTAATTCAGACTTAAGGAATTTCATTGCAACTCCGAAAGCGCAGACCGCAAAGATGAACATCAAAGCGCCGAGAAGCTGGGAAATTCTGAAAGGACCTATCATAAGGCTGTCGGTGCGGAGTCCTTCAATGATCATTCTTCCGAAACCGTTCCAGCCGAGATAGAAAAGAAGCATCTGACCGTCGAACTTCCGCTTTTTCATAACGTAACAGAAAACAAGAAGTCCGATCGCGCACCAAAGAGATTCATAGAAAAATGTCGGGTGAACCGGAACGTTCGGGTCCATAACGGCGCCCATAACTTCCTCCGAATGTCTTTCTATATAGGCGGCGATTTTCGGGCTCGTCATTCCCCAGGGAAGATTTGTGTTCGAACCGAAAGCTTCGCTGTTAACAAAGTTTCCCCAGCGTCCTATTCCCTGACCGATGAGCACCGCTCCGCCGGCAACATCGAGAAAAGCGAGAATGTTTTGTCCGCGGAGTTTGCAGCCGATTATAAGACCGATTATTCCGCCGATTATTCCGCCGTAAAAACCAAGTCCGCCGCCGCGGATGTTGAGAATTTCCATAAGGTTATCCTTATACATATCCCACTGGAAAGCAACGTAATAAAGCCTTGCGCCGATTATTCCGAAGATCATTGCGAAGAAAACAACGTCTATCGCTCTGTCCGGATCGACCCCGAATTTAGGAAAATTTTTGAAAGCGAAAGCAAGGGCAAGCATAAAACCGGTTGCAATAATAATTGCATACCAGTAAATATCTATCGAACCGATTGAAAAAGCAACACGGCTTACTTCAAACTGAAGCCCCAGACCGGGGAAACTGATTACATCTGTCATAAAATTATGCCTCCTTTTGCGTCAGGGTTTTACTACGGAAAGGGCGGAATTTTCCGCACAATAGGTGGATTTTACGCGTTCGATTACGCTTTCCGGAGTTGCATTCGCGGCAATTTCAAGAAGTTCGTACATATCCACTCCCGGGAAATGGCAGTTGAAAAGAGTTGTTGCAACGCCGGTTACTCTTTCGGAAGAACGCATATAATGTCCGTAAACGGATTTTTGAGCACAGGCAAAAACGTCTTCCGGAATTCCGTGCTCAAGAAGATGCTCAAATTCCTCCTTAAGGCGTTTATAAACCTTTTCCGGTTCGCGGCTTTCGCCGGAAAGGAAAATCGAAATATAATCTCTTCCGCAGAAAACTTCGCTTCCGAAGGTTGCGTTAATGATTCCTTCGTCATAAAGTTCGCGGTAAACCTTTGTGTAATCGTCGCAGAGCGCCCCGACAAAGATTTCGTCAAGAATGCTTCCGCGGAAGTTTTCCGCTTCGGTTCCGGTTTTTCCTTTAAAACCGATGTTGAACATCGGAACGGAAACCGGAAGATGCTGTTCAACGTAATTTTGGACAACTTCATCAGGTTCATCGCAAATCGCCCGCTCAAGATAAAAATCATCAGCAGGTTTGAGCACCTTATCCGCCGCTTTGAGCACCGAATCCATATCGAAATTTCCCGCAACGGTGAGAACCATATTATGAAGGTTATAGAAGGTGTTATAACAATCATAAAGCAGATCGGAAGTTATTTCCGCAATGGATTCAACCGTTCCCGCAATATCGATTTTTACCGGATTTTTGTGGTAAAGCGCACCAAGAAGATTGAAGAGAACTCTCCAGTCTGCGGAATCGTCATACATTCTTATTTCCTGGCCGATTATACCCTGCTCTTTTGCAACGGTTTCCGGTGTGAAATATGGTTGAGTAACAAAATCCAGAAGGATCTCAATGCTCTCCTCAAAATTATCGGAACAAGCAAAAAGATATGCGGTTCTGTCAAAAGCGGTGAAAGCGTTTGCGTTTGCGCCGGTTTTTGCGTAGCGTTCAAAAGCGGAACATTCTTCGCTTTCAAAAAGCTTGTGTTCAAGATAATGGGCAATTCCTTCCGGAAGTTTTCTGAATTCGCCGTTTTCGGCTGTTTTTATGCAGGTATCTATGGAGCCATAGGCGGTTCCGAACATTGCGTAAGCAGTTGAAAAACCCTTCATCGGCGCCATAAGAATGGTAAGGCCGCTCGGGTGTTCAACCTTATAGTAGCAATCTCCAAGGCGTTTGCTTTCGATTTTTTTCATTTCAAGGCTCATTCGTTTTCGCCTCCTTTAAGAAAGAAAACAGCAGCAAGTTTTGCTTTTTCCGCGGCTTTCATAACTTCCTCTTTTGTAACGGCCTCAATGGCTTTTTTATCCTCTTCGGGAGTAATGATGTTTTCTTCAACAATTCCGCTCATATACCAGCCTTCAACGGAATAAAGGGTATCGCCGACGGAACCAAGACTGTTGAGGATCGCACCTTTTGTATCCGCGAATTCCTCATCGGTGAATTCGCCTTTTGCAACAAGTTCAAGCTGGTTGATTATTTCTTTCTGCGCTTTTTCGCGGTTTTCAAATTCGATTCCGCAATCCACTATCATAATTCCGCTTCCGCGTTCAAAATGGGAATCTGCATAGTAGCAAAGGCTCATTTTTTCACGTACGTTCATAAATAGCTTTGAAAAAGCGGTTCCGCCGTAAAGAGCTGAAAGAACTCTTGCGGCGTTCTTTTCCTTTTCGGTTTTCGGTGCGCCCATCCGGAAAACCATAACAAGTTTTCCCTGAACTATATCCATGAATTCTTCCGCTTCTTTAAAAGGAGAATAATCGATTATTTCAAAAGGCTCGGAAGAAACCGGTTTTCTTTCAAGGTCGGAAATTCTTTTTTCAAAAACTTTTTCCGCAATTTCGGAATCTCCGGGACCCGCAAAGAAAATTTCGATTCTCGAAGTTTCAACAAGGTTTTTCCAAGCTTCCGCAAGGCTGTCCGCAGTGATAGCTTTTGCGTCCTCAACATAACCGTAGCGTTTTACGCCGAAAGGTTCGTTTTCAAAAACAAGGCCAAGGGCTTTTCCGATAGCATAGACCCTTTTATCGTTAAGGTCACTTTCAATAGTATCTATGAGAAATTCTCTTTCGAGTTCAAGGTCGATTTCCGGAAAATGGCCGTTTTCATCAAAATTCGGTTCAAAAACAAGGTCGGAAAGGAGCTTTGCGGCGGTTTCCGTCATGTTTTCGCCGCCAATTGCATAGCGGTCATCGGTAAACTGAATTGAAACCTCGATAATCTGTTTATCGCCGTGTTTTGCAACGTCCGCATCAAGGATAGCTCCGTACATTTCCGCAAGTTTTTGGTTAAGCTTTGTGAAATCCGGGCAGCTTTTGCAGCCTTTTCTCAAAACAAAAGGCACAAGGGCATTGACCGTTGCGGTTTCTTTTTCAATGGGGGTAACAAGGCAAAGGCTTATCCTGTCGGATTTGAATTTCGGTTCGGTGACCGAATTCATAAAAGCACTTTCGCCAATCTTTTTTCTTACGAGTTTTCCCTGCATTTTGTTCTCCTTTTATTTCATATGAATATCCATCTGGCTGTAAGGAATTTCTATTCCGTTTTTATCAAAAGCAAGTTTTATGTTTTCATTAAGGCGGCAGCGAAGGGTTTCATAGCTGTCCCATTTTACGTAAACCTTGCAGACTATATCAACGCTGCTTGGTCCGAGCGCGGTGACCATTATGAAAACATCTTTTTCCTTTTCAACAAAGGGTTCCGCTTCAACAACCTCGCGGATTATCTTCTTTGCTTTTTCAAAATCTTCGCCGTAACCTATGGAATATACCGAATCGAGTCGGCGAAGACCGATTTTGCTGTAGTTTATAAGGGTATCGCCCGCAACAATGCTGTTCGGAATTATGATTTCCTTATTATCCGCAGTGAAAAGGTGGGTATGGATAAGTCCGACTTCGGAAACAAATCCGGAAACTCCTTCTTCCGGAATTTCGACAAAATCCCCGGCATTGAAAGGTTTTGAAAAAAGAATTGTGATTCCGCTTGCAAAAAGGGCGATTATATCCTTTATCGCAAGGGAAAAAGCAAGGGTGAATACGCTGAAAATTGCAAGAACGGAAGTTACCGGGATTCCAAGGACGTTTGCCGCCGTGAGAATTACGATAAAATAAAGCAGAAAAGCGACTATTCCGTGAATGAATTTTGTGGCGCCTGCGGCAAGTTCGCTTTTTTCAACGTAGCGCATTATTATTTTAAGCACCCAGCGCACCAGAATTGCGCCGATCACAACGGTTATAAGTGCCCAAAGCACTTTTTCGCCGTATTTTGTGATTATTTCGGAAGGTTCCATTTTTTCAAGGGTATCGAGAAAAGCATCGAGATTTTCCGTTCCTGCGGAACTTTCGGAAGATGCAAGGGCGGCTTCTTCCGCCGTAAGTAAAATTCGTTTCAAATTTGTTCCTCCTTTTTGGAGTAAAGATATTATTCCTTTTTAAGCTTTGCAAAATTCGCCATAAGTTTTTTTGTGCCGACTTTTTCAAAGGCAATTTCCAAAAGGGTATCGCCGCTCATGGGCTTTGCGGAAACGACCATTCCCTTTCCGAAAACTTTATGTATAACCGAATCTCCCGGGCGATAACTTACGTTTTCGGTTTTCGGCGCTTCGGTAAAAGTTTTTTCGATATGAACTTTTCCGGCGGAATCTTCCTCAAAATGATAGTTTATGGATTTTCTTCTGCTTTCGCTTTCGTCGAAGAAATCCTTATATTCTTCCGGAATTTCTTCTGCAAAGCGGGAAAGGCGGTTGTGGCTTGTCTGGCCAAAAATCATTCGGCTTGCGGCGGCGGTCAAATAAAGATTTTTCTTCGCCCTTGTGATTCCTACATAGGCAAGGCGGCGTTCCTCTTCCATTTCCGTCATATCGTAAATCGCCTGCATTCCGGGGAAAACCCCTTCCTCCGCGCCGATTATAAAGACGTTTTCAAATTCAAGACCTTTTGCGGAATGGAGAGTCATCATCAGAACGGAATCGCTTTCCTCAAGCCTGTCGAGGTCTGTATAAAGCGCAACTTCTTCGAGAAAACCGGAAAGCTCGGCGTTTTCGGAAGCTTCCTGATATTTCATCATGTTGGTTTTAAGTTCGCCGATGTTTTCAAGACGTGTTTCGCCTTCCAAACCCTGAGCACGGAGCATTTCGGTGTATCCGGTTTTTTCGCAAAGAGCATCAAAAAACTCTTCCGCATCAAAATCTTCCGCAATTTCAGAAAGTTCTTTTATCATATCGGTGAAGCCTTTGAGCACGGTGCTGCGTTTCATAAGGTCGATATATTCGTCCACGTGCTCAAAAACCTCAAAAAGGCTGAGTCCGGTAACGTCGGAGATGTGCTCGGCGGCTGCAAGGGTCGTTGCGCCGATTCCGCGCTTTGGTTCGTTGATAATTCGCTCAAGGCGAAGATTATCCGCCGGGTTCGCGATTACGGACATATATGCAAGCATATCCTTGATTTCCTTGCGTTCATAAAAGCGAAGCCCGCCGATGATTTTATAAGGGACGCCCGCTCTCATAAAAGTTCGCTCAAGGCTTGCGGATTGAGCATGCATTCTGTAAAGAACGGCAAAATCGCTGTAATTTGCGCCTTTTGAAATCCCGTCAAGAACTTTATCCGCGATAAATTCTGCTTCTCTGTCCTCATCAACACAGCGGCGAATGGTAATTTTGCTTCCGTCGCCGTTCGAGGTCCAAAGGTTCTTTCCTTTTCGCTCGGTGTTGTGCTCAATAACCCTGTTCGCGGCGGAAAGAATGTTCTGGGTGGAGCGATAGTTCTGCTCAAGGCGGACAACTTTTGCTCCCGGGAACTGGCGCTCGAAAGAAAGAATGTTTTCAATGGTCGCGCCGCGGAATTTATAAATTGACTGGTCGTCATCACCCACCACGCAAAGGTTTTTGTTCTTCTGCGCAAGCATTGCGACCAGCATATACTGAACGTGGTTGGTGTCCTGATATTCGTCCACCATGATATATTGCCAGCGGTTCTGGTAATATTCAAGAACTTCCGGTTTTGTCCGGAAAAGGCGGACGGTTTCACAAAGAAGATCGTCAAAATCCAAAGCTCCCGCTTCGTGGAGTTCCTTCTGATATGCCGAATAGACTTTTGCGGTGACTTTCATTCTGTAATCGCCGTTTCTGTCCGCAAGGTCCGCCATATCCTGCGGATCTTCAAGGCGTTCCTTTGCGTGGCTTATTGCACCGAGCAAAGGTTTAGGCGGAAACTGTTTTTCCTCCATATTGAGGTTTTTGAGGCATTTTTTTATGACGCGAAGGCTGTCGTCGGTATCATAAATGGTAAAGCTTTTCGGAAGGTCAATGGCTTCTGCATCCCGGCGCAAAATCCTTACGCACATGCTGTGGAAAGTTGAGGCAAAAACGTCCGCCGCTTCTGTTCCGAGCTTTGTTACAAGGCGGTTTTTAAGTTCATCCGCCGCTTTGTTCGTAAAAGTTATGGTAAGAATGTTCCATGGGCGGATCCCGCTTTCAATAAGCTTCGCGACCCTTGCGATCAAAACGGTTGTTTTTCCGCTTCCTGCGCCGGCAAGAACAAGAAGAGGACCTTCCTTATGGTTAACCGCCTCGATCTGGCGCGGATTAAGATTTTCGTATGAAAAAGCCATTGGTTTACCTCCGGTTATAATAAGCTAATTAAATATTATATTATATATTTATGAATTTTTCAACAACAGCAAAAAAAGAAAAGCCGCCAAAGGCGGCTTTTAAGTCTTATCATTCCCTGTCGAAGGAATATTTTGTATCCTCAAGTCCAAGCGCAAGGGTTTCCTCAACGATTTCTCCGGATTCAAGTTCATATTTCAAATCCACAAAAAGGTTTTTTCTGTCGTCGGAAATGGTTTTGTTATCAAAATTGTTAATCGTTTTTTCAACGCCGGAATCATCTTCCCATTTATATATTGACCAGCTTTCGCTATCGACGATTTCGTTTTCGGAATTCACAAAAACCTCGAACATTGAAGTAATTCTTCCGTCGGAAGTTGTTTTCTGAAGAATCACCATGTGATATTCCGGATAAAATTCTTTTGCGAAGGAAAAATTATCCGGTGAAAATGCAGGAGTTTTTGCCGTTCTTTCCCATTTTATCGAACAGGCGGAGCGGAAAAAGAGTTCAAGCGGATTTCCTTCGGAAAGATATCCGGAAATTTTATTATCGGTTCCTCTGTGAAATTCGGTTTTTACGGTAAAGCTGATTTCGCCTTTTTTGTTGATATAAATATCTCTTATTACGCCTTCATAATATCTTTCTCCGGCTTTTATTGTAACCCCATCGGTTCTGAAATGGGTCATATATCCCCTTTTAAGTGTTCTTTCAGAAGATTTATGTTCCGGGAAAGCGGGAGAAACAATCTGTTCCTTTCCGAATTCATCAAAAGTTCTTTCCGCGCGCATTTCGATAAAAATGCTGTTTTCGTCTTCGCTTATGATAATTCTATCTGCGGAGATTCCGTTGTTTTTGATAAAGCCTTTGCTTGTAATTTTGTTTTCGGTCTTATAAATCTCTGATTTCAGCGAAGATTCAAATTTCTGGTTATATTCTTCATCAAAAGAAACGATTGCCTGCTTCTGAAGTTCCTTAACTTCCACCGAATATTCATTCGGACTTATAAAAACATGTCCCAATCCATGAATTTTCAGATGGTGTTCTTCGCTCATATTTAAAAGGACAAAAAATCCAAACCCGATAAAAACCGCCGCCAAAACCGCAATTCTGAAAATTTTTCTTAAGTCAAGACGCTTTTTCTGCGGAAGAACTTCCGCAATTTCCCTTGCGTAATCTTTCGCGGAAACTTCGTGGATTTCAGAAACGGGAGTTTCGTTTTCCTGGGCTTCAAGATAAATCGTCAGAAGGCTTTCAAAAGCTTCGTCCTGTTCGCTTCCTTTTGCGGAAAATTTTTCGATATATTTTTTTACTTCAAAAAAATCTTCCTTATATTCCCCGACCAATCTGTTCATTCATATTCACCTCCGTTTAAAATTTCGTTTACCGAAAAATCAAGGGCGTTCCATATCTCCCTGAATTTTTGAAGTTCCGAAAGTCCCTTTTCCGTTGTGCTGTAATATTTTCTTGCGGGACCGTTTGGAACCGGAACTTTTTCGCTTTCAATAAGTTCTTCGCTTTCAAGCCGCAAAAGAAGCGGAAAAAGCGTTCCTTCGGAAACATCTACCATTTTATATTCCAAAAGCTTCTTCGGAATTTCCTGTGAATAAAGCTTTTCCCTGCTCAATACCGCAAGAATACAGCCTTCAAGAATTCCTTTCATAATCTGAGTTTTGTTTATCAAGGAAAAAACGCCTCCTTCCCGGTTACTTGTATTACAATTATCCAAGTTCATTGTATTGCAAGTAACTAATTTTGTCAATATCTTTCCGAAATTTTTAATCCTGCATATTTTTCTTTAAAAACTTGCAAAACTAACTTTAATATGCTATATTAAAGTGTAATATTATTAAATAACATGAGGTGATCACCATGAAAAGAACGGAGCTGAGGCTTGTTTTTGCCAATCCGGAAGCTTTTACCGAAGAGCCGATCAAAATCTGCGGCTGGCTTCGCACTTCCCGCAACTCCAAATCCATAGGCTTTATTGAACTTAACGACGGAACCTGCTTTACCAATATCCAGGTTGTTTATGAGGAAGATAAAGTCAATAATTTCAAGGAGATCAACAAACTCAACGTCGGCGCCGCTGTTTCCGTAATCGGCAGCATAATCCTTACCCCCGAAGCAAAACAGCCTTTTGAAATCCACGCAACCGAAGTTATTGTTGAAGGCGAATCCACTCCGGATTATCCTCTTCAGAAAAAGCGCCACAGCCTTGAATATCTCCGCACCATTGCTCATCTCCGCCCGAGAACAAACACCTTCTCCGCGGCATTCAGAGTAAGAAGCGCAGCCGCTTTTGCAATTCACCAGTTCTTCCAGGGCAGAGGATTTGTTTATGTTCATACTCCGCTCATCACCGGTTCCGACTGCGAAGGCGCAGGCGAAATGTTCCGCGTAACCACTCTCGATCCTTCCAATCCTCCGAGAAACGAAGACGGCACCGTTGATTTCAGCCAGGATTTCTTCGGAAAAGCAACCGGTCTTACCGTTTCCGGCCAGCTTGAAGGCGAAGCAATGGCAATGGCTTTCAGCAACATCTATACCTTCGGACCCACTTTCCGCGCGGAAAAATCCTATACCCAGCGCCACGCCGCCGAATTCTGGATGATCGAACCGGAAATCGCTTTTGCAGACCTTGAGGACGAAATGCAGCTTTCCGAAGATATGATCAAATATATCTTCCGCTATGTTCTTGATAACTGCCCGAGAGAAATGAAATTCTTTAACGATTTTTATGACAAAGGCCTTATCGAACGTCTTGAAACAATCTGCCAGCAGGAATTTGTTCGCCTTGATTACACCAAAGCAATCGAAATTCTTTCCGAAGTTAAGGACCGTTTTGATTATCCCGTATATTGGGGATGCGATCTTCAGACCGAGCACGAACGTTATCTTACCGAGGAAGTTTATAAAGCTCCTATCTTTGTAACCAACTATCCTAAGGAAATCAAAGCGTTCTATATGCGCCAGAACGACGACGGAAAAACCGTTGCCGCTGCTGACCTTCTTGTTCCGGGCGTTGGCGAAATCGTCGGCGGAAGCCAGAGAGAAGAGCGTCTTGACGTTCTTATCGACCGCATCAACGAACTTGGACTTAAAGAAGAAGATTACAGCTGGTATCTTGACCTTCGCCGTTACGGCGGCTGCAAACACGCCGGTTACGGTCTTGGTTTCGAAAGAATTATCATGTATCTTACCGGAATCCAGAATATCCGCGACGTTCTCCCCTTCCCGAGAACCACCGGTTCCGCAGAATTCTAATAACAAAACCAAAGCCGGAAGGAAAATCCTTCCGGCTTTTTGCATAGGTGTTTTTATGAAAACCATAATCACAATCCAGCATACCCAATCCGTTCATCACACCAACGGAATGGTCGGTTCCTGGACGGACTGGGAACTTTCCGAACTTGGTAAAAAACAGGCGGAAAACATCGGCAAAAACCTTGCGAAAGAGCTTTCCGCAGAATATAAAATATATTCTTCCGACCTTTTGCGGGCAAAACAGACCGCAGAAATCGTAGGAAAACATCTTGGCGTTGAGCCGATTTTCAAAACCGAGCTCCGTGAAAGAGACCTTGGCGAAGCGGTGGGACATTCGGTCCGCTGGCTTCGGGAACATATGGAAAAGCCGGAACGCTCCGTTGATGACCGGCTTTTCCCTTCCGCAGAAAGCCGAAGGGATGAATGGAAACGCCTTGAACCTTTTTTTGATGAAATAACATCAAACAGCGAAGAATATATAATTATTGTATCCCATGGTGACCTGCTCAGCGTTTTCAACGCAATGTGGCTTGGCTTACCGGTGGAATCCCTCGAAAAAT
The DNA here is from genome assembly GCA_017399765.1 of Oscillospiraceae bacterium. Taxonomy (GTDB): domain Bacteria; phylum Bacillota; class Clostridia; order Oscillospirales; family Ruminococcaceae; genus UMGS1668. The sequence goes on along the minus strand of JAFQBH010000017.1, from coordinate 30,331 downwards.
CCGAACTTTTCGGCGTTTCCGGCGGTGTTTCCTTCCTTTTTGAAAACTCCGAAGGAAAACGCTTTATCAAAAAAATGAGCGATACATCATATATGAAATAAAGAGGTGACAGCATTGAAAAAATATTCCGAAATGACCCGCGAAGAACTTCTTCTTGAAAAAGAAGCTGTTCTCAAAAGATATACTGAAAAAAAATCTCTCGGCTTAAAGCTTGACATTTCCCGCGGAAAACCCTGTCCCGAACAGCTTGCGCTTTCCCTTCCCATGCTCGACCTTGTTAACAGCGAAACCGAAAGTTTCAAATGTGAAAACGGTTTCGATATCCGAAATTACGGCGTTGTTGACGGAATTCCCGAATGCCGCCGCCTTTTCGGCGAAATTCTTGATGCGCCGGCGGAAAACGTTATCGTAACCGGAAACAGCTCCCTAAACCTTTTCTATGATCTTATCGCCCACGCCATGTGCCACGGAATTCCCGGCGGAAATTCTCCCTGGTGCGAATGTAAGGAACGCAAGCTCCTTTGTCCCGCTCCGGGTTATGACCGCCATTTTGCTGTTGGCGAACTTTTCGGTTTTGAACTCATAACCGTTCCGATGAATTCCGACGGTCCGGATATGGATTTGGTCGAAGAACTCATAAAAGACGAAAACGTAAAAGGAATCATCTGCGTTCCGAAATATTCCAACCCCCAGGGAATCTCCTATTCCCCGGAGGTTGTTGAAAAATTTGCAAAGCTTTCTCCCGCTGCGCCGGATTTCAGAATTTTCTGGGACAACGCTTACGTTGTTCATCATCTTGATTTCGATGGCGAAAAGGACGAGATTCCTTCTCTTCTCAGGCTTGCAAAAGAAAACGGAAACGAAGATATGGTCTATATGCTCGGTTCCACCAGCAAGGTGACCTTCCCTACCGCAGGACTTGCGGCGGTTGCTTCTTCCGACCGCAACACCGCGGATATTAAGCGCACCCTTTCCTTCCAGAACATCGGCCCGGATAAAATAAACCAGATGCGCCACGTCCTTTTCTTCAAAAATTTTGAAGGCGTGCTCAAACATATGAGAAAACAGGCGGAAATAATCCGCCCGAAATTTGGAACGGTGCTCAGCGTGCTCAAAACCGAACTTTCCGGAACCGGAATTGCGGATTGGAACAGCCCTAAAGGCGGATATTTTGTTTCCGCAGAGCTTTTGGAAGGTACCGCAAAACGCACCGTTGCCCTCTGCAAGGAGGCAGGACTTGTTCTTACCGGAGCGGGAGCCGTTTATCCCTATGGAAAAGACCCCGCGGACAGCATTCTTCGAATTGCGCCAACCTTTGCTCCGGTTTCGGAACTTCCGGACGCAATGGAAATTTTCTGTCTTTCCGCAAAACTTGCGGCAATTGAAAAACTGCTTGGATAAGCCGAAAAGCGAGGTTTTTATATGTTGATTTTAGCTTCCGGTTCCCCAAGAAGAAGGGAACTTTTAAGCCTTATTACCGATGAATTTGAAATTCTTGTTTCCGGCTGCGATGAGTTTGTTCCGGAAGGAACCCCCACCGAAAAAGTTCCGGCAATTTTGGCTGAGCAAAAGGCTCTTGCGGTCGCAAAACTCCGACCGGAAGACACCGTGATCGGTTCCGATACCGTGGTTGTACTCAACAATGAGATCTTCGGAAAACCGAAGGACAAATCCCATGCTTGCGCCATGCTCAAAGCTCTTTCCGGCAAGCGCCACTTCGTTTATACCGGCGTTGCGGTTGCGGAAAAAGGCTCTGTCCGCTCTTTTGTTCAGAAAACGGAAGTGGAATTTTACGAACTTTCCGATGAAACTATTGAAAAATATATTGCCACCGGCGAACCCATGGACAAAGCGAGTGTCCCGATATGGGATACAGAAGAGCTGATAAAAGCCGGGTGGATGGACGAGTCCGGAAAATGGAAAACCGATAACGGATCCCGACCCGAATGTTATGACAAAGCCGGTGCTTACGGAATCCAGGGAAAAGGCTCCGTGCTCGTCAAAGGAATTGTCGGAGATTATTTCAACGTAATGGGGCTTCCGGTTGCGGAAACCGCAAGATTTTTAGGACTTGTTTAATAAAAAGAAAACAAAAAAAGCCGGCACCGCCGGCTTTTTCTTTTTATTATTTTCCTGTTGAACCGAATCCGCCGGTTCCCCTTTCGGTTTCCGAAAGTTCTTCCGAAAGAACATATTCCGCCGGCATGACCGGCATAATCGCCATCTGGGCAATTCTGTCGTTCGGCTGAATAACGTAATCCTCGTCGGAATTGTTCATAAGTCCGACGCAGATTTCGCCCCGGTAATCGGAATCGATAACTCCGACGCAGTTTCGCGGTGCAATTCCGTGCTTTATTCCAAGACCGCTTCTGGCAAAGATAAACGCACCGTAGCCTTCCGGAACGGCAATAGCAATTCCGGTCGGAACAACTGCGCTTCCTCTTGCAGGAACAACAAGCGGTTCATCGGTGCAGGCATAAAGATCCGCGGCGGCGGAACCGGAAGTTGCGATTTTCGGAACAACCGCATTTTCGCGGATTTTTTTAACCTTTATTTCAAACCCCATAGCGTCTGCGAAGCTCCTCGACCTCTTTTGCAAGTTTATCTGCTCTGCGGTTTGCGTCATCGGCTTCCATTCTTGCCCTTGCGGTATCTCCGAGATACTCTTTAAGCTGGGAGCGGATGTGGTCACAGTTTGCTTCCGCTTTTTTATATTCGCTGAGATATGCTATTGCGCAGAGAACAAGAGCATCATTCATGGAAAGGCTGGGGTTTCTTACCATGAGGGAATCGATATCGTCGCTCATTTCTTTTGCAAGGTCGCGGACATATCCTTCCTGCTCGGTTGTTGCGATAGTATATCCCGCTCCGGCAACTTCTATTTTAACTTTATTAAGATTATCCATTTCAAAATTTCCTCCCATTTCGTCATAATATGACATATATATTATAACATGGCAAAACCGGTTCTTCAACGATTTTGAGCATCGGTTTTCAAAAAATTTATTCTTTTTCGGAAAGGTTTTTTCATATAATCCATAAAAACAATTTTTGGAGGAATCATGGCACTTATTGAAAAAAATTATGATCGTTTTGCAGCGGTGGAATATGCAAACCGTTGGGCATACTTCCGCAACCCGGAATATTATGATTTCAGCCCCATCGGCGGAGATTGTACTTCCTTTGCAAGTCAATGTATTCTTGCGGGCGGAGCTCCGATGAATTTCACACCGGATTTCGGCTGGTATTACAGAAGCCTTAATGACAGAGCGCCCGCCTGGACCGGAGTTAAATTTCTTTTCAATTTTCTCATCAACAACAAAGGGGTCGGTCCTTTCGGTCACGAAGTCGGAATTGATGAAATTGAACCCGGCGACATAGCGCAGTTGATTATTGATACCCAGGACTGGCAGCACACCCCGGTTATAACCTCCGTTGACGGCGACAGACCGACTTTTGATTCGGTAAAAATCGCCGCACATTCTTACGATTGCGCCTGCAGACCTCTTTCGAGCTATGCGATCTCCGCCGTGAGATTCGTCCATATCGACGGATACAGAATCGAAGAAGAATAAAAAAATGCCGGCAAAGCCGGCATTTTTTATATTCCTTTTTTATAAAGAACGTAGGAATAGATTATCGGAGCAAATATTGCCGCAACACAGGCAAAAAGAATATATTCGGAAAGTATAAAAGCGTTAAGAATAAACAGAATTCCGCATATAAAAGTTATCCAGCCCGCAAGACGGTGGGTTTTGTTCCAGTTTTCTTCGCTGTATAAAGTCCATGGCAGTTTATATCCAAAGGTAAAATTCTGTTTTGCCTTCGGCAGATAATTTCCGAGAGCGATAAAAATTATTCCCATAAGCAAACAGCAAATCATGCCGATGTTCACTTCCATTCCAAGGGCATAAGCATAGGTGGAACCCATTACCAAAAGCGATGTTGCCGGAAGAATCCAGTAAACGATTCCAATGGCTTTTTTGCCGATATTGTTCTTTTTAGGGTCCGCAAATGTCACGATAAGACAAAAAACATGGAGTGCCGCAATTACTGCGGGAATTCCGAAAACCGCCATGGGTTTGCTGCTCCAGCCGTTCGGCTGATTATCGTTTCCCCAATGGGTCGCAATTTCCGCCGGAAGCTGTTCCCAGAAAATAAGTCCGATCACCATCGGCAAAAGAATCAATACCGTTGTTATAGCAAGCAGTTTTTTATTTATTTTCATCGCTGTTCTCTCCTTTGAACTGGGCAAACCAGAGCATTATTTCCTCAAAAACAGAGGTGTTGAGTTCATAAAAAACAAAGTTTTTCTGCTTTGTTTCATAAACAAGGTCCGCTTTTTTAAGAACCGAAAGATGGTAAGAAACCGTCGCGCCGGTCATATCAAAATGGGAACCGATTTCTCCGGCGGACATTTTTCCTTCCCGAAGCATCAGCAGAATTTCTCTTCTTGCCGGGTCGGAAAGAGCTTTAAACGTTTCTGCAAAGCTCATTTTGGTTCACCTCAGATGAATTTTACAGCAGTTCCGTATGCAACAACTTCTGCCGCGCCCTGCATTATTGCGGAAGACGAATAACGGATATTGATAATTGCGTCCGCACCTTTTGCTTCCGCTTCTTCAACCATGCGCTTTGTTGCAAGGGCGCGTGCTTTGTTCATCATATCGTTATAGGCTTTAAGCTCCCCGCCGACAAGAGTTTTGAAACTTTGGGTAATATCTCTTCCGATATTTTTGGTCTGGATAGTGCTTCCGCAAACAAGTCCGAGCATTTCAAATTCTTTTCCGGTGATGTAATCAGTATTTACCAAGATCATCTTCTTCTCCGCTCCTTATTTCTTTAATTCTTTCAATAAGTACAAATATCATAATTCCGCTGAAAATTGCGGGAATTATTCCAAGCAAAACCTTGAAAACAAGGTTTTCAAACAGCATTATTAAAACGCTGAAATAAACTATAAAATAAATTATCATCAAAACCGATACCAGAATCGGGGCAAAATATTTTTTCATTTTTGGCCCTCTTCCTTCAGCAATTTTTAAAAATCCAGCCGGCAATATCGGAAATCACGTTTTCGCCGATATGGCGTTCTTTGGAAAATTCCTTCGTTGCTTTTGAAATATCGTCATAAAGCGCCGGAACAAAACAATGGTTCAGCCCTTCATAAAGCCGGAAGCTGAAATTATCCTTTTTGCCGAAAGCGCGTTTATATCCGCCAAAATCTCTTTCAACATCTACCTGCAAATCGCGGCTTCCCTGCATTATAAGCACAGGTTTTTCTGTTTTTTCAAGATAATCTTCGGCGCGGTGTTCGCCCATTTCCTTGAAATAATAAAGGTCGACTCCGCCGGCATATTTGCGTTTTTTCGCTTTCTCATCGGAAATTTCATAAAGATTTTCAAAGGATTTACGGAATTTTTTATCCTGGGCGGAAGCCACCCAGCTCATAATTTTGCTCTTTCCGTTTTTCATTTCCTCAAGCTGACGGAAAAGGACCTCTTCAAGGGTATCGAGAGTTCCTGCCATAAGGATAAGCCCTTTGAAATTTCCGCCTTCAAAATCGATTCTCGGCGCAAGCATTGCGCCCATGCTGTGACCGATTATAAAAACTTTTTCGGAATCTATTCTCGGGTCATTTTTCAGCATTTCGGAAGCAAGGACAGCATCTTCGATAACCTCTTCCCTGACTGTCAGACTGCCTTTTTTCAGCATCTTTCTTCCGTGGGCAAAACTTCTCTTGTCATATCTTATCGAAGCGATTCCGTGCTTTCCAAGGCCCTCTGCAAGGTCTTTGAAAGGGGTAAGTTTCATAACTTTTTCGTCCATATTGCTTGAACCGGAACCATGAACAAAAACCACCGCCGGGACCGGTTTTTCAGGATTTTCCGGCAAAGTCAAAATTCCGTTAAGCGGAAATTCCGTTCCTTCGCCGATTATGATTTTTTCTTCGGTCATATCTTCGCCTCCCAAACTATTTAGATTTTTTTCTAAATAGAATATAACATATTCAAGCTGCACTTGTCAACAACTATTTAGAAAAGTTTCTAAATAGTTGTTGACAAAAAAAGAGTGCCCATCGGGCACTCTTTTAATATCTGATAAGGATTATTTTGCGTAATCAACCGCTCTGCTTTCGCGGACAAGATGAACTTTGATCTGACCGGGATATTCGAGTTCGCCTTCAATTTTTTCGGCGATATCGTGAGCAAGAAGCACCATTTTTTCATCGTCAACAACTTCGGGTTTAACAACGATTCTAACTTCGCGTCCGGCCTGGATCGCGAAGCAATTATCAACGCCTTCGAAGGAATTTGCGATTTCTTCGAGTTTTTCAAGGCGTTTGATATAGTTTTCAAGGTTTTCTCTTCTTGCGCCGGGTCTTGCGGCGGAAATTGCGTCCGCTGCCTGAACGAGCCATGCAATGGTAGTTCTGGGTTCAACGTCGCCGTGGTGAGCTTCGATTGCGTGGATAACAGCTTCGGGCTCTTTATACTTTTTAGCAACGTCAACGCCGATTGTAACGTGGCTTCCTTCGATTTCATGGGTAAGAGCTTTACCGATATCGTGGAGAAGACCTGCTCTTCTTGCCATGTTGGGGTCAACCCCGCCCATTTCGTTGGCAAGAAGTCCCGCGATCTGTGCAACCTCGATGGAATGCATGAGCACGTTCTGGCCATAGCTGGTACGGTATCTCATACGGCCGAGAAGACGGACAAGTTCGGGTGCAACACCGCGAACACCGCATTCGAGAACTGCGTGCTCGCCGTCCTGTTTGATTTTTGCGTCAACTTCTTTGCGTGCTTTATCAACGGTTTCTTCAATTCTTGCCGGATGGATACGGCCGTCCTGAATAAGTTTTTCAAGAGAAAGTCTTGCAATTTCACGGCGGACCGGATCGAAAGAAGAAAGGGTGATTGCTTCGGGGGTATCGTCGATGATGAGGTCAACGCCGGTAAGGGTTTCGAGAGCACGGATGTTGCGTCCTTCACGTCCGATAATACGGCCTTTCATCTCATCGCTGGGAAGCGGAACAACGGAAACGGTTGCTTCTGCAACGTAATCCGGTGCACAGCGGGAAACTGCGGTTCCAATGATCTCGCGTGCTTTTTCTTCGGATTCATCTTTGAGCTGCTGCTCAAACTGCATTATGCGAAGAGCTTTTTCGTGGGAAAGTTTTGCTTCAACTTCTTCAAGAAGCTGGATTTTTGCCTGTTCTTCGGAATAACCGGAAATGCGTTCGAGCATTTCGAACTGGCTTTTTTTGATCTGTTCCGCTTCAGCAAGTCTTGCTTCGGCGGCCTGGATTTTTTCCTGCATAACTTCCTCTTTTTTATCGAGGTTGTCTGCTTTCTTTTCAAGGGATTCTTCTTTTTGCTGGAGTCTGTGCTCGCTGCGCTGAACTTCTGCGCGGCGGTCTTTGATTTCCTTATCCGCTTCGGATCTGAGGCGGTGGATCTCATCCTTTGCTTCAATAAGAGCTTCTTTTTTGCGGCTTTCAGCAGTTTTGATTGATTCGTTTACAATGCGTCTTGCTTCTTCTTCGGCGGAACCAAGTTCGGCTTCCGCAACTTTGCGTCTATATGCAACACCCACCGGGAAAGCGATTATCAAACCAACGACCAAAGCAATGATGCCAACGATCACGCAAACAAGAATATCGCTGGAAGTTAAATCAGCAAAGATATTCATGCTTTTGATAAAGGTCATGATTTCCATGGTGCTTTGAATATTCCTTTCTATATATATTAAAATGCCAGAGGTCTGTCCTTTACAGATAAACAGACTTACACATGTTATTAATATAATAAACCTATTTAAAGGTGCTGTCAAGAAATATTAAGTAAAAATGAATATTCTGCGGTAGTTTTTATGCATTTTTCTCATTTATTCATTTTTATATAATCTATTTTATAATACTTTATAATATTTTATTACATTTTTGTTCTTCAACCGTTGACAAATGTGTTCGCCGGTGCTAATATTTATTTGATATTTTTAAAATGCGTTGATGGGGAAACCGAAACAGTTTTTCTTCCCAGAGAGGACGGCAAGATTCTGAAAGCCCGCCCGTTGAAAAATGTGAAAGACCATCCCCGGAGCGTGTGCAAGTGATTTTTTTGCGAACACACCGTTGCCGCCGCGTTAAGGCGGAACTTTGAGTGCGGAAAAGATTTTCCGTAAACAAGGGTGGAACCGTGGAGCTTGTTGCTTCGCCCCTTAATTTTTGGGGCGAAGCTTTTTTTATTTTGCCCCGCAAAAAACAAGGAGGAAAAATTATGGTTAAAGTATCTCTTCGTGGCGACGTTAAAGAATACGAAAACGGCGTCACCCCCTATCAGATTGCCCAGAGCATCAGCTCCGGACTTGCAAGAGTTGCCTGTGCGGCAAAAATCAACGGCGAAGGCTGCGACCTTCGTACCCCCATCGAAGAAGACTGCGAAGTTGAAATTCTCACCTTCGACGATCCTTACGGAAAAAAAGCTTTCTGGCACACCACTTCCCATGTCATGGCCCAGGCTGTTCTTCATCTTTTCCCCGGTGCAAAATTCTCCATCGGCCCGGCTATCGACAACGGATTCTATTATGACTTCGACGTTGAAAAACCTTTCACCGTTGATGACCTTAAAAAAATCGAAGACGAGATGGCAAAGATCATCAAAACCGGTCTTGAACTCAATAAATGCACCATGAGCGAGGAAGAAGCAAAAGAGATCATGAAAGACCAGCCTTATAAACTCGAGCTCATTGATGAGCACGCAGGAAAAGGCGAAGCTCTTTCTTTCTATAAACAGGGCGATTTCTGCGAACTTTGCGCAGGACCTCACCTTATGAACATCTCCCCCATCAAAGCATTCAAACTCACTTCCACCACCGGTGCTTACTGGCGCGGAAGCGAAAAGAACAAAATGCTTTCCCGTATTTACGGAATTTCCTTCCCGAAAAAAGCAGAGCTTGAAGCTTATCTTGAAGCTGTTGAAGACGCAAAACGCCGCGACCACAACATTCTCGGCCGCCAGCTCAAATATTTCTGCAACAGCGATTATGTCGGCCAGGGTCTTCCGCTTCTTATGCCCAAGGGCGCAAAACTTTTCCAGATCCTCAACCGCTATGTTCAGGATAAGGAAGAATATGAATACGGTTATGTAATGACCAGAACTCCCCTTATGGCAAAATCCGACCTTTATAAAGTTTCCGGACACTGGGATCACTATAAAGACGGAATGTTCGTTCTCGGCGACGAAGAAAAAGATAAAGAAGTCTTCGCTCTTCGTCCTATGACCTGCCCCTTCCAGTATCAGGTTTATCTCAACGACAAACATTCCTACCGTGAACTTCCCTTCCGTTACGGCGAAACCTCTACCCTCTTCCGTAACGAAGCTTCCGGCGAAATGCACGGACTTATCCGCGTTCGCCAGTTCACCATTTCCGAAGGTCACCTCATTATCCGTCCGGACCAGCTTGAGGAAGAATTCAGAAACTGCCTCAAACTCGTTAAAGAGGTTATGACCGATATTGGTCTTTACGAAGACCTTACCTTCCGTTTCTCCAAATGGGATCCGGATAACAAGGATAAATATGAAGGCACTCCCGAAATGTGGGAAGAAGCCGAAGGCGCAATGAGAAAAATCCTCGACAACATCGGTCTTGAATATACCGAAGCCGCAGGCGAAGCAGCTTTCTATGGTCCGAAACTCGATATCCAGGGCAAAAACGTTTACGGCAAGGAAGATACCCTTGTTACCATCCAGATCGATATGATGCTTGCACAGCGTTTCGGAATGACCTATATCGACCAGAACAACCAGGCGGTTTATCCTTATATCATCCACAGAACTTCTCTCGGATGCTATGAAAGAACCATCGCTCTCCTTATCGAGAAATACGGCGGCGCACTTCCCACCTGGCTTTCTCCGGAACAGGTCAGAATCCTTCCCATTACCGAAGACCAGAACGAATATGCAGAAGAAATCAAGAAAAAACTTCTTCGCTGCGGATTCAGACCGGAAGTTGATTCCCGCTATGAAAAAATCGGTTTCAAGATCCGCGAAGCACAGCTTGAAAAAGTTCCCTATATGCTCGTAGTCGGCGCAAAGGAAATGGAAGAAGGCAAAGTTGCCGTTCGTTCCAGAAAAGAAGGCGACCTTGGCGCAGTTGCTCTTGATGAATTCATCGCTAAACTCCACGAGGAAGTTGACAACAAAGTTTGCAAATAAAAAAATTGCCTTCCCCTTGAGGGGAAGGTGCCGCATGGCGTAAGCCGCGGCGGATGAGGTGTTTTTTAATACATCAAATTTTAAAAAGGGTGGAAATTCCGCCCTTTTTATTTTTTCTGCAACATTTTCCGCATAAATCATACTGACATATTGAAGACATAAAAATATGTGATATGATTGAAACATAAGGGAAGTGGTTTTTTTATGATAACAATGATGATTTCCGCAATCGAAAACGATTTTCAGCGGGAATTTATTACGGAGATTTATAAAAAATATTATTCCGCCATGCTTAAAAAAGCGCTTTTGTTGCTTGATAACAATGAAGATGCCGAAGAACTTGTTCAGGAAGTTTTTGCCGACCTTATAAAACGCGTTGATTCCGTTATTGCAGTTGAGCAAAAGAAACTTCCCGCATATCTTCTTTCCGCGGTTAAATTCAGCGCATACAGCCGGAACAAAAAGCAGAGTCGCTGGAATTTTTCGGAATTTGACAGCGAGGAAGTTGAGCTTTTAAAAGACGAAAACGCAATTCCGGAGGAAATTTATTTAAAAAGCGAAGCGGTTGCGGAACTTAAATCCGCCCTTGAAAAAATTCCGGAAAGATATAAAAACCTGCTTGAATTCAAATACATACTTGGTCTTTCCGATTCGGAAATCGGCGCAAAGTTCGGAATTTCCGAAAGTGCCGTGCGTTCCGGGCTTTTAAGAGCACGCAGAAAGGCATATTCCGTTATGAAGGAGGAAAAATGATGTATAACCTTTCCGAAAAAGCGATTACGGAAAAATATGAAGACCTTCTTTTTACAAAAGTTATGGCACTTTATGCGGCGGAGGAAAGCGAAAAAATCCTTTCGGAAATTAAAGACGAAGAACCCGCCGACCTTAAAAAGATTGAAAAAATTTATTCAAAAACCGAACGCCGCGAAAACCTTTCGGTTTTCTGGAAGGTTTCCAAAAAGCTTATCACCGTTGCGGCAATGGTTGTTTTCGTTGCGGTGGTTTCCCTTTCTTCGGTCGTTGTTGCTTCGGCGGAAGCGCGCGAAGCCGTTGCAGAAGCGATTTATCATCTTATGATTAAAGAATATGACAGATATACGGAAGTCAGCATTGGAAACAGCACCGGTTTTATCGACCCGGAGATTTATGATTGGGAAGGTGCTTATGCGCCGACATATATTCCGGAAGGATTCAGCATCAGTGATACACAGTTTACAAATAATGACAAGAGTGTAATGTATTCTCATGGAGAAGATTATTTTTATATTTCACAAACAAACAATTTATCGTATGCCAGAATAGACACAGAAGGTTCCGAACATGTAGAGAAAATCATTATTGGCAATAGTGAAGCTTTTTTGGTTTATGAAAATGAAATTGTTTCGCTTGTATGGATATGTGGAGAAACATACCTTTCGATTGACGGAAAAATCAGTATCGACGAAGCAATTAAAATCGCCGAAGGCATTAAGCCCCTTGGCAAAACTGAAGAACCAACCGAAGAATATAAATTCGTTGACCCGGAACTTTATGATTGGGAAGGTGCTTATGGTCTGACTTTTGTTCCGGACGCATATAAATTCAAAGAGAAAAAATCCGCAGGAACAAAAAACGTAATAATTTATGAAAGCAACAACGGACATTTTACTTTTTCACAATCAAACGGCAATCCTATTGCAAGAGTTGATACCGAAGACGCAGAAAATGTTGAAACTATTATAATCAATGAAAGTGAGGCTCTCCTTGTTGAGAAAGATGGATTTGTAATCATTACCTGGAACAATCAAAACACTTTCTTTTCATTAAGAGGAACATTACCCGCAGATACTTTAATTTTTATGGCACAAGGCATTAAACCCATTGGCAAAACCGAAACCGAAGAATCCGCCGAAGAATATGAATTCGTTGACCCGGAAAATTACAATTTCGAAGGTGCTTATGCGCCGACATATATACCGGAAGGATATATATTCGATGAAAAGCAAGAATTAACAACAAGAGCGATAATAACATACTCAAATGGTAATTCCTATTTTACAATCACCCAATCCAATAAAACCGCAAGCCTTCACATGGATACGGAAGATGCAGACTCTATATCAGAAGTCATGATAAATAACAGTCAGGGCATTTTGGTGGAAAAGGACGGTTTTTCTTCGTTAGCCTGGAACGTGGATGAAAATTTTTTCTGGGTACGAGGAGAAATAGAGAGTGCTGAGCTAACAAAAGTTGCCGAAGGCATAAGACCGATAAACTAAAACAAAAAGGGCGGAGTTTCCGCCCTTTTTTCGTTAAAAAGCCCCCCTTGCCTAAAGGGGGAGGGCCACGAAGTGGCGGGGGGATTCTTTTCGAAACCTCCGCCCTTTTTTAATTGGACAGAGTTACAATCCCTCAGTCACCTTCGGTGACAGCCTGGCTACCCTTTTGTCGTCTTCGACGACATTTCCCCTGGTATGGGAATCTTCTTTGCACAAGGGAGCCTTTTCCGCTTTATTGCCAAACTTTTACTTCACTTTTTGTGCATTTTGTACCTTAACCAATGTTTCCCCTTCCACGATACCTTTTGGAGTCTTGTTAAAACAGCCCAAATCCAAAAGGTTTTTTATTGTTTTATAATAAATTTTAAACAAATGGAATCGTTTCCAACCCTTCTGTTAATAATATAATTCTATTGACTATCAAATGCTTTTAATATAAAATATAATGGTTGTAAAATGTACCCTATCAAGGAGGAAATCCCCAATGCAAGGTGCCGAATTTTGGAAATCCAAAATTACCGAATCTCTTAAAAACGCTTATATTGAAAAACCCGAAGATGCGGATTATTCCCATCTTTATGATGCCGCTGCAGAAACCCTTCGCGGAATTCTTGCGGAAAAATATTCCACTTCCGCCGCAAGACATTCTTCCCGGGGCGAAAAGCGCGTTTATTATATGTCCATGGAATTTCTCATGGGACGCAGCCTTCGCAACAACCTTCACAACCTCGGTTACACCAAGGATTTTGAAAAAGCAATAAAATCCTTCGGTGCAGACCCTGAACTTGTTTATGCGCAGGAACCCGATGCAGGTCTTGGAAACGGCGGTCTCGGAAGACTTGCCGCCTGCTTCCTCGATGGTCTTGCAACCATCGGAAAACCCGCCATGGGATATTCCATTTGCTATGAATACGGAATTTTCCGCCAGAAACTTACCGAAGGCTGGCAGACCGAAAAACCGGACGATTGGCTTCCCGGCGGAAAAGCCTGGCTTGCGGAAAAACGCGAACACGCTGTTGAAGTTCGTTTCGGCGGCGAAATCGAAGAATCCTGGTACGACGGTTTCCACCAGATTCTCCACAAAAATTATGACAGCGTTCTCGCCGTTCCCTATGATATGTACGTTCCCGGCTTTGAAGGAAACGATGTTTCCCGCCTTCGCCTTTGGCAGGCGGAATCCTCCGGAATCGATATGGAACTTTTCAACCGCGGACTTTATGCGGAAGCAATGAGAAAAAACTCCGAAGCAAAAGCCATAAGCTCCATTCTTTATCCGAATGACAACCACCCGGACGGAAAAACTCTTCGTCTTAAACAGCAGTATTTCCTCGTTTGCTCTTCCATTGCGGATATTGTCCGCCGCCATCTTGCCGCATACGGAACTCTTGAAAACCTTGCGGAAAAAGCGGCTATCCATATCAACGATACCCACCCCACCATGGCTATCCCGGAACTTATGCGAATCCTTCTCGATGAATGCGGATATTCCTGGGAAAAATCCGCGGATATCTGCTTCAATCTTTTCAGCTATACCAACCACACCGTTCTTCCGGAAGCTCTTGAGCGCTGGGATTGCGGAATGTTCCGCTGGCTTCTCCCTCGCGTTTACGGAATCATCTGTGAATTCGACCGCCGCCTTCGCATAACTCTTCGCGAAAAAGGCTTCAGCGATGCTGAAATCAGCAGAATGGCAATTGTTGAAAACGGCGAAATCCGAATGGCAAACCTTTGCGTTTTTGCAACCCACAGCACAAACGGTGTTTCCGAACATCATCTTACCGTTATGGAAAACAGCGTTTTTGCTGATCTTTACCGCGCTTTCCCGGAACGTTTTTCAAGCGTTACAAACGGAATCGCTTCCAGAAGATGGCTTTGCGCCGCAAACCCGGAACTCACCAGATTCGTTAAAAAATATTCCGCAAAGGATTTTGAAAAAAAATATGAGAAGATGTATCTTCTTGAAAAACATGCTGACGATTCCGCCGCTCTTGAAGAACTCGGCAAAGTAAAACTTAAAAGAAAAGCCCTTTTCGCAAAAGAAAACCGCGACGTCATGGGCAACAAGCTTGACCCCGATTCTCTTTTCGACGTTCAGGCAAAGCGCCTTCACGAATACAAACGCCAGCATATGAATGCTCTCCGCATAATTTCCCTTCTCAACGAAATCGAAGCTAACCCCAATGCGGATATCGACCCCAGAACTTTCATTTTCGGTGCAAAAGCCGCACCCGGTTATTACGTTGCAAAACGCATTATCCGTCTTATCTGGTGCATTGGTAAGGAACTTTCCGAAAGTTCTCTTAAGGACAGACTTAAACTCTGCTACCTTGAAAACTACAGCGTAACCACTTCCGAACTTCTTATGCCCGCAGCGGATATTTCCGAACAGATCTCCCTTGCGGGAACCGAAGCTTCCGGCACCGGTAACATGAAACTCATGCTTTCCGGCGCGGTAACTCTTGGAACTCTTGACGGCGCAAACGTTGAAATTCTCCGCGAAGTCGGCGAAGAAAACTTCCTCCGTTTCGGAATGAATTCCGACGAAGTCGATGCGCTCCGCCTCAGAGGTTATGACCCCATGGAATATATTGAAAAGAACGACGAACTCAAAGCCGCTCTTGACCGTATGCGCCATGGAATCGCCGGCGAAGATTTCTCCGATCTTGCGGATCTTATCGAAGGCAAGGATTTCTATATGGCCGCCGCAGACTTTGAAAGCTATATGGATATCCAGCGCAAAGCGCAGGAACTTTTCCGCGATAAGGAAACCTGGAACCGCATGGCTCTTATGAACATTGCAAAATCCCCCGTTTTCTTTGTTGACAGAACCGTTCAGGAATATTGCGACAACATCTGGAATATGTAAATAAAAAATCCCCTGCCTTTTGGCAGGGGATTTTTTTATTCAAACAAGCTGCTGTTCGTTTATCATAAGCTTGAATTCAAGGCCGAGTTTTTCCGCGGCGGTTTTGCAAAGGACCATTCTGTCCATAAAGATTCGGAAATAATCCATAACGGAGCCATAGCGGGTATCAACGGAAAGCTTGAGTTTTATAAGGGTCCTGTTTTCGTTGATTTTAAGTTCCGCTTTTTTAACGGAATAGTTTACCTTGTCGTGAGCGTCGAAGGTTTCTTCGTCGTCGTTCTGAACACGGCTTCTTCTGACGTCGGATTTATCTGCAATAATAAGAGCCGCCGCCATCGGGCTGATGGGTTTTCCTGTTCCTTCGTCATGGTTTCCGATCGCCATTATAATATCGGAAATTTCCGCAGGATCCATTCCCATTCTGTCAAGGATTCTGAAAGCCATAATGGCGCCGCTTTGGGAATGATCGCTTCGGTTGACAACGTTTCCGATATCGTGAAGATATCCGGCAATTTTAACGAGTTCAACTTCCCTTTCGGAATAACCGAGAGTTTCCATTATATATGCGGCTTTTTCTGCAACAAGACAAACGTGAGCAAAACTGTGTTCGGAAAAGCCCATTGCCTTAAGGGCTTCACCCGCTTTTTGAATATAAACTTTGACCGTGGGGTCATTTTTAACCATTTCATAAGTTACCAAATGTAACACCTTCTTTCATATAGTAGTAAAGCACCGATTGTAATTATATTCGGATTTTGTTTGGAAAATTTATATTTTTTATAAAAATTCTGTTAATTTTCGGATAAAAAAAGACGGCCACGCCGTCTTTTTTTGTTAAAGCAATTCCGCCGCTTTTTCAAGAATAATTTTAGCAAGTTCTTCCTTGCTCATAAGCCCGGTTTCGTGCTCGCCGGTTCTTGTAATAAGCACCGCAGCGTTTGTATCAACGCCGAAGCCGGTGTTTTCGGAAGCAATGGAGTTTGCAACTATCATATCCGCGTTCTTGATAAGAAGCTTTTTGCGGCTGTTTTCAAGAAGATTCTCGGTTTCCATTGAAAAACCGACAACCACCTGGCCGGAAGGTTTTGTCCTTCCGATGCTCGCAAGAATATCCTTTGTGCGTTTGAGCACAAGGGTGTTGTCACCTTCGGATTTTTTGATTTTCTGGTCGGAATATTCCGCGGGAGTGTAATCCGCAACCGCCGCCGACATCACTATGATATCGGCGCAGGCTGCCCTTTCGGTAACCGCGTTATACATATCCTCCGCGGATTCCACAAAAACGGTGCTCACGCCGTGAGGCGGACGAATTTCCGTTTTTCCGCTGATAAGGGTAACTTCCGCGCCCATTGTTTTCGCGATTTTTGCAAGGGCATAGCCCATTTTTCCGCTGGAGCGGTTTGTTATAAAACGCACCGGATCAAGGCTTTCGCGGGTCGCTCCTGCGGTTATGAGCACGCGTTTTCCCGAAAGCTGCTCATTCGCAAAAAGCGCTTCCTCAACGGCGGAAATAAGTTCCGGAATTTCCGCAAGGCGCCCGCTTCCGACTGCTCCGCAGGCAAGTCTTCCGCTTTCGGATTCGATAATTTCCCAACCGTCTTTGCGAAGCTGCTCAAGATTTCGCTGTGTTGCCGGGTTTTCGAGCATTCCGGTGAACATTGCGGGAGCAATTATCTTTTTGCAGGAAGCGGCGAGCACGGTTGTGGAAACCATATCGTCCGCAATTCCGTTTGCAAGTTTCGCGATGATATTCGCCGTTGCCGGAGCGATAAGAACCGTATCGGCGGTCCTTCCGAGGTTGACGTGGGCAACAGGATCGTTTCCTTTTCCGTCGAAAAGCGAAGTATAAACGTGGTTCTTTGTAAGCGCTTCAAAAGTAAGAGGCGCAACAAATTCGGCGGCATGTTCCGTCATAACGATGTTTACGTTGACGCCTTTTTTTGTAAAATATGAAGCGATTTCGCAGACTTTATAAGCCGCGATTCCGCCGGAAACCCCAAGAAGAAGATTCTTCTTTTCGGGCATATCAGTCTTCCTCCACGTTTACTTTGTTAACGCGATATTTGTCTGCGGTAAATTCCGCAATTGCGAGTTTAAGGGGTTTTTCGGAAATAATTTCGTGGTTTTCTTCAGCGTCTTCGCTGATTTTGCGTGCGCGTTTTGCGATAGCAATTACGTTTGCATAGGGGCTGTTGAGCTGGTTGAGATTGTAGGTATCGTTCGGGTTAAGCAAGGTTTTCTGCCTCCTCTAAAATTTGTTTAAGGACTTCCTGCATTGCGCTTTTGCTGCAGCGTTCGCCCTCTATAATATCTTTTATTTTTATGGCGGCGTTTTCCACCAAATCATTGACTATGAAATAATCATAAAGTTCCGGCGCTTCGTTAAGTTCGACACGCGCGGTATGCAGTCTTCCGGCAACGGTTTCCGCGTCTTCGGTGTTTCTGCCGACAAGTCTGCGTTTAAGTTCTTCGATGCTCGGCGGAAGAAGATAGATAAGAGCTGCTTCCGGCATCATTTTTTTTACGTTTCTCGCGCCTTGGATTTCGATATCGAGAACAACGTCTTTTCCTTCGGAAAGCCTTTGTTCAACGGCGCTTTTCGGCGTTCCGTAATAGTTTCCGTTAAAAACCGCATATTCAAGCATTTCTCCGGTTTCAATATCGTGCTCAAATTCCTCGCGGGTTTTGAAGCTGTAATGAACTCCGTCGATTTCGCCGGGTCTTGGTTTTCTTGTTGTTGCGGAAACGGAAAAATAAAGATTATCCTCAATTTCAAAAAGGCGGTTTATGACCGTTCCTTTTCCGACTCCGGAAGGACCGGAAATTACTGTAAGAACTCCTCTTTTATTCATCTTCACCCTCCGCAGACATTCTTGCGCCAACTGTTTCCGGCTGGATTCCCGAAAGGATAACGTGGCCGGAATCCATTACAAGAACGGTTTTTGTCTTTCTTCCGAAGGAAGCATCAATAAGCGTTCCTTTTTCGCGTGCTTCGGTAATAATTCTCTTGATCGGTGCGGATTCCGGCGAAACCATTGCGATAACGCGGTTCGCGTTGATAAGGTTTCCGAAACCGATGTTTACGAGCTTCATTTTAAAAAAGCCTCCGTTTTATTCGATATTCTGGATCTGTTCGCGGATTTTTTCGATTTCGGATTTTACGTCAACAACAACCTGGGCAATTTCAACGTCGGAACATTTGCTTCCGGTGGTGTTGATCTCGCGGTTAACTTCCTGGATAAGAAAATCGAGTTTTCTGCCGACCGGCTCGCTCATTTCAACAATTTCGCGAAGCTGGGCAATGTGGCTTCTGAGGCGAACGGTTTCTTCATCAACGGCGACCTTATCGCTGTAAATTGCGGCTTCCTGAATAATTCTTGCTTCGTCGATCTGTTTTCCTTCAAGAACTTCGAGCATTTTATTATAAAGGCGTTCGCGGTATTCTTTAACGGTTTCGGGGCTGCGTTTTTCGATGAATCCGACTTTTTCTTCAATGTATGCGGCGCGGTTAAGAACGTCCGCCTTCATTTTTTCGCCTTCGATCTCGCGCATTTCAACAAAAGCGGCAACGGCTTTTTTTGCAACGGATTCAACGTCCGCCCAAAGCGCATCTTCGTCGGTCTGTGCTTTTACAACGGTGAAAACGTCCGGGAATTTTGCAACAACGGAAAGGGAAAGATCATCAACAAGGTCAAATTCGTCCTTAACGGAGCGAAGAGCTTCGATATAGCTTTTTGCAACCTCTTTGTTGATGGTGATTTCCTCGTTTGTTCCCTCAACGGTCTGAATCATAACGCCGACGTCAACTTTTCCGCGGCTTATCGCGCCGGAAAGAAGGCGTTTTAATTTTTCTTCAAGAAAACCGCAGGAACGGGGAACCCTTGCGGAATATTCAAAATAACGGTGGTTTACGGATTTTATCTCAACGCGGATGTTTCTTCCGTTAAGAATTTCTTCCGCGGCGCCGTAACCGGTCATGCTTTTAATCATTTTTCATTCCCTCATCTTTTAAAAAGATTTGTGAAAACACGGCGGGAGCAAGCCCCCGCCCTACTTTATAATTTCAGTATGGGAGGCTTTATGCCTATAATTTTCTAATATATAATATTATACTTTAAAAGCGGGCTTGTCAAGAAAAAGCGGAGAATTTCCGCTTCTTCCGTTACTAAAAAAACGTTTTCTCTTGACTTTATCGTTTTAAAAGAATATATTTATATAATAAGGCAAAATGTCAAATCATTACTTTTTTGAGGAGTGTTAAAATATGTTGGCAACCGAAAAAACAATGGAAAAAATCGTCGCACTTTGCAAAGGCCGCGGCTTCGTTTACGCAGGTTCTGAAATTTACGGTGGTCTTTCCAACACCTGGGACTACGGCCCTCTCGGTGTTGAATTTAAAAACAACGTAAAACGCGCTTGGTGGAAAGCATTCGTTCAGGAAAGCCCTTATAACGTAGGTCTTGACGCAGCGATCCTTATGAACCCCCAGGTTTGGGTGGCTTCCGGCCACGTAGGCGGCTTCTCCGATCCTCTTATGGACTGCAAAGCCTGCAAAACCCGCCACAGAGCAGATAAACTTATCGAAGACCAGACCGGAATTTCTCCCGAAGGCTGGGAATTCGACAAAATGCGTGCATTCGTCGATGAAAAGAACGTTGTTTGCCCCAACTGCGGCGCACATGACTTCACCGATATCCGTTCCTTCAACCTTATGTTCAAAACCTTCCAGGGCGTAACCGAGGACGCAAAGAGCCAGATCTATCTCCGTCCCGAAACCGCACAGGGAATTTTCGTAAACTTTGAAAACGTTCAGAGAACCACCCGTAAAAAAATCCCCTTCGGCGTTGCACAGGTTGGTAAATCTTTCCGTAACGAAATCACTCCCGGAAACTTCACCTTCCGTACCCGTGAATTCGAACAGATGGAACTCGAATTCTTCTGCAAACCCGGCACCGACCTTGATTGGTTCGCATACTGGAAAGATTATTGCGAAAACTGGCTTCTCCGCCTTGGCATGAACAAAGAAAACCTTCGCCGCCGCGACCATTCTCCGGAAGAACTTTCCTTCTATTCCGTCGGAACCACCGACTTTGAATTCCTCTTCCCCTTCGGCTGGGGCGAACTTTGGGGCGTTGCGGACAGAACCAACTATGACCTTTCCCAGCACAGCAAATTCTGCGGACAGACCCTTGACTATTTTGATCCCGAAACCAACGAAAGATATATTCCCTACGTTGTTGAACCTTCTCTCGGTGCAGACCGCGTAACCCTTGCTTTCCTTTGTGATGCTTATGACGAAGAACCCGTCGGCGACAAAGACGTCCGTACCGTTCTCCATCTCCATCCGGCTCTTGCTCCTTTCAAAGCCGCCGTTCTTCCTCTTTCCAAAAAGCTCAGCGAAGGCGCACTTAAAGTTCACGATGAACTTGCAAAACACTTCATGGTCGATTATGATGAATCCGGCTCCATCGGCAAACGTTATCGCCGCGAAGACGAAATCGGAACTCCCTTCTGCATCACCTATGACTTCGAATCCGAAACCGACGGCTGCGTAACCGTTCGTGACCGCGATTCCATGGAACAGGTAAGAATGCCCATCAGCGAACTCGTTTCCTACATCGAAGAAAA
The DNA here is from genome assembly GCA_017399765.1 of Oscillospiraceae bacterium. Taxonomy (GTDB): domain Bacteria; phylum Bacillota; class Clostridia; order Oscillospirales; family Ruminococcaceae; genus UMGS1668. The sequence goes on along the minus strand of JAFQBH010000017.1, from coordinate 9,362 downwards.
AATCGTATTCTGATTTTTAAACGCACACCAACAAAAGCCGGGAAAGTAATTCTTTTCCGGCTTTTTTATTATGCAACCCACAGTTGCAACCGGCGGTTGACAAATTGAAAAGTCGGATTTATTGTTTGCCACCGGCAAAAAGGGTAAAATTTCATCAGACGGAAGAAACTTCTTCCGAAAAACAAAAACGAGGTGAAAACATGATTCTTGCTGACAAAATAATCGAACTTAGAAAAAAAGCCGGATTTTCCCAGGAGGAACTCGCCGAAAAAATGGGCGTTTCGCGCCAGAGCGTTTCAAAATGGGAAGGCGCTCTTTCCATTCCGGACCTTGATAAAATTCTTCTTTTAAGCGAAATTTTCGGTGTTTCCACCGATTATCTTCTTAAAGATGAACTGGGCGACGAAATCCCTTCTCCGAAGGAGGAAATAAGCGAAAGCACCTTCCGGAAAGTTTCCCTTGAAGAAGCAAACGAATTTATAAAAATCAAGGACGAAACCGCTCCCATGGTCGCCCTTGGTGTTGTTCTCTGTATCCTTTCCCCCGTAACAATGTTCTTCCTTATTGCAATGCAGATTTCCGGAAAAATCGGAATTACCGAGAATGGAGCCGGCGGAATCGGTATTATTGCTCTGGTGCTGATGGTAGTGCCCGCTGTTGCGCTTTTCATCACAAGCGGTATGAAGACCGGCCGTTTTGAATACCTTGAAAAAGAGCCAATAGAGCTTGCCTACGGTGTTGCCGGAATGGTTAAGGAACGTCAGAACAAACTCCGCGACAAACATATCCGTGACTGCGTAATCGGAATCTGCCTTTGCGTTCTTGCGGCTATTCCGCTTTTCATCGGCGCATTTTTCGAAAAAGCGGACGGAGAAGTTTTAATCGGTCTTTGCCTCACTCTTATGATCGTTGCCGCGGGAGTTTATATCCTTATCCGAACCGGAATTCCCTGGGCAACCACCGAAAAACTTCTTCAGCAGGACGATTATACGGTTGAAAAGAAAACCTTTGAAAAGAAGCTTGACCCGATTTCATCAATATATTGGTGCATTGTGACCGCGGTTTATCTCGGCTGGAGTTTTTATACCATGGAATGGCACAGAACCTGGATAATCTGGCCCGTCGCCGGCGTTTTCTTCGGCGTTTTTGAAGGAATTGCACATTACATGAACAAAAAATAAGATGATAAAAACGGGAGGAAATTTTCCTCCCGCTTTTTGCCGATTTTTGTCAATATAACTTGATACTTTACATTTTCTGTGATAGAATAAAGTGTATTATTTTTTGCGTAAAGGTGGTTCAAGTTATGATAGAAGTTAAAAGAATCCTTACCGAAAGCCCCGAATTCCAGCAAATCGAAAAAGAACTTTTCTTCAAAGGCGAAGAAACCGCAGATCTTATTGAAACTTTCTGCCACAGCAAAGGCATTTCCATCTATGCCGCAATGGACGGCGAAACTGTTGCCGGTTTTTGCGTAACAAGCCCTTCCACAAGCGACGTTATGCATCTTCTTTTCATCGGCGTTCACCGCGATTACAGAAAATCCGGCATTGCTTCAAAACTTCTTGATGATTCCATCGCTGACCAAAGTCCCAAAGCTGTTGTTGCCGAAGTTCCTCATTATACTCTCCCCTTTTTCACCAACTATGGTTTTTATGCCGTTGAGTTCGGCGAAGACCTTTACGGCAAAAACGTTTTCTATGCAACCTATCGTGTAAAAAAATAAAAAAACACAAAAGCTCCCGAAAAACGGGAGCTTTCTTTTTTTGAAAGTGTAACTGTCAAAAGCGTTCCACTCATTTTTCTCAAAAGAAAAGCCGCTCTTTCGAGCGGCTTCTTTTTTAATCTTTAATTAGAATACCGGAACAACGGAAACGCCGTATTCGGATTCGATGAATGCTTTAACTTCTTCGCTCTGGATTGCTTTTACAAGAGCAAGAGTTTTTTCGGTTGCTTCTTCGCCGTTTCTTACTGCGATGATGTTGCCGTAGATCTGTGCTGCTTCGGAATCTTTTGCTTCGGTTTCAAGAACAGTTCCGTCGATTCCTGCGCCGATTGCATAGTTACCGTTGATGATTGCGAAGTCAACGTCAGCAAGGATGTTGGGAAGCTGTGCTGCTTCTGCTTCGATGATGTCGAGGTTCTTGGGGTTGTCAACAATGTCGTTTACGGTGATGTTGAAGCCGTTGGTGTTATCAACGGTGATAAGACCGAGATCCTGGAGGAGATAAAGTGCGCGGGCTTCGTTGGAACCGTCGTTGGGAACAGCAATGGTTGCGCCGTCTGCGATTGCATCAAGGGAAGCGGTTTTTCCGGGATAGATTCCGAGGGGTTCATAGTGGATTACTGCTGCGGAAACGATATCGGTGCCTTTTTCTGCGTTATAGGTTTCGAGATAAGGGGTGTGCTGGAAATAGTTAGCGTCGATTTCGCCTGCGGTAAGGGTTTCGTTAGGAAGAACATAGTCGGTGAATTCTACGATTTCAAGGGTCCAGCCGTCTGCTGCAAGAACTTCTTTTGCAACTTCAAGAATTTCTGCATGAGGAGCAGGAGATGCGCCTACTTTGATGGTTTTTTCATCGGTTTCGCCGGAGCAAGCGGCAAAGCTGAATACGAATACGAGTGCAAGTACGATAGCAATAATCTTTTTCATGATTTTTTCTCCTTTTAGTGATTATTTGTTTCTTTTATCGATTTTTTTCGCCGCAAGTTCAAAGCACATCTGAATTGCCTGAACGATTACGACTATAAGAACAACGGTTACCCACATTATGTCCGCCTGATAGCGGTGGTGACCATAGCGGATTGCGATATCGCCAAGACCGCCGGCACCGAAGGCACCCGCCATTGCCGAATAACCTATAAGGGTTATTGTGGTAATTGAAAATCCTCTGATAAGTGAGGGAACTGCTTCCGGAAGAAGCACTTTAAGGGCAATCTGGGCATTTGTTGCGCCCATTGTTTTTGCCGCTTCAACAACGCCGGGGTCAACTTCCTGCAAGGCGGTTTCAACCATTCTTGCTACGAAAGGCGCCGCCGCAATTGTAAGCGGAACGATTGCCGCAACCGGACCGATCGCTTTGCCTACGATAAATCTTGTAAGCGGAATTACCGCAACGATAAGAATTACGAAAGGAATTGAACGTCCGATATTGATTATGGTTCCAAGAACCGTGTTAAGCGTTTTCTGGGGGCTGATGCCGTGGGCATCGGTTATAACCATTGTAACGCCGAGGGGAAGTCCGATTACATAAGCAAAAAGCGTTGAAGCAAAGGTCATAAGCAATGTTTCATAGCTTCCTTCAAAAAGCATATCTTTGTATTCCATGAAGAATTCCATCATTCGGCATCACCTCCTTCGGCGATGTTGGAGATACCGAGAAGAAGTTCCGTTGCGTGGTGCTTCGGATTTGAAAGAACTTCGTCGGTGACTCCCTGTTCAACAAGTTCGCCTTCGTTTATTACAGCCACGTGACGGCAAATGGATTTTACAACGCCGATTTCGTGGGTGATGATGAAAACTGTTACACCGAGTTTTTCGTTGATATCTTTAAGAAGTTTAAGAATTGCCTTTGTTGTAAGGGAATCCAAAGCGGAAGTAGGTTCGTCGCAAAGAAGGATCGAAGGATTGTTTGCAAGAGCTCTTGCTATTGCAACTCTCTGCATCTGACCGCCGGAAAGCTGGCTTGGATAAGAATCCGCTTTGTTTTCAAGTCCGACAAGAGCAAGAAGTTCTTCAACTCTTTTATATCTTTCCTCCTTTTTCATTCCGCTGAGTTCAAGAGGAAAACCAATGTTGTCACGAACTGTTCTCTGCATAAGAAGGTGATATCCCTGGAAGATAACGCCGACTCTTTTGCGGAGTTCAATGTTTTCTTTTCCGGAAAGTTCGGTTATGTTTTTACCTTCAATATAAATCGCACCGCTTGTGGGTTTTTCAAGCTGGGCAATACAGCGAAGGAGCGTTGATTTACCGGCACCGCTCATACCGATCACGCCGAAGATATCACCGGCTTCAACATGGGTCGAAACCGAACGAAGCGCATGGACTTCGTTTGATGTTTTAAAAATCTTCGACAGGTTTTCAATACGTATCAAGTCTTATCTTCTCCTTATCCGTCTTTTTTCGGGAAATAAAAAAGCTCCCGTCCCTTTAAAAGGACGGGAGCATAAAACTCACGTGTTACCACCTTTTTTCGTCATAACATCACTGTTATGACCTCATCGGGTACTTTCATACCCTATCGCTTTAACGGGCGAACCCCGTCGCAGCCTTACCGAAAAACCGGCTCGGTGCGCAACTCCAAGGCCATCTTCAGCACGATCAGTTCGTTTCCCTTTCAGCAAAACGGGAAATCTCTGTGGCCGCATCCTGCGCTTACTCTTCTCTTCATTGTCTTTAAGATATTTGGCTTAATGAGTGCATTATATACCCCTTTTTACGGAATGTCAACCCTTTTTTAAAAATTTTTTTAACGCTTTAATATCCTGAAACAATCTTTGCCACTGCAACCGTAATATCGTCCGAACGACCGTCCGTCCTTCGTTTAAAAGCCGTTTCCGAAATTCCTTCTGCAATTTCTTCCGCAGATTTTTCCGAAAGGCTTTTTAGTTCCGAAGGCACCCATTCGCTTCCTGTAACTGTCACGCCGTCGGTCACCAAAACAACAATATCTCCGATTCCAAGATGCATTTGGTTTTGTTCATATTCCGCTCCGCCCAAAATCCCCACGGGAAACGAAACGCTTTCCACTTTCGAAACATGCCCGTTTTTAAGTACAAACGAAGCTTCCGCGCCAGCTTTGTAAAAACATGCCGAACCTGTGTAAAGATTGATTGAAAACGCATCGACCGTTGCAAGGGATTCATCTTCCGATTTCAGTAAAAGCGCTGAATTAACAAGTTTTATCGCCGGACCGAATCTGAAACCCGCTTTTATCATTCTTGAAACAAGCCCTGCCGCCATCATGGAATCAAGCGCGGCATGTTCACCGCTTCCCATTCCGTCGCTTAAAATCATATTGGCACAGCCATATTGGTCAATAAAAAATTCCGAACAATCTCCGCAGAATTTTTCGCCTTTTGCATTAACGGAAACCGTTCCGAATTCAGCCGTCATAAGTGGTTTTTCACAGAAAACAAGGCGTCTTGCGTTTTCTGTATCTCTTTTAACCGGTTTCGCAAGATCACATTCGCAAAGATCCGAAAGTTCTTCGGTTATGGTCGGAATATCCGCCTTTTTTATTCTTTCTTTTGCTCCCGAGATTTCAATGTTCACACAGCCATCCGCTGTGTAATAACAAACTCCCGAAAAAATCGGAATGTTTCTTGCTTCAAAAATCTTCTTAACCCCGGCGGAAAGTTTTTTATCAACACTTTTCACCGTTGCCGCATCCGCCGCAATATCACGAAGCAAAAGCGCCGTTCCCTCAAACTGATCTGTTACAACTTCCCTTATGTTTTTGATTTTCCGCTCTGCGGAATTCTGCTCCGCGGCCAGCTTATATTCTTTTTCCGTATCATTGAAAAGAGCGTCGCGTTTTGCGCATCTTTCATAAAATTCATCCGAAAAGCAAGGCTTTCTCTTTTCTTTTACAGCCTTTCCAATCTCATAAAATTCCTTGATGGTTTCCTGATATTTGCTTTGCCAACATTCCGTACTTTTCGCACATGTTCTGCAGCTGCGTTCCGCCGCAAGATTAAGTACGGTATTCATTCCTTTCGTGTTTTCTCTTGCAACCGAAGCGGCAACTTTTTTGGTAGCCTCCGCAATATCCAAAAGCCCGTCCGCCGCTTTTCCGATTTTCGAAAGAACAAGTTCCTTAACCGTTGCGGAATCTGCTGTGTTTTCATTACGAAATATAAGCGATAAAAAATTCTTTCCGGTTTTTACCGGAATGACCATGAAAATTCCCGCTGCGATCAGAGATTCATAAACAGGAATGTAATCCGGATATCCGGCAGTTTCTAAAAGACAGACCATGATTTTTACCGCAACAAAGGCGCTTGCGCATCCGATTTTTCCGAAAGGTGAAAAAACTCCGCCCAAAAGTCCGCCCAAAGCATATCCCGCAATATCTCCGCCAAAATTTCCGGTTGTAAAAGAAACGGCTGTTCCCGCTGAAATTCCCGCAACAGCGCCTCCGCTTTCCTTTCCGTAAGCTGCTGCAACAAGAATTATCGTTCCCGCGGCAATTGAACCGATATTAAGTTTTCCTGCCGAAACCGAAGCAAGCGCCGCCGCAGTAACAGAAGCTGTCATAATTACACAGGCGCGGTCGCTCCCGGAAAGCAGAGCAAAAGTTTTTCCGTGCTCAAAAACGTTTCCGGCCCGGCGAAAAAAATATGCCGACCCGGCCGCAAGAACCGTTTCCGCAAATGCCATAACGCTGCTGTAACCGGAAATCACGGTTGCCGCCGCATATCCAAAAGAGGAAAAAGCCGTTGCTCCCCCCGCGATGAGCACGGAAACCATATCGCCTTCCTCAAACCTTTCAACAACAAGTTTTGTTCCGAAAACAATGAGCACCGCCGCAATATGCCTTAATGAATTTTCCGGTTTTTCCGAAAATATGTATCCGACAACCGCACCCAAAGCCGCGGATACCGCCGAGTTTCGGTTAGAAGCGGCCGCCGCCGCAACCCCGAAAGGCGCAGTTTTCCCAAAAAGCATCGTCTTTGTTGCCGCAAAAGAAAAAATGAACCAAAGTGCCATGCTCAAAAGATCCGGCGCCGCTGTTTTGAGCATTTTCGGCATTTTTACCGGAAAAGATTTTGTTTTAACTTCCGCCATTTTATAAAAAACTCCTTTGCAATTTGTTTTATAATGCCACTATAACGCAAAGAAGCAAAAAAATATGTCAAAAAAGGCGCCCGAAGGGCGCCCTTTAAACACATTTTTCAGTTTTCTTCCCGGTTTTCGATTCAACGAAGATTTTGAACTCTTCCGGATTTCCGATGACCAAATCTGCTTTCCTCAAAACCATAATTTTTATTCCGTCGCAAACAAGAAAAATGCTTCTGTTTTCAATTACGTTTTCAAGATCTTCATATTCCATCAAAAGCGCGCCGTTTTCAAAAATTCCTTCCTCGTTAAAAAGAACTTTATCTTCCGGCTTAAGAGAAGAATTGATTGCGGAAATAAGTTTTTTTGCTTTTTTTATAAATTTTTCCGAGTTTGCTTTCCTCGGAATAACTGCCGGAATTCCCGTTAAAATCGCCAAGGCGCCGACAACAAGCGGAACAAAAAGTTCGCCCGGTTTAATAAGCCCCGGAACAAAAAGGAAAATTCCAAGGACGATGCAAACTATTCCGTAAAATCTGCGAAATCTTTTTCGCCTGATCAAGGCTTCTTCCGGAAGTTTTTTCTCGTTAAGTCTGTCCGTTTTTTCCCAAAGCCCCGGATATCTTTTTCTTGAAAAAATTTCCGCGCGTTTCGCAATCGCTTCCGAAACCTGGTATTTCAAATCTTCCGAAAGTTTTTCCGGTTTGAACAAAAATTCCATTTTGCACCGCCTCCTTTTTCTTCATAGTAACACCGGGAAGAAGCGAGCGCAACATATAAAGATAAATCTTAATAAAAGTTTAAGACTTTCTGTATGATATCTTCCGCTTTTTCGGTTTTTTCTTCAGAAAAAGCAAAGTTTACATAATAAAGAACTCCTTTTTTTACAAAAAATATCCCCGTCCTTCTGTTTCCTGTTTGGGAAATTTCTCCGTCAAAAATATAAAATTTCGTTTTCTTTCTGTTTAAGGTTTCCCTGACCGTTCGATATTCTTCCTCAGACAATATATCACTTTGAAAAAAATCTTCTTCAAAATTTTCCGTAAGCGCATCCGCAAAAATCTGTATTCCAAGATATCCGTCTTCCGTATCAAGATAAAAAAATTCCGCCCTTATGTGCGATATTTTGCCCGAAGGATCTCCATAAGCGGAAATGCAGAAATCCCTTTCCGGAATTCCGATTTCCGGAACCGAAAACTTTTCAAATCCGATAAATTCCTTTGCTTCGGAAGCGGAAGAAAAATGTCTGTACCAATGTCCGGGGAAACTGCTCATATAAGGTTCATAATCCCGGTATTGGCGCGCTATCTCTTTTTCCACTGCTTTTATGTTTTCGGAAAAATCGCCGGAAGAAAATTTTTCAAGTTCTGAACATACAAAATATGCCTTTTCTCCTTCAAGTTCCGTTTCTTCAAAAAATATCCGGCATTCCGGTTTTGCCGCAACAACCGTTGCAAATGCTCCGATTATTATTATCGCCGCAACAAGCGCGAACCATTTTTTCGTCGCAAAAATTTTTTTGTTTCCGGTTTCGCCCTGTGCCCTGATTATATATTCATCGTCGATATCTTCAAGAAGGTCGATAAATTCTTCTTTTTTCATAATTCAAAACCCCTTTCCGAAAGATATTTTCCAAGTTTTTTTCTCGTTCTCTCAAGTGAAGAATGAACCGAGCTTTCTTTTTTTCCAAAAAGTTTTGCAATGTCTTTTGCGCTGTAAAAATACCAATAGCGGCAGACGAATATATTTCTTTTTTCGTCATCAAGCGTTTTAAGAAAATCGTTGATTGCAAAAAGAATTTCCCGCCGTTCAAAATCTTTTTCAACGTTTTCTTTTCCCGAAACAAGTTCGGAAATTTCATCGAGAACAACTTCATATTCCCCGCCGCCTCTTTTTTCGCTGTGCCTTTTTCTATAAAAATTAAGTGAAATATTTCGTGTTATTTTTCCGAGGAACAGCAAAAGGATCTTCGGAATTTTCGGCGGAATTGAATTCCATGCCGCAAGATATGTATCGTTAACGCATTCTTCCGCATCTTCGGTGCTGCCGAGAATATTTTGTGAAATTTTCATGCAGTATGCGCCGTATTTTTCATCGGTTGCAGAAATTGCTTTCTCGTTTCTTTCAAAATACAGTTCTATTATTTTCAAATCTTCCGTAAAATCACTTCCCTTCACCTTTATATACACCTTTTTATCAAAAAATTCGGCAATTTTTTTGAAAATTATAACATAATTTCAGTTTTTCTCTCCCTTTTACCTTTTGGACTGATTTGGGATATAAAGAACTTCCCTCCGTCAAAATAACGGAGGGAAGTATATTAACAGAACACAACCGTTCGATAAATTGGAATTTGACGGTATTACAACTGCTTTATCTCATTGGCAATCACAGCCACGTTTTTGGCGTTCGTATCAATTTTAATGGTATTGAGTGCTTGGTACATCGGTATTCTTGCTATGCTTCGCTCAATTATATCTTCAGAACGGATACCTCTTTCTACATCCATTGCCAATCTTTCACACAGAGTCTTTTCATCCGCTACAAGCGAGACGCATTTCACCTCACAGTTCTGTGT
>JAFQBH010000001.1 GCA_017399765.1 Oscillospiraceae bacterium | reverse complement strand
CCACGGCGCGGACGTTGAAGGCGGCTTCAGCATGAAAAAAGGAACCGCCTTGATAACCGCCGGCGACGACGGACTTAATATCATGCGTGATATCAAAGTAAGCGGCGGACAGATGAGAGTTGATGCGGAAGATTACGGCTTTGATTCCGAAGAAGGAAGCATCTTTGTTTCCGGCGGCGAAATTTATATGACAACAAATGATGAGGACGGTTTCGATTCCGGCAAGAAAATAGAAATTTCCGGCGGAAACATCTTTATCAACGCAACTTCGGACTGCTTTGAAGCTCCGACGGTCACCATCACCGGCGGAAGCCTTGAACTCATTGCGGGAACGTTGGCAATCGATTCCGACGAAACGATTCTTGACGAAATGATGGAAGTTTTCGATTCGGAAGATGAACTTATCGAAGACCCGGATTTTAAAGAACTTGATTACGCAAAAATCATAAAAACAGAAACCGAACATGATTGGGGCGAAGCAGAATATACCTGGGCGGAGGACGGTTCTTCCTGCGTTGCGACCCGCGTTTGCAAAACCAACGGAAGACATAAGGAAACCGCCGAGGCAAAAATCACTTCCAGAACAGTGAAAGAGGCCACCTGCGAAGAAAAAGGCGAAACCGAATATACCGCGATTTTCGACGTTGACTGGGCAGAAAAACAGACCAAAACCATTGCCGATATCGGTGAAAAAGGTCACGATTGGGGCGAAGCTGAATACACCTGGGCGAAAGACGGCTCTTCCTGCGTTGCAAACCGCGTTTGCAAAAATGATGGAAACCATAAGGAAACCGCTGACGCCACCGCAATAAAATCCGAAACAACCAAAGAACCCACTTGCGAAGAAAAAGGCGAAACCACCTATACCGCGACTTTTGACATTGACTGGGCAGAAAAACAGACCAAAACCATTGCAGATATCGGTGAAAAAGGTCACGATTGGGGCAAAGCTGAATATACCTGGGCGGAAGACGGTTCTTCCTGCTCTGCAAGCCGCGTTTGCAAAACCGACAGAACCCACAAGGAAACCGTAAATGCAAAAGTTACTTCCAAAGTTGTAAAAGAGGCCACCTGCGAAGAAGAAGGCGAAACCGAATATACCGCAACCTTTGAAGTTGAATGGGCGGAAAAACAGACCAAGACCCTTACCGATATCGGCGAAAAAGGCCACGATTGGGGCGAAGCGGAATACACTTGGGCGGCGGACGGTTCTTCCTGTGCTGCAACCCGCGTTTGCAAAAACGACGGAAACCATAAGGAAACCGCCGAAGCCACCGCAATAAAATCTGAAACGACAAAGAAACCTACTTGCGAGGAAAAAGGAGAAACCACCTATACCGCGACCTTTGACGTTGACTGGGCTGAAAAACAGACCAAGACCCTTGCCGATATCGGTGAAAAAGGTCACGATTGGGGCAAGGCCGAATATATTTGGGCGGAAGACGGTTCTTCCTGCGCTGCAACCCGTGTTTGCAAAAACGACGGAAATCACAAAGAAACCGCTGACGCCACCACAATAAAATCCGAAACAACCAAAGAACCCACCTGCGATGAAAAAGGCGAAACCACCTATACCGCGACTTTTGACGTTGACTGGGCGGAAGAACAGACTAAAACCATTGCTGATATCGGTGAAAAAGGTCACGATTGGGGCGAAGCTGAATATACCTGGGAGGAGGACGGTTCTTCCTGTACTGCAACCCGCGTTTGCAAAAACGACGGAAACCATAAGGAAACCGCCGAAGCAACTGAAATAAAATCCGAAGTTGTAAAACCCGCAAACTGTACCGTAATGGGTGACACCAGATACGAAGCTGTTTTTGAGGTTGATTGGGCGCATGATTTTAAGGTAATCACCGATATTGCCATTAATAAAAATGCTCATGAATGGGGCGAATGGAAAGTTATAACTGAACCCGATTACAAAAACGAAGGACTTAAAAAGCGTGTTTGCAACCTTAACGACAAACATTATAAAGAAGAAAAAATTGCAAAACTTATTGCAAAACCGGAAGAAACCGAAGAAATTAAAGGACCGGATAATCAGCATAAATATGTTGCTGCATATCAGGAAGGCCTTAACATAACCGATCAGGATATTAAGGAAGACCTTTTGAATGCGGTTGAAAACGGTTCCCTTAAGGATGATGCGAAAGTTACGTTAATGGAAGTCACACCCGGTTATTTCAACGATAAAAACGAATTTGTTCCGATCGAGAGCGATGAATTGTTCGAAAACAGAAAAACAATAGATATTGTTCTCAAATATCCCGAAGGCAGTGACAGAAACGATAAATTTGAGATTTATCATTTTAGTGATGACGGAAAAGTTGAAAATTGCAAGATAAAATCCAGAACCGAAAAGGGCCTTGTAATCACCGTGGATCATCTTTCTGCTTTTGCCATTGCTTACGAAAGCGTTGATAACAGCGAAAACGAAAGGCCGAACGTGCCTTCCGGATCCGGAAAACCTTCCGCAAAACCGAATCCCGGTATAACTATCATTACTCCTGAAAAGGAAAAAGAGGAATTTAACCCGAATACCGGCGCATCTGTTATTGATATTGGCAGCGCAGGAATTGTTGTTCTTGCGGCTGCAGCGATGTTTATCGGAAAAAAGAATAAATAAAAAAATCTTCAATTTATAGAAAAGGAAGGCGCAGAATCGGCTGTGCCTTCTTTTTTAAATATAATCGGATAAATTTGGCTGTAAAAGTACGGATTTTTAAAAAAATATATCCGTACTAAAAATTTTTATTATAAAAAACGTATAAACATTTCACAAAAGGGGGTTCTTTGATTATTTAATCGGGGCGTCCGTGGTTAAAATCCAAGATTACCTACCGCAAAACGCTCCGCATTTTGTGAAGCGTTTTTTTATTCAGTTTTAATGATTGTTTTTTTGGAAAATATGCATAAAACAGAACAAATTATTATACTATTAAGCAAAAAACGTGTGCGTGCATAAAATACAAATTATATTCACATTGGTTGAAATATTTTGTTGAAAAATGCAGGAAAAAATGCAAATAATGCTTTACTTTTCTTTGATAAAGTGTTAAGGTATAGTTGCAAGCAGAAAACTTCTGCTAGAAAATTTTAGGAGGATTTATCATGAAAAAAATTCTTGCATTGGCCCTCGCCCTCGTAATGGTCTTGAGCCTTGCTGCCTGCGGCGGCAGCACTTCCGAAGGCGGAGCCAAAGTTTCCGTATTCTGGTACGACGAAGCTGACGTTTATCTCAGCACCGTTCGTTCCGCACTCAACGAAGAACTCGATGCACTTGGTGTTGAATATGACAACCAGTATGCAGCAAACGACCAGGCAAAACAGCTTGACCAGGTTAAAACCGCTATTGCCGGTGGTTCCACCATCCTTGTTGTAAACCTTGTAACCTCCGGTTCTTCTGATGCAGCAGAAGAAATCCTTGCCGCAGCAGGCGATATTCCTGTAATCTTCTTCAACCGTCCTATCGGCACCGACGGTTCCGATGTAACCGTTCTTGAAAACCATGCAAACGCTTGCTTCATCGGTACCGATGCTCCCGAAGCAGGTCACATGCAGGGCAAAATGATTGGCGATTATCTCGTTGCTAACTATGATGCAGTTGACTTCAACGGCGACGGCGTTATCTCTTACGCAATGATGAAAGGCGACGAAGCAAACCTTGAAGCTATCTACAGAACCCAGTATGGCGTAGAAGACGCTAACCTTGTTCTTGAAGCAGCAGGCAAACCCGCTCTTCAGTATTTCGATGTTTCCGTAGCAGAAGACGCACGTTACCAGGTAGACCTTGGCGGTGCATGGTCCGCAGCAGCAGCAAAAGACTACATGGACACCAACTTCGTAACTTATAATGAAGGCGCCGGCAACATGATCGAACTCGTAATCTGCAACAACGATACTATGGCAGAAGGTGTTGTAGCTTCCCTCCAGGAAAGAGGCTATAACGTAGAAGGCGGCCACCTTGTTCCCGTATTCGGCGTTGACGCAACCGACAGCGCAAAAGCACTTATCGCTGACGGCGCTATGACCGGTACTGTAAAACAGGATAACGTAGGTATGGCAGTTGCAATTCGTCAGAGCGTTGAAGCAATCGCAGCCGGAACTTCCCCTGTTGATGCTCTCGCAGGTCTTAACGACGAACGTTTCTCCATCGCTCCCGACAGCGCTGCAAAACTCTTCGTTGCATACGCACCTTACACCGGCGAATAATACATAATTCGGCTGAAATTTTATGGCAGCTGCCGCAAGCGCGGCAGCTGCCTGTCTTAGATTTTCCGGCAGGGAACGGCAAGCGCCACTACAAACTGAACAGGCAGTGTTGTTTGCCGTTCTCTGTCAATCTCTGAACAAGCTTTTTCTATTTTTTGAGTAAAGGAGGAAGGGCGATTATGGATCAGAATGTTCTTCTGAAAATGACCGGCATTACAAAAACTTTTCCCGGTGTAAAAGCGTTGGACGGCGTAAACTTTGAATTAAAAGCAGGAACCGTTCATGCTCTTATGGGAGAAAACGGCGCCGGAAAATCCACCCTTATGAAGTGCCTCTTCGGTATATATGCCAAAGACGGCGGCCAGATTCTTCTCGACGGCAAGGAGATCAATTTCAAAAGCAGTAAAGAAGCTTTGGAAAACGGCGTCGCCATGGTACACCAGGAACTTAACCAGGCGCTTAAACGCAGCGTTATGGATAACATCTGGCTTGGACGTTATCCGAAAATTGGCGGAATTATGGTTGACGAAAAGAAGATGTATAATGATACCAAGGCGGTATTCGACGAACTCGGAATCGACGTTGACCCCCACCGTATCATGAGCACCATGTCTGTTTCCCAAAGACAGATGGTCGAAATTGCGAAAGCTGTTTCCTATAATTCCAAGATAATCGTATTTGACGAACCGACCTCTTCTCTTACCGAGCAGGAAGTTGAACATCTTTTCGAGATCATCAACATGCTCCGCGAAAGAGGAGTAGGTATCATCTATATTTCCCACAAAATGGCGGAGATCAAACGCATTTCCGATTACATAACCGTAATGCGCGACGGTAAATGGATTGCCACCGACCATGCGGACAACCTTGAAATGGCTGATATCATCAGACTGATGGTAGGACGCGAACTTACCAACCAGTTCCCGCCCAAAACCAACGTTCCCGGAGATGTCGTTCTTGAAGTTCAGAACGTCACCGGTCTTTATAACCAGCTTCAGGACGTTTCCTTCAATGCAAGAAAAGGCGAGATCCTCGGACTTGCGGGACTTGAAAGCTCCGGCCGAAGCGAAACTCTTGAAAGTATTTTCGGTATCCGCACCAGAAAGAGCGGAACAATTGCTCTTGACGGAAAACCCTGCTTCAACCGCAACGCCCATGAATCCATCAAGAACGGATTCTCCCTTCTTACCGAAGAACGCCGCGCCACCGGTATTTTCGGTGTTCTTGATATCAAGGATAACACCGTTATTTCAAGCCTTAAACGTCACCTCCGTTTCGGACTTTGGCTCAGTGAAAAATCCCAGAGGGAAGATACCCAGTATTACATAGACGCAATGCGTACCAAAACTCCTTCCCAGGAAACCAAGATACGTTCTCTTTCCGGCGGTAACCAGCAGAAAGTTATTATCGGACGCTGGCTTCTTACAGATCCGGAAGTCCTTCTTTTGGATGAGCCTACCCGCGGAATCGACGTAGGTGCAAAATATGAAATTTATCAGCTTATCATTGATCTTGCAAACAAAGGCAAAACCGTTATCGTTGTTTCTTCCGAAATGCCGGAGCTTCTCGGTATCTGCGACAGAATCGTAGTAATGTCCGGTGGAAGAGTTGCCGGCGAAGTTGACGGTCAGAACACCACCCAGGAAGAGATCATGACCCTGGCTGCTAAATATGTTTAAGGAGGAGAAACAGCATGACTAATCCTATTGCAAATATTCAGCGCAGCGTCGCTGATTTCCGCCAGATGGACAAAGCGGACAAAAAACGTTATCTTACCGACCTTGTTTTCAACAACGCTCTTTATATTCTTCTGTTTGTATTTGTAATTTATACCGCAATCCAGAAACCGAACTTCCTTTCTCTCGGTTCCTTTGCAAACCTTGTAATTCAGGTTGCGGCATATCTTCCGATGGCTCTCGGTATTGCGGGATGTATCGTTCTTACCGGTACCGACCTTTCCGCAGGCCGTATCTCCGGTCTTACCGCAGCAGTTGCCGGTGTTTTCCTTCAGAAAACCGACTTCGTCAACAAGATGTTCCAGAACCTTCCGGAAACCAACGGCTGGTGGATCGCAGCAACCCTTCTTACCGTTGTTGCAATCGGTGCAATAATCGGTCTTGTTAACGGCTTCTTTGTTGCAAAATTCAGCCTTCATCCTTTCATCGTAACCCTTTCCACCCAGCTCATTACCTACGGTATTATCCTTTGGTTCTTTGCTCTTAACGGAAACAACGGTCAGCCTATCTCCGGCCTCAGCGATGAATATAAAACCTTCGTAAACGGCGAAATGTTCCGCCTTGGAAACGTAGCTGTTCCGAGATACGTTCTTTATGCAATTCTCCTTATCGCAATCATGTGGTTCATCTGGAACAAAACCACCTTTGGTAAAAATATGTTTGCAGTTGGTTCCAACGCAGAAGCAGCAAAAGTTTCCGGCGTTAACGTTTTCTGGACCACTGTTCTTGTACATACCCTTGCAGGTGCTGCTTATGGTTACACCGGCTTTATCGAAGGCGCACGAAGCGGATCTGTTGCTCCTAACACCGGTCTTAACACCGAATGCGACGCTATCGCAGCCTGCGTAATCGGCGGCGTTTCTTTCGTCGGTGGTACCGGTAAGATCAGCGGCATCATCCTCGGTGTTGTAATCCTTCGTCTTATCTTCGTTGCTCTTACCATGCTCGGCGTTGATTCTTCCAGCCTTTATATCATCAAAGGTGCAATCATCCTCTGCGCCTGCGCACTTGATATGCGTAAATATCTCGTTAAGAAATAATGGAAGATTATAATAACAATCAGATTCCGGAAGAGGAAGAAGTTCAGAAACAGGAAGAACAGGTACCGAAGTTCCGCGGGCTTTACAGATATGTTAATATATCCGTAAAGCAGCTTGATATGATAATCGGGCTTTGTATTCTTGTTATAATAATCGTTGTTGCGATTGAACTTATGGATCCGGGATTCACGGTAAGTTTCAACTCCCTCGGCGGAACCGACATTGCTCCACAGGAGCAGATGTACGGTGAACTCATAGACGCTCCGGAACCTCCAACAAGAGAAGGCTATACTTTCACCGGTTGGTATAGAGATAACGCTTGTTACGTTCCATGGGACCTTGAAACCGACACAGTTGAAACAGATACAACGCTTTATGCCGGTTGGGAAAAAACAGAATAAATAAAAATCTCCGGTGCTTTGCACCGGAGATTTTTTTATGCATTATTGAGAAGTTTTAATTCTTCGTCGGTCAAAGGAATGTCGGCACCTTTGAGGTTGCTGACGAAATGTTCGACGTTTCCGGAACCGAAAAGGGGAATAACTCTTGGGAAACCTTCGCAGCGGTGGAGATTGACCATCCATGCAACGGCAAGAGCGCTTGCGGTTACCCCTTTTTCCTTTGCCATATTTTTGAGAAAATCAAATCTTTCTCCGGAAACGAGTTCGGAAGGAAGACGGTCGGGGTTTTCATAACCGCCTTTTGCAAGGCAGGAATAGGCTACAAGCGGAATGTTTTTTGCTTCAAGATAGCGAAGGCGTTCGCGAGTGGTATATTCGTTGAAAATATACTGGGGAGCTTTATCGCCCTTTGCCTCAAGATAGGTGAACCATTGCTGCATAACGGTGAAAGGGGTTTTTGCAACGGAGTTTGCTTCGGCAAAACGCCATGTGTCATAATTGCTTCCGCCGAGATGACGGACTTTTCCTTTTTCGATGAGGGAATGGAAAGCTTCCATGGTTTCCTCAATAGGAGTTGTGATATCGTCTGTATGCGCGTAATAAAGATCTATATAATCGGTTTTAAGTTTGCGAAGGCTTTCATCGATCCAGTATTCTATCTGTTCTTTGCGAAGTCCCTGGCCTTCACCGTGACGGTCAAAACCGACTTTTGTTGCAAGAACGACTTTGTCGCGGCATTTGCGGCTTTCAAAATATTCTCCGAGAAGGGTTTCGCTTTCGTCGCCGGTTCCCTGCCAATGAGCATAGTTGTTTGAAGTATCGATAAAATTTCCGCCCATATCAAGATATGCGTCAAGAACGGCAAAAGCGTCTTTTTTCGAGGTGGTTGTGCCGAAGTTCATGGCGCCGAGGGCGACGTTTGATACTTCAAGTCCATTGGGTAAAATCAGTTTTTCCATAAAGACTTCTTCCTTTCTGTATGTTCTGAAATTCATTATACCCGATGGCGTAAAACAAAGCAATTAAAAAGCCAAAAAAATCCTTTTATAATAAGCTTTTTTCGTTTTTACTATTCCTTTTTATCAGTGTTAGATGTATAATTGAAAAAAGATAACATGGGGGTATGCGCAATGGTAACATCTGTACTTAAAATTGATCCTGAACAGAAAAAAATAATGGATGCTAATTTTGAATCGATTTTCGGGGAGAAACCCGAACGCTATTTTTCTGCGCCCGGACGCACAGAAATAGGCGGCAACCACACAGACCATCAGCGCGGAAGAGTTCTTGCCGCTGCTGTAAATCTTGATACCGTTGCTGCTGTTCGTGTTAATGGAACCGATAAAATCCGTATTCTTTCAAAAGGCTATCCCATGTGTGAGATAGACGTAACGGAGCTTACTCCGAAGGAAGATGAAATAAACTCGACTCCTGCCCTTATCCGCGGCGTTGCGGCTCGTTTTGCCCAGCTTGGATGTGAGGTAAAAGGTTTCGATGCTTATTGCGAATCAACCGTTCTCCCCGGAAGCGGACTTTCCTCTTCCGCCGCTTATGAAGTACTTATCGGAACGATCATCGATTATCTTTTCTTTGATGCAAAAGTTTCCCAGGCGGAAGTTGCGCAGATCGGACAGTACGCGGAAAACGTTTTCTTCGGAAAACCATGCGGACTTATGGACCAGACCGCTTCTGCAGTCGGAAACCTTGTTACAATAGACTTTTTTGATAAAGACAACCCTGTTATAAAACCGGTGAATTTTGATTTTTCTTCCTGCGGTCATGCTCTTTGCATAATAGATACAAGAGCAAGCCATGCGGATCTTACCGATGAATATGCGGCAATCCCCGGCGAAATCAAAAAAGTTGCGGAATATTTCGGAAAAGAAGTTCTTTCCGAAATTCCGGAAGAAGAATTCTTTGCCGCAGTTCCCGTTCTCAGAGAAAAATGCGGCGACAGAGCGGTTATCCGCGCGATCCATTTTTATCAGGAAAACGCAAGAGTTCCGAAACAGGTCGAAGCTCTTGAAAAAGGCGATTTTGAAGAATTCCTTAAACTTATCAAGGAAAGCGGATATTCTTCCTATATGTACCTTCAGAACGTAATCCCCGCAGGCTATAAGGAACATCAGGACGTTGCTCTGGCGCTTGCAATGTGTGAACATTTCCTTGAAGGAAAAGGCGCTTACAGGGTTCACGGCGGCGGCTTTGCCGGAACTGTCCAGGCTTTCGTTCCTTTTGAAATACTTGAAAGATTCCGCAAAGGAATGGATGAAATTCTCGGCGAAGGCGCATGCCACGTTCTCAGCATTCGTCCCCAGGGTGGAGTTGAAATGGAGGCGGATTAATGAAAATTGAAACATATATTGATGCCCTTGTTTCATATGCAATGAACGCCGGTCTTGCGGAGCCGGAAGACCATTGGGTGCTTGTAAACCGAATCCTCGATATTCTTCAGAAGCCGGATTACGAACCTTCCGAGGAACCCATGACCGAAGATCTTGAGGAAATTCTCGGCGGAATCCTTGATTATGCCGTGGAAAAGGGTCTTTGCGACGATAACATAACCGCAAAGGATATTTTTGATACTCGAATTATGGGTGCAGTAACACCAATGCCGAGAGAAATTGTCCGCACTTTCTGGGAAAAATATAAAAAAGATCCGGTCGAAGCCACCGACTGGTATTATAAATTTTCCTGTGATACGGATTATATCCGCCGCTACCGTATTAAAAAAGATATGCGCTGGAAATATCCTTGCGAATACGGTGATCTTGATATAACCATCAACCTTTCAAAACCTGAAAAAGACCCGAAAGCTATTGCCGCCGCAAAATTTGCGCCCCAGACCGCATATCCGAAATGTCAGCTCTGCCGTGAAAACGAAGGCTATGCCGGAAGAATGAACCACCCCGCAAGAGCAAACCACCGCATTATTCCGATAGAGATCTGCGGCGCAGACTGGTGCCTTCAGTATTCCCCGTATGTTTATTATAATGAGCACTGTATCGTGCTCAACGAAGAACATATCCCCATGAAGATAGACAAATCCGCTTTTGAAAAGCTTCTGGATTTTGTCCGCCTTTTCCCTCACTATTTTGTCGGTTCAAACGCAGATCTTCCGATTGTCGGAGGCTCTATCCTCAGCCACGAACATTTCCAGGGCGGACATTATACTTTCGCGATGGAAACCGCGGACATCAGGGAAAAAGTGGTTTTCAAAGGCTTTGAGGATATTGAAGCGGGAATCGTAAAATGGCCCATGAGTGTAATTCGCCTTCGCGGAAAGGATTCCGCAAGAATTGCGGATCTCGCAGACAAAATCCTCGGAATCTGGCGCGGATATTCCGACGAAAGCGTTTCGGTAATCGCTTTTTCCGAAGATCAGCCCCATAACACCATAACTCCTATTGCAAGACGCAGAGGAGAGGATTATGAACTTGATCTCGTTCTCCGCTGCAATATAACAACCGAAGAATTCCCCATGGGCGTTTTCCATCCCCATGAGGACAAACACCATATCAAAAAGGAAAACATAGGACTTATCGAAGTAATGGGTCTTGCGGTCCTTCCCAGCAGACTTAAAAAGGAACTTTCCGATCTCGCAAAAGCCGCAGTTTCCGGAGAGGACGTTTATTCCGACGAAGCCCTTTCGAAACATGCCGACTGGCTTTCTGAACTCAAAAAAGAATATACATTCACCGAAGAAAACGCAATGGATATAATCCTTAAGGAAACCGGAAAAGTTTTTGAAAAGGTCCTTGAGGATGCGGGCGTTTATAAAAACACAGAGGAAGGATATTCCGCCTTCCGCAGATTCATTGATGAAGTAAACAAGGAGGTAAACGAATGAAAGTATTGGTAACCGGCGGCGCCGGATATATCGGCAGCCACACCGCAGTTGAACTTATCGAAGCAGGTTATGAAGCAATAATCGTTGACGACCTTTCAAACGCAAAAGAAGACGTTATCGACAGAATCAAAACCATAACCGGCGTTCGTCCCGTCTTCTATAAAGAGGACTGCAAAGATAAAGAAGCTATGCGCAGGATTTTTTCCGAACATAAAATCGATGCAATAATCCATTTTGCGGCATATAAAGCTGTTGGCGAAAGCGTTCAGAAACCTCTTGAATATTACCGCAATAACATCGATTCCACCCTTACTCTTATGGAAGTAATGGAAGAATTCGGCTGCAAAAAATTTGTTTTCTCCTCTTCCGCAACCGTTTACGGCCCCAACAACCCCTATCCTTATAAAGAGGAAATGAAAGCGATAGAATCTTCGAGCCCCTATGGCTGGACCAAGGTAATGATCGAACGTATCCTTACCGACTATGTCAC
Source organism: Oscillospiraceae bacterium (assembly GCA_017399765.1). Classification (GTDB taxonomy): domain Bacteria; phylum Bacillota; class Clostridia; order Oscillospirales; family Ruminococcaceae; genus UMGS1668. The sequence continues at coordinate 12,704 of JAFQBH010000001.1, read as the reverse complement.
CGCTCATCCGGATTTCTGCGCAATTCTTCTCCGCTATTTTAACCCCATCGGTTCCCATCCTTCCGGTCTTCTTGGCGATGACCCGAACGGAATTCCGAACAACCTTATGCCCTATATCAGCCGCGTAGCTGCCGGAAAACTTGAAAAACTCACCATTTTCGGAGACGATTATCCCACTCCGGACGGAACCTGCCAGCGCGACTATCTCCACGTTGTGGATCTTGCCGTCGGTCATCTTGATGCTCTCGAATATGCCGAAAATCACGAAGGCGTTGAAGCAATCAACCTCGGAACCGGAAACGGAGTTTCCGTAATGGAGCTTGTAAATGCATTCAACGAAGCAAACGATATGGAACTTCCCTATGTTATCGGACCCCGCCGCGAAGGCGACCTTCCCGCATTCTGGGCAGACGCGCAGAAAGCAAAGACCCTCCTGGGCTGGGAAGCGAAATATACCGTTGAGGATATGTGCAAGAGCGCTTGGGAATTTGTTAAAAAACAGATGTGATCCAAAAGATTCGATAGAGAAAAGGTTGATTTTCTTATGGAAATTTTTAAAGAACCCTTCGGAACTCTTTCCGACGGAACGGAAGTTTTTTGCTGGAACATAATAAACGAAAAAGGCTTTATTGCAAAAGTTCTTGATTACGGCGCAACTATCCAGTCGCTTATTGTTCCCGACAAAAACGGAGACCCGGTGGACGTTGTCCTCGGACACGATACGATCGAAGAATATGTTGCCGGCGACTGCTATCTCGGGGCAACCATCGGAAGAGTCGGAAACCGCATCGGCAAAGGAAAATTTGAGCTTAACGGCGAAAAATACGAGCTTTTCATCAACAACGGCCCCAACCACCTTCACGGAGGAAAAAAAGGTTTCGACAGATTTGTCTGGGATTCGAAACAGGAAGGCGATTTTGTCGTTTTCAGAAGAACCTCTCCGGACGGCGAAGAGGGATATCCCGGAAATCTTGAAATAAGCGTTAAAATGGGCTGGAAAGACAACAGCTTTATCATTGAGTACGAAGCAAAAACCGACAAAGATACCATTCTTAACCTTACAAACCACAGCTATTTTAACCTTAACGGAGCGGGAAGCGGAGATATCCATAACCACATCCTTGAGATGAAGGCCGACAGATTTACAGTCTGCGACGAAAATTGCCTTCCGACCGGAGAACTTGCGCCGGTTGAGGGAACAGCGATGGATTTCAGAGAACCGAAAACCATCGGAAGAGATATCGAAAACGACGAACCCTGCGTAAAACTTTCCCGCGGATATGATTCCACCTTTGTAATAAGCGGTCATCCTTTCGCAAAAGCCACCGGCGATATCACCGGAATAACTCTTGTTGCGGATACCGACCAGCCGGGAGTTCAGCTTTATACCGCAAACTTCCTTACCGACAGAAACGGAAAAAGAGGATTTGATTGCGGAGAGAGAAGCGCATTTTGTCTTGAGACCCAGCATTTTCCGGACAGTATCCATCATCCGGAATGGCCGAGCACCGTTCTTAAAAAAGGAGAAACTTTCCGAAGCTTTACGACATATACCTTTGAGTAATTATGAAAATGCCCTGCGATTAAAATCGCAGGGCATTTTTTATTGTTGAAAAATCCTGATAAAAAGCTATAATTAGATTATAGAAAGGGAGGTATTTTGCTATGGAAAAAACAAAAATCATTCTCGACTGCGACCCGGGTCATGATGACGCCGTTGCAATAATTCTTGCGGGTAAAAACCCAAAAATAGATCTTCTTGGCATTACCATTGTTTCCGGAAACCAGACTCTTGATAAAACCGTACGGAACGCTCTTAACGTAACCCAGCATCTTGGAATTGATGTTCCGGTATATGGCGGCTGCAGCGAACCGATGGTCCGCAAAAAAGTTGTTGCGGGAGATATCCACGGCGAAAGCGGACTTGACGGTCCGGTTTTTCCTCCCCTTGAAAGAAAAGCAGAGCCGGAACATGCGGTCAATTTTATTATAAAAACCCTTATGGAATCCGAAGGGGATATAACCGTTGTTACAACCGGCCCGATGACCAACCTTGCTATGGCCATGAGAATGGAACCGAATATTGTTCCGAAAATAAAACAGATAGTTCTTATGGGCGGCGCCATTGCCAACGGAAACGTAAGCCCGGCGGCGGAATTCAACATCATGGCGGATGCGGAGGCGGCGTACGTTTGTTTTACAAGCGGAAGACCCATGACCATGGTGGGTCTTGACGTTACAAGAAAAGTTCTTTGCTATCCGGAAATTGTTGAACGCATGGGCAGAATCGGAAACCGCGCGTCAAAACTTTTTGTTGATCTTATGGGACATTTTTGCAAAACCCAGAAAGAAGTTTTTGGCTGGGAGGGCGGTCCGCTTCACGACCCGGTAACCCTTGCTTACCTTATCGATCCTTCGGTGCTCAAAGTTAAACCGATGAATGTTCGCATAGATATCCGTTCCACCGAATCTTACGGAAGAACAAACTGCGACCCGTTTGATTATCTTCATCTTCCGCACACCGCGGACGTTGCGATGGATATTGATGTGGAACGTTTTTGGGATATTATCGAAGAAAACATCCGTCTTTACGGCTGAAAGGATAAAAAGATGAAAGTTCTTTGTTTTGGTTCGCTGAATATCGATTATACATATAAAGTCGATCATTTTGTTTCAAAAGGCGAAACTTTGTCTTCGGCAGATCTTAAAATTTTCAGCGGCGGAAAGGGTCTTAATCAATCCGTTGCGCTTTCCAAAGCCGGCGCAGAAACTTTTCATGCGGGAGCTATCGGCAAAGAGGGAAAATTTCTTGTTGATGAGCTTTTTTCTGCTGGGGTGAATACCGGATTTGTTGAAATCAAAGATGACATCAGTACCGGACACGCAATAATACAGAACAGCATTGACGGCGATAACTGTATTCTTCTTTTTGGCGGAGCGAACCGTTCAATAACCAAAGAACAGGCGGATAAGGTGCTTGAGCATTTTGAAAAAGGCGACGTGCTCGTTCTGCAAAATGAAATAAGCGAGCTTGAATATATTTTGAGCACGGGAAAAGAAAAAGGCATGAAAGTGGTGCTCAACCCTTCGCCGATAGATGAACAGTTGCTCAAAATGCCCGTGGAAAAAGCTGATATACTTATTCTCAATGAAGTTGAAGCCGGAAGAATCCTTGGAAAAGAAATTTTCGAAGGAGAAAAAGCCGCAGAAGAACTTTCCAGAAAATATCCGGATACGGATATTGTGCTCACGATGGGAGTGAAAGGTTCTTTCTTCAGAAATTCCGAAAAGAGTATTTTTCAGCCCGCATTCAAAGTTAAAGCTGTGGATACAACCGCCGCAGGCGACACTTATACCGGATATTTTGTCGCCGGAATAATGGAAGGAATGGGATCGGAAAAGGCAATGGAACTTGCCGCAAAAGCTTCGGCCATGGCGGTCACAAAACCGGGAGCATCGCCTTCTGTTCCAAAAAGAGCGGAAGTTGAGGCTTTCGGGGAAGAGGTGTTTGAATGATTATAAAAGCTGTTTGCGAATATAATGACGAAGGCTGCATTGTTTATGCGGAAAATTTTCCGGGGGCTTTTGTGCGCGGAAGAAATTACGAAAACGCTGCTGCAAAATTTCCGAAAGAAATAGAATCCTATCTTGATTGGGCAACCGGCGAAGCAAAAATCGATTCTCCGGTTGAAATCGAACTTGTTCAGGAAAAGAAAAACCCGGAACTTAAAATTTGCGATGCGGATTCCGACGTGATTTTTGATTCCGAAAGAGAACCCCTTACCAAAGAGGAATATAATAAACTTAAAATTCTTGCTCTCCGTTCCGCGATGGACCTTGAAAGAATGTATGATTCCATTCCGAACAAAAAGATGAATATTGTTCCGCCAAGGGAAACTTTTTACGGAAAGATACCTTCAACCGCCGAAGAAATGTATAACCACTGCATGAACATTACAGAATATTATTTCGGAGAAATCGGGGTTTCGGCGGAAAACGGACCGGATATCCTTTCCTGCCGTCAAAAAGGTTTTGAGGAACTTGAAAAGCAGGAAGATTTCCTTCAAAACAAGGTTTTTGACGGAAGCTATGGGGAAGAATGGTCTTTAAAAAAAGTTCTCCGCCGTTTTATCTGGCACGACAGAATCCACGCAAGGGCAATGTACCGCAGAGCTTATGAAGCGTTCTGGGATGCGGAAATCGATAATGTTTTCCATTTTAAAAGAAAATAAAGCTAAAAACCTGTTTCGAGAAACCTTGAAACAGGTTTTTTAATAACTTTTTAGCGCATATCTATTGTTTTTGGAACAAAAGTATTGTAAACTATTGTTGATAATCAAAAATTGGAGATGAAAAACTCTTGATAAGAATAGTTACAGATTCCGCGGCGGATTTTGAGCCTTGGGAACTTGAAGAAAAAAACATTGTCGCCGTTCCTCTTTCGGTTGTTTTCGGCGAAACGGAATATAAGGAAAACATTGATATTACCAAGGAACGTTTTTTTGAACTTCTGAAAACCGAAAAGGAAATGCCCAGAACTTCCCAGCCCTCTCCGCAGGATTATATCGATCTTATCGAAGAAGCAAGAAGCAACGATGACGATATCATAATCATAACAATTTCTTCCGGGCTCAGCGGAACCTATCAGAGCGTTGTTGCAACGAAAGAACTTGTCGGTTACGACAGATGTTATGTTGTTGACAGCCTCAGCGGAACCGGCGGCGAAAGAATGGTTGTTGAATATGCTGTTCGCCTTCGTGATGAAGGAAAAACAGCAAAGGAAATTGTCGAAAAAACAACCGCTCTTCGTGAAAGAGTTGTTCTTTATACCGTAATGGATACCCTTGAATATCTTCACAGAGGAGGAAGAATTTCCAGCACGGTTTATAAAATCGGAAGCATTGCCCATATAAAACCCATTATGCACGTCAGCAAAGAGGGAAAACCCGAAATTCCCGCAAAAACAATGGGAGTTTCCAAGGGAATTGATTTTGTTGTAAAACACGTTGAAAAAGATATGCCGGATGAGGATTTTCCGTTCTATATTATGTTTACGGAAAACAGAAAGAACGGCGAAATTCTTCGGGAGCGCCTTGAAAAAATTGGAGTATCCGTTCCGGAAGAAAGGATTATCCCTGTTGGTGCTGTTGTCGGAACTCACATCGGTCCCGGCGCCTGCGCAGTTGTTTATATCGGAAAAGAATAAAACAAAAATCCCTGCCTCCGGCAGGGATTTTTTTAGAGCAAAAGATATAAAAGTGCAAGCAATAGTTTTGGGTCTGCTTTTTCGTTCCAGAGAATCCATAAAAGGGCAAGAATTATAAGTTTTTCGCTGTCCGTCCCGGAAAGGAGATTTGAAATCGGGTTTTGAGGAACCGGGTTTTTTCTTTCAGAAGAAAGAGGAACCGGTTTTTGCGGCAAAGAAAAATTGTTTTCGTTTCCGCCGATAAGTCTTGCACGGGATTGCATTTCCCGAACGCGGTTTTCCGCTTCTCGCTGCATTTCAGAAAGCGCCTCCTCTGAATAATCGTTGTGGTACCATTTCAGAACCGACCACCCCCGAAAATTCCGCTTTCTTCAAGAGCGGGAAGAACACTCATTATCCGAAGGATATTGATTGCGCCGTCAACTTTTTCGGGATTTTTGAGAAGGGGACGGAGAGCAGTTAAAAGGTTTATGTTCCGGTCGTCGCAGGACATTTTTGAAAAAATTCCCTGGAGCTTCATAAGCGTTTTTATATCGAAATCCGGAATCTGCGGTTCGGAAGCCTTTTGCTGATTTTGTCCGAAAAGAGAAGAAAAATCAAGGGGCGGCGCAGAATTTTCGGGATTTTGGGGCTGATTTTGTCCGAGAGAAGAGAGCAGATTTTGAATATTCTTTTGCGCTTCCGGGTTTTGCAAAATTGCGGAAAGCTGTTCGGAAAGATCCGGCATATCAGCCGCCTCCTATCAGTTTTTTAATTATTGCCTGGTTTTTCGGGTCGGAAAGAAAACGTTCAAGTTCCTGGGGACTGTTTGCATAGTGCTGAACTTTCGGCGCGGCAATGTTTCCGAAAACACCGAGATCACCCTTTTTTGCGGCATTTTCAAGTCTTTCTCTGCTTATGCCGAGTTTTTTGCTTGCGGCATCAAGAATCGTGTTCTGCTGTTCGGGAGTAAGGTTGAAATCCATATCAAAAATTCCGCCTTTCATAAAAAATTCGGTGATATCCGCCTTGTGCAAAAGCAAAAAGCGGAATATAATAAAAAATATGAAAAGAAATTTTTCTATATTCCGCCGAAGGAGGTTTTTTGAAGAAAAATGAGAGCAGTTGTTTTTTCGGACAGTCACGGAAATTATGATGTTCTTGAAAAAATTATGGAGCGCCATAAAAACGACGGCGATATTTTTATCCATCTTGGCGACGGTGAAAGAGAACTTGAACTTATTCAATATGTTTATAACGATAAAAAGATTTATTTTGTTTCGGGAAACTGCGATTGGGGAACGGATAAGCCGGATTATGATATTATAAAATTTGCCGGAAAGACAATTTTTTTCACCCATGGCGCGCGTTTTGGAGTTAAAGGCGACCTTAATATCGCAAAGCTTTTTGCAAGAAAAAACGAAGCGGATATCCTTCTTTTCGGTCATACCCACATAGCTGTGACGGATTATGAAGACGGGCTTTATATTATGAATCCGGGAAGCTGCGGAAGACCGAGAGAAGGCGGACCGAGTTACGGAATAATTGATATTACCGAAGCCGGGATAGCAATGCATACGGCGGAAATTTAAAATAATCCGGAGGAAAAAATGGCTTTTGATTTTAAAAAAGAATATAAAGAGTTCTATCTCCCGAAGCAGAAACCGGAAATTATAAAAGTTCCGAAAATGAAGTATATTGCCGTCAGGGGAAAGGGAAACCCGAATGCCGATGGCGGAGAATATCAGAAAGCGATGGAGATTTTATATTCCCTTGCATACACCATAAAAATGAGCTATAAAACCGATTATAAAATCAAGGGATTTTTTGAATATGTCGTTCCGCCGCTTGAAGGATTCTGGTGGCAGGAAAACGTTGACGGAATTGATTATGGAGATAAGGATTCTTTCAACTGGATTTCCTGCATCCGCCTTCCGGATTTTGTTGAAAAAGAGGATTTCGATTGGGCAGTGAAAACCGCAGAAGAAAAGAAAAGGAAAGATTTTTCTTCCGCCGAATTTTTGACTGTTGAAGAGGGGCTTTGTGTTCAGATTATGCACATCGGTCCTTTTGATAATGAACCGGAAAGCGTTGCGGTTATGGACAAGTTTATTGAAGAAAACGGATATGTCTGCGACATAAACGAAAAAAGACTTCACCACGAAATTTATCTTTCCGACGCAAGAAAGGTTTTGCCGGAAAAATGGAAAACCGTTATAAGGCACCCGATTAAAAAATTTTAAGAAAAACGCAAAAAATCCTGCGGAAAAGCCGCAGGATTTTTTTGTTCTAAAATAAAAATTCCACGCATAGAGTTTGAAAAGAAAACGAAAAGGAGAGGAAATTTTATGGATTTTGATATTGATTTTCGCAAAGTTCCCTGCTGCGGAACTTCTGAAGAAAAAAGGGCCGTTGTTCCGGTTGATTGTTCGATAATTCTTCCGGATTATTTTCCCGATGTTATGAAAATATTAAGATATACCGCAAAAACGATAAAATCCCCGGTTTTTTCTGAAACAAACGGTGAAACAGTTTCCGGAAATGTCAATATTGAGGTAAGCTATGTTTCGGAAGAAGGCGAACTTTGCTCCTGCAGCCAGCTTCAGCCGTTCAGCCACAGTTTTGAACATTCTGCGAACGTTACTGCTGCTGAAGCTGACGTGGCCGTAGGTGAAATCGGTTGCAGGGCCGTAAGCAAAAGGCGCATTGATCTTCACGGAAACATCGATATTGTTTTGCGTACTTTTTGCGGAGAGGAAAAAAAGTTTGTTTCTTCGGTAAAAGGAGCGGGATCGGTATGCAAAAGAAAAACGCTTGAAACGGTTTCGATTGTTGGAGAATTTTATAAAAATTTTACCGCTGAAGAAATGGGGGAGATCGGATATGATAAGCCTGCATTCGGAAGGATCCTTCGCTCGGGAGCTTTTGCACATGTTTCGGAATGCCACGTTATTCAGGATAAAATTGTTACAAAAGGCGAAATAAAAATAAAAGTTATCTGGGTTCCGGAGGAAAATGAAAACGGAGAAAAAGGACCTTTCGTTTCTGAATTTGATTATCCGGTAAGCAGAATGGTTGATGCAGACGGGATTTCGCAAAGCGATGTTTGCGACGCGAAATATGAAGCGGATTTTCCGGAGATATCTTGTGACGACGGACAAAACTTTAAAATAAAAGTTAAAATCGGAATTTTTGCAAGGGTTTACAGAAAAAACAGCGTTGATTATGTCGAGGATATGTTTTCAACAAAATACGAGACAAAAACGGAAAAAGCAAAACTTTCGGCAATGACAGAAGCGATTCCGGTTTTTAAAGAAGAAATTATTTCGGAAAAGTTTGATATTCCGGAAAGTGCAAAAACCGTTACGGATATATGGCTTGAAACAGGTTTGACGAAAATCGGTAGTGAAGGGCAAATTGTTCTTCCGGCAAAAGTTTGCATGTTTGCAAAAGACGAAGATGAAAGCCCGGTTTATTTCGAAAAAAACATAGAAAAAAAGATTGCGGCGGAAATATCGGAAAAAAGCATTGCTTTTTATAACCTGTGTGCAGGAATAAAGAATGAAGAATTCAACGTTTCGGTGGATAGAAAAGCGGAACTTTCGGCAAGCGTGCTCATAGACGGAACAATATATACAGCGATGAGCACCGAAGCTGTTTCATTGTGCTCGGTAAATGAAGAAAGAAAAATTGAGCACGGAAATGCGGCGATGACGTTTTATTATGCTGAAAAAGACGAGAAGATTTGGGATATTGCCAAAAAATATTTTACTTCGGTTGAAAAGGTTATGGAAGAAAACGGACTTTCGGAAGAAGAAATTTCGGGAAAAACCATGCTTATAATAACCGGGTGACAAAAAATCACGTTTTAAAAGAGTGTTTCGTAAAGAAGCACTCTTTTTTTGATGAATTTGTGAAAGAATAAAAAGACAATTGTGGAAAGGTTTTACTGTGTTTCCAGATGCTCCGAAAACAGAACTTAAACAAGCACAAAAACAAAAATAAAAAAATTTTTGAAGTAGTGAAAAATGACGGATTTTGAGAAAAAGCTGTGTTTTTTCTTCGCAAAACGGTAAAATCGGTTCTGCGGTGATTCGTTCTTCCGGAGAGAGAACGGTTCACACGAAAGAAAAACGAAAAGCTATACTTTAATTACGGAGGAAGTTTAACATGAAAAAAGCTCTTGCTCTTGTGCTCGCACTCATGATGACTGCGGCAATGGGTGTGACTTCTTTTGCTGACATCCCTGTTATCGACCTCACTGAAGAAATCGGAAGTGCTTCCGGTACTTATATCAAAATTTCAGATTCCGACATCTGGACCGCACCCCCTTCCAGCACCGGCAGCGGCGCAACTTATTACACAAACGGCGTTGGCGGCGTGGTTTATTTTTCCATGATTTTCAAACCCAACACTTACAAAGACGTTAAAGTTGAATCTAACGGAATTGTTTCCGCAGAAGTTCTTGATTATGATCCGGCTGTTTATTCCGCAAACGATGAAGTATGGGAATCCATCAGCGAAAACATTAACTTCAGCGTCAACGATTCCAAAAGCGGCTCCGCAATCGGTTATGATAAAGTTACCACCGTTGTAAACAAAGGTACTTATGACGATGCGACCGGACTTTTCACCGTTACCGAAGAGGGAAAACCCGTTGTTTCCTATGCGATGGGCGGAAGCACCGAAGCAAAAACCGAACTTAACGATGACAAAACCGAACAGACCGTTGTTACAGTTGAAACCATTAACTTCAGCACTGACTATATTGAAGTAAGAGCGGCAGCAAAAGCTCTTAACGATGCTGGCAAAACCACCAGATACGAAGCGGCATGCAACCAGGACGTTTATATTGTTAAAGTAAAAGTTGCGGATAACTTCGGCGTTAACTATGCGAAAGGTACTTTCCAGGCAAAAGCAACCGGTGCAACCGACGGAAAAGCTTATGCAGGTATTAAAAACGAAGTTATTGCCGACGTTGCTATTGCTTCCAAAGATACCGTTGAATATTATGCTGAACATTACAAAAACAACGCAAAAGGTGAAATTTTCCCCATTAATGAAGCAACCGGAAAAGCAGATTTCGGTTACTGGGATTTTTATGAAGACAGAATGTCTTCCCCCAAAGCGTTTGTAATTTCTACCACCGCTTTCCGCGCAATTACAGGAGAGGGACTTACTCTTGCAAACAACAGCACCGAACCCAGCGTAATTGTAGAAATTGATGAAGTTTCTGCAAACCAGGGCGGAGTTAACTTCCTTAACGACAGCGGCGCAAAATATAAAAAGGTTGACGGCGAACAGGTTTTTGATAACTATTACCTTGATTTCTATGGAACTCAAACCATTGCAAGCGATTTTACAATTACCTGGAAACCCGGATGCACTTACGGCGAACTTCTTCACAAATTCGGAATGAACACCGATGAAAGTGAAAAAGTTACTTTCCACCTTAACATTAACGGTAAAGATAACAAACTTGTTATAGATTACAGCAAAGTAAACCTTTATGACGAAGTTGAAATTGAAATTGAGCGTGAAGCAGGCTCCACTCTTGGAAGATATATTCTTTCCGGTACCAAAGTAACTGCCGGCGGCAACACCGGCTCCGGTTCCGGTTCTAATAACGGCGGAACTTCCGGCGAACAGAACCCTGATACCGGTGCGGAAGATATGATCGGAATTGTTTCCGCAATGGCAATTGTTTCTGCAGCAGCAGGCGCGGCTCTTGTTCTTAAAAAAAGAAAATAAAATTTTGAGCAACAGATAAACGCTTTATGACAAAAATCCCTTTCGGAGCTCTCCGCCGAAGGGGATTTTTTTGTTATAAAAGCAAAAAAATCGCATAAATTCGCCATTTTTCTTGACAAAGCGACAAACGGGTGATAAAATGAAAAACCACAGAATTATAATACCTTAAAATATATAAAACGGGGGAAAGTTTATGGTTATCGGAAGAGAAGGAAAGCTTGATTCCATGGAAAAAAACTGGAATTCCCAGGGCGCAAAATTTGTTGTTGTCTATGGAAGCCATAAAAGCGGAAAAACTGCGGTTCTTTCTGAATTTTCCGAAGGTAAACGTGGAATTTTCTTTTCCGCAGAGCGTCTTAATTCTTTTATGAATCTCCGCCTTTTTGAAAAAGCTGTTTCGGAATTTTCCGGAGAAGAAGAAGATTTTCCAACATGGAAAGTTGCTTTTAAAAGAATAGGAGAATTTGCAAAGGATGAAAGATTTCTTCTTGCGATAGATGATTTTGCCGACCTTGTTTTTGAAGACGGAACTATTCTTAAGGATTTTCGCAATGCGTTTGAAAACGAATGGCGTAACGGCAACATTTTTGTTCTTGCCGGCTGCGGAAGAGTTTTTTTCACCGAGACAGAAATTCTTGCGGAAAACTCCGCTGTATCTATGCGCCGCCCGGTTATTTATAAACTTGAGGAACTGGATTATCTGGATTCTGCAAAACTTTTGCCGAAAGAGCTTTCTGCGAAGGATAAAATGAAATATTATTGTTGTATTGGCGGGGTTCCGGAATATCTTAATCTTGTTGAAGGCGGAAAGAGTTTTGAAGAAAACATAAGAAAAATATTTCTTCAGAAGAATTCTCCACTTTTCAGAGAACCGCCCATGCTTTTCCTTGATGAACTCCGTGAGCCTGAATTTTATAATTCGATCCTTTTTGCTCTTGCAAAAGGAAACCAGCGCATAAACGAAATTGTTGCCGAAACAGGTGAAAGTTCCACAAAGGTAAACAAATATTTGCTTACCCTTCTTCAGATGCAGATAGTTAACCGCGACGTTCCTTTCGGCGAAGAAAACAAAGCAAGCCGAAAAGGAGTTTATACCATAAGCTCGAAAGCCCTTGCGTTCTGGTTCCGTTTTGTTCTTCCAAACAAAACTGCAATTTCTTCCGGCAAACCTGTGCTTGAAAATTTTGAAGAAGAAATTGAAAAATATATTGAAGGAAAACTTTTTGAGCAAGTATGCACGCAATATATGCTCAGAAAAAACAAGCAGGGAATGCTTCCGTTCCTCGGTTCTGTTATTTCCGGTTACTGGGGATCTCTTAAAGAATATTCCGAAGCTAAAATTGTTGCGGCAAACCAACGCAACCGTCAGATCCTTTTTGCGGAATACCGCAAAAGTTTTTCCGAGTCGGGAGAACAGCTTCTTTCAAGACTTCGTAAAAATGATAAAATCTTTACGGAATATTGGGAACGCTTTGATATGCTTTTTTCCATCGAACCTTTTCCGAGAGAGATTCGCAACCTTGAGAATATGAAACTTAAACTTGTGGATGTCGATGGATTATATAAATAAATATGGAATAATATATATAATATAAAAAAGAGCAGACCTTATAGGTCTGCTCTTTTTTATGGTACGCCCGACGGGAATCGAACCCACGCACCCGGCTCCGGAGGCCGGTGCTCTATCCACTGAGCTACGGGCGCATACCATAATTAATATTATAGCGAAAAAAATTTGAAATTCAATAAAAAAATATCGAAAAAAGGT
>JAFQBH010000016.1 GCA_017399765.1 Oscillospiraceae bacterium | reverse complement strand
GGCTTATTTGCAGGCTTCGTAAACTGCTACGGAAACTGCAACGGTTGCGCCGACCATGGGGTTGTTGCCCATGCCGATGAGTCCCATCATTTCTACGTGAGCCGGAACGGAGGAAGAACCTGCGAACTGTGCGTCGGAATGCATTCTGCCCATGGAGTCGGTAAGACCATAGGAAGCAGGACCTGCTGCAACGTTATCCGGATGAAGGGTTCTGCCGGTGCCGCCGCCGGAAGCAACGGAAAAATATTTTCTTCCGTTTTCGATTGCCCATTTTTTATAGGTACCTGCAACAAGGTGCTGGAAACGGGTGGGGTTGGTGGAGTTACCGGTGATGGAGATATCAACGCCTTCGCTCTGCATGATTGCAACGCCTTCGCGGGTGTCGTTTGCGCCATAGCAGCGGATGTTGCCGCGTTCGCCTTCGCTGAATCTTACTTCGCGAACAACTTTGAGTTCATCGTGCTCAAAATCGAAATCGGTTTCAACATAGGTGAAGCCGTTGATTCTGGAGATGATATATGCTGCGTCTTTGCCAAGGCCGTTAAGGATAACTCTGATAGGGGTTTTTCTTGCTTTGTTTGCGTTTCTTGCAATGCCGATTGCGCCTTCAGCTGCCGCGAAGGATTCGTGACCTGCAAGGAATGCGAAGCATTTGGTTTCTTCGGAAAGAAGCATTGCGCCAAGGTTTCCGTGGCCAAGACCAACTTTTCTCTGTTCCGCAACGGAACCGGGAATGCAGAAGGACTGGAGAGCTTCACCGATGCATTTTGCTGCTTCTGCTGCGGAAGTTACGCCGCGTTTGATGCCGATTGCAGCGCCGAGGGTATATGCCCAAACTGCGTTTTCGAATGCGATGGGCTGAACGCCTTTGACGAGAGATTCTACGTCAACGCCTTTTGCAAGGCAAATTTCTCTTGCTTCTTCAAGGGAAGCAAAACCGTTTTCTTTAAGACAGGCTTCGATTTTCGGAAGTCTTCTTTCTTTACCTTCAAATTCTGCCATTATGATTGCTCCTCCTTTCCTTATTCTTCTCTCGGGTCGATATATTTGGGAGCGTCGGCATAACGTCCGTAAGTTCCGGTGTTTTTAGCAAGAGCTTCTTCTGCCGGAACGCCGTGACGGATATCTTCCATCATTTTGCCGAGGCGAACAAATTTATAACCGATGGTTTCGTTGTTTTCGTCGAGTGCGATAGAGCTGATATAGCCTTCGGTGAGGTCGAGATAGCGAACGCCTTTTGCGCCGGTGGAATAAATGGTACCGACGGAGCTGCGGAGGCCTTTGCCAAGGTCTTCAAGACCTGCGCCGATGGGAAGACCGTCTTCGGAGAAAGCGGTCTGGCTTCTTCCGTAAACAAGCTGGAGGAAAATTTCTCTCATAGCTACGTTGATAGCGTCGCAAACAAGGTCGGTGTTGAGAGCTTCGAGGAGAGTTTTTCCGGGAAGGATCTCGCCTGCCATTGCGGCAGAATGGGTCATACCGGTGCAGCCGATGGTTTCAACAAGGGCTTCTTCGATAATTCCGTTTTTTACGTTAAGGGTGAGTTTGCAAGCGCCCTGCTGGGGTGCGCAAGCGCCGATACCATGGGAAAGACCGGAGATATCTTTGATCTCATAAGCTTTTACCCAGCGGCCTTCTTCAGGAATGGGAGCCGGTCCGTGGTGGGGTCCTTTGGTAACGGGACACATCCTTTCGACATCTTTTGAGCAGTTCATGTTTTTGCCCCTCTCATTATGTAAATTTTTGCTTTTGCACAAATTTCGCGGCGGATTTCGGAAAAATTATCCCCGAATTTACGCCATAATAATTATATATAAAAACAGCGGTTAAATCAATAGGCATTTTATTCCCCGGTTTTTAATAAAATTCGGGGTTTTTAAGGATTTTCGTCAAATTTTCCGTTTTTTATTTCACCGGATAGGCAAAAAAGACAAAAAGCCCTTTTTGCTTTTTCGGCAAAAAGGGCAAAAGGGGCGAAAAATTAAGTTTTAAATGCTGAATTTTCTAAAACAAAAATGCAGGACCGTTCCGGAAGAAATTGCTCATGCAGTTATTTTTGCAATCGAAAATACCTTTATGACCGGCGCCGAAGTTGTTATCGACGGCGGCTGGACCGTTCAGTAATCAAAAAAACTTTTCTGCGTTTTTTAATAAATACCCCAATCCACAAAAAAGAAAGCCCCCGGTTTTTCCGGGGGTCTTCTTTTTTTATTCTTTCACCGACATTTGTTTACACTCCGTTAATTGACTTTATAATATAATAGGGGTAAAATATAAAATAGAATAATATGCTATTAAACCCAAAGGAGATTTTTAAATGGGATTTCTTGATAAAATTTTCGGAAACTATTCCCAAAAGGAACTTAAAAGAATAGATCCGATAGTCAAAAAGGTTCTTGATCTTGAGGAAACTTACCGTGCAATGAGCGAGGAAGAACTCAAAAACCAGACCGCCGTTCTTAAAGAAAGACTTTCTAACGGCGAAACTCTTGATGATATTCTTCCGGAAGCTTTTGCCGCCTGCCGCGAAGCCTGCGACAGAGTTCTCGAAATGCGCCCCTATCCGGTCCAGATAATCGGCGGAATTATCCTTCACCAGGGAAGAATTGCCGAAATGAAAACCGGCGAAGGCAAAACCCTTGTCGAAACTCTTCCGGCATATCTCAACGCCCTTACCGGTGAAGGCGTCCACATCGTAACCGTCAACGATTATCTTGCAAAACGCGACAGCGAATGGATGGGCAAGGTTTTTGCATATATGGGACTTACCGTCGGTCTTGTTATCCACGGCGTTTCCAACGAGGACAGAAGAGCAGCTTATAACGCGGACATCACCTACGGAACGAACAACGAATTCGGATTCGATTACCTTCGTGACAACATGGTAACCTATAAGGAAAACCGCGTTCAGCGCGGCTTTGCCTATTCCATTGTTGACGAAGTTGACTCCATCCTTATCGACGAAGCCAGAACCCCGCTCATTATTTCCGGCCGCGGCGACAAATCCACCGATCTTTATCAGAAGGCGGACCGTTTTGCCAGAACTCTTTCCGCAATTCGCGTTAAGGAACACGATTCCAAAGAGGAAGTTGACAACCTTGAGGCGGACTATATTGTTGACGAAAAGGCCCACAACGCAACCCTTACTCCCCGTGGCGCAAAAAAGGCGGAAGTATATTTCAATGTTGAAAACATCAACGACGCGGACAACATGACCCTTCTTCACCACATCAACCAGGCGATAAAAGCCCACGGCGTTATGAAACGCGACACCGATTACGTTGTTAAAGACGGCGAAGTAATCATTGTTGACGAATTTACCGGACGCCTTATGCTCGGAAGACGCTATAACGAAGGTCTTCACCAAGCAATTGAAGCGAAAGAGGGCGTTACCGTTGCAAGAGAAAGCAAGACCCTTGCTACGATCACCTTCCAGAACTATTTCAGAATGTATAAAAAACTTTCCGGCATGACCGGTACCGCAATGACCGAAAGCGACGAGTTCCGTGAAATTTACGGTCTTGATGTTGTTGAAATTCCTACCAACAAGCCGGTTATCCGTGAGGATATGCCCGACGTTGTTTATAAAAACGAGCGCGGAAAATTCAATGCGGTAATAGATGAAATTGTTGATGCTCATGCTAAAAACCAGCCGGTTCTTGTTGGTACCGTAACCATTGAAAAATCCGAACTTCTCAGTTCCATGCTCAAACGCCGCGGAGTTCCGCATAACGTGCTCAACGCAAAGCACCACGATAAGGAAGCGGAAATCGTTTCCCAGGCGGGTACCCCCGGCGCGGTTACCATTGCAACCAATATGGCAGGACGTGGAACCGACATTATGCTCGGCGGCAACGCGGAATTCCTTGCAAAAGCGGAGATGAGAAAACTCGGCTATGAGGAAGAAATGATAAACGCCGCCACCGCTTATTTTGAAACCGGCGCGGAAGATATCCTTGCGGCAAGGGCGCATTACGCCGAACTTCTCCACAAATTCAAAACCGAAATTGCCCCGAAGGCGGAAGAAGTCAGAAACGCCGGCGGTCTTTATATAATCGGTACCGAGCGCCACGAATCCCGAAGAATCGATAACCAGCTTCGCGGACGTGCCGGACGTCAGGGTGACCCGGGCAAGACCCGTTTCTTCATTTCCCTTGAAGACGACCTTATGCGTCTTTTCGGCGGAAACAGAATTCAGGGAATTATGGAAACCCTTAAAATTGATGAAGACACCCCCATCGACGCAAAAATGCTCAGCGGTTCCATTGAAGGTGCCCAGAGAAAAGTTGAGGGCAGAAACTTCGAGACCAGAAAGAGCGTTCTTCGTTTCGATGACGTTATGAACCAGCAGAGAGAAATTATCTACGGTCAGCGCGGAAAAGTTCTTGAGGGCGAAGATATCAGCGAATATATCGCCAACATGCGCCGCGAAAGCGTTGAAAAAACCGTTGATATCTATCTCGCGAACGACGAAAGCAAAAACGATTGGAACCTTGACGGACTTCGTGACTATTATCTCGGCTGGATGCTTACGGACGGCGACCTTCGCTTCACCAAAGAAGAGTATTCCAGAATTACCAAAGCGGAGGTTACGGAAATTCTTCAAAGCAGAATGGAAGAAATTTATTCCAAGCGCGAAGAAATGTTCACCCCCGAAATTATGCGTGAACTTGAACGAGTTGCGCTCCTTAAAAACGTTGACCTTAAATGGATGGATCATATCGACGCCATGAGCGATCTTAAGCAGGGAATTTATCTCCGCAGCTATGCCCAGCATGACCCGGTTGTTGAATACCGAATCGAAGGTTTCGATATGTTCGACCAGATGATCGAAGCTATCCGCGAAGATACCGTAAAAATGCTTATGACTGTGCGCATAAGAACCGCACCCCAGAGAGAACAGGTTGCCGTTCCTGTTGAAGCTTCCGGCGACGGAAGCGTTTCCGCAACCGTTGTTAAAAAGAAAAAAGTCGGAAGAAACGACCCTTGCCCCTGCGGAAGCGGCAAAAAATACAAACACTGCTGCGGTAAATAATTATGGAACTCAACCTTGTTCTTGTTGAACCCCAGATTCCCCAGAACACCGGCAACATTGCCAGAACCTGCGCCGTCACCGGCGCGAGGTTACATATAGTCCGCCCCATGGGTTTTGTGATTGACGATAAAAAACTCAAAAGGGCGGGGCTTGATTACTGGGACAAGCTGGACATAACTTTTTACGATAACCTTGAGGATTTTTTCTCTAAAAACAGCGGTGATTTTTATTATTTCACCACAAAAGGGCTTCACCGCCATTCTGACGTTTCCTATCCGGACGGATGCTATCTCTTTTTCGGAAGGGAAGACGCGGGTCTTCCGGAGCGCTTGCTTTTTGAAAACCCGGGAACCGCCGTGCGAATTCCCATGAAGCCCACTTTGCGCAGTCTTAATCTTTCAAATTCCGTTGCGATAGCCGCTTATGAGGTTTTGCGCCAATGGGATTATCCGGATTTGCAGGTTAAAGGCGAACTTCGGGATTTTGACTGGGCGGAAGCGGGAATTAATCAGATTTAAAAAAGGCACCGCAAGAGTATAGCTGTCAGCGAAGCTGACTGAGAAGGGATAATCCATAACAATTTTTTGTCCGCGCTTTGCGTTACCTGTTTATCCCTCATCCGTCTTTTTTGCAGCAAGCTGCAAAAAATCCACCTTCCCCTCTGGGAAGGCTTTGAAAGGAGGAACCCCCTATTTCCGGCGACAACACTTTGCAGAAACTTATGGGCGCAATGCGCAAGGCAATTGAAGATTACCGCATGATTGAAAACGGCGATAAAATCGCTGTCGGCGTTTCCGGCGGGAAAGATTCCGTTGCAATGCTTGCGGGGCTTGCCGGACTTCGGCGGTTCATCGGAATTGATTTTGAAATTGTCGCAATCTGCCTTGACCCCCAATTTGGCGGAAAACCCAACGATTTTTCTGAAATAGAGGATTTTTGCAAAAAAATCGGCGTAAAGCTGGATTTGCGCAGAACCCAGATCGGCGACGTTATTTTTGAGGACCGGAAGGAAAAAAATCCCTGTTCCCTTTGCGCAAGAATGAGGAGGGGACTTCTTCACGACGTTGCGAAGGAAAACGGCTGCAACAAAATGGCCCTTGGGCATAATTTCGAGGACGCCATTGAAACTTTTATGATGAACCTTTTTGATGAAGGCAGAATCGGCTGTTTTTCCCCGGTTACCTGGCTTTCGAGAAAGGAAATCACCGTTATCCGTCCCCTTATCTATTGCCGCGAAGATGAAATTATCCGCATTGCGAACCACGAAAAACTTCCGATAGTGAAAAGCCGCTGTCCCGCGGACAAACACACCGAGCGTGAACACGTTAAAAAACTTGTTGAACGGCTTGAGCATGAAGAAGGTTACGATTGTCTTCCGACAAAAATTCTTGGCGCGATGCAAAGGGGCGATGTTTCCGGTTGGGGGCTGAAAAAGGAAGGATAATTCGTCTTTTTTAGCCTGAATAGGATTATCCCTCTTTCGTCCTTTTCTTACGAAAATGACACCTTCCCCGACCGGAAGGCTTTTTGTGAAAGGTGGTGCTCAAAGTTGGAAAAGAAACCGAAGGTTTTTATGATTTCCGGAATTTCCGGAAGCGGAAAAACGTTTTTTTCAAAGGAACTTGAACTTTCCGGCGTTCCGAGAATTTCGATGGACGAGGAACTTTGGCCGGATTACTACGCTTATCCGGGTTTGTTTTCGGACGAGCACCTTGATTTTCTCTATAAACAGGCCACGGAGAGGATTTTTGCGAAAATCCGCAACTTTTGTGCCGAAGGAAGAAGCTGCAGCGTTGATATGCCTTTCTGCAAGGCTTCGCAGAGGGAAGTTTTTCGTGCTCAAATTGAAAACTGCGGCGGAGAACCGGTTTTAATCTGGATAAACACCGATTTAGCTGTGCTCAAACAGCGTCTTTCCGACAGGTCAGGGAAGAACGGACCTAACAATCTTCCAGTTTCGGAAGCGGAAATCAATATGTACTGGAACGGTTTTCAAAAACCCGTTGGCGAAAGCCACATTGAAATTGACGGAAACAAGCCTTTTGATTTTGAAGAAATTTTGAAAATGATATAAGATGAGCACCGCCCTTTCGGGCGGTGCTCATCTTTTTGTTTATGCTTTGTTTTTGCCTATTAAAAATTCTATCAATGTTCCGATGAACATTCCGATTCCTGCACCAAGAGCGGCACCGATGCTTTTATTCACAGTTCCGACGGCAATTCCGATTGCGACGCCGAAAATCGGGCCCATTGAGGCGAAATCCCAGTCATTTCCGGCTTCTTTATCCTTATGTTTTTTTGAATAGCTTACCGCAAAAAGCGCAAGGGAAATTCCTATGAGCACAAAAGGCAGAACCTCTTTTACAAATTCGGACATTCGGTGCTCACTCCCTTATGGTACGCTCTTTTTTAAGGGCGTTTATCTTTTTCTGAATTCTGTTGACCCCAAAAAGTATAAGAGCGGCGCAGGCAAGGTTAATAAACGGAATCCAGATTCCGCTTGGGTAATTAAGAGCGAAATTCACGGCGTTCATCAGGAAAATCCAGAGATTGAGTACCGCGATGGGCAGAAGCAGCTTTTTAACCAGGATAAGGTGGTTCATCTTCGATTCGATATCCGAAAAAAGCTCGAAGGGGCCTTCGGCGGTTTTCTTGCGGAAATATACCCAATTCATATAACTTGCAACCTGCTCCGCACCGGTTTCCTCCATAAAACGAATATACTGTTCGCTTTCCGGGTGGTTGGGGCGGTGTTCCAGAAGCTGGATTTTGTTTGTGTATTCGCCGGGTTCACATTCTTCAAAAGAATAGCGGCACCAGGAATAACCCACAAGCGCAAGACCTTTTGTGGACATTTCGTTGAGCCATTTTTCTTCTTTTTCAAATTCCCATGCCCAGAACATTTTTTTGATGATTTTTCTCATTTATTCCAGCCTCCCGTAAGTTTTTCTCCGTTTTCAACAAGTTCACGAAGGCGGGAAAGTTCCGCAAGTACAGCGGATTTTCCGCTTTCGGTAATCACATATTGCTTTTTGCGGTCGCCGGATTCCCCGGGAACGGAAGTTATCCAGCCTTTTTCAAGAAGGGTGTTTATTGCTCCATAAAGAGTTCCGGCGGCAAGTTTTACTCTTCCGTTCGAAAGTTTTTCCGCGTTCTGCATTATTCCATAGCCGTGGAGCGGTTTTTCAAGAGAGAGAAGAATATAGAAAACCGCTTCAGTAAGGGCAATATTTTCCATTTTCGCATTTCCCCTTTATATATCTTTTGCCGTTATATCGGTTGACGATATAATTATATCGCCCGCCGATATAATTGTCAATAGGCTTTGCAAATTTTTTCCGGTTGGGTTCAAGTAACAAAAGCGAAATTGAAATGGTTTCGGAAGGAAAGAAGATTTTGATGCGGAAACCATCTGGGTTTCTTCTTCGTTTAAATAAATGCACTAAATAAAAAAAGACGCCCTTAAGCGTCTTTTTTGTGTTTGGTTCAGATGATGGGACTTGATAAGATTTTGCTTCGCAAAATCTTAATGCTTTGCTCGGCACTCGCTTGTTATAAACAAGACGAAATCATTTTGAATTTTTCGGTCGCTTCGTTTACTCTCGCAAATCTCTCCGGCTAAAAACGATTCACTGAATCGTTTTATTAACGCCGTCGTCCGGTTTGGTTCAAGTCCCTTACATAAAAAAATAAAAGGGAACGGCAACGCCATTCCCTTTTATTTGGTGCAGATGATGGGACTTGAACCCACAAGGTGTTGCCACCACTGGAACCTGAATCCAGCGCGTCTGCCTATTCCGCCACATCTGCATTTGTATTAAACATTTTAACATTATAAATAAAAGGTGTCAAGCAAAATTAAAAATTGCGCTGATATTTTCGATTTTTTTGCTAAAACTAATTTCAAAAATATCGAAAGGAATGAAACGAAAAAATGAAAATAAAAAGATTTTTGTCTTTGATTCTTTCCCTTTTGCTTGTGTTCGGTTTTTCCGGATGCAGAAACGACGAAGGAAACGAAGACCCGAACAGCGTCCCGGAAATTTCCGAAGAAGACGAACTTGTTCTTTATCATAACAGCACCGCTCTTGCACCAATGCTTATGACACTTACCGAAGAATATTCAAAAGCCACAGGCAAAAAAATTTCGACAAAACTTGCCGGAAATGATTTTATGGGTGAAATGCAGTCGAATTCTGCTGTAATTTATGTTGTGGATACCAATTCCGACCTTTCTGAATGGCATTCCGAAGGGCTTTTTTCCGACCTTCTCAACGACAGCGGTTTTTCCTCTTTAACAAGCGGAATTCCTGCAGGTCTTCAGCTGAATCCTGCGGGGATAGGCAGTTATGGAATTCCCCTTGTGCTTGAAGGTTACGGATATATTGTTGACAAAAATATGTTTTCTTCCCTTTTTGGTGAAGAAAACGTGGAAAACCTTATAAACGACCTTAAAACCTGTTCTTTTACCGAATTTGAAGGTTTTGCAGCGGCAGTCGATACCTATATTTCCGCCCCCTCTGCCGCTGAAATTACAATCAACGGAAACAAATACGTTTTTGCAAAAGAAAAAACCGGAAAAGCTTTGAACCTTACCGGTATTTTCTCTCTTAACAATGAAAGCACAAGAGCTATGGAACATCTTTTAAGTTCCGCCCTTGCGGCAAAATTTGCAAGCCGATATGAAGTAATTACCGCGGCAGAAGAAACTGTTTCCGAAATGGAAGATATCTTTGAAGCTTATGTGGAAGTTCTTGACCTTCACACAAGCCACGTTGCCGGTGCTGAAGGAAGCATCGGTCGCGGCGATGAATTTACCGGAGGAGATTATAACTATTCCACCGCGGTGGATTTGTTTACCAGAGGAAATGCTCTTTTCTATCCCGGCGGAACTTCCGACGCAGCGGATTTTGAAAAATCTGCAGAGGGTTTTTCCGAAAATCTTGATATAATTCCAATGAAACTTCCGCTTTCAGATGATGATATCACCGCTGCCGGAATGAACGCAGAAAAACTTCAGAGTTCAATAGTAATCGGAAGCCGTTATTATATTGCTGTTAACCCGAAAGCAGACGAAGCTTCTTCTGCAGCTGCAAAAGATTTTATAAACTGGATATATAGCAACGAATCCGGTAAAAATGCTTATTCTTCCGCTTTCGGCGGCGTTCCTTTCAATTACGAATATATCATAGGAAATTCCATGCAGGAAGAAAAACCCGAAACTGAAAACGGAACAGCTTCTTCCGAAAGTGAAAATTCTGAAGGCAAAACCAAAAGCGGAGCAGTTTCTTCCGAAAACACCTCCCAATCCGGAACAGAGAGCGGAAATTCCGGCCCCGATGAAGAAGAAAACTCCGGCGAAGAAAACCCGGATCTTGTGGGACCCATGATTCCGAGCCACAATATTTCAAACAGCCTTATGGCATCTGTTGCGGAATATTACGCCGCAGGAAACTGGATCCCCGATCTTTCCTTTGCTCTTCCGGCAGATTTTTCCGAAAAGATCCTTGGTGAAAACCTTTCGGATTATTGGGGAATGGAAACCTGGGCGGATTCAGACCGTGAAAACTTTGTTGACACCATTATCGGCGGCTGGAAAGAGCGCCTTGATAAGGAAAATTCCGCAGTGGGCTGATTATAAAAAATGAGCACGGTGCTTTGAGCACCGTGCTCATTTTCTCGTTTTTTTAAATCAATCGTAACTTCTCATTACGGAAACAACTTTTCCGAGAATTTCAACGGAATCAACAATAATCGGTTCATAATCATCGTTTTCCGGCTGAAGACGGAAATGACCGTCCTCTTTATAAAAACGTTTTACGGTTGCGGAATCTTCCACAAGCGCAACAACGATCTGGCCGTTCTGCGCTTCGGGAGTTCTGCGGACAACAACGATATCTCCGTCAAGAATTCCGCATTTTATCATGGAATTTCCGTGAACATGAAGGGCAAAAAGGTTGTTGGTATCGCCGGCAAAGGGAACGTATTCGTCAACTTCTTCTTCCGCAAGGATCGGGGAACCGGCCGCAACGTGACCGAGAACGGGAATTGTTCCGGGAGGGGTTGTGTTCTTAATGGTTATAGCGCGGTTCTGGTTTTCGCCAATGGAAATTCTTCCGTCCGCCTGAAGTTCTTTAAGATAGCGGTGAACTGTGGAAGTGGATTTGATATCAAGTTCGGCACAGATTTCACGAACGGTGGGCGGATATCCGTTTTCTTTGATAAAATCCGTCATATAATTAAGTATAGCATCGGCTTTGCTTCCCATAAGGTATTATCTCCTTTCAGCAATCGGAATTATCCAAATGCATTATAGCACATATGTTCGGGTTTGTAAACATATGTTCGACAAAAATTTTTGCCGTTAACAATTTTCTTTCCAAAAATATTATGTTTCTTCACGGGTTGTTCACTTTTCCTTAACAAATAAAAAAATATAGGTGCTATAATATAGATGTACTCAAAAAGAGCCGCAAACTTTTTGAGTTACACCCTCCTCAAAAACTCAAACTAATTGACTTACAAAAAAAGAAAGAACACCGGAACTGACCACTCCGGTGTTTTTTCTTTTTTGTAATTTTGTAGAAAAAAGCTACAATTGACAGAGCTGCTTTTAAATAATATAATATTTTTCGGTTTTAAATTTTCAAAAGAAAAGGGGCGTTTTTTTGGCTTCCGAAACTTCGGCAAAGCGAATAGACATGACTTCCGGATCGATTTGGAAATGCATGGTCAGCTTTGCGATTCCGGTTTTTATCGGACACCTTTTTCAGCAGCTTTATAACACCGCCGACTCCATAATTGTCGGCAACTTCGTGGGAAAAGAAGCCCTTGCGGCGGTTTCCAGCAGCGGAAACCTTATTTTTATGATGACCGGTTTCTTCATGGGCCTTTGTATGGGCGCCGGCGTTATAATAAGCCGCTATCTTGGTGCAAGAGAATATGAAAAAATGCAGCACGCAATACATACCGCCGTTGCTTTTGCCCTTTGCTGTGGTGTAACTCTTTCTGCTCTTGGTCTTTGGCTTGCACCGAAACTTCTTATCTTAATGAAAACCCCGGAAAACGTTCTGCCCCTTTCCATAACTTATTTTCGTATTTATTTTTTCGGAAGCTTTTTTTCGCTGACATATAACGTTTGCGCAGGAATTCTGCAGGCTGTAGGCGATTCAAAAAGCCCCCTTCGTTTTCTGATAATCGCTTCCATAACAAACATTGTTCTTGACCTTATTTTTGTCGGCGTTTTCAATTTGGGCGTCGCGGGCGCGGCCGTTGCAACGGTTATAAGCCAGATGCTTTCCGCAGTTATGGGTTTCAGAAAGCTTCTCCGGAGCGAAGGTTATTATCAGCTTCACCCGAAAAAAATCCGTTTCGATTTTGACCGCCTTAAAGAGATCCTTCAGCAGGGAATTCCTTCCGGAATAAACAACTCCATTATTTCCATCGCAAACGTTGTTGTTCAGTCCAACATCAACGCTTTCGGCGATACCGCAATGGCGGGCTGCGGTTCCTATTCAAAAATCGAAGGTTTCATCTTTATTCCGATAATGTCCTTTGCAATGGCCATAACCACCTTCATTGGTCAGAACCTTGGCGCAGGAAACCACGAAAGAGCTCTGAAAGGTTCCCGTTTCGGAATTCTTGCGGCGGTTGCTTCCGCGGAAGTTCTCGGCGTTATCCTTTGGCTGACTTGCCCCTGGGTAATTCCGCTTTTCAACGATGACCCTGCGGTTGTCACAATCGGCGTCAACCAAATGAGAACCGAATCTGTTTTCTTCTTTCTTCTGGCTTTTGCCCATGCAGTTTCCGCGGTTATGCGCGGCGCAGGAAGAGCAAAAATGCCCATGTACACAATGCTTCTTTGCTGGTGCATAATCCGCGTTACCTATATAACCGTTGCGGTAAAATTCTTCCCGGTTATTGAAACGGTTTATTGGGCATATCCGCTCACATGGTTCTTGAGCTGCATAATCTTTGCGATTTATTATTTCAAAGGCGATTGGCTCCATACCTTCGATTACAGATAAAATAAAAAAGAAAAGACCGGCAATGCCGGTCTTTTTCATTTACAATTAACCACGGATTCTTCGTTTTGCTCAGAATGACTTTCGATGATATCAAAGTCCCTCTTCCTCGACGAATTTATAAAATGCGGCTTCCGCGGCTTTGTCCTCTTCGCGGATGGTTCCGACGGGAGCGGTGTAAACCATATATTCCTCGTTTCCGTCAATTTTGAAAACTCTGTTGCATTCGTCATGGGAAAAAGCGCCGATTCCGCAGGTTCCAAGTCCAAGGGCGGTTACCGCAATATAAAGGTTCTGGCAAAGGTGACCTGCGTCAAGAAGCGCAACACGGTGGGAATGGGTTCCGTAACGCCATTCCGCGCGGTAAGCGACCATTGTCCAATAGAAAACAACGTTTGCTTTTTCAGCCCATTTCTGGCCGCAGAGAGTCTCGGAAATCGCTTCTTCGATGTTTTCCGGTTTTCCGAGGAATTCGATAGCGTGTTCCATGGGAAGATAGTGATAGATTCCCGGCTCAAGTCCTTCGATTTTTCTTACCATAAGGTAAGTTTCAAATTCATGTCTTGCGCCGCCGCAGGGAACGGTTCTTATGGTGGCATAACTTTTTCCGCGGATGCTTTTAATTCCCTGAGTTGCCCAGAGGAGGAAGGAAAGTTCGGAAAGGCTCATTTTTTCTTCGGTATAAACTCTTGCGCTTCTTCTGTCGCGGATAAGGGAAATCACATCGTTTTTGAGAGAAAGTCCGGCAAAATCCAAAGAAAGCGCAGTTTTTGCAAAATCATCAGCCATTGCCGCCTTGCAAAGCGGCGGTTGGGGAAGGCGAAGCTGTTGGTCGGAAGGGTTAAAATCGCTGTCAGCAGTCAGATCGTCGTCGTGATAACCGTGCATGAATCTTCTGCCTTTTTCGGTGAGTTCTTTTTTAAGTTTTTCGTCGATCATTTTTCAAAAAACCTCCCTTTGTATGATGCTTTTATCTTACCACAGTAAGTAAAAATTCGCAAACAAAAAAAAGAGCGGTGCGCCGCTCTTTTTTCAGTTCAGTTTAAAATATAAACAAAGGTCATATGCCGTCTGTTCAATAAAATCCTCGAGGGTCATGATAACCGGATTTCCTTCGCCGAATTTCCGCATTATCTTTCCGCCGACATTATAAAAACGATAAAGATTATTTCCGTTTTCGTCGGTGCCTGCGGCAGTGAAAGCAACGTAATGGGCAACCCTTGGTTTTCTGTAATACATAACTATCGCTTCTTTTGCGCCGTTTTCAAGAATATCTTCCGGCGAAAGGGAAACTTCAACCTTTTCGCCCTTTTTTTCCATAAAGCGCTTCATAAAAAAGGCGTTCGTTCCGAAAACTCCCCGAAAAAAACAGCCCTTTTCCATTTCCGAAGCAAGGCGCGGAATTCCGATTATTCTTCCCCTTGAAAAAAGAATGTTCCAATAAGCGATGCAGCCGCATCCGCAATAGGCAAAATCTCTCGCAGAATATTTTATGCAGGAAAGGCGGTTCTGGTTTTCAATAAAACCGTCCGGCGAAAAACCGTTTTTAACGCTTCGCTCAAGGGTTTTCATAACTCTCCTGTTATGTTTTAAGTTTTCTTCCTTTGAATAGGAAAGGTTGCTGAAATCAAAGCCGAAAATTTTCATCAGAGATAAAGATTCATATAATCAGCGGAAAAATATTCGCCGCCGATTTTGAAAAAGTTTTTGTGGGTGCCGATTTTTTCAAAACCGAATTTGTTATAAAGAGCTATGGCTCTTTCGTTGTCGGAACGAACCTGGAGTTCAATAACTTCGGTGCCGTTTTTTCTGCAAAAATCAATAAGAAGCTTCATAAGCCCGGTGCCAACGCCTTTTCCCCAATAATCTTTGCGAACGGTTATGGCAAGGTCTTTTCTGTGGGCAAAACGCGCTCTTCCGGAAACGGAAGAAACAACTCCGCTTGCAACAAGTTCGCCTTCGTCAAAGGCAAGGATCATAACGCCGTCCGGGTTTCCGGAAAGTTTTCTGATATAATCCGCAGTCTGGGAAATGGAAAAAGGAAGTCCTTCCGCGCCAAAAGTAAGGTTGTCGCTTTCCGCGCCGACAATTTTGCAGTATTCAAGAAATTTTCCCGCGTCGGAAGTTTCCGCTTCACGATAGATAATGTTCATTGGCATATATGTCACCTCTCTGAAGTTATATTTCAGTTTTCACAAGCCGCAGCCGGAGCAATCTCCGCAGCTTCCGCAATCGTTTCCGCAGGAACCGCAGTCACCGCAATCGCCGCAGCCGTGGTTTTTTCCGTCAATATCGCCGTTAAGAAATGCCTCGCATTTTCCGCCGGCAAGGACTTCTTCCGGTTTTTTGTCAAACCGAAGGCAGGCGGAAGTGTCGCCGCGCTTTTTATAAACACAATGGTGGCAAACAAGGTCCCGGTTGGAAATTTCCTTTCCGTCATCGCCTTTGACCGTAATGCGGTCCGGAATAAAATTATGTCCTTTTCCGCCGTTTTTACATCTGCATTTATGTTCCATTGGCAAAAGCCCTTTCAGTAAAAATAAATCTGAATAAATTATACCATTTCCCGGGCCTTATATCAACGCAAAACCGATAAAATTCCAAAACGGAATTTTCCCCGAAAATCCTTCCATATCAGGGGAGATGTCTTCGAAGCAGACGGAAAGGTGGAACCAACATCAACTCCCGCCGCAATAAAAAATCCCTCCCCCACCATCTTCGATGGTCCCCCTCCTCCTCTGAGGAGGTAAAAACGCGGGCGGATAATATCCGCCTCTACCGTAATACACCGATATTGATTGCGGTTCCGCAGGGGCGAACCTGTGTGTTCGCCAGAAAAAAGCTTCCTTCAAGTTCAACACATTTTCCTTAAAAAACGTCCCAAAAGCCCATAAAAAAGCCACAAAGTGGGGATAAATTTGACAATTATGCCCTTTTTGAATATAATAGGCTTTGTTGTAAAGGAGGGGCTTTATGCAAAAAATTATATCAAAAGCAGAAGTCCTTGTATCCCGATTACGGCCGCGGCATCTTTTAACCGCTTTTTTTATACTTTTGCTCGCGTTTGTAATGCTTTGGTCCGCTTCAAGAATAAAAGAAGTCACCATTGATATCGACGGAGAAAAAACCACGAAAATCACCGCTCTTGCGGACCCTTACCGGGTTCTTGAAGAACTTGAAATTGAAATTGCCCCCGATGATATAGTTACTATAACCGGGTTCGGGAACGGCGGTTTTTTCGGGGAACTGGGGCAAAACAAAGCCGAAATCAGAATACAAAGTGCAGTCAACGTTGAAGTTGCTGCAGACAAGCTTAAATATCACGTTACCGTTGCGGAAGGCGACACCGTTTCAGACGTTCTTGAAATTTCGGGACTTGAAGTACGCGAACACGATTTTCTTAACGTTGACAAAAACGATGAAGTTGAAGAAGGGGACAATATCAAGCTTACAAGGGTTGATTATGTTATAACGACCGAAGAAGAAAGTGTTCCAAGGGACAAAACCTATCGCGGGACCTCTCTTATTACCGGTGGAAAAACCGTTCTTCTTTCATACGGAAAAAACGGCACCCGCCTTAAAACTTATGAACAGAAAGTTGTTGACGGAGTTTACGGTGAAAAAGTTCTTGTTTCAGATGAAATAACTAAAAAAGCCACCAACGACCTTTACGTTGTCGGCGACGGAAGCGTTATCTCTCCGCTTGATTATGGTTTTGAGATAGTCAACGGTATTCCCACAACTTATGAAAAAGTTTATTCAGACGTTCGTGCAACCGGATATTATGCTCCTTACGGCGCCGGAACAGCAACCGGAAGACTTGCTCAGGTGGGATATGTTGCGGTTGACCCGAAAATTATTCCTTACGGAACAAAAATGTGGATAGTTGCCCACAACAAAGACACCGGTTTTGTTTATGGCTATGCTCTTGCAGCGGATACCGGCGGGGCAATGCTTTCCGGAAAAAACTTTGTCGATCTTTATTATGAAACATATTATGAATGCGTACTTAACGGGCTTCGCCGCGTTGACGTATATATTCTTGAAACCCCAAAAGACTAAAAAAAGAAAGGTTGTTTTTAAATGGTTGAATTAAGACCCATTACCGAAGAAAATTTTGAAGATTGCATCAGCCTTGACGTCCGCGAAGAGCAGCAGGATTTCATTGCCGAAAACATGTGCTCTCTTGCAGAAGCTTATGTTGCAATGACCAGCGGCGACGTTGTTCCGATGCCTTACGGTGTTTATGACGCAGAACAGGACAACATGGTCGGTTTCCTTATGATCGGTTATGCCGAAGAAGGCGATGAGGATCTTCCCGAACCTTTCTATTGCATCTGGAGAATTATGACCGACGCCAACTGCCAGAAAATGGGATATGGCACCGCCGCCCTTCAGGAAGCTGTCAAAATTGTAAAAGAATTCCCTCTTGGCGAAGCAAAAAAACTTTGCGCAGCATATTCTCTTGAAAACAGCCGTGCAAACAAACTTTTCAAAAACGCAGGTTTCGTTGTCAGCGAACCCAACGAGGACGGAAACGTTCTTGCTGTTCTTGATATCTGATGTACTGGGTATATACCCTTTGGTGTGAGGACGATTCACTCTATACCGGTTTTACGGACAATATAAAACATCGGATTTACGTTCATTATCACCGGCTTAAAGCTGCGGCGAAATATACTAAAAGCCACAAGGTCCGCTCCCTTGCGGCAGCTTGGAAAACAGATTCCGAAACCGCCGCAAGAAAGCTTGAATTCCGGATAAAACGTCTTGACCGGGCAAAAAAACTTTTGCTTATCGAAAAGCCGGAACAGGTTTTTGAGTTTTTCCCTGAGCTTTCCGATTTTGATATTTTACCGGACAATGCTGTCAAATTTGAAGATTGCATATAAAAAGCACCCCGACGGGGTGCTTTTTGTTTGCTTGAAAAGACATAAAAAAACGGATTTTCGCTTCGCTCGGAATGACAGCAATTTGTCATTTACCGCTGTAATTATCACAAAAAAGGCACTTCCAAAAGAAGTGCCTTTTTGTGATCTTATTAAATTCTTCCGAAACGTTTTGTAATTTCAAGAATATATTCACCAAGTTCTTTTGAAGCAAAGCCCGGTTTTGCACGCCAGGTCCAGTTTGCATCGGAAAGGGTACCCGGAAGATTCATTCTGGCTTCCTTTCCAAGTTCAAGGTAATCCTGCATAAGAATTACGCAAAGACGGCTTACTGAAGCCATACAGCCGCGGATAAGACCCTTCGCAAGGCCTTCTTCCTCAGTAAGGCCGAGATAGGCTTTTCCTTCGGAAAGGTCGCTTTCAGCAACTTCCGAAAGCCATTGAACAAGGGTGGGGTTATCGTGGGTTCCGGAATATACAACGGAGTTTTCCGGATAAGTATGGGGAAGATAGTTTCCTTCCTCACGGGAATCGAAGGCAAACTGCATAACTTTCATTCCGGGATATCCGGAATCTTCCTGGAGTTTGCGGACTTCCGGCGTTACAAATCCAAGGTCTTCGGCGATGAAATCGATTTCCGGATAAGCGGTTTTTATCGCATTTATAAAATCCATTCCCGGGCCTTTTTCCCAATGTCCGTTCATGGCGGTTTTATCGCCGGCAGGAATTGACCAATAGCTTTCAAAACCGCGGAAATGGTCAATTCTGATCACATCATACATATGTTTTGCGGCGCCGAGGCGTTTTATCCACCAGGCAAAACCGCTTTCTTTCATTTTTTCCCAATCATAAATCGGGTTTCCCCAAAGCTGACCGTCTGCGCTGAAAGAATCCGGAGGACAGCCCGCAACACATTTTGGTGAAAGGTTTTCGTCAAGAAGGAATTCTCCCGGCTCCGCCCAGACGTCTGCGGAATCCAGCGGAACATATATCGGAATATCGCCGACGATGCGGATTCCTTTTTCGTTTGCATAGTAACGAAGTTTTTCCCACTGGAAGAAAAATTCATACTGAAGAAAACAGATAAACGAAATTTCTTCCGAAAGTTCTTTTTTCTTTTCAGAAAGAGCTTCCCGGTCACGAAGACGAAGTTCTTCGGGCCATTCTGTCCAGGGTTTTCCGCCCAATTCTTCCTTTATTGCGGCAAAAAGGGCATAATCAAAAATCCAGCTTTCGTTTTTCTTTATGAAATCATTATAATCTCCGTCCGGAACAAAACGGCTGAAAGCAAGCCTAAGAACCTTGCTTCTGTTTTCATAAAGCGCACCGAAATCCACTTTTTCTTCATTATTTCCCCAGAAAAAAGATTCAGCCTCCTGTTTTTCAAGAAGGCCGCTATCTATCAGAGTTTCCAGGTCGATGAGATAGTGGTTGCCGGCAAAAGCAGAGCAGGATTGATAGGGTGAATCGCCGTAGCCCGTTGGACTGAGCGGCAGGATCTGCCAGATTTTTTGTCCGGATTTTTTCAGAAAATCCACAAATTCATAGGCATTTTTTCCCATAGTTCCGATTCCATAGGGACCCGGAAGAGAGGAAATATGCATCAATATTCCGCTTTCTCTCATTTTTTGGAAAAGCTCCTTATATTAAATTTTGCTTTCGGTCAAATTTTCTTTGTGCTTTCGCGAAGGCGAAGCGCAAAAGGAACGGTTTCGTGCCTTGGAACTGCGCCGTTTTCGATGCAGTCGAGAAGGATTTCGACACTTCTCACCGCCATTTTTCTGACGGACTGTTCCACGGTGCTCAGTTTTGGAACAAGGAAGGAACTTAGTAAAAGCCCATCGAAACCGACAACGGAAATATCTTCCGGAACACGAAGGCCATTATCGTTGATGGCTCTTATGGCGCCGATCGCCATTACGTCCGCGGCGGCAAAAAGCGCCGTGAAGTTCCTTTTGTTCCTTAAAAGAAGGCAGGTTGCGTCGTAACCGTCCTGATAGGAAAAACGGACGCCGATGTAATCTTTGTCTTTATCAAAATCAATGCCGTGCTCGAGGCAGGAATCGAGACAGCCTTCGTAACGCAGACGTCCGGTATCGGAAGTATCCTTATCACCGCCGACGATTGCAAATCTTCTGTGACCCATTTCAATAAGCGAATCCATTGCGCATTTTGCCGCAAGGCGGTCATCGGTGGAAACGCTTGAAAGGTTTTTGAAAGGAAGGTTTGAAGCATCGCTTGAAACAAGGACGCAGGGAACTTCGATTTTATCAAAATCGGCAAGGAAATGATCCATGTTGCCCCCGAGCATTAAAATTCCGAGGGGCTTTTTTTCGCGGCAAAGGCGCACCGCCCGAAGAACTTCGTTATCGTCTTCGTCGATATAGTCCACGATCAGGGGATAATCGGTTTTTGCAACTTCGCTTTGGATTATTTCCACAAGGGAACCGAACATTTCGTTGGAGGTACCTTTTACGACCACAAGAATTGAGGTTGCGTTTTTCTGCTTAAGCTGTTTTGCGTTATCGTTGATCTGAAAACCGCTTTCTTCAACTGCTTTAAGAATTGCCTTCCGTGCTTTTTCGCTTACGTTCGGCTGGTTATTGAGAACACGCGAAACGGTTGCAACACCGTATCCGGTTTTTTTCGCAAGATCTTTTATGGTCAAAGGGGCGCCTCCTTTCCGATATGTTTTTAATTAAAAATCAGCCTTTTACTGCGCCCGCGGCAACACCTTTGATGATGTGTTTCTGGCAGGTGAGATAGAAGATGATTACGGGGATAATGCTGAGAAGGATAAGCGCCATTGTTGCGCCGAGGTCAACGGTTCCGTAGCTTCCCTTGAGGTACTGGATATGGATCGGAATGGTTCTGTATTCGGTACGGTCAAGAACAAGATAGGGAAGAAGATAGTCGTTCCAGATCCACATGATTTCGAGGATCGCAACGGAGATCATGGTGGGTTTCATCATAGGGAGAACAACGCTGAAATATGTACGGAAAGGGTTGCAGCCGTCGATTGCGGCAGCTTCTTCGATATCAAGCGGGATTCCTTTTACAAAGCCGACAAACATGAAAACAGCAAGACCCGCGCCGAAGCCGAGATAGATTACCGGAATGGTCCAGGGGGTATTGAGTTTGAGGGTATCTGCGGTTTTGGAAAGAGTGAACATTACCATCTGGAAAGGAACGACCATGGAAAATACGCAGCCGTAATAAACGATTCTGCAGGCAAGGGAATCCACACGGGAGATATACCATGCGGCCATGGAAGTGAAGAGAAGAATAAGGATTGTTCCGAGAATGGTGATAACAATGCTGTAAATAACGGATTTTGAAAAAGGATATCCGCCGAAGGTCATTCCGTTGATGAAGTTATCAAAACCGGCATGGCTTTCGCCGTTGGGAATTCCGAAGGTATCGGTTTTAACAAAGGTATTCTTTTTAAAAGAGTTGATAACAACCATGAGCACCGGGAAAACATAAATAACGGAGAGAGCGGTGAACAGAACGGTTGTAAGAGTTTTTCCGAATTTTTCTTTCTGGAAAGCGCCTTTCATTACTGCTGTACCTCCTTTTTACGGGTTGCGGTAAGCTGGGCAATTGCCAGGGTTGCAACGAGAATGAAGAACAGAACCGCTTTTGCCTGAGCAACGCCGCGGGAAGCGGTGTTCTGTCCGTAGAAAGTGTTATAGATGTTGAGAGCAAGCATTTCGGTTGTGCGAACCGCTGTTCCGTCCGGATTGATTACGAAAGGATAACCGTTGGTAAGAGCAAGGTTCTGGTCGAAGAGCTTGAATCCGTTGGTGAGGGAAAGGAATGTGCAGATGGTAATGGAGGGCATGACGTTAGGAATGGTGACTTTGAAAAGAGTCTGCCAGCCGTTTGCGCCGTCGATTTTTGCGGCTTCGAGCATATCTTCCGGAACAGCCTGGAGACCGGCGATATAGATGATCATCATATAACCGATCTGCTGCCAGCAGGTAAGAATGATAAGTCCCCAGAAGCCCCATTCTTTATCCATAAGAATGGAAGTCTGGTAATAACCGAGGAAACCGTCGAAAATCATGCTCCAGATATAACCGAGAACGATACCGCCGATGAGGTTCGGCATAAAGAAAACGGTTCTGAAAAGGTTTGCGCCTTTTATTTTCTGGGTGAGAGCATAAGCAACAGCAAACGCAAACACGTTTATGAGCACAAGGGAAACGATCGCGAAAACCGCGGTGAATCCGAAGGAATACATAAAGCTCTGGTCTGCAAGGGCTTTTTCATAGTTGGAAATTCCGACCCATTCCCAGTTACTGGTTGTTTTGAACTTACAGAATGAGAGGAAAAGGCCGTGGCAGAAAGGCCAGACAAATCCGATGAGGAATGACGCTACCATCGGAACAAGGAAAAGTGGTGCCCAGCGCTGGATCGGCTTGCGGATCATATCGCTGTTGACCGCCGCGCTGTCGTGTGAGCGTTTCATTTTTGCTTCAACTCCTGCTAATTGAATTATAAAAAAGGTCACCGTTTCGGCTTCACGCGGCCTTTTCGGTGATATAGCAAAAACGGAGCGAGCTTTTGGCTCGCTCCGTTTAATCAAAGCGAAACTGCTTTGAAGTTTTTCAAAGGTTCAGATATCAGCCGTTTGCAAGAGCATACTGAACTGCCCAACCGTCGATGAATGCGGTTACAACAGTTGCCCAGTTTGCATCGGAAGGATCTGCGTTGTAAGCGTTGATTGCTGCAACAGCGGTTGCACGATAATCGTCAACGTTGGGCTGATAGTTGGTAACCCAAGCGAAGTTGTAGCAGCCGTCTGCAAGATATGCGTTAGCCTGTGCAAGGAATGCGTTGGTGGATTCTGCAGCAGATTTATAGGGCATTACGCCGAAGGTTGCAACAGCAGCTTCAGAAGCTTCTGCATCGGTTACGAGCCATACGAGGAAGTCCATGGTTGCCTGGATATCTTCTTCGGAAGCGGTTCCGTTGATTGCCCAGTAGTTTTCAGTACCGCAGTTGAGACCTGCTTTTTCTTCGCCTTCAACACCGCAGTAATAAGGAATCATGTAAAGATCATCGGGGTTCATGCCTTTTTCGATAAGAGAAGCATATTCCCAGTTACCGTTGCAATAGAATGCTGCTTTGCCTTCTGCAAATTCTGCGTTAGCATCGAAGCCGCCGTTTGCAAGTTCTTTACGATCGGTGGTGGAGTTTTCGAGCATGAGATCGAAGAGGTTTTTGAAGTTGTTCATGTAAGCACCGGTAAGGGTTGCAGGGCCATAAGCGCCGTTGCCCCATGCTTCGGGGTTATCACGATATTCATAAACATATTCAAGGTTGATGAGGTGGCCGGTGAATCTCCAGGAGGAAGAACCGTCCATGCCTGCGGAAGTGAATGCGCTGAAGCCAAGGGTGTCTTTGTTAGCGGTGATGTCTTCTGCAACAGCTTTGAGGGTTTCAAAGTTGGTGATTTCGGAAACATCGTGGCCAGCAGCTTTAAGAAGAGCGTTGTTTACGATAATGCCGTAGCATTCATAGCAGTAACCGATGGAAACGAGTTTGCCTTCTTCGTCATATACGTTGTAAGCGTCGGTTGCAAGTTCTGCTTCGATGGGGGTTCCTGCAAGGTCGAGGCAATATTCGCCCCAGGTGGGAACACCGTTGGGAGATACTACGAAGATGGTAGGAGCGTTGCTCTTATCCATTTCTGCGGTAAGGGTTTCGCTGTAAGTACCGGAAGCAGCGGTTTCGATTTTTACTTCTACGCCGGTTTCTGCGGTGTACATTGCTGCGATTTCTTTAAGTGCTTCGTCGGATTCGGGTTTGAAGTTGAGCCAGTAAACAGAACCGGTTGCTGCGGGTTCTTCGGTTTCGCCGGGTTCTACGGGTGCTTCGGGATCGGAAGGTTCTTCAGGGGTTTCGCCGCATGCTGCGAAGGAGAGAACCATTACGAGAGCCATGAGCATTGCAAAAAGCTTTTTCATTTAGTTTTCCTCCTAAATTTTAACTTGGGTTTTTACCCATGATTTTTTTGGAAACGATTCCAACGTTTCCTCGCGTAATATGATACTATTTTAATAAATGTTTTTCAACCGATTTTAAAAAGTTCTATATTTCGTATAATACTGCGGTTTTCGTTTTGTTGATTTTGACCACAAGTTTTCAAGGATTTTTTGCATTTTTGCAAATTTTTATTATAAAATTGGCGGTTTTTATCAAAAAAACGGTTTTTTTGCAATTTTCCTTTCATTTTTGACGAGAGGACAGTTGTTTTTTACGGAAAAACATTATAAAAAATAATACATTATATTAATGAAATACCGGAATGTATGCAGGGGGCGCACCTCTGTGTGCGCCCGTTTTTGATTGGACAGGGTTTCCACCCTTTCGTCATCGCTTCGTGATGCCACCTCCTCTATTATGGGAGGCTAAACGGAGGCTTTTTGACAAAATCTACAAAAAAGGAGATGAAAAACTATGGAATAAGGCTTATTGAATTTTGAATTCTCGGGTGATATCATTATACTAACTCATTGTGTGTCGTTCTACTCCACCAAATAGACTTCACGCATAAAAAAAGGAGGATATGTCAATTCCGCTTTGACTTAGCGGTGCGGCAGTGTGGAGACCTGCCGTAATGCCTTGTTCCGCTTTGCCGGAAAAGGTGAGGACTTTCGCCCGGGTGGGGATTGTTCAAAAGTCAGAATTTATGGCAACTGTAACACTTAAAGACATCAGAAAGGTTTATCCTTTCAACGGTGACGACGCAAAGAAAATCAAAAAAGGCGAAGAACTTAAAACCAACCTTACAATTCTTCCCGACGGTCTTCTTGCTGTTCATGATTTCAACCTTGACATCAAAGACAAAGAATTCATCGTTCTTGTCGGACCTTCCGGCTGCGGAAAATCCACAACTCTTCGTATGATCGCAGGTCTTGAAGAAATTTCCGGCGGCGACCTTTTCATCGGCGACAAACGCATGAACGACGTTGCTCCGAAAGACCGCGATATCGCAATGGTTTTCCAAAACTATGCTCTTTATCCCCACATGACCGTTTATGAAAACCTTGCTTTTGCGCTTAAACTCCGCAAAACCCCGAAGGACGAAATTGATAAAAAAGTTCAGGAAGCTGCAGAAATTCTTGACATTACCCAGTACCTTGGAAGAAAACCGAAGGCTCTTTCCGGCGGTCAGCGCCAGCGTGTTGCAATCGGCCGTGCAATCGTTCGTGATCCCCAGGTTATGCTCATGGACGAACCGCTTTCCAACCTTGACGCAAAACTCCGTAACCAGATGCGCGCAGAGATCATCAAACTCCGCCAGAAAATCAACACCACCTTTATTTATGTAACCCACGACCAGACCGAAGCAATGACCCTCGGCGACAGAATCGTTATCATGAGTGACGGTTTTATCCAGCAGGTCGGCACTCCTCAGGAAGTTTTCAACCATCCGCACAACCTCTTTGTTGCAGGTTTCATCGGTTCTCCTCAAATGAACTTCTTCGACGCAAAACTTCTTAAGAAAGACGGAGTTTATTCCGTTGTTCTCGACGGTCACGAAGTTGTTCTTTCCGAAGAAAAACAGAAAGCTCTTGCCGAAAACAACGTTGAAGAACAGGATATCACCCTTGGTGTTCGTCCGGAACACATTGTTCTTGCTGACGAAGGCGTTAATGCAAACATCGATGTTTCCGAAATGATGGGTTCTTCCGTACATCTCCATGTAACCGCTGTCGGTCAGGACGTTATCGTAATCGTCAATACCATGAACATGACTCCCGCTGAAGTTTCCGAACTTTGTTCCGGAAAAGCTATCAAATTCGATTTCGGCGGAAACAACTGCCACGTTTTCAGCAAAGAAACCGGCATCAACCTTGAAGCAAAATAAAATAATATATAGTCATGACCACCCCTAAAAGGGGTGGCTTGGAACGCCCTGTAAGGGCTTGATACTGCCAGCGCCTTAATGACGCTGGCTTTTTTAATTCTTGCTCAAGCCGTAGTGGACTGATTATTTAGCTTTACCCTTGAAAGGGTCT
>JAFQBH010000015.1 GCA_017399765.1 Oscillospiraceae bacterium | reverse complement strand
TTGCAGAAGAAAAAACTTCCGAAAGCATTCTTGATACCCTTACAAAACGCGAACTTGAGGTTGTTGACCTTATCGGTTACGGTTACAGCAATGGCGATATTGCAAAAATCCTTTTCATTTCCGAACACACAGTTAAAGATCACACCAAAAATATTTACAGAAAGCTCGAGGTTCACAGCAGATTTGAACTTGCGGCATTGGTGAACAGAATACACAAAGATAAATGATAAAAAGCATCGGCAAAAAATTTGCCGATGCTTTTTTATGCTACACTATTTCATTCCATATAATTTCTTTTATCCTGCTTCTGATGCTGTTCATCCTTTTCACCCATTCCATCTGATTCTGCTCTTTTAACGCTTCGTTTATGCCTTCCTGTTCCGCTATTTGTTTTACGAGTGTAGCTTTCATCTCTTGAGCACGCTCGTCAATTTCAGCGAGGTAAGAGTTTAGTTTTCCGGTGGTAAGGAGGTTTATGAAAAGAATCCTATCGTGTTCTTTTATGTATCTGAAATATTTTTGACCGTATATGCCGATATCATATTCTTCCTCTTGGGTCGGTAAAAGATTCGGCAAACGATAATCTCCGCAAAGTGTATAATCCATATCTTCACCTCCAAAAGAGTGGTTTGCTTTTCGGTTTTGCGTTGATGACTTTTATCATTATGTCATCAACTGCATCGGTGTATCTTCCTTGCCGAATAAGAGAGTTTCTTAAATTATTAAGTGCATTGATTACTATTTTCCATTCAGAATCATCAAGAGCAATATATCGTTTCTTTTCCATGA
The DNA here is from genome assembly GCA_017399765.1 of Oscillospiraceae bacterium. Lineage (GTDB taxonomy): Bacteria > Bacillota > Clostridia > Oscillospirales > Ruminococcaceae > UMGS1668. The sequence goes on along the minus strand of JAFQBH010000015.1, from coordinate 5,843 downwards.
TTCAACCTTCTTTCAGTATATCCGATTCAGCAGATACAAACGTATCATACGCAAATCTTGCTCCAAGTTTGAATCCGGTAATAAAACTATCAACAACAGATTCTCCGTCAACAATACCCCAGGCGTCCACATATTCAAGAAACAGCTTTTTATCTTCTTCTGGAAGTTTTTCCAAAAGGACATCTTCGTTTTCGGAAAGTATTTTCATTTCTCTGCTATACGATTTGCTTTTCTTCTTTTTCATATTCTGCGATTCAATATTTGCATAGTACAATTCTTCAATAAAATTTGCCATCATGTAATCCTCCATTGCAGATTTGAATTTGTCCAATAATTCAATCATTCTGGCTGATTACAAAAACTTGCCAAAAGAAAAAGGGAGGCACTTCCTTACAAAGTGCCTCCCTTCAGCGGGATTTTTTTTATTCCGAAAAAGAATAGAATTTTTTTTTTCTGCAACAAAACCGGAAAAATATGTTACTATTTATATATAAGGAATATTTTAAAACGGAGGTGTCTCCCTTCTTGAAAAAGTTTTTTGTTTTTGCGCTTGTTTTTGCCCTTTTGCTTTCCGGCTGCGGAAAAGAACCGGAGAAAATCGTTCCGGAAGTTCCGGATGTTCCTGAAATTTCGCAAGGCGAAATTTCCGAATCGCTTCCGGAAGAACCGGAAGAAAAACCGCAGGAGGAAACTTCGGAATCTGCTTCCGAAAGCATTTCCGAAGAAGAACCGAAAATTGAGGACGAATGGGAAAAGTTCCTCCGTGAAATGAATGAAAACGGAATTTCCGAAAACGATATCGGCGTTCTGGAAAATGCGGGTTTTGAGCGGGAAGAACTTAAAACCATGTACACAAACGAAATAAGCCGTCAAGTTGCGATAATTAAATATGGAATTTCCGAAGAAAAAATTGCCTGTGCGGAAAGACTGATAGAAAATTTCGAAGAAGCAGAGTCTGATGAAAATTTTGTTTTCCGTGGAGAAGACAGAAAAATCAAAACCGAACCCGTTGAAAAATTAATCGAAGCCACTGAGAAGAACGAAAGTTACAGCATTTTCGGAATTCTTGCGGGAAACACCGAGCCTTTCTATTTTGAGCTTTCCTTTGACCCCGGAAAACCCATTAAATTTACCCGAATTTCAAAATATCTTGTTGCAGCGGCGGAATTTTCGATCATTTATGATAATGAAAATTTCTATCATTTCACAAACAGCGAAGGAGTTTCATTTTCGCTTATAAAAACCAATCGCTTTCATAACGGAGAACTCAAATTTTCCGCGAACCTCGATGTTCCGGGAATGCCGGTGACCCTTGAAATGGCAAAAGAAAAAGCCACGGAAATCCAGCTCTGTTCGGACGGTTATACCAAGGTTTTCGGAAATTTGTATCAAAAAAACTATGGATCGAACGGAAAAGTTTTTTCTGAGGATTATTCCGAATTTGCAGATGATTATTCCAAAAATCTTGTTCCGGAGTGTGACGGTGTTTTTGATATAGAGGGGAAACCTTATTACAGAATTATTTTCTGCGAAAACGGAATCCATGTCGGCGGAACCTATTATATCTGCGCCGAAAACAGCGAACTTGTTTTTGCCGGAAGCGAAGTTGACGGAAGCCTTATAGCTCTTGCGATTTCACAAAATCCAAGGGTGATTATAGAAACAGAATAAAAACAAAAAATCCCGCATTGGGCGGCACTTCGTAAGGAAGTGCCGCCTATTTTTTTGGCAAACTTTTGTAATCAGCCAAAATGATTGAATTATTGGACAAATTCAAATCTGTAATGGAGGATTACATAATGATAAATTTTATTGAAGAATTGTACTATGCAAATATTGAACCGCAAAACACGAAAAAGAAGAAAAATAAAGCATACAGCAGAGAAATGAAAATACTTTCCGAAAACGAAGATATCCTTTTAGAGAAACTTCCCGAAGAAGATAAAAAGCTGTTTCTTGAATATGTTGACGCTTGGGGTATTGTTGACGGAGAATCTGTTGTTGATAGTTTTATTACCGGATTCAAACTTGGAGCAAGATTTGCGTATGATACATTTGTATCTGCTGAATCGGATGTGCTGAAAGAAGGTTGAATCATGGAAAAGAAATGCTATATTACTCTTGATGATTCCGAATGGAAAATTGTAATAAATGCACTTAATGATTTAAGGAATTCTCTTATTCAGCAAAGAAGATATACTGATGCTGTTGATGACATAATGATAAAAGTTATCAATACTAAACTAAAAAGAAAACTATTCTTTTGGAGGTGAAAACATGGATTATACACTTTGCGGAGATTATTATTTACCAAATCTTTTACCGGTTCAAGAGGAAGAATACAACATCGGAATTTACGGCCAAAGATATTTCAGATACATAAAAGAACATGATAAAATTCTTTTCATAAATCTCCTTACCACCGGAAAACTCAACGAGCATGTTGCAGAGGTTGACACCCGTGCTCAAACCATGGAATCAATGCTCGTAAAGCAAATGACAGAGCAGGAAGACATAAACGAAGCGCTCAAAGAGCAGGATCAGATGGAATGGGTTCAGCATATGAATAACATTTGGAACAGGGTGGAAGAGATTATATATAAAAACTTAATAAATGGTTAAACATAAAGGGGCAAAGAAAAACTTTGCCCCTTGTTTTTATATGGGTATCTGTACAAAGAAAATATTATCATTTCCCTTGCTCTCCGCCCAGATTTTTCCTTTATGTTCTTTAACGATGCTTTCCGCAATGGAAAGGCCAAGACCATAGCTTTCGCCGGCGGTTCTGGCTTCGTCAACGCGGTAAAATCTTTTGAAAATGTTTTTAAGGTTCTCTTTCGAGATATGTTCTCCTTCGCTTTTTACCGAAAGAACACAGTGTTTTTCTTTTTTGATGAGTTCCACCCTGACCGCTGTGTTTTCAAAAGAATATTTATTCGCGTTATCAAGAAGAATATCAACGGTCTGTTTAAGATAATCTGCACTTCCCCAAAGATTTATATCCTTATCAAGGCGGTAATAAAGATTCTTTCCGTTTTCAAAATAAACCGGTTCAAACGGGAGAATCGATTCATAAACAAGGTCGCTGAAATTCAGCTTTTCAAAAACCATTTTCGAAGTTCCGTTATCCGCCCTTGCAAGGTCAAGAAGATTTTCCACAAGGCCCCTCATGCGTTTTGACATGGAATAAATGTTACCCAAAAGACGGTTTTTATCCGTTTCAGTGCAGTCTTCGCTCTGCAGAAGTTCTGCATTTGTCAGAATTACCGTAAGAGGGGTTTTAAGCTCGTGGGAAGCATCTGCCACAAACTGTTTTTGCTGCTTCCATGCATTTTCAACCGGTTTGATTGCCCAGTGCGCAAGAAGAACGCTTATTCCGAAGAAAACCCCGAAACTGATTATTCCTATAAAGAAGCAGGTTTTTATAAGATTTATTATTGTCGCCTGTTCGGAAGAGATATCCGCAAAGATTATGGTGGTTCCGCCCGGAGTTTCTTCTTTTAAAAACCGAAGGTTATAGTTTTTAATTATTCCGGTTTTTTCTTCGGAATAAAAAGCGGAATCAACGATTTCTTCAAGCATTGCTCTGTCCGAAAGGTCAAAAAAGCTTCCTCCGTCGGCGGAAACCACTCCGTTCGGGCTGATTTTTACAGTAAAGAACGGAGTTCTTGTTTCTTCCGGAAGTTCACCCGGTCTTCCGGGCAAAAAGCTGCTTTTCGAGGCGATCTGCATAAAAGCAATGCTTTCCCTTTCAAGGTTTGCGGAGGTGGAAGTTATTATCATTCCGAAAATCACAAAAAGCACCGCAGTGATTATCGCCATATTTATGCAGATAAATTTTATCTTTAATTTTTTAATCATCTTTTGCCTCCAGATGGTAGCCGAGCCTTCTTATGGATTCGATTTTAATATTGGAACCGATGGTTGCAAGCTTTTTGCGAAGAAAACCGACATATACTTCAACATGGTTTTCAACTGCGTTGGAATCATATCCCCAAACTTTTGCAAGGATAGTTTCTTTTGAAAGGTTGCGGTTTTTTGCTGAAAAAAGCGCGCGCATAACATCAAATTCCCTTGCGGAAAGTCGGATTTCCTTTCCGCCGCAAATAAGCGTTGAAGAGGATAAATCGAGAATTGTATTCCCGAAAACCATTTCGTCAACCTGTCCGCCCTGCCTGCGCAAAAGGGCATTTATGCAGGCAAGAAGCTCCCGCGAATCAAAAGGCTTGGTAAGGTAATAATCCGCGCCTGCGTTAAGTCCTTCAATTCTGTCTTCAAGAGAAGATTTTGCGGTGAGCATAAGAATCGGCGTTGAACAGCGGTTTTTGCGGACCGTTCTTGCAACTTCGAATCCGTTCATTTTAGGCATCATAACGTCGAGGATAAGAAGGTCATAGACCCCGAGTTCGGCATAATCTTTTCCCGTTTCTCCGTCATAAACCGCTTCCGCTTCAAATCCTTTGGATTCCAGAAGGGATTTTATCGAATCCGCCAGGATTTTTTCGTCTTCTATAATAAGAATTTTCATTTTGTTTCCTCCGGATATATTTCTTTTTAATTATAATAATCCATTCCGCTTAAATAAAGCTGAAAAAGAGAATGTTCACAATCATTTAACAGTTTCCGGCCTTTCTTTCAGCAAAGGTTAAGTTTCCTGTGATAAAATTTGGACGAAACAAAAAAGCGAAAGGGAGTGAACAAAAATAGCTTCTAAATTCAGACACGAATGGAAACACGAGATAAACTATTCGGATATGCTTATCCTTCGCCAAAGGCTTTCCGCCGTTATGCAAAGGGACGAAAACGCAAAGGACGGAAAATATTTTATCCGAAGCCTTTATTTCGATAACCTCGAGGATAAGGCGCTTCTTGAAAAATTAAACGGAGTAAGCAGAAGAGAAAAATTCCGCATAAGAATTTATAACCATGACAAATCCCTTATAAAACTTGAAAAGAAAAGCAAAATAAACGGTCTTTGTCTTAAAGAAATCGAATGGCTTTCCGAAGATGAAACGGAGAAAATCATCGCCGGGGAAAGGGATTTCATCGCATCTTCGGAAAAACCTCTTCTCCGGGAGCTTGGCTATAAAATGAAATCCGAAGGTCTTCTTCCGAAAACCGTTGTTGATTATACGAGGGAAGCCTTCATCTTTCCCGCAGGAAACGTAAGGGTCACGCTCGATTACGGCATCCGGACCGGAATTAACCAGACGGATATTCTAAATCCCGATCTTCCGACTGTTCCGGCAGGAACCGCACCCATTATCCTTGAAGTCAAATGGGACGAATTTCTTCCGGATATAATCCGGGATATTATCCAGCTTGAAAGCCGCCGAAGCGCCGCTTTTTCAAAATACGCCGCCTGCAGAATCTACGGCTGAACCAAAAGAAAGGAAAATTTTTGCTATGGTAACTTTTAACGATATTTTTAAATCCAGCTTCCTCGAAAACGTTTCGAGCGTAAGTATCTTTGATATGGTGATCGCCCTTGCTCTTGCTTTCGGAATCGGTCTTTTTATTTTCCTTGTTTATAAAAAGACTTTTTCCGGAGTTATGTATTCTTCGAGCTTCGGCGTTTCTCTTGTTGCGCTCACCATGATTACAACTCTTGTTATCCTTGCCGTAACAAGCAACGTTGTTCTTTCTCTTGGTATGGTCGGTGCCCTTTCCATAGTCCGTTTCAGAACCGCAATCAAAGAGCCCCTTGATATTGCGTTCCTCTTCTGGTCCATCGCCGTGGGCATTGTTCTTGCGGCGGGAATGATCCCTCTTGCGGTTTTCGGAAGCGTTGTTATCGGCGCCGTTCTTCTTGTTTTCGTTAACAAAAAATCCCACGCAAACCC
>JAFQBH010000014.1 GCA_017399765.1 Oscillospiraceae bacterium | reverse complement strand
CGAAGCTTGGGTAAAATGATTCGGAAGGAGGACGTAAACCATGTATGATTCTAACCCTTACTTCTACGGTACCGGTAGAAGAAAAAGCTCTGTAGCTCGTGTTCGCGTTTATCCTAACGGAACCGGCGCAATCACCATCAACGGCCGCGACATCGACGATTATTTCGGCCTTGATACCCTTAAACTCATCGTTCGTCAGCCCATGGAACTCACCGAAACCGTTGGCGCATTCGACATCGTTTGCACCGTAACCGGCGGCGGCGTAACCGGCCAGGCAGGCGCAATCCGTCACGGTCTTTCCCGTGCTCTTCTTCAGTACAACGAAGAACTCAGACCTACCCTCAAAAAAGCTGGTCTTCTTACCCGTGACCCCAGAATGAAAGAACGTAAAAAATACGGTCTCAAAAAAGCACGTCGTGCACCTCAGTTCTCCAAACGTTAATCTCGTTTTGCAGAATTTACGAAGCCTGCCCTTTGGGTGGGCTTCTTTTTTTCATTTCGCTGCTATAAAAAAGCCGGCAGATCATTCTGCCGGCTTTTTATATTATATTAAATCAAACTTCGGTGATTTCAGCGGAATCGCGGATAAGGCGCATTACTTTTCCCATAACAACGCTGTGAATAACGGATTTTTCAAGTCCTTCCTCTTTTGCGGAAAACTCCTTGATCTGATCAAGAGTAAGACCGTTCTGCTGTGCAATAATTTCAAGAGCACGGTCGATTTCATCTTCTGTTGCAGAGATATTTTCGAGGGCGGCAATTTCATTTATTGCGGCTTCAACGCGAAGCATTTTTTTAGCGTCGCCTTTGGCTTCTGCCTTCATGTTATCAACGGTGTTTCCGGTGAACTGACAATACATTTCAAGAGTAAGACCCTGCTGTGCAAGGGTTGCCGAAATATCTGCAAGCTGCTGTTCAACTTCTTTTTCAATTTCCTCTTCGCCGGGAGTAAAATCAAGGGATTCTGCGGCTTGGATGAGAAGGCGGTTCTGAAGTTCCATTTCTGCCTGGTCGTCAACATAGTGCTGCATGGAATGGGCGAGCTTTTCACGGAATTCTTCCATGTTTTCACAATCACCAAATTCCTTTGCAAATTCGTCGTTCAGTTCATATCTGGATTTTGCATGAATGTGGTGGATTTTGCAGCGGAATTCAGCGGCTTTGCCTGCAAGTTTTTCAGAATGATATGCTTCCGGGAAAGTTACGGAAACGATTACTTCCTCGCCGATTTTTTTGCCAACAAGCTGTTCTTCAAATCCGGGAATAAATCTTCCGCTTCCAAGGGTAAGGGGCTGGTGCTGGGCAGTGCCGCCTTCGAACTGTTCTCCGTCACAAAAGCCTGCGTAATCGATAATTACTTCGTCGCCAAGCTGTGCGGGACGATCGGTTACATGTTCGATTTTCGGGTTTTCCTCAAGAATGCCTTCGATCTGCTTCTGAACATCCTCTTCAGTAACGAGATAACGTTTTAAATCGGCCTTAAGACCGCGGTAGGTAAAGCTCATAAAAATCTCCTGTTTTATAAATAGATTTTGCAAAATTGCGCATATGGAAATGTTAATCTGTTTTAAGGAATTTGTCAAGCATCGGGGCGAAAATATGTCTTTTTTGCGGTTGACACCCCAAAAAAGCCATAATATAATGGATTTATGAAAGAAAAAGGCGGGTGAAAAAATGTTTGATAAAGAAAAACTTGACCTTGCAACCGAAGAAAAACAGCAGATAATCAAAGCCGCCATTGGCGAAAAGCCTGCGGAGCTGGTGCTGAAAAATGCCTCCTATGTAAATGTTTTCAGCAAGAAAATCTGCATGGGCGATATAGCCGTTGAAAAAGGTATTTTTGCCGGCATCGGAACTTACTGCGGTGAAAAGGAAATCGACGTTTCCGGAAAAATTGTTCTTCCGGGTTTTATTGATGCCCACCTTCATCTGGAAAGTTCCCTTGCTTCCCCGGCGGAACTTGCGAAGGCTCTTTTGCCCCACGGAACCACAACAGTTGTCTGCGACCCGCACGAAATTGCAAACGTAATGGGAACGGACGGAATTGAATATATGATCGAAGCAACGGAAAATCTGCCCCTTGATGTTATGATAATGCTTCCTTCCTGTGTTCCGGCAACGCCTCTTGATGAAAGCGGAGCGGTGCTTGAATATGAGGATATTGCGCGGTTTTATGAAAACCCAAGAGTTGCGGGACTTGCGGAAATGATGAATTTTCCGGGAGTTGTTTCCGGAAGCAAAGCGGTTCTTGATAAAATTTCCTTTGCGGAAAATTTCAAGAAGAAAACCGACGGACACGCACCGGGAGTATCCGGAAACGGGCTTAACGCCTATGCCGCTGCCGGAGTTTATTCCGACCACGAATGTACCGATCCTGATGAAGCCCTTGAAAAAATCGAACGGGGACAGCATATTATGATCCGTGAAGGAACCGCTGCGAAAAATCTTGATGCTTTGCTTCCTCTTCTTGACCTTCAGTATGAAGACAGATGTATGTTCTGCTGCGATGACCGCCACCCGAACGATATTCTTAAAGCGGGACATATTGATAATATCGTAAGAAAGGCGGTAAAGGCCGGCGCAAGCCCGGAAATCGCCGTTAAAGCCGCTTCTTTCAACGCCGCGGAATATTTCGCCCTTGATAAAAAAGGCGCAATCGCGCCCGGATACAAGGCGGATTTCATCATTGCAGACAGCATTGGAAATCTTGATATCGAAGCTGTTTATAAAAACGGAAAAGCTGTTTTTGAAAACGGAAAAGTGATCGATTTTGCTGTTCCGAAAATTGCTCCGGAACTTGATGAAAAGGCACACAACACTTTTAATATTGAAAAAATCACAGAAAAAGATATCGCCGTTTCCGGCGAAAGACCTGTTATCGGAATGATCTCCGGACAGATAGTTACCGAAAAACGCGGCACTGCGGATAAGATAGATGTTGAAAACGATATTCTTAAAATTGCGGTTTTTGAAAGGCATAAAAACACGGGTCATAAAACAGCCGCTTATTTAAACGGTTTCGGACTTAAAAAAGGCGCCGTTGCCACAAGCATTTCCCACGATTCCCATAACATAATTGCTGCGGGAGCCAATGACGTCGATATCGTACTTGCCGTGAACAGGATTATCGAAAACAAAGGCGGAATCGTTGTTTTCGAAGGCGGAAAACTCCTTGCGGAACTTTCTCTTCCCATTGCCGGAATCATGAGCGATGAACCGCTTGAAAAAATCGATTCCGACCTTGAAAAGGCAAAGACCGCGGCATATTCCCTTGGTGCCAATCCGGGAGTTGATCCGTTTATGACTCTCAGCTTTATGGCGCTTCCGGTAATTCCTTCTGTAAGGATAATGCCGACTGGGGTTTTTGATGTTGATAACTGGAAATTCATATAAAATAAAAAAGCTCCCCGCCTTATGCAGGGAGCTTTTTGTTTTCTGTTCTGTCTTTATGAATTTTCCACATGCTTATTCCGTTGGAAACAACAGTAAAAATGCGGAACCAGATGGAAACGTAATTCTGGTGATAAAGGTCATAAACGCCCCACATGATGAGAGTGATTATTATGACCCATTTGAACCACATAACGTCCTTTGTGTCGATATACCAGGTGAACATCGCCGCGGCGATTATCGGAAGCCAGGTTATGGGATTCGAGGTTATGGTGGGGATCGAAAGAGCGGTTTGCAAAACAATAAGGATCACTTTGATGATCGGGGTGCAGTCCCATTTTGAAAAAATCAGGTTTCGGACAATGCTGATTCCGCTGGCGATTGCGCCGCCGAAGCCGCCGAGAAGAAGGTGCGCCGTTCCGTTGAGCAAAAACTGCAGGTTCTGAACGATTATGTAGCGCTTTTTATTTTTGATGAAACCGATGAGCACCATCACGGTGCAGGCAAGAAGTGAAACAATATTTCCTAAAACAACGTTCATTTGTTTTCAGCCGCTTTCTGTTCTTTTTTGATCTGCCATACGCTGTAACCGGTGGAAACAACGGTGAAGGCATCAAATGCGGCGGAAATGAAGTTGAAATGAACTGCATCATAAACAAACCACATGCAGACGGTGAGGATCATCACATTTTTGAATTTTATAATGTCTTCGCTGTCGATTACCCAGGTGAAAAGGGAAGTTGCAAGGATCGGAAGCCAGGTTATGGGGTTAAGAGTAACGGTTCCGAGCGAAAGAACGACCGAAAGAACGACAAAAAGGATTTTAAGCGGAACAGTAACTTTGAATTTAAAGAAAGCAAGGTTCCTTAAAATGCTTACAACGGTTGCCCAAACTCCGCCCATTCCGCCAAGAAGATAGTGGGAAACGCCCATAAGGGTGAACTGAACGCACTGGGCGGCGAGAATTTTGTTTTTGTTTTTGATAAGACCGATAAGCACCATCATGGTGCAGGAAACGATTGAAATTATGTTGGCGACAATAATAGAAATATTATCCAAAATCAGTACCTCCATTGAATAAATAAAAAACTGTCCGGCTTTGTCAAGGCCGGACAGCAGAAAATCTGTAAACAGCATTAAATATTATAAGGGCAGAAAAGCCCGTTGTCAAGCGGAAAATTAATTGCCTCCCTTGTTAAAGGGAGGGGGACCGTTGCCGTAGGCACGGTGGAGGGATTCTTGCAAAAGTTTTCCGCAATATTATATTCCCAGCAGGACAGTTGCAAAACCGAAATAGATAACGAGCGAAAGGGCGTCAACAACGGTTGTGATAAAAGGCGAAGCCATAACCGCAGGGTCCGCGCCGACTTTTTTTGCGAAAAGGGGCATGAACGCGCCGACGATTTTGGAACAAAAAACGGTGAGAACAAGGGTAAGGGAGATTACTGCGGAAACCATCGGGGTGACTTCCGGATTTCCAAGGAGCATTCCGTCAAAAAGAAGGACTTTGATGAAACTTACTGCCGCAAGAGCCGCACCTGCAAGAAGTCCGACCCTTGCTTCCTTCCAGATTACCTTGAAAACGTCGCGGAATTCAATTTCCTGGAGCGAAAGTCCGCGGATAACCGTTGCGGAAGTCTGGTTGCTGCAGTTACCGCCGGTGCCCATGAGCATAGGGATAAAAGCGGTTAAAACAACGCAGGAAGCCAGTGCCCCTTCAAAACTGCTGATTATCATTCCGGTGAAGGTGGAGGAAAGCATGAGTATCATAAGCCAGGGAATACGGGATTTCCAGATATCAAAAACCGCGGTACGAAGATAGGGGCGGTCACTCGGGGTGATTGCCGCCATCTTTTCGATATCTTCGGTGGCCTCTTCTTCGATAACGTCGATAGCGTCGTCGAAGGTGATGATTCCGACAAGGCGGTCTTCCGCATCAACAACCGGCATGGTATCGAAGTCATATTTGCTCATACGCTGAACGACCGATTCCTTATCGTCGGTGGTTCTGGCGGAAATTACGTTTGGTTCCATAATGTCGCCGATAAGGGCGCTTGTATCTTTTTCAAGAACAAGGGTACGAATGGTGACGTAGCCGATGAGATGGCGTTCTTCGTCGGTAACGTAGGAAACGTTGATGGTCTCGGAATCGTCGCCCTTCTGACGGATAACGTCAAAAGCGCCGGCAACAGTCGTTCCCCGGCGAAGACGGATAAATTCCGTTGTCATAAGGGAACCGGCGGAATCTTCCGGATACTGGAGAATTTTGTTTATCTCTTTTCTGGTTTCCGGGTCGGAATATTTAAGGATTCTTTTAACAACGTTTGCGGGCATTTCCTCGATAACGTCGATGGTATCGTCAAGGAACATCTCATCAAGGATAGCTTCGAGTTCCGCGTTGGAAAAGCCTTTTATAAGCATTTCCTGGGAATCGCTTTCAAGATTGATAAAAACGTCCGCCGCAACTTCTTTTGAAAGAAGGCGGAACATAACCGGAAGATGATCCTCCGGCATATCGTCAAAAAGCCATGCGATATCCGCAGGGTTCATATCGAGAAAGCGTTTTCGAAGGTCGTTATACCGCTTTTCGTGGCAAAGTTCCTCCAGTTCATCTCTGAGTTCGTCATAAACTTCTTCAAATCTTTCTTCAGGTTCAGCCATGACAAAATACCTCCGTTTCCCGAAATTTACCTATTATTAATAATATTCCTAAAAAAATATAAAGTCAATAAAAAGAAAGGGCTTTTTGATGAACCGGTGAAGAAAAAGCCTTCCCGGAAGATAAGCCTCCCTTGCCTAAAGGGAGGGGGACCGCCTTTGGCGGTGGAGGGATTCTTTTTTAATGCAAAGTGCATAGTGCATAATGCAAAATTATAGTAGCGGATAATATCCGCTACTACGAATAAAGCCCATTATCCGGGGTTGCAAATTTTTTCGGTGATTATAAAAAAAGCGCCTTCCGGCGCCTTTGAATTATTCAATTCTTTCTTTTATGAACGGAACGACCTCTTTCGGTTCAATTCCGAGGACCCAGGCAAATTCGCTGTAAAGAAGCTTTTCCGCCCTTTGCATAATCGCCTCGTCGCTGCTGCGGAGTTTTTTGCCCTTTTCCGCAAGCTCTTTTTTATGTAAATAAAGGCTTCGGATAAGGGTCACAATATCTTTGTGGACTCCGCCTTCAAGAAGGCTTCGGAAAGTTTCGATGCGTTCCTTGTCGTCCCTTATCCATCCCGCTTCGGTGTTCGGGAAGGAATCTATGATTTCAAGAACCTCCTCTTTTCGAAGAAGTTCTCTTGCGTGATTTTCAAAAACAGGGCTGTCCACAGGAATGGAAAGGCTTGAACGAAGGTCAAAAACCGGCTGGAGGATATAATATTCCTTTTTTCCCGCGCCGTAATCTCTTACGCAGATATCTTCAACTCTGCAAACGCCGCTGGCACCATATACAAAAACATGACCTTTTTCAAACATCAAAAAATCTTTCCTTTCTCCGTAATTCCGGCAAAATATACTGCAAAACTTTCAAAAGGTGAACTTTTTACACATATATTGTAGCATATTTTGACAAAAAATGTCATAGGTATTTTTCACAAAACGGAGAAAAATTTAACAGAAAATCAGATTTTTAATTCAAAAAGCCCTTCCCTGTTGCAAAAGAAAAAGATTTTTCCTTTTCCGGAAAAAGGAAAACGAATTTCCGCTTCCTGCTCCGGATAAAGTTTTTTGAGGACTATGCCGTTATAGGTGACATATGCGGCGAAAGAAATATAGTGTTCCTTTGTCATCGGGTGGTTGAAGCGGAGAAAAATATCCCCCTCCGGTCTTTCAATTTCAAAGGAATTTTCCTCCGCTTTTTCCGCGGAAAGAGCTGGGAGCTTTGTTCCGCAGCAGGAAAAAGCGCCTTCGCCAAGGGCGGTTATCACGTTTCCGCATACCGGACAAACGTAAAATTTAAGCTTTGAAATATTTCCGGAGCGGTTTTGGTTAACAATATTTTCGCCGGAAAGAAGCTCCGCAACCGAAACTCCGAGAGCTTTTGAAAGCGGTTCAAGAAGAGTTATATCCGGAAGTCCCTTTTCCGTTTCCCATTTTGAAACCGTTTTGTCCGAAACGGAAATTATTTCCCCAAGCTGTTTTTGGGTAAGATTTTTTCCTTCCCGAAGTTCCTTTATAATTTTGCCGTTTATATAGGACATAAAAATCGCTCCTTTCTTTGTTTTGAGGTTATCATATCCGAAAGAAAACGGCAACCTATGGAAAGTAGAATTGGGACCAAAAGCACGAAAATCACTCTTTTTTGAAATATAAAGGTCATAATGGGCATAATTTTATAAAAAACTATTGCAAAAAAGGCAAAAATACTTTATTATTGATAGTGTAAAAAATGCGCTATTGCGCTTCATTTTAGGAGGTTTAACTTATGGTTTCTGCAGGCGATTTCAGAAACGGTGTTACTTTTGACGATAACGGTGATGTATATCAGATCATCGAATTCCAGCATGTAAAACCCGGCAAAGGTGCAGCATTCGTACGTACCAAAATCAGAAACGTCATCACCGGCGCAGTTGTAGAGCGCACTTTCAACCCTACCGATAAATTCCCCACTGCATTTATCGAAAGAAAAGAAATGTCTTACAGCTACACCGACGGCGACCTTTATTACTTCATGGATCCCGAAACTTATGAACTTATCCCGATCGAAGAAAGCCTTCTCGGCGATTCCTTCAAATTCTGCAAAGAAGAAGACGTTTGCCGTATCCTTTCTTACAAAGGCAAAGTTTTCGGCCTCGAAGCTCCGAACTTCGTAACTCTTGAAGTAACCGAAACCGAACCCGGCGTTAAAGGCGATACCGCAACCAACGTTACCAAACCCGCAACCGTTGAAACCGGCGCACAGGTTAAGGTTCCGCTTTTCATCAACGAAGGCGACAAAATCCAGATCGATACCAGAACCGGTGAATACATCGGCAGAGCATAATCCGATCACAAACATTTTTAAAACCGCCTTTATGGCAAAGGAGAAAAAACATGACTATTGCTGAAAAAGTTGCACATCTCAAAGGTCTTATGGAAGGCCTTAACTGCGACGACAAAGTTCTCAACGCTATCGTTGACATCCTCGAAGACCTTGCATACGATGTAGAAGACGTTCAGGACGCTCTTGCAGAAGTTGGCGAACAGGTTGAACTTATCGACGAAGACCTTGAAGCTCTTGAAAACGATTATTATGAATTCGATGACGATTGCGACTGCGATTGTGACTGCGACTGCTGCGATGACGATTGCGATTGCTGCTGCGACGATGAAGATCTCTATGAAGTAGAATGCCCTGCTTGCGGCGAAGTTATCTGCATCGACGGCTGCATCGTTGACGAAGGCGAAATGGATTGCCCCAACTGCGGCGAACATCTCGAATTCGACCTTGACGAAGAAGAGGAAGACGAAGAATAATTCTTCCAGAAAACAATGGCAATAGGCGTACTGCGCTTATTCATAAAATTAAATAGTTTCGGGGCAGGGTGAGATTCCCTACCGGCGGTGAAGCGGTTTTATCCGATAAGTCCGAGAGCTTAACAGCAAGAACGGGTCAGAATCCCGTACCGACGGTGTTTGCGAAAATTTCGCATTAAGTCCGGATGGCGAAACTGCGTGAAGAAATTTTTGCTCCGTACAGAATTTGTGCGGAGCATTTCTTTTTGCGATTTTGCCTTTCTTTTAAGAAACTGTTCACACTATCTTAAAAAAGAAGGGGTATTATTATGAAAAACATGAACACAAAAAAACTCACAACTCTCGGCGTCCTTGCGGCCTGCTCAATTGTTCTGGTTGCATTCATCCATTTCCCGATTTTTCCGGCGGTTTCCTTCCTTGAATATGACCCGGCGGATATTCCGATACTTATAGGAACCTTCCTTTTCGGACCGGTCTGGGGCGTTGTTTTGACCGTTATTGTTTCCGCGATCCAGGGAATGACCGTTTCCGCCCAAAGCGGAGTTTACGGAATCGTTATGCACATAATCGCAACAAGCGCTTTCACTCTTGTTGCCGGAACGATTTATAAACGCAAAAAAACAAAAAAAGGCGCCCTTATTGCAATCGCCTGCGGCGTTCTTGCAATGGTTGCGGTAATGTATCCGGCAAACCTTGCGCTCACTCCGGTTTATCTCAACGCAATGGCCGGAATGGAAATTGAAGCCGCAAAAGGAATGGTAAAAAGCCTTATGCCTTTTATCCTTCTCTTTAACCTCACAAAAGCCGGAATAAACGGCGCCGTTACCTATCTTGTTTATAAACGCATCCACAATCTTCTCGGAAAGCTTAACCTTGCGTAAAAATAAAAAGGCAGTGATATCTTGAAAATCGACCAAAGCTGGCCGGCTCTTTCAAGCGAAGATGCAGTTCGCCTTGCCGCGGAAGGCAAGGCGAATGTTTCGCCTTCTTCCGCTTCAAAAAGCGTAAAACAGATAATTTTTTCAAACCTCTTTACCTTCTATAACATGCTCAATGTTGTGCTTGCGGTCCTTGTTATCACCACGGGCAGCTACCGCAATATGCTTTTTTTGGGTATTGTTATATCGAACTTCCTCATCGGAACGATTCAGGAACTTCGGGCGAAGAAAACCGTTGACAGTCTTTCGGTGCTCACAGCACCCACTGCAAGGGTCATTCGCGACGGGAAAGAGGTTGTTTTGCCTTATCAGGAACTTGTTCTGGGCGATGTTGTGCTCATCGGAGCCGGCGACCAGATGACCGCAGACGGAACGGTGCTCGGCGGCGAGGCAAGGCTTAACGAAAGCCTTATAACCGGCGAAAGCGACGCCGTTCTTAAAGCTGCCGGAGATAAACTTTTTTCCGGAAGCTTTGTGATAAGCGGCGAAGCGGCGGTTGTTCTTACCGCGGTGGGCGCGGAAAGCTATGCCGAAAAACTCACCGCGGAAGCGAAAAAGCTCAAAACGGCAAAATCTGTGCTCAAAAACACAATGATGAACATAATAAAAACCGTAACGGTTTTTATTGTTCCGATGGGCGTGCTCACTTTCTGGAACCACTTTGTTGACCAGGGCCTTTCCTATACGGATTCCATGATTCCGACCGTTGCGGCAATGGTCGGAATGATTCCGGACGGGCTTTATCTGCTCACGAGCATGAGTTTTGCTGTGGGTGTTGTTCGCCTTGCTCAAAAACGCACCCTTACCCAACAGCTTTATTCTTTGGAATCCCTTGCAAGGGCGGATGTGCTCTGCCTTGATAAAACCGGCACCATAACAAGCGGAAATATGAAGATAAAAGGCACCGTAAGCTTTGATGGCGAAGATATCGGCGCACTTGCGGCGGAAATCTATTCCGCCGTTCCGGCGGATAACGCCACCGCAAAAGCAATTGTCGAAGCTTTCGGAAGCCGGAACCCCATTGAAAAACCGGCGAAAAACGTTCTTCCGTTTTCCTCGGTGCTCAAATATGTCGCGGCGGATTTCGGTGAGGAAGGCTGCTATATGCTTGGCGCACCGGAATTCGTTACCGGCGGAAATTTTCCGGAAACCGTTCAAAAAGCGACGGAATATTCCGCGGACGGAACCCGTGTTCTCGCTCTTTGTTCCGGAAAATTTGACGGAAAATTATACAAAGCGGAAAAACCACTTGGTTTTATACTGATTGAAGATGAAATTCGTCCGAATGTTGCGGAAACTTTTGAATATTTCCGCAAAAACGACGTTTCCATAAAAGTTATAAGCGGCGATAACCCGGCGGCGGTTTCTGCAATTGCAAAAAAAGCCGGGGTGTCCGGCGCAGAAAATTTTGCGGACGCTTCGGTTCTTTCTGATGAGGAACTTTCCGCCCTTGCGGAAAAAACCGTTGTTTTCGGAAGGGTAAGCCCGGAACAAAAACGCGTTATAATAAAATCCCTCCAGAAAAACGGACACACCGTCGCAATGACCGGCGACGGAGTCAACGACGTGCTCGCCCTTAAGGATGCGGATTGCTCCGTTGCAATGGCTTCCGGTGCCCAGGCGGCAAGTCATGCCGCACAGCTTGTTCTTCTGGATTCGGATTTTTCCGCAATGCCGGAAGTCGTGCTCGAAGGAAGAAGAGTTATCAACAACATTCAGCGTGCGGCTTCGATTTTTCTTATGAAAACTATTTATACCTTTGCCCTTACCGCAACGCTTCTTTTTGCGCCTTTTGCATATCCGTTTGTACCTATCCAGATGACCCTTATTGGCGCAGTTGCTTCCGGAATTCCGGGGGTTTTTCTTGCCCTTGAACCGAACTTCAAAAGGGTTCCGAAGGAATTTATGAAAACGGTGCTCAAAAGGGCGCTTTTCGGCGCGGCAACGGTTTTCTTCGGAATTATGGCGGTGCTCATAATAAACGAAAATCTCGGAATGTCTGCGAAACTTTCCCTTGATGAGGTTTCGACGGTCTGTACGGTTTATACCGGAGCCGCAAGCCTTATGATGCTTTTAACAACCTGCCTTCCGCTCAACAAATTCAAAGCGGCAATCGTTATCGGAAGCACGGTTATCTTTTCCGCCGCGATCAATCTTTTCGAGGAACTGTTTATGCTTGTTCCGCTTTCCGCTTCCGGAAGAACTCTTTTGCTTTGCCTTTTGCCGTTAACTTTGATCCAGTTTGCCGTAAGAAATTTTCAGCTTAAAAAGGAGAACCAATGACCGGAAAAATTCGTTTTGCAACCGAAAAAGACGCAGAAGCGATTCTTAAAATTTATGCGCCATATATCGAAAAAACCGCCATAACCTTTGAATATGAAGTTCCTTCCCTTTCGGAATTTTCCGAAAGAATTTCGGAAATCCAAAGGAAATATCCCTGGATAGTTTATGAAGAAAACGGAAAGATCCTCGGCTATGCCTATGGCGGACCGGAATATACAAGGGCGGCTTATCAATGGACCGTTGAAACTTCCGTTTATCTTGATGAAGATGCGAGAGGAAAGGGAATCGGAACCGCTCTTTATGAAAAAATCCTCGATATTCTTAAAAAACAGAATTTTTGTATTTGTTATGTTCTCATAAACGACGACAACGAGG
The DNA here is from genome assembly GCA_017399765.1 of Oscillospiraceae bacterium. Classification (GTDB taxonomy): domain Bacteria; phylum Bacillota; class Clostridia; order Oscillospirales; family Ruminococcaceae; genus UMGS1668. The sequence goes on along the minus strand of JAFQBH010000014.1, from coordinate 56,231 downwards.
CATCTATAAAAATGCATGAGAAATACGGGTTCATAAAAAACGGGTTCCGGAAAAACTGCGGATATAAATTCGGAAAATGGCACAGCATCGTTATTATGGAAAAACAGCTTAACGCACCTTCCGTCCCTCCGAAGCCGATTATTCCAATCGGTGAACTTGAATATGAATTTTAAAAAGGGAGGATGAAATCTGCCCGAAATATTAGTCGAGCCGCCGATTTATAATGAAAATCCGCCGTCGGCCTGAACGATGGCGGTTGAGATTAGAAAACTTTATCTGCCGGTGGTGGGTTTATTCCCCCTTTTCCAAAGGGGGAATCGCTTGCGGGAGCACGCGGTTGGGGGTTTGAACTTTTCTTTCAGGAACCTGCTCTTGCGGTACCCAAAATATTCTGCGGCATAAAGCCTTGAATATTTTGACCGCGGCGCCAAACCTTGCTCGCTGTTTCGCCCACTGGGCGCGCTTCGCAAGCTTTGCTCGGTTTCTTTTGGTTGCAAAAGAAATGGGGTGGTAATATTTTATAAAAAACTGCTCTTTGCGAAAAAAGAGCAGTTTTTTTATAATCTTAATAAAATATTAAGAATTTCCCCACTTTAATCTTAAGGTTTAAACTGTTATTATATAGAAAAGAGGAGGCGAAGAAATTTGTATAATCTTTTGATTTGCGATGATGACAGGGATATCCGCAACGCCCTTAAAATATATCTTTCCGGCGAAGGCTATAAAATCTTTGAAGCGGAAAACGGAAGCGAAGCTCTTGAGATTGTTGCCGCGGAAGAAATCCACCTTATACTTATGGATATTATGATGCCGAAAATGGACGGCGTTTCCGCAACTATGAAACTTCGGGAAAATTCAAACGCACCGGTTATCTTCCTTACCGCAAAAAGCGAAGATAACGATAAAATTTTCGGTCTTACCGCCGGCGCGGACGATTATATCACAAAGCCTTTTAATCCAATGGAAGTTATCGCCAGGGTTAAGGCCCAGCTTCGCCGCTATGCCTATTTCGGCGGAATGGAGAAAAAGGAAGACACAATTTCCGTCGGCGGAATTGAACTTGATGAAAGCGGAAAAAGCGTTACCCTTAACGGCGAACCGGTTTCGCTGACTCCTACGGAATATGATATCCTCGAACTTTTTATCAAAAACCCGGGAAAGGTTTTTTCCTCGAAGGAAATTTATTCCGCGGTCTGGAGCAGCGATCCTTTGGGTGCGGAAGGCACCATTGCGGTGCATATCCGCCACCTTCGCGAAAAACTTGAGATAGATCCCGCAAACCCCCGGTATCTCAAAGTTGTCTGGGGAAAAGGTTATAAACTGGAGGGGAAAAAATGAAAAAACTTTACGGAAGTTTGTTTTTAAAACTCCTTGCAATCGCCGCGGTCTGCATAATCACCCCGATCCTTATCGGCTGTGCCTGGTTTGCGGCGGAAGCTTATGATGACGAAATGTATGTTTCCGGAAAAACCCCGGAATTTGAACAGACCTTTTCCGCGGAAAGTTTTATTGCAGGAAAACTTATCGATATCCACGAATATATCTATTGGAACGATATGACCGGGCTTATCGAAAACGAATATTATTTCAACGAAAAAAACTTCGCCTTCGAAATTTTTGATTCCGAAGGGAAAACGGTTCTTTCCACCCTTAAAGCCGGAATTACCGGAAAACCGGAAACCCATCTTCCGGAAGAAAGCGGTTCAAGGGGATATATCCTTATGGTAAGCGAATATCCCGCAAAAGAGGTTACCGAAGAGGGAAAACCCGTTGCGGAATATACCATGAACGGATATCTTAAAATGCCGATGGATCCGAACGGCGACGGTTATTCCGAATATGAAATATTCAGCTTCACCGCAAAATATCGTTTTGAATTCATAAGATACGGAATAATCTGTTTTGTTGCAAACGTGGTGCTCTGCATCTATCTGATCGCCGCTTCCGGACATGACGGAAGCGGAAGGCTTGATCTCCGCGGTCTTAACGCAATTGATTTTGATATTCTGCTTCTGCTTGTCGGAATCGGAATCGTTACGGTTGTGGGTCTTATGGACAATCTGCGTTTTGCCTATGACGATGTTTATAAGTATCTGGCTTTCGGAGTCTGCTTTGCGGCGCTTACCTTCCTTACCCTTGCCGCACTTATGAGCATCTCCGCCCATATTAAAACCGAAAAGATTTTGGAACACACTTTTTTATATCAGATCGGAAGCGTTTTTTTAAAATTTTTCCGCTGGTTTATGCGCAACATAGGAATTACCTGGAAACTTGCCCTTGCCGTTGCCGGATACAGCTTTACCGTTTATCTTTTCGGAATTCTTTCAACTGGGTATAACCTCGGCGCCTTCGCGGTTTTGCTTGCGCTTTTCATAATCGTTGCCGGAATCTGCATTGCAATCTGGTTCGGTTCCCAGCTTCGGAAAATAAAGCGCGGCGGCGAAGCAATTGCTAACGGCGATTTTGATTACCGCATAAATTCAAGGGAGCTCTGGCCGGCTTTGCGCGGTCATGCTTATAACCTCAACAGCGCCGCCATGGGAATGTCCAAAGCGGTTGACGACAGAATGAAGAGTGAACGTTTTAAAACCGAACTTATCACCAACGTCAGCCATGATCTTAAAACACCGCTAACTTCGATCGTTTCCTACGTTGACCTTCTTAAAAAAGAGAACATCGAAAACGAAACCGCCCTTGGATATATAGATGTTATCGACCGCCAGAGCGCAAAACTTAAAAAACTTACGGAAGACCTTGTGGAAGCTTCGAAAGCAACAAGCGGCGCCGTTAGCGTCAATAAAGAAGTTCTTAACATCGGCGAACTTATAAATCAATCCGTGGGCGAATTTTCCGAAAAGCTTGAAGCGGCGGAAATAACTCCGGTTATTAATCTTCCGGAAAACGAAGTGTATGTATGCACCGACGGAAGGCTTCTCTGGCGCGTTTTTGATAACCTTATTCAGAATATAATAAAATATGCCCAGCCGGGAACAAGGGCCTATTTCGACCTTACAGAGGCGGAAAACAACGCCGTTCTTACCATTAAGAACATTTCAAAAGACCCGCTGAATATGACAGCCGAAGCCCTTATGGAACGTTTTGTCCGTGGAGATGCCTCCAGAAACAGCGAAGGAAACGGCCTTGGCCTTTCCATTGCAAAATCCCTTACGGAACTTTGCGGCGGAACTTTTGAACTCACCCTTGACGGGGATCTTTATAAAGTTACCATAACAATTCCGAAGACTCAGGAATAAACGGAAAAAACAAAAAACGCAGGAACGTCTTTCGTTTCTGCGTTTTGTTCTTTTTATAAAATTTTTTCAATTTCCGATTCGCCGAAAACTTCAAAACCGTTTTCAATAAGAAGCGCGGCGGTTTTTCCGAAGCCGGGAACAAGCCCGCCGTCAAATTTTCCGTTATGTATGGTTCCGCTTCCGCAGGAAGGACTGCGCTCTTTAAGGAGGGCTTTTTTTGCGCCGAAAAGTTTTCCGAGCCGAAGGACCTCTTTTGCACCTTTAAGATATTCAGCGGTAACATTGCGACCGTCGCTTGTGATAACTTTTTCTCCGGAAATTTCCGCGGGAACTCTTGGGGTAGGAAGTCCGCCGAAAATTTCCGCGCAAACCGGAATAAGTTCATATTTTTCAAAAAGTTTTTCAACGCCGGAAAGGGGCTTGCTTTTTCCGTCATAGCGGCAGGAAACACCGAGAAGGCAGGCGCTTATCAGAAGTTTTTCCATTATTTTCTCCTTTTGAGCAGATTTTATCTGTATTTAATGATATAGCAAAAAGAAAAGTTAGTCAACAAAAAAGCCTCTGCGTTGCAGAGGCTTTTTTCAGAAAATTATCTTATATTTTTTAAGAGTTTTCGCAAGGAAAACACCGAAGATCCCGGCGCAGACAAATTCTCCGATGCCTACGGTAAGCATAAAGAACGGAATCGTTCCTTCCATTCCGTAAGCATATCGAAGGACAAAAGGAATTATCAGCATGTTCGCCGCGATGGTCGGAACCGGCGCAAGATAAACGCTTTTTTTACGCAAAAACCAGGCGCCGAGGGCACCGATAAGGCTTGCAAGACTTCCGAAAACAACGTCCCAGATCACTCCGCCGGTCATAATGTTGGAAATCAGGCAGCCGATAAAAACACCGGGAATTGCCGCGGGAGTAAAAATCGGAAGCACAGCGAACATTTCCGAAAGGCGGAACTGGATAACTCCGCTTGAAATTCCGAAAACCGCGGAAAGTTCCGTAAGAACAACGTAAAGCGCTGCGATCATTGCGCTTGTTGTCAAAAACCTTGTTTTGCTTTTTCTGTTATGCATTTTTAAAAATCTCCTTTGGTTTTGTTTTAAGTGAGGAAGGCTTCGAACTCACTGATTTGCAATTATATCACGTTTTAAAAACCGATGCAATAAAAACGGAAGGCAAAGCCGTCCGTTTTTTTATGTTTCATCAATTTTCGGAAGGTTTCCAGCTTTTTACATAACCTTCGAACTCTTCTTTATAAGAAGAAGGAATCGGTGCGTCTGCATTGATGGTGAAGGAAGCATTCTTCGCAATATGCTGCGCTGCCGGGTCGGTAACAAGTTTTGCAACGATTACAAAACGGTGGTTATCTTTCTGGGCATATCCGTAACCGACGGTGCAGGTGGAAAGGGTAAGAATCTGGTCATCGGTGGTGACTTCGATACCGTAATCATAAAGGGAACGGTCAAGGATATGGTCAAGCATAAGCTGATATTCATCTTTTGCGGGGTTGGGTTCAATGTACCAAAGGTCGCCGCCGTTTTTCTTGTAATATTTAGAGAAGGTGCTGTTAAGGGCTTTTACGTCATTATAGAAAACGGAGAAAACTTCCCAAACGGTATCTTCGCCCGGAAGGGTAAGATAGATGTAAGGAGTTTTTTCGGCGAAGGAAGGATCTTTGAAGTTGAAAAGCTGGGAGAAAAGAGGACCGGTGGGGTCGTCATTGGTATAAGCAAGGTTTGTTACGCCAAGGTCGCTGTGACCGAAAATTACGGTGTTGCTGGAAAGTTCTTCGGAAATGTCACCGAAAATTCCGCGGTAATGGGTGTAATAAGCGCCGTTTATCCAATAACTGTTGGGAACTTTTTTGCCGGTAACGTCACGTTTGTTATAAGGATAAGAACCGTCATAGCTGAAGCAGACACCTGCGTCAACGTCGGAAAGGCCGGGAATATAAAGCCAGCCGACAACGTCATTGTTGGCGTTAAAAGCTTCGGCGAACTGTTCGCTTCTTGTGGGAACTTCGATTATCGGGTTTTCTTCCGGCTGGGATTCGTTGTTTCCGGGGTTAAGGGGATCGATGGTGATTCCACCCTGGGAAGAAGGATTTTCAGAAGGTTCGTTTCCTTGCGGAGAACAGCTTGTTGCGGCAAGAAGGATAATTGCGATGATCACCACCAAAAGAACGGCGGCTCCGCCGATTACCGTTTTTGTGGGAAGAGCGTTGATTTTTTTCATAATTCCGTCAAAAGGACTTTTGGAAACCTTTTTATCGTCTTTGGGGAACTGGGTTTCATCGACCTCTTCGATCTTAACGGGTTTTTCTTTAACAGGCTTGGGTTCTTTGACCGGTTTGGGTTCTTTGGCAGGCTTTTCGGTTTTGGGTTTCTTTTCGGAAACGGTTTTAATTCCGGCAGAAATTCCCTCGCTTACGGATTTTGCACCCGCAGCGGCACCTGCGAAAAACTCACCGACAAACCCGTTTTTCTTTTTTTCGGGTTTTTTGGGTTTTTCTTTTTTAGGTTCGCTTTCAACATAACGCACGACTTTATGAGTTTTTTCGCTGACCGGAACATCGCTTTCCGGTGCGGGAATATCGTTTACGAAATCGTCTTCGGGAATGGTTACGGAAAACGGTTTTTTCGCGGGCTGTTCAGCTCCGGAGTTTTTCAATTCTTCGGACAAATTATATCATTCCTTTCTGGATAGGCAATCTTCTACAAATATAATAATAGCATTATATTTATTCAAAAACAAGCCGTTAATGAGTTAAATACTATTAAATAAGTGTTAATTTTTACCCGTTTTGTTGCATTTTTTGAAAAAATATTTTATTTTCCGAGAACATCCCAGGGTGAAATTGTTCCGAGAAGCTTTCCGTCTTCTTGCCCGTTGGAGGTTACGAACACCATGGCAAGGCGTTTTCCTCCGGAATAGGTGTGTTCAAAAATATCCTTAAGTTCATCCACATACAAAGAACTTTTTACGTAACGGTAAACTTCACTGTCGTGGTGATCGAAAGAAATGTATTTTTTAAAAGAAATAAAATCCGCATTTTTTTCAAGAGGTTCCCCTTTGCGGTCAGCCATTATGTTAAGCAAAGAAACCGCGGTGAAAATCCCCGAAACTTTTCCGCTTTCATCAAGAATCGGAACGTGACCGGAAGGAATTTCTCTCATTTTAAAAAGAGTTTCGCGCAAACAGTCTTTTTCTCTGCGGAAGAAAAGCCGATTTAAAGGAACCATTATTTCGCCGCATTTCTTTCGGTTTTTAAGAGAATCAATGGTTTTTTCAAGAAAATTTATCATTTCTCTTGTGGGTTCAACCGGATATTCCCCACCTATTTTTTGTTTGTGCTGAAGAAGGTTGCGCACTTCCTGGCAATATTTTATTTCTTCGCGGTATGGGCGGTATTCTTCGCGTTTTGAAAGAAAATTTGTAACGGAATCCCAATCATTAAGCCCAAAAGTATCTTTTACAACGGATTCAAGCTCTTTGAACTTCTGGATATATTCTTCTGCGTTCGACAAAATTTTTCAGCCCCTTTGTATAAAGGATTTTATGTCTGTATTATAATCTTAATCATGGATTAAAACAAGTATTCGTTTTAAACCCAAAGCGGCTTTGCATTTTTTGTAAAAAATAATTGCATTTTAGGCTTTTCGGTGGTATTATGTAAAAAACAGGATCTTTAAAAGACGGTACAGAGAGACCGGCAAGATCATAAACCCCGAAAATATGCGCAATAAACTGGAGTTTTACGGTTCTGCCAAAAAGGTCTTTTTGGCAGAACCGTTTTTTGTTGCCGGAAGGTGGTCGAAAAAATGGAATTCAAATCCGATCTTATGGATTCCGATGCCGTAAAACGCTGTCTTATAAGAATTTCACACCAGATTCTTGAACGCAACGGCGGAACGGAAAACCTTTGCCTTGTGGGGATCAAAACCCGCGGTGTTCCCATTGCAGAAATTATCAGGGATAATATTTTGACCATTGAAGGCACAAAAGTTCCGGTCGGAACTATTGATATAAGTTTTTACCGCGACGACGTTGACCATTCTTTCCATGATCCGACCATAACCGGAGCGGATCTTCCTTTTGACGTCACGGGAAAAACCATTGTTCTTGTTGATGACGTTATCCACACCGGAAGAACCACCCGCGCGGCAATAGACTGTCTTCTTAAACACGGAAGGCCGGCGTTTATTCAGCTTGCGGCGGTGATAGACCGCGGCCACCGGGAACTTCCGATTCGTCCGGATTTTGTGGGCAAAAACATTCCAACTTCGCGTGAGGAGCTTATTTCCGTTCGCGTCCCTTCCATTGACGGCGAGTTCGGCGTAAAGCTTTTTACAAAATAAAAACCTTTTTTAAAAGGAGGAAACCCCAAGATGAAACTCATCTACAACGTTGAAGACAAACCGAAATTCAACCAGCTTATCGTCTTCGCATTCCAGCAGCTTTTGGCAATTATCACCGCAACAATCGTAGTTCCGATCCTTGTAAACGCTTACGGCGCAGTCAACCTTGAAATGGACCCCGCAGCGGCACTTCTCGGCGCAGGTGTCGGCACCCTTGTTTATCAGTTCTTCACCAAAAAGAAAAGCCCTGTTTTCCTCGGAAGCTCCTTTGCCTTCCTTTCTTCAATGTATTCCGCAACCGTTTTCGGTTTCTTCGGAATCGTTCTCGGCGCTGTTTTTGCAGGTCTTGTATATGTCGTAATCGCTCTTCTTGTTAAAGCTGTCGGTTCCGGCTGGCTCAACAAGCTTATGCCCACCGTTGTAATCGGACCCACCGTTGCTCTTATCGGACTTTCTCTTGCAGGAAACGCAGTCGGCGACCTTACAAAAGCTTCCGCAACCGGAGCAACCTACAGCCTTGCAGCAATTGTTTGCGGTCTTTTCACTTTCGGCGTAACCATCTGGGTTTCCACCAAAGGCAAAGGTTTTGCAAAACTTATCCCCTTTATCATCGGCGTTCTTGCCGGCTATGTTCTTGCTTCCGTTTTCACCGTAATCGGTAACCTTGCAAACGTTGAAGCTCTCAAAATCATCGATTATTCCGCACTTGTAAATAACTTCAGCACTCTTTCTCTCGGAACATTCTTCCATATGCCGAAGTTTGCATTCGTCGAAGCATTTAAAGAAATTACCGGCGGAAACTTCGCAATGACCCTTGCGGATTTCGGAACCCTTACTCTTCTTTATGCTCCCGTTGCATTCGTTGTTTTTGCGGAACATGTTGCTGACCACAAGAACATTTCTTCCATCATCGAACGCGATCTTCTTGCTGAACCCGGTCTTGATAAAACCCTCCTCGGTGACGGTGTCGGTTCCATGGCGGGTGCATTTTTCGGCTGCTGCCCCAACACCACTTATGGCGAATCCGTAGGCTGCGTTGCAATCACCAAAAACGCTTCCATTGTAACCATCAGAACTGCGGCGCTTCTTTCCATTCTTCTTGCTTTCTTCAGCCCCTTCGTAGCTTTTGTCAACACCATTCCCAGCTGCGTTCTCGGCGGAATCTGCACCGCTCTTTATGGTTTCATCGCTGTTTCCGGTCTTAAAATGATCCAGACCGTTGACCTTAACAAAGAACACAATCTCTTTGTTGTAAGCTCCATTCTCGTTCTCGGTATAGGTGGTTTCATGCTTGATTTCGGCGCTCTCCAGATCACTTCCATTGCCGCTTCCCTTATCGTTGGTATTATTGTTAACCAGCTTCTCAAAGAAAAAGAGGCATAAAAAATATCAGAAATGCTGTAAAGCGGTCCGGTGTTTCCGGGCCGCTTTTTTTAAACTATTTCACTTGTTAACAAAAAATTTACTTTATTTATTCCAAATCAGCCTTATTATGGTGATATAATTACCAAAAATAGCTTGAAGTATTTTGTGATTTGTCGTAAAATAGTATCGTATAAAATTATGCCTTTTAATTTTTAAGGAGGATATTAAATGAAAAAAAGAATTCTCAGCGTTTTAATCGCTGTGCTTATGATTGTGCTGATGCTTCCCGTACAGGCATTTGCAGCACCCAAGGAAATCAAAGGCGCATATGAAGACCAGGCTTTTGAAATGGTAATCGACAACGTAGTAGGCGCAAAAACTTACAGCAAAAGCGGTTCTATTCCGGACGGCATGTCCCTTTCCGGAAGCTGGGCTTACAAAAGTAAATTCGGAAACTATGTTTTCAAAATGACTCTTGAAGGAACCCCGACCAAAGCAGGTACATATAATTTTTCCGTAACCTACAAACAGGAAGACGGAAAAACCGTTGTTTCCAAAGTGGATTACACCATTACTGTTGGTGAAGAGGCACCTTTCGATTACATCGATTCCATTTATCTTCATCATTGGCCCACAAAAACCGAATATTACCTTGGCGACACCGTTGACCTTACCGGAATGAAAGTTACTGCGATTGCCTATAATTATGATGAAGATTCTGAAATGTATGAACCTTCCGAAATCGACGTAACCGATCTTGCATGGGTTGAACCCGCAGTATTCACCAGCGATGAAGCCCAGACTGTTGAAGTTTTCGTAAAAGCTCCGGGTAACGCAAAAGGTACTCTTGTTGTTCGCCAGGATTCTTTCCGCGTAACTTTCAAATATGCAGATCCCAACGATGTTCTCAGAATTGAAGTTTACCAGAAACCTTCCAAACTCACATACACCGTTGGCGAGACCCTTGACACCACCGGAATGACCGTTCGTCTTCACAAAGGTGACGGCAGTGCGGAAGATATTACCGAAGGCTTTAAAACCGACGTTACCACTCTTGATACCGTGGGAACCCAGACCGTTACCGTAAGCCACGGCGAAGGTGATGATGTAAACACCGTAACCTTTGACGTTACCGTAACCGAAAAGGTTGAAGAACCCGCTTCCAGTTCCTCTTCCTCTTCTGTTCCGGAAACTCCTTCCGAACCGGAATCTCAGCCGGAAGTTCCTTCCGAGCCCGAATCTGAATCCGAACCCGAAGTTCCCTCCGAATCCGAACCCGAAATTCCTTCCGAGCCCGAATCTGAATCTGAACCGGAAGTTCCTTCCGAATCCGAACCCGAAGTTGATGTAATCGGCGGAGAAGTTGAAGAACCCGAAGACGATGACGATAACAAAGGCGGAATTCCTTTCTGGGTATGGATCATTATTGCACTTCTTGTAATTCTTGTTGCTGCAGCTGTTGCTCTTTTCCTTATCGGAAGAAGACGCCTTGATGAAGAATAATAAGAAAAAATAAAAAATTGGCACCGCTTTTATAAAACGGTGCCTTTTTTATATAAAAAATGCAATATTTTCCGAAATTTGGTGTGTATATAAGTGAAAAGGATTTTTACACACCGGAAAGGAGGAAACTTTTTTTGAAAGACGAAGATATAATCGGCCTTTTTTGGAAAAGGGACGAAACCGCAATTTCGGAAACTTCCGTAAAATACGGCCCTTATTGCCGAAAAATCGCAAGGAACATTCTTTTTAATTCGGAAGACGAGGAAGAATGCCTTAACGATACATGGCTTTGCGCCTGGAAAACAATTCCGCCGAAAAAACCGAACCGGCTTTCGACCTATCTCGGAAAAATAACGAGGAATCTTTCGCTTAATCTTTTCCGGAACAAAAAGGCGGAAAAACGCGGCGGAGGACAAACGGAACTTGTTCTTTCGGAACTTTCGGAATGCGTTTCCTCGCCGGAAAATGTTGAAACTTCCGTGGAGGAGGCGGAACTTATTTCCGCCATTGAAAAATTTCTTTGGAAACAGCCGGAAGAAAAAAGAAACATTTTTATCCGCCGGTACTGGCACCTTTATTCTGTAAAAGAAATTGCAGAAATTTACGGAATAAGCGAAAGCAAAACAGCTTCGGTCCTTTTCAGAATGAGAAACGAACTCAAAAATTTTCTTGAAAAGGAGGGCGCGGCTTTATGAAAAACGAAATTCTTCTCGATGCAATCGGAAAAATTGATGAGGAACTTGTTTTTGCGGCAGAAAAAAGCAAAAGGAAAAAGTTTCCGTTTATAAAATGGGCAGCGGTTGCCGCCATATTCGCGGTTATAATTTTCGGCGCGGAAGTTAAACCGCTTGAATATGAGGTTCAATCGGAAATTCCTGCAAAAATCGAAGGCTTTGAAAACGTTATGTACGGCCCGATTTTAGGCGATGAGCGTAAGGAATTCGGAATCCTCGGCGAAGATGAAATCGGTCTTACGGAAGAAAACCGCTATGAAATCACCGAAAAGGATATCGGCGAATTTATGGGAACGGTTGTTGAAGGCGAAGATGATATCATCGGAAGCAGGGTTTATCACTTCACTAAATATCCGGATTCCGACAAAATCTGCATAATCGAAACGCCCGAAGGTTTTGAATTTTATGTGGTATATATTCCGGTTCAGCTTGAAATCGGCGAAAGTTCCGATTCGGTTTTTGAAATTTTCGGATTCCCGGAAAGCCTTGAAAAAATGGAAGTCCGCTATTCCTGGGGAAAAACGGTTTTTGAAATAAACGGGGAAGAACGGGAGCGGGTTTTTGAAATCCTTTCCGGAAAGGAAAACCTCGGTCCGGAAGAAGAAAGCAAAAGAAAAGCAGAGCTTTTCTTCGAAACTTACAAAAACGAAGACTATGTTTTCGATGAAAAGGAAGGGCGCTGCGTCGAAAAAGTTAAAGGCCCGGTTTCCTATATTGACCAAAACGGCGAAAAAGTTTCCGGCGGTTCGCCTTCGGTCCTTGCAAGAAAACTTTTTCTTGAAAAAAGCTGTTCGATAATTCTTGTTTCCGAAAACGGTTTTGAACTTTATATCAGCTATTACCCGGCGGTTGAAATGTTCTGGGCAAGGGGATATTTTTCCCTTTCGGAAGCCGAAACGGAAACATTGAACAAAATTTTTAAACTTGAATAAAAAAGGAAAGACCTGCTGATTTGTAATCAGCAGGTCTTTTTTATCCTTCAAGAGGGTTCCATTTTTTCTTTATGAAGCACCGCAGGAACATTGTGAAAAGGAACATATTATGAGCGATCATGCAGCCCCAGGCGGCAACAAGTGTCATATCGAGAAGCTGGGTGAAGATAAAAGTTCCGAGGATACGGATACCCCACATTCCCATTATGTTATAAACAAAAGGTTCTTTCGTTCTGCCAACGCCTTGCATAAGTCCTTCGATTATGATAGAGAAACCATAGAAAGGTTCCGAAACCGCAACCATGCGGAGAACGGTTGAACCAAGAAGGATTACTTCCGGACTGTCGGAGAAAATATCCATAAGGGCGGGCGCAAGGGCGAAAAGGCTTGCTCCGGAAATTGTCATAAGGAAAAGTTCAATCGGGATAAACATATTCGCAAGGTCATGCATGCGCTGTTTATCCTTTGCGCCGAAAGCGTTTCCGTTAAGGGTCGCGGCGGCGGTCTGCATTCCGAAACCGGGGATATAGAAAGCGGATTCAACGGTGTTGGCAATGGTGTGCGCCGCTGTTGAAACTTCGCCGAGAGAATTTATCATTGAAGCAAAAGCAACAAAACCAAGGGAAGTTCCGAAGCGCTGGAGCATATTCGGGAACGCAACTTTTAAGCAGGGACGGAGGATTTCCGTATCCGGAGTGATTTTCTGACCTTTCGGGGAAAGAGCCGGATGCTTCCAAAGGACAATCGTAATAAGAATTCCGCCGATGGTGAAAGCAACTGCGCTTGCAATGGCTGCGCCGATTACCCCAAGTCCCGCGCCGAGCATCGTAAATTCAGTTCCGAAAATTTTGAGCACGCGGGTTTCATAAATGAGCAGGAAGTTGAGCACGACGTTCGTGAGATTCATTATAACGCCGATTTTCATAGGCGTTTTTGTATCGCCGGAAGCGCGAAGGACCGTTCCGAAAATAATGCTTGCGGTTCGGGGGAGCATCGGAACATAGACGATGAAAAAATATCGGGAAGAAAGTTCCCTGATGTTTTCGTCGACCTGCATCCAGACCGGAACAAGACCGCTTAATGAAAGGGCAAGAACGGTAAAAAACGTTCCGAAAACAAGAACGGCAAGAACCGATTGGCCAACTGCGCGCCTTGCTTTTTCTTCTTCGCCGGCGCCTCTTGCCTTTGCAATAAAAGCAAGAAAACCGATGCTCATGGCGGAAATGCTGCTGCTTATGAGCCAGTTAACGGTGCTCGTTGAACCGACTGCCGCGGTTGCTGCCGTTCCAAGAGCACCGACCATTGCGGTGTCGATATATTGAACTGCGGTTTGCATTGCCTGTTCGAGCATGGTCGGCCAGGCAAGGGACCAGATTACGGCAAGCATTGCCGGATTCAGTTTTTTAAAATAATTTTTTATCATAGGGCATCAGAATTTTTTATAATCGGTGGCTTTAAGTTCAACATATCCGCATTTGTTGCAGACATAAACTTCGATGTTGCTTCTTTCCGGGGTTTCAAAAATCGATTTTGTTTCACTTTCGATCTGGAATCCGCCAAAACTTAAAAACTTTGCCTTTGTCATTTCGTTTTTGCATTTTATACATTCCATAAAAACGCCTCTTTTAAAAGAACTTACAAATGCAATTATAGTTTTTAAAAATTTTGATGTCAACGCTTTGTCAAAAAAGAAACAGGCGTAAATTGTATTTTTTTGTTGACACTTTAATTTTACGGTGGTAGTATCATAATGTATAATAATACAAAGAAAGCGGGTGCAATGCATGGCAAAATTTACCGATTATTTCGGAAGCATGGTTTTTAATAAGGATGTCATGCGACAGCGTCTTTCTCCGGAAATTTTTGAAAGAATCGAAGATATAATCGATAACGGAGGCGAAATGGATTCCGAAGTTGCCAATGCTGTTGCGGAAGCAATGATGAATTGGGCAATCGAAAAAGGCGCAACCCATTACACCCATTGGTTCCAGCCCATGACCGGTCTTTCGGCGGAAAAGCACGACAGCTTTATCCAGCCGGACGGAGTCGGCGGAGTCGGGCTTGATTTCCGCGGAAAACACCTTATAAAAGGCGAGCCGGATGCTTCCAGCTTTCCTTCCGGCGGACTTCGCGCAACTTTTGAAGCAAGGGGCTATACTGCATGGGACCCCACTTCCTTTGCTTTTGTAAAAGACGGTTCCCTTTGTATTCCAACGGTTTTCTGTTCCTACAGCGGTGAAGTCCTCGACAAAAAAACGCCTCTTCTTCGTTCAACCGAAGCGGTATGCAAGGAAGCTCTTCGCGTTGTGCGCCTTTTCGGCGATACCGAAGCAAAGCGGGTTTTTGCAACCGCCGGCGCAGAGCAGGAATATTTCCTTGTTGACAGAAAACAGTATAAAAAGCGCAAGGACCTTGTTATAACCGGAAGAACCCTTTTCGGCGCACCGCCGCCAAAAGGCCAGGAGATGGAGGACCATTATTTCGGAACTCTCCGTCCGCGCGTTGCCGCCTTTATGAAGGACCTTGATGAGGAACTTTGGAAACTTGGAGTTTACGCAAAAACCAAGCATAACGAAGCTGCACCCAGCCAGCATGAGCTTGCTCCCGGTTACTGCAGAGTCAACCTTGCAACCGACCATAACCAGCTCACAATGGAAATTATGAAAAAGGTTGCGGAGCGCCATGACCTTGCCTGCCTTCTCCACGAAAAACCCTTCCGCGGGGTTAACGGAAGCGGTAAGCATAACAACTGGTCCCTTACCACCGATACCGGAAAAAACCTTTTCAGCCCCGGAAAAACCCCGGAAACCAATAAGCAGTTCCAGCTCTTTATGTGCGCGGTTATCCGCGCAGTTGATGAAAACCAGGATCTTCTCCGAATTTCCGTTGCAACCGCAGGAAACGACCGCCGCCTTGGCGGAAGCGAAGCTCCTCCCGCAATTATTTCGATGTTCCTTGGTGATTATATAACCAATATTCTCACTTCCGTTGAGGAAGGCCACGGAACAAAGGAATGGAACGCGGAAAAAATGGAAACCGGCGTTGCTTCCGTTCCGGAATTTCTTAAGGATAAATCCGACCGCAACAGAACTTCGCCCTTCGCTTTCACCGGCAACAAGTTCGAATTCCGTATGCCCGGTTCGAGCATATCCATTGCCTGCCCGAACGTAATGCTCAACACCGGCGTTGCGGATGTTCTTAGGGATTTTGCGGACAGACTTGAAAAAGCGGAGGATTTTGATTCCGAAGTCAACGCCCTTATTGCGGAAACAATGCGTGACCATAAACGCATAATCTTCAACGGAAACAACTACAGCGAAGAATGGGTTTCCGAAGCGGAAAAACGCGGACTTTGCAATTTCAGGAACGCCGTTGACGCTCTTGAACATTATCCGGATAAAAAGAATATTGAACTTTTTGCCCGTCATAAAATTTATACCGAAAACGAAATCCGTTCCCGCCAGGAAATTTTGCTCGAAAATTACAGCAAAATCGAAATAATCGAAGCTCTCACCATGATCGATATGGTAAGAAAAGATATAATGCCCGCCTGTCTTGAATTTGAAAAAGTTCTTGCGGAAACCGCCGTTGCGAAAAAATCTATCGGAATCGACGTTTCCGAAAGCACGGAAGTTTCTTTTGTAAGAAAAATGGACGGACTTATAAAAGAACTTGAGCGCAGGGTCGAAATTGTTGAAGAACGAAGCGCAAAGGCAAAGACCATTAAGGAAATACATTCCCAGGCAAGATACGTTTGCGATGAGCTTTATCCGACCCTTCACAAGCTTCGCGAAATTGCGGACGAGCTTGAAGTTATGGTCGGCGATGAATATTGGCCATTCCCTGCATACCGAGATCTTCTTTTCAGCGTATGATTTGTTAATACAAAAAAACAGGACGCGGATTTTCCGCGTCCTGTTTTTTTATTTAAGTTCCGTATATTTTGCTTTGCTTCCGAAGGCAAGTTCAACGGGATATTTTTCGCTGTTGCGTTTAACTTTTTCCGAAACTATTTCATCAAGATCAAGTCCGCAGGCATCCGCCATAAGAATGCAGTAGTTTATTACGTCCGCAAGTTCCTCTTTTATTTTATCCTTTTTGCCTTCACAAAAAAGGTCTTCCGCGCTCCATTGAAAAACCTCAAGAAGTTCCGCCGCTTCAAGAGAGATAGAAACGGCAAGGTCCTTCGGGTTATGGAATTGTTTCCAATTCCGGTCGTCCCGGAATTTAAGCACCATATCTATGGTTTCCTGTTTCATAAAAGCACCCCTTTTTCAAAAATCATATCAAGAACAAGGTCTTTGTTTTCATCGGAATATTCGATTTCGGAAGAAAAAAGTCTTGCCGAATCAAGAAGACCGTTTTTTTCTGCAGCTTTTTCCGTCATATAAAAACATAAAACGGAAAAGGCGAAAGAAATCTCCGGTTCATCAATGGAAAAATGGCGGAAGATAAAATAGAAAAGAAGCTGTTCCGCGGCGATTTCATCTTTTATTTCCGGCGGAGCGGGATTTTTCTTTATATATTCAAGAATCCGCGTCCATTCATCATCAAGCCTTTCAAGTCCGGAAAAATTTTCAGCCCATTCCGAAAAATCGATTTTCGGAATCCTTTTCCCGAAAAGTTCAAAAGCTTCGGAAATTCTTTCTTCAATGCTTTTTTTGCGGTTTTGAATAATATCGAATATCTTTTTCCGGAAAGAAAAAAACAAATCTTCTTCAGAAGCAGGAAAACCGGAAATTTCGTCTTCGCCGATTTCGGAAAGCGAAGTTTTTTCTGTTTTTTCAAGAACAAGCCTTGCTGCTTCCTCGCAGCAAAGACCGAGTCCGATTTCCGTCCGGCTTTCATAAAAATTCCTGAAGCGGGGATGATCGGAACAAATTTGGCAAAGGGAATCTTCGCCGAGATTTATTATAATATCGCAAAGGCCGTTTTTATTAAGAAAAGGACAGCGTTCCTTTTCGCAAAGGCGAAAAATTCCGCCGTTTTCATTGAAATTGATATTGCCTCGAAGTTTTTCGCCGAAAGTACCGGGAACTTTTTTGTAAAAACCGGCCGTTTCGGAATCGATTTCGATTTCCCAACCGATACAGCAGCTGTGGCGGCAATTTCCGGCAATGCAGCAAAAATCTTTATAATAATCCGGAGCAAAAATTTTCATAGAAAAAACACCGGCTTTCATAAAAAATCACGGTATTACTATATCACAAAAAGAAGGAAAGGTAAATTATAAAATTCGTTCCGAAACTTGTAACTTTTGCGATAAAAGTGTATAATAAAGCCGAAATATGTTTCCGAAGGGAGTTTTTTAATAATGCCGAGAGCAGACGAAGGCCTTGCCTTCCTTTTAAGATATGAAAACGTAGCCTGGTACGAAAACGGCACGGTCAGAATTCTGGACCGCCGCTGCTATCCGCACCCCATAAAATTCGTTACCTGTCATTCTTCCGAAGAAGTTGCAAACGCAATGAGAGATATGATAGTCCAGAGCGCAGGTCCTTATCTTGCATGCGGAATGGGAATTGTTCTTGCGGCTTATGAAGCAAAAGATATGCCTTATGATAAGGCGATGGAACATATCCGCCATGCGCAGGATCTTATTGTTAACGCAAGACCCACCACCGCGAAACGCATCAAAATCATCACCGATTCCTGCGTTGCCGCAGCGGAAGAAGCTTTTGCCGCCGGCGAAAAAGACGCTATTCAGGCAACTTTTGACAGAATTATCGCTCTTACCGATAATCGCTACAACAAAATCGGCGAAGTTGCAAAACACCTTGTTTCAAAATTCCCCGATGAAGGCACCGTTATGACCCAGTGCTATGCAGAAACCATTCTTGGCTTTATGTGTAAGGAAATAAAAGCTCAGGGCAAAAAGATCAAATTCGTTTGCCCGGAAACAAGACCTTATTTCCAGGGCGCAAGACTTACCGCTTCCGTTCTTCACGATATGGGATTTGACGTAACGGTTATCACCGATAATATGCCCGGCTGGACCATGCATGAAAAGAAAGTTGACGTTTTCACCTGCGCCGCCGACGCAATCACTATGGACGGCGTTGTTATCAACAAAGTCGGAACTTTCCAGATCGCTCTTGCGGCAAAATACTGGGGAATTCCTTTCTATGTAACCGGAACTCCCGATAAATGCCACCCCTTCGCGAAGGACGTTAAAATCGAAGAGCGCGACCCTAACCTTGTTCTTGAAGCTCTCGGAACCCGCACCGCCGTTGAAGGCGTAAACGGATTCTATCCCGCATTCGACAAAACTCCTCCGGAACTCGTAACCGGCTTTGTCACCGACAAAGGCATCTATGACGGCGACAAACTTTGGGATTATTACAACGGCGACGACGGCACCGGCGAATATGAACTTATTGTATAATTTAATAAAAAGAAAAGGCGGCCAATGGCCGCCTTTTTTGCAACAAAAAGTCCCGTGCTCAAACGAGCACGGGACTTTTTGTTTTCATAAACTTTTGAGCACGGGAATTACATATCTCTGCAGGCGACAATGTTTACGCCGGTATCGAGTACGTTTTCGAGAAGGATATCTCCGCATTTAACCGGGCTTTCGACGGAAATTTTGTTGATTTCGTCCATTACTTCGAAGATTTTCTCCTTCGGAATGTTGCCGTTGGTTTTAACGGGGATTCTCGGATGAAGTCCGCCTTTGATTTCAACGGTGGAGGAAATGGTTCTCATCGGGTGAGTAAGTTCGCCGATGGCGTATTCTTTTCCCTGGGGGCAGTTAAAGCCTTTTGCGGTTTCTTCGGGGTTTTCGGTATCGAGGGTTACAAGGCAGCCTTTGGGGCAGCAGATACAGGTTATGGTTTTAAGCATTATTCTTCACCCTCCTTAACAACTGCAATTTCAATATCCTGACCGTTTGCCATTTCGAGCATTTTTTTCGGGATAATGAGTTTTTCCATCTCTGCGGGAAGCATCTGTTCGTGTTTTTTGCTCATAAGAACTTTGTCGCCGGCTTTTACAACAACGGTTGCGTTGTTGAGGACCGCGCGGACGCGGAACAAAACTTCGATGAATTTATCGACTTTGGAAACGGTTACTTTCTGGGGAACGGTGTAACCGATAAAATCGCCGTTATGGAGTTCGATGGGAGCTTCCGCTTCTTCGGAAGAAGCGCCTTCGCGCTGTGCTTTAAGATATTCGGCGGCGGCTTTGCCGGCTCTTTCGGATTCGTGGGTTACGAAGTCAACAAGGTCGTGAACGTGGAGAACGTTGCCGCAGGCGAAGATTCCGGGAATGGAAGTCATCATGGTTTCGTCAACGATCGCGCCGTTGGTGCGTTTATCGAGAACAACTCCGGCAGAACGGGAAAGTTCGTTTTCCGGAACAAGACCGACGGAAAGAAGAAGGGTATCTACGTCGAATTCAATTTTGGTTCCGGGAATGGGGTCATAACCGTTTACCTTGCTTACGATTACTTTGGAAAGACGTCCGTTTTCACCTTTGATATCGGTTACGGTGTGGCTGAGATAAAGCGGAATACCATAGTCATCAAGGCACTGGGCAATGTTACGTTTAAGGCCGTTGGAATAGGGCATAAGTTCAACAACTGCTTTGACTTCGGCGCCTTCAAGGGTCATTCTTCTTGCCATGATAAGGCCGATATCGCCGGAACCGAGGATAAGGACTTTTTTACCGCACATATAACCATCCATGTTGATATATTTCTGGGCGGCGCCGGCGGTGAAAATTCCGGAAGGTCTTTCTCCGGGAATGGAAATTGCTCCGCGGGTTCTTTCGCGGCAGCCCATTGCAAGAACGATTGCGCCGGCATCTATTTTCATATAGCCTTCGTTGGAGTTGATTGCGTAAACGGATTTTTCCGGGGTGATTGCAAGAACCATGGTATCGGTTTTTACTTCGATTCCGGTTCCTTCAAGACGGTCGATGAATCTCTGGGCATATTCCGGACCGGAAAGCTGTTCTTTAAAAACATGAAGACCGAAACCGGAATGGATGCACTGGTTAAGGATTCCGCCGAGCTCTTTATCGCGTTCGATAATGAGAACGGAGCCTGCTCCGTTACGTTTTGCTTCTTCTGCGGCAGCAAGACCCGCGGGGCCTCCGCCGACAACAACTAAATCATAATACATTAACGGCAGCCTCCCTTCGTGGTTTTTCCGGTGAGTATGTAGGAACCGTCTTTGTCAAGAAGAACATCAACGGGATCCATATCAAGTTCGCGGGCAATGATTTCGAGAACTTTCGGTCCGCAGAAACCGCTCTGGCAACGACCCATACCTGCGTTGCAGCGGCGTTTGATTCCGTCAAGGGTTCTGGGAACGATTACTCCGTGGAGAGCATCGACAATTTCGCCTTCGGTAATGGTTTCACAGCGGCAGATTACACGGCCGTAAAGCGGATTTTTTGCGATTGCGGCGGCTTTTTCTTCGTCGGAAAGTTCTTTGAAGCGAAGGTGTTTGTGTCCGCCGATGAAGTTTTCTTTCTTTTCGGAAGGAACGCCCGCTTCAAGAAGCATTCTTACTGCGTCTTCCGCAATTGCGGGAGCTGCGGAAAGGCCGGGAGATTTGATTCCGGCGATGTTCATGAAGTGGTCGTCTTTTTCGGAAAAACCGACGATGAAATCGTGGGTGGAAGGTTCGCTTCTAAGACCCGCGAAGTTTCTGATGCATTCGCGGAAGTTTACTGCGGTGGTGGTCTTTTTGCTGGTTGCGGCAACGTTTGCAAGACCTTCGCGGTCGGTGGAAACGTCGTCTTTTTCACAGCCGGGGTTTGCGTCGGGACCTACGATAAGGTTTCCGTGAACTGTGGGAGCAACGAGAACGCCTTTTCCGAGAGGACCGGGACACTGGAACATTACGTGGTTAAAAAGCTCGCCCTGGGATTTATCGAGAAGATAATACTGGCCTCTGGAAGAATCGATTGAAAAGCTTTCGTCGCCGATCATGTTGGCAACGGTATCGCTGTAAACGCCGGCGGCGTTAACAACGAATTTTGCTTCGATTTTTTCGCCGTTTTTGCCGGTGATAACGAAGTTTCCGTTTTCTTTTTCAATGGAAGCGACTTCCCAGCAAAGTTTGAGTTCAACTCCGTTTTCAACGGCCTGTTCGCCCATTGCAAGAGCAAATTCCCAGGGGTTTACGATACCTGCGGAAGGAGCAAAAAGTGCGCCCACGCAGTTTTCGGAAACGTTGGGTTCCATTTTGCGAACTTCTTCGCTGGAAAGGATCTGCTGATCCGGAACACCGTTTTTTACGCCTCTGTCATAAAGTTTTTTCACGGTTTCCATTTCCTCTTCGCTGAAAGCAAGAACAAAGGAACCGCAGCGCTTGAAGGGAACATCAAGTTCCTCACAGATTTCGCCGGCCATTTTGTTGCCCGGAGCGTTATATTTCGCCATAAGAGTTCCGGGTTCCGGGTCATAGCCTGCGTGGATAATGGCGCTGTTTGCACGGGTGGTGCCCATCGCCACATCGTTTTCTTTTTCGATCAGGACAGCCTTGCAGTTATAGCGGGAGAGTTCTCTTGCAACTCCGCAGCCGATAATGCCGGCGCCGATCACAGCAACGTCATAGACCAATTTAAAAATCCCCTTTCAGGCAACAAAAAAGCACGTAAGGAAAAGACATCGGGCATAAAAGCTTTCCAACGGCCTCCTTTCGTGCTTTTAAAAGTTGCGCATATTCTAACACCATAATTATACCAAAAACGACGGAATATTCAATATATAATTTTATAAATATTTAACACCGCATTATGTTTGTTTTTCATAAAAAAACCGGCGGCAACCAAAAGTTGCCGCCTTTGTTGCTTGTAATAATTCGTAAAATACTGTAAACTGAAAGTATGAAAGGGGGCGGATTTTTTTATGACCCTTGGAGAAAAAATTTCGGATTTAAGAAAGAGAAAGGGAATTTCCCAGGAAAAACTTGCGGAACTTCTTGAAGTTTCCCGCCAGGCGGTTACAAAATGGGAAAGCGGAAAAGGCAACCCGGATACGGAAAACCTTATCCGGCTTTCGGAAATTTTCGGTGTTTCCCTTGATGAACTTTGCGGAAAAGAAGCCGAAAAGCCGAAGGCAAAAATCCACCCGGGCGGACATCTTCTTTGCCTGATTTCAATTCTTATTGTAACAGCCTATTGCATCATCGGCGGAATTACGAAAAATTTCAACGGCGAAACGCTGATAATGCTTATCATTCTCGCGATTCCGATGCATTGTTTCACCCATCTTATGTTTTGGGGAATGGTTAAAAGCGGCGAATTTTCAATGCTTGCGGGTTTTGATTCGGAGATAAAATACGATACCGAAAACCTTAAAAGATACGTTTCCGGGCTCGATTTTATGCTTGGATTTGAAACCGCTTCCTATCTTTTCCTTATGACTGCAACGGCGCTTATCGTTCCGGAATTTGAAATTCAGTATATTCTTCTTTTCGGATATATAATTTCCTTCGTTGCCGGAATTTTCTTTATGGGTTATAAATTCGGCGACAAAATTTATCTTGACCCGAAGGACGCTGAAAAAGCAAAACGCGCTTTTCCTTCGGAAATTATTCTTATGGTGATGATTTTTTTCGCGATAGCGGCTTTTGTGCTTTTCTTTGAGCTTAAAGAATATCAGAACAACACCGCAAAACCTTTTCCTATGCTCGGAATGATGTTTGTTTCCGTCGGTCTTTCCCTCGGCGGATATCTTGCGGAAAGCAGTAGGCTTAAAAAAGAAGAGGATCCTAAACCCTTTTTCGGAAAGGCATTTATCATTTGTAACGTTCTTGCAGTCATTGCGATTTTTGCGATGGTTGTTTTATGATAAAGGAGGTTTTTTTGATGAACCACAAACTCAGCAGAAGGATTTTCAACATCGGTCTTTTGGCCGCCGTTGCGGTTGCTTTGCTCGGTGGAATTTTTATGAAAGTCTGGCTCCTTTGGTGCTGTGTCGGGCTTCTTATCCTTAATCTGATGCAGCAAAATGCTTTTGACAGATGCCCCCATTGCGGCGAATGGTTCAATCCAAGAGCCGCGGAACCGGATTTCTGTCCGAAATGCGGAAAGAAAGTTGACGAATAACAAAACAGCAAAAACGGGCGGATTGATATCCGCCCGTTTTCTTTATTAAACCGCATAATTAAGCCAAATTTCAGTAATTTATCAAATTTTGATTTTGCAATTTATATAATTTTAAGTATTATAATATAAAATAAAATTATATAAAACCACATAAAAAAACCGCCCTTTAAGGCGGTTTTTCTTTTTAAAATCAAACTCGGAGTTCGTCGGAAACAACAAGACCCGGGTTGTTTTTCATCATATAGTTGAGCGCCCAGATTCCGCTGAAAACAAGAACGTTGTGGCCGCGGTAATCTTCAAGAACCTTGGTTCCGTTTGCAAGGTCAAGCTGGTTAACAGGAACGGGACATTCGAGAATGAAACGGAGATGCTCATAAGGAAGCGGGCTCATATAAAGCTCGACGCCGTATTCGCTCTGCATTCTGTAACGGAAAACGTCGAACTGAAGAGTACCGACTACGCCGATTATTGCTTCCTCAAGACCATAGCCGGGAATTTTGAAAATCTGGATCGCGCCTTCCTGGGCAATCTGTTCAATTCCCTTGATGAACTGTTTGCGCTTCATGGTATCTTTCGGACGGACAGACATAAAGTGCTCCGGTTCAAAGGTCGGAATTCCGGAATATCGGAATTTTCTGCCGGGCATTGTGATTGTATCGCCGATGGAGAAAACGCCCGGATCGAAAACGCCGATTATATCGCCGGCATAAGCTTCGTCAACAATTTCGCGTTCCGCCGCCATAATCTGCTGCGGCTGGGAAAGGCGCATTTTCTTTCCGCCCTGAACGTGATAAACTTCTGCGTCGCGCTCGAATTTTCCGGAACAGATTCGCATAAAAGCAAGGCGGTCCCGGTGGGCTTTGTTCATGTTTGCCTGAATTTTGAAAACGAAAGCGGAAAAACCTTCTTCAATGGGGTCGATAACGCCTTCGTCGGAAGTTCTTGCAAGAGGAGGAGTTGTCATTTTGAGGAAGGCTTCGAGGAAGGGTTCAACGCCGAAGGTTGTTAAAGCGGAACCGAAGAAAACAGGGCTGAGGGTTCCGTTCTGAACGGCTTCCATATCAAAATCTCTTCCTGCACCGAGGAGTTCAACGTCATCGCGGATCTGTTCCCAGCCTTTTTCGCCGAGGTAATCCGCAACTTCCGGGTTATCGAGTTCGATTTCAACGGAGGAAGATTTTCTGCCTTTTCCTTCGTCGCCGAAGAAAAGAATGCTTTTCTTTTCGCGGTCATAAACACCCTGGAATTCTTTTCCGCAGCCTATGGGCCAGTTCATTGCGTAGGTGTCGATTCCGAGTTCGCGCTCAACTTCTTCGCAAAGATCGAAAGGATCCTTCGTTTCGCGGTCCATTTTATTGATGAAGGTAAAAATCGGAATGTGGCGCATGGAGCAGACTTTGAAGAGTTTTCTGGTCTGGGGCTCAACGCCTTTTGCGCCGTCGATTACCATTACTGCGGAGTCCGCCGCCATAAGGGTTCTGTAAGTATCTTCGGAAAAGTCCTGGTGTCCGGGGGTATCAAGAATGTTGATGCAAAAACCGCTGTGTTGGAACTGCATTACGGAGGAAGTTACGGAAATTCCGCGCTGCTTTTCAATTTCCATCCAGTCGGAGGTTGCGGCTTTGGCTTTTTTGCCTTTAACTTCGCCCGCCTGGGCAATTGCGCCGCCATAGAGCAGGAATTTTTCGGTAAGGGTTGTTTTACCTGCGTCGGGGTGGGATATAATCGCAAAAGTTCTTCTGCGTGAAATTTCTTCTTTTAAACTGGGCATTAAAATTCCTCCAATTGCAAATTAAGACAATTTATTATTTTATCATAAAAACCGCATTATTACAAGGGAAAAAGAGTTTTTTAAAAAATTGTGCGCTGGGTCTTTTTTGGTACATATTTCCGTTGACAGGGGATATAAATAGTTGTAATATATAAAAAGAACATTTGTTCGATTTGTACTGAAGGAGGCGGCTTTTATGGATATGTACGAAAAACTTGAAATTCTTGCGGAAGCCGCAAAATATGATGCTTCCTGTTCTTCAAGCGGAAGCGGACGTTCTTCTTCCGAAGGAATGATAGGTGCAGCGACCCCTTCCGGCTGCTGCCATTCTTTTACCGCGGACGGAAGATGCGTAAGCCTTCTTAAAATCCTGATGTCAAACGCCTGCGTCTATGACTGTAAATATTGCATCAGCCGAAGAAGCAACGATTTTCCGCGGGCAACTTTTACTCCCCGGGAAATCGCGGAGCTTACGATAGAATTTTACCGAAGAAACTATATCGAAGGGCTTTTTCTTTCTTCCGCTGTGGTCGGAACGCCGGATTGGACCATGGAACATATGATAGAAGCCCTGCGTCTTTTGCGCGAAGAATACGGCTTTGCGGGTTATATCCATGCAAAGGCAATTCCCGGAGCAGACCCCGTTCTTACGCATCGGCTCGGTCTTCTTGCGGACAGGGTAAGCGTTAACATTGAACTTCCTTCTGAAAAATCCTTGGTGAGCCTCGCTCCGGATAAAACGAAACATAATATTCTTGAACCGATGGGTCTTATAAAAACCGGAATTGAGGAAAACTGCGAGGATATTATAAAATACCGCCATACTCCGAAATTTGTTCCGGCGGGGCAAAGCACCCAGATGATAGTCGGCGCTTCCCCGGAAACGGATTATCATATTCTTCATCTGACAGAAAGTTTGTATAAAAAATACGGACTCAAACGCGTTTATTATTCCGCCTATGTTCCGCTTCAGGAAGACGCGCTTTTGCCAAGCCTTGATACAAGACCGCCGCTTCTTCGCGAGCACCGGCTTTATCAGGCGGACTGGCTTTTGCGGTTCTATGGCTTCGAGGCAAGCGAAATTATAGACCCGAAAAAGCCGATGCTTCACCCGGAGGTGGATCCGAAATGCTCATGGGCAGTAAACCATCTTAATGATTTTCCGGTTGAAGTCAATACCGCGGATTATGAAATGCTTCTGCGCGTTCCGGGAATCGGCGTTACGGGCGCAAAAAGAATAGTTCGCGCCCGCAGAAGCCAGAAACTTGATTTTGATATGCTCAAAAGGCTCGGCATCGTGCTCAAAAGAGCAAAGTTTTTTATTACCTGCGGCGGAAAAACGTTGCAAAGGCTTCCGGAAACAACGGAAAGCATGCTTTGGGCGATAACTTCGCCCAACAGAATGGGCGGTTTTACCGATTACGGAATGGAACAGCTTTCGCTTTTTGAACCCATGCTCATAAAGGAGGCTTCTGTGGAATGTCTGACAGGGGAATTTTGATTTTTGCTTATGACGGTACATTCGAAGGCTTCCTTTCGGCGGTTTTTGATTCTTTTTCAATGAAAACGATTCCCGCGGATATTGTTGTTTTTGATGATATGGAGCCTTCTCTGCTCAAAATCCACTATGTCGAAACAGATTTTGAGCACGCGAAACGGGTGAGAACCGGAATTGAAAACAAACTGGGATATACCGTGCTCAACATGGTGGAAAAGGCCTTCCTTTTTGACGGAGAAGGAAAAGAAACAGCGATTTTACGCTTTATCCACAAGGCTTTTTCGGAGGGAAGAAGCGTTGGAAGCAGGATAGGCGACGAAACGGTGAGCACCGTTTATAAAATGTGCGTTGCAGTCGGCAATGAAGCCGAAAGACACCGCCAATTCGCCCGTTTTTCGGATTCAAAAGGCGCGCTTGTTTCCGTTATACACCCGAAACATTTTGTTCTTCCGCTTATAAAAAACTTCTTTTGCGCAAGAATGAAGAACGAAACTTTTATGGTTTTCGATGCTGAGCACGGGGCCGCGCTTATCCATACTCCAAAGCGCACAGCAATCATTCCGGTGGAAAATCTTGAACTTCCGGATTGTTCGGAAGACCGTTTTTACAGCGGCCTTTGGAAGAATTATTACCGACACATCGCCATTGCAAGCCGTTATAACCCAACCTGCCGCCGGGCACATATGCCGAAAAGATTCTGGGAATATCTTCCGGAAGTTCGGGAAGAACTTGAACAAGGTTTTGTTCCAAGGCTTTCTTTCGGAACAGCCGAAGAAATTGCGGCGGGCATAAGGAACGATTTTAAAAACAGACTTTTAGAGGGGGATTTTGATGGAAATTGAATTTGTTCCGGCAAAACCGGAAGATGCGCGCTTTCTTTCCGAAATGCGCAGAAAAGTCTGGCTTACTACTTATCGGGGAATATATCCGGACAAAATGCTTGATGATTTTGATTATGAATTTCACGATAACAAAAATCTTTCCATGATAAATTCGGAAGAATTTTCGGTTTATTTTATTTCCGAAAAAGAAGAAAAAATCGGGTATCTTATTATCCAGCATAAAAATCCGCTTTATATCCAATCGCTCTATCTTCTTGAAAAATCCAGAGGAAGTGGGATCGGAAGAAAGGTTTTTGAATTTATCCGTACCCGCTGCCGGGAAAGCGGAATCGATAAATTTTATCTTGGCTGTCACCCGGAGAACAAAAATGCCCTTGGTTTTTACGAAAAAATGGGCGGAATTATTACCGCAAGGGACGAAGGACATGAAAACAACAACGAAAACAGCGTTAAAATTGAATTCAGCGTTTGAAAAATCCGCCGGAAACGGCGGATTTTTTTATAAAAAAGCGGAGTTTTTAAAATGGGCTTGTATTTAAGCCTTAATATGTTATATAATAAATTGATTATATCTGTCTTTTTTTCGGAAAGGGGAGCTGCGAATGTTCTGTACCTGCACAAGCATGGGTCTTCTTGGAATAAACGCATATAAGGTTGCTGTAGAGGTGGACCTTTCCGAATCCTTTCCGGGTTTTGATATTGTCGGACTTCCGGACGTTGCGGTAAAGGAATCCCGCGACAGAGTACGCACGGCTATCATCAACAGCGGTTTTGATTTTCCGATAGGAAAAATCGTTGTGAACCTTGCCCCAAGCGATATCAAGAAGGCCGGTTCGCTTTATGACCTTCCGATACTTATCGGAATTTTAAAAGCCGACGGACAAATCGAAGGAGATTTCCGCGGCTGTGCGTTTATCGGCGAACTTTCCCTTGAAGGAACCATAAAACCGGTCACCGGAATTTTGCCGATGGTTCTTGAAGCAAAAAAACTCGGTATTGAAAAAATTTTCATTCCGGAGGGAAACGCTTCGGAAGGAAGCGTTGTTGAAGGAATTAAAGTTTATGCTGTCGGTTCCGTTTCCGAAGTTGTTTCACATCTTCGGGGCGATGAAGTTATCGAACCGCTTAAACCGGTGGAATTCATAAACAATCACTCTGATTTTTACGAAGCGGATTTTGAGGACGTTAAAGGTCAGTATGAGGCAAAACGTGCCCTTGAAATTGCCGCGGCGGGTTTCCATAACATTCTTCTTATCGGTCCTCCCGGCGCGGGAAAAAGCATGCTTGCAAAGCGCCTTCCCTCAATTCTTCCGGAAATGACCTTTGAAGAATCCATTGAAACAACAAAAATCCATTCCATCTGCGGAACTTTGCCGGAAGGAACGGGACTTGTTAAAAAACGTCCTTTCCGCGCCCCGCACCACACAGTTTCGCCCGCGGGACTTACCGGCGGCGGAACGATTCCCAGACCGGGCGAAATTTCCCTTGCCCATAACGGAGTGCTTTTTCTTGATGAACTTCCGGAATATAACCGCACCGCGATGGAAGTTCTCCGCCAGCCGCTTGAAGACGGAACCGTTACAATTTCAAGGGCGGCGGGAAGACTTACCTATCCCTGTTCGATAATGCTTGTTGCGGCAATGAACCCTTGTCCCTGCGGATATTACGGGCACCCGACCAGAAAATGCACCTGTTCCGAAGGTTCGGTCCAGAGATATCTTTCAAAAGTTTCCGGTCCGCTTCTTGACAGAATCGACCTTCACGTTGAAGTTATGCCGGTTGAATTTTCCGACCTTAGCGACAGAACAAAATCGGAACCTTCTTCCGCTATCCGCGAAAGAGTAAACGCCGCAAGAAAGATCCAGAACGAGCGCTATAAAGGAACCGGAATAAACTGCAACGCAATGCTTACGCCGGCTTTTCTGCATCAGTTCTGCGTTCTTACCGAAGGTGCGCAGAATATGCTCAAAACCGCTTTTGAAAGAATGGGTCTTTCCGCAAGGGCATATGATAGAATTTTAAAAGTTGCAAGAACCATTGCCGATCTTGACGGCAGTGAGGATATAGACGTTCAGCATATTGCGGAAGCTCTGCAATACAGAAGCCTTGACAGAAAATATTGGGGGAACTGATAAAAATGCTTGAAGAAATCATGAAAGCCGCCGGAATCGAAGTTTTCGGCGTTGCGGATTATAACGAAACCCTTCCCGGAACCGGATTCAAACAGAGAGAAATGTTCGACGGAATCCAGTCCGTAATAGTCTGCCTTATCCCCTGGGATACCGGAATGAACGAAGGCAGAAATATGGCAAGATACGCCGTCGGCAGAAATTATCATGACGTTGCGGCGGAACATCTTTCCGTTGCAACCGAAATTCTGCGCAGAGCTTTTCCGGAAGAAACTTTCAAGTTCTTTGTGGATTCTTCTCCCATTGCGGAAGTAAGAGCCGCGGTTCTTGCGGGTTTGGGTGTTCGCGGAAAAAACAATCTTCTCATCAGCAAGGAATACGGAACCCGCTGCGCTATCGGCGAAATTGTTACCACAAGAAAATTCGCAAAATCCAAAAAATCCGTCGGAACCTGCTTCGATTGCGGAAAATGTATCCGCGAATGTCCCGCAGGAGCTCTTTCCGAAAAAGGATACGAAAAAGAAAAATGCGTCGCATATATAAACCAGATGAAAAAGGAACTTACCCCGGAAGATGAGGCACTTATCAAAAAAGTCGGCTTTATCTGCGGCTGCGACTGCTGCACCGATTGCTGTCCCATGAACAGACACGCGGACGGCACCGGACTTAAAGAATTCAAAGAGAGCGCAAAACCGGTTTACACCCCGGGAATGGATCTTTCCGACCGCTCCTATGGCTGGAAACCCGCAAACGTTGAGCGCAATTATAAAATAATCACGGAGGATTAAAATGGAGATCCTTAAAAAGGAACAATACCCCGAATACGAAGCTTTTTGCAAAAGTCACCCCCAGGGCGGATTTACCCAGTCCACCCTTTGGTACGGCGTTAAAAACAATTGGGGCCACGAAGTTGTTGTTTCCAGAAATGAAACCGGCGAAATTGTCGGCGGAATGTCTGTTTTGATACAAAAAATCCCGCTTATCGGAACAAGTTTTCTCTATGCACCGAGAGGTCCGGTCTGCAACCTTCACGATAAATCCGTTCTTAAAGACCTTATGAACGGCGCAAAAGTTCTTGCGAAGAAGCATAACGCCCATAATTTCAAAATGGACCCGGACGTTCTTGCTTCCGATGAGGAATTTCTTAAAATTGCCGATGAACTTGGTTTTAAAAGAAAATTCGGTCCCACCGGTTTTGAAACCATTCAGTGCCGTTTTAACTATCGCCTTTATATAAAGGACCGCACCGAGGACGAGGTTTTTATGAACCTTACCCAGAAATGCCGCTATAATGTCCGTGTTGCGATAAAACACGGCGTTGAAATAAAGGTTGTCGGAAAAGAATATCTCGATGAATTTATGAGAATTATGAAAACCACCGGCGAAAGGGACGGCTTCAATATCCGCCCGAAGGAATATTTCGAGAGAATGCTCGATTCCCTCGGCGAACACGTCCGCCTTTATATGGGATTTTATAACGGTCAGGCGGTTTGCGGAACCATCACCACAAACTATGCCGGAAAATGCTGCTACGTATATGGCGCTTCCGACAACGCTTTCAGAAATGTTATGCCCAACTATCTTATCCAGTGGGAAATGATAAAATGGGCGATAGAAACCGGTTGCGAAGTTTATGACTTCCAGGGAATTTCCGGTAACCTTGAGGACGAAAGCGACCACCTCTACGGTCTTTACCGTTTCAAACGCGGATTCAACGGCCAGGTGGACGAACTTCCCGGCGAATTTGATATAACCTATAAACCCCTTGCGGCGAAAATGGTAAAACACGCAATAAAACTTAACGGAAAACTCCATAAACTTAAAAAGAGGTTCAGAAAATGAACCCGCTTGAAAATGCTTTGAATGAATATATCGGAAAAGATTTTTCGCGTTTTCATATGCCCGGGCATAAGGGTGCGGAAAATTTTCCGGAATATTATAAATTCGATGTAACGGAAGTCGAAGGCACCGACAGCCTTTTTGAAGCTTCCGAAGCGATTTTTGAAACGGAAAAACGCTTTGCAAAAATTTACGGAGCGGGCGCAAGCCTTCTTTCCGCCGGCGGTTCGACCCTTTGTATTCAGGCGATGCTTGCAACCGCTTTGAATCCGGGAGATAAATTGATCATTGCAAGAAACTGCCACGCTTCCGCGGTCAACACCATTGCGCTTCTTGACCTTGAACCGATTTGGATAAATCCGAGGGATTTAAAAGGCGCGGAAAAAGCCTTTGAAGAAAATCCGGAAGCAAAAGCGGTTTATCTTACTTCGCCGGATTATTTCGGAGTGCTCAGCGATATCGAAGCTTTTGCGAAACTTGCGCATGAAAACGGAGCAAAGCTTTTGGTGGATAACGCCCACGGCGCGCATCTTCACTTTTTCCCGACGGAGATGCATCCCATTTCTCTCGGCGCGGATATGTGCGCGGATTCCCTTCACAAAAGCCTTCCGGTTCTGACCGGAGGAGCGCTTCTTCATCTTAAAGACGGCGCTCTCAGAGAAACCGCAAAACAGAAAATGCGCCTTTTTGGTTCAACAAGCCCAAGCTATCTTATAATGCTTTCCGCTGATAAATGCGCGGATTATCTTGAAAACAGCGCGAAACATGATTTCGCCATGCTCAATGGAAAAGTGGCAAACCTTCGCTACAAAGCTTTTGAGCACGGACTTGCCCCAAAAACAAGAAACGTTGAACCAGCAAGGCTCACACTTTCGGTAAAATCCACCGAAATGACCGGCGAGGAATTCGGAAGAAAACTCCGTGAGCACGGAATTGAACCGGAATATGTAAACGATGAATGGGCGGTGCTCATGGCTTCGCCTTTCAATACCGAAAGGGATTTTGAAAGGGTCGCAAAATTTATCGAAGAAACTTTCGGAAACGGTTTTGCGGCTTTTGAGGAACGCCTTTCAAAAATGCCTGAAAGGGCAATTTCCGTAAGAAATGCAGTTTTTTCCGAAACGGAGGAAATTGAAACCGAAAAAGCGGTCGGAAGAATTGCCGCAAGGCTTAATCTTCCCTGTCCGCCATGCATAGCTCTTGCGGTTCCGGGAGAAATCATAAACAAAAAAATTGCGGAACTTTTGATAAAATACGGTATTCGTAAAATAAATGTGGTAAAATAAAGTTTAATCCCGCGTTTGCGGTTAAATATTACATAATCTTCCCAAGGAGGACAATAATATGAAAATGATAATGGCAATCGTCTCCGGCGATGACAGCAGCGCTGTTTCCGCAGCACTTACCAAAGCAAGATACTCCGTAACAAAACTCGCAACCACCGGCGGTTTTCTTATGAGCGGAAACACAACTTTCCTCATCGGCGTTAACGATGA
The DNA here is from genome assembly GCA_017399765.1 of Oscillospiraceae bacterium. GTDB lineage: Bacteria > Bacillota > Clostridia > Oscillospirales > Ruminococcaceae > UMGS1668. The sequence continues at coordinate 23,452 of JAFQBH010000014.1, read as the reverse complement.
TCAGGTCGAAGACGTTATCGCGATTATTGCAAAACACAGCAAAAAACGCAAACAGATGGTTCCCAACAACAGCTTTGACGTCGGTATGTATTCCGCATTCCCTGTTGAAGTAACCGTTGGCGGCGCAACCGTTTTCGTAATGAACGTCGAACATTTCGAGAAGGTTTAAAATGCCCGGAACGAAAGAGCTTAAAGGGACGCTTTCCGCAGCATTGCGCGAAGGTATCCTTTCCCATGCCGTTCTTATTGAAGGCGAAAAAGGAACCGGAAGAAGGGAACTTGCGCTCTGGCTTGCAAAAGCGATTCTTTGCAGTGAGGAAAACAGACCTTGCGGAAACTGTTCCGTTTGCCGTAAAATTGAAAACGGAAACCACCCGGACGTTGAAATTTTCGGCGGAAACGGCGGAGCAAGAAGTTTTCATATTGAAAGTATAAGGGAAATAAAAAATTCCCTTTGGCTTGCGCCGAACGAATCCGAACAAAAGGTCTATATTCTTCTTGATATTGAAAATATGACCCAGGAAGCCCAGAACGCGCTTCTTAAATCCCTTGAAGAACCGCCGGCCCACGCAAGGTTCATTCTTACCTGCGATAACCGAAAAAGCCTTCTTGATACCATTATAAGCCGCTCAACGGTTTATACTCTTGAACCGCCGACGAGGGAGGAATGCGCCTTTGCGCTCCGGGAAAAATTTCCGGAACTTTCCGAAAGTGAAGCGGAACTTTTTTCAATTGCTTACGGCGGAAATTTCGGCGCCGCAAGCGCCGGGTTTTCCGAAGGCATGGGCGAAATTGTTCTTCTTGCATCAAAAGTTCCCGAACTTCTTAAAAAAGGCGACAGTTACAGCCTTGCGGCGGAACTTTCATCAAAATGCAAAACAAGGGCGGAACTTTCGGAATTTCTCGAAAGGCTTCTTAACATAACCGGACGCTGCGGAATTGACCGCGCTGCCGGGAAAAAAGCACCGGTGAGGGTAAGCCCCATCGAGGCAGTAAAAACATCAGAAATCATTGAACGGGGAAAACTTTCCGTTTTGCAAAACTGCTCCATTGAACTTATCGAAAGCTGGCTTTGCATGGAACTTTCCCGAATTTTCGGAGGAAATTTATGAGCGAAAAGATCGAAGTTATAGGCGTCCGCTTTAAAGAAGTCGGAAAAGTCTATTATTTTGACCCGGAGGGCGAAAAATTTTCCATCGGCGACAGAGTTATCGTTGAAACAAGCCGCGGAACCGAATGCGGCGAAGTTGCGGCGGATAACCGCTTTGTTTCCGAAGATAAAGTTATAATGCCCCTTAAAAAAGTTCTTCGCTTTGCAACGGCGGAGGACCTTAAGCACGTTGAGGAAAACGAGCGCCTTGAAAAACAGGCTTTTGAAAAATGCCTTGTGAAAATTGCGGAACACGGTCTTGATATGAAGCTTGTTGACGTGGAATATACTTTCGATAACAGCAAGATAATTTTCTATTTTACCGCGGACGGAAGAATCGATTTCCGTGAACTTGTAAAAGACCTTGCGGCAATTTTCCGCACAAGGATCGAACTTCGCCAGATCGGAGTCCGCGACGAAGCAAAAATGCTCGGCGGTCTCGGAATTTGCGGAAGACCTTTCTGCTGTTCCCAGTTCCTTGGGGAATTTGCTCCGGTTTCGGTAAAAATGGCGAAGGAGCAGGGACTTTCCCTCAATCCCACAAAAATTTCCGGAACCTGCGGAAGACTTATGTGCTGCCTTAAATATGAGCAGGAAGGTTACGAAGAACTTATCAGAACCATGCCGAGAATCGGTGCCGCGGTCAAGACACCGGACGGAAACGGCGTTGTTGTCGATCTTAACCTTATGACCGGAATGCTTACGGTAAAAATGGACGATGCACCGGACGGCGCACCGAAATCTTTCCACAAATCTTTCGTAAAGCGAATTCGCGGCGAAAGAGAAGAACCAAGAACCGAAGAGGAAGAATAATTCCTTTTTTAATAAAAATTTCAGGAGGATTTTATCATGGCCTATAAAATTTCCGATATGTGTATCGAATGCGGAACCTGCGCAGAAAACTGCCCCGTCGGCGCAATTGAACCCGGCGACGGAAAATACGTTATCAACCCGGCAAAATGCATCGATTGCGGAACCTGTTCCTATTCCTGCCCTGTTGGTGCGGCACAGCCCGGGGACGATTGATAATCTTATCCGAAAAGAACGCCGGAGCGGCGTTCTTTTTTTGTTTTTGCTTAATTAAAAAAACGGAGGGCAAAATGGATTATAAAGTTGTTGATATTGAAAACTGGAGCAGAGGAAAGCTTTTCAGTCATTATATGGATTATATGCGGATAGTTCTGAGCTTAACGGTGGAAGTTGACGTAACTCCGCTTAAAAAATATTCAGGGAAAACCGGTCTGGATTTTTATCCGCTTATGATATGGGCGGTTTCAAAGGTTATAAATTCCCACGATGAATTCAAATTCGGCTGGAACGAAAAGGGCGAACTTATAAAATGGGATTTTGTTTCGCCATCGTACACGGTTTTTCATAAAGAAGACGAAAATTTCACGAAGATGCTTACGGAATATTCCGAGGATATTTTTGAATTTTGCAAAAGAGTTGATAAGGACAGAAAGGAACACGAAAACGAGCGGGCAATCGTTAAAAACCACCCGGCAAATTTTTTCGATGTTTCCTGCCTGCCCTGGATAAAATATAAACATTTTGATATGCATGTTTTCGATGAAGGAAAATTCCTTGCGCCGGTTGTTACCTGGGGAAAATATGAGGAGGAAAACGGGAAACTTATGATGCCGCTTTCCATGAATATAAATCATGCGGTGGCGGACGGTTTTCATCTTTCGAGATTTTTCAATGAGATCCAGGAAATTATAAATTCCTTTAACGAAAAGAACTGACGCTGTTTGTTATTTATACAACATATTAACAAGAGTGCTATTGATTTTTTAAAAATATGTGATAGAATAAAAATATCTTTTAAAAGGAGGTTTTTTGATTATGGCATACAAAATTTCCGATGCTTGCATCATGTGCGGCGCTTGCGCAGATGCTTGCCCTGTTGAAGCAATTTCCGAAGGCGACGGCAAATACGTTATCGATCCCGATAAATGCATCGATTGCGGTTCCTGCGCAGGAGAATGCCCCGTTGGCGCTCCCGAAGAAGCATAATTCAGGTATTTACTGAAGAAGGAAGGCTTTGGCCTTCCTTCTTTTTTTGTGTAAATATTGATTTTTATAAAATATGTGATAAAATTAAAATATAACGAAAGGGGGCGGCCGAAAGCTTATGGCATATGTTATCACAAGCGCCTGCATCGAATGCGGAAAATGCGAAAAGGAATGTCCGAAGGAAGCAATCTATCCAAGCTGCGGACAGTATGCGGTAATTCCGAGAAGATGTATTGAATGCGGAAAATGCGCAAAGGTCTGTCCCGTCGGCGCGCCCATTAAAAAAGAGAAAAAATGATTTTTCGGGAAGGGAAATCCCTTCCCGCTTTTTATATTTTGCAAGAGGTTTTTTATGGATATAATCGTAAACGATTTTTACGGCCTTGATATGGCCACGACAAAAGAATATGGTTTCGGCGGCGATGCTCTTTTGCTTGCGGAATTTGCAAGGCCGAAATTCAAAGACGTGGTGCTTGACCTTTGCACAGGCTGCGGAGTTGTTCCGGTTATGATGATGGCAAACGGTTTTAAAGGAAGAGTCACGGCCGTTGATATCCAGCCCGGGGCCATTGAACTTTGTAAATGGACCGCGGAAAAAAACAATATTCAGGACAGATTTTTCCCGGTTCTTGCGGATCTTAACGAACTGGACTGGCCTGCGGAAAGCTTCAGCCTTATAACCGTTAATCCGCCTTATTTTGTTGCCGGTTCCGGAAAGGAAAACGGAAGGGAATCCCGTGATCTTGCAAGGCGCGAAAGCGGCTGTACCCTTGCCCAGGTTACAAAAGTTGCGGGAAAGCTCCTTAAATATGGCGGAAGGTTCTGTATGTGCCACAGGCCCGAAAGACTTGCGGACGTTATTTTTGAAATGCGGAAAAACAAAATCGAACCTAAGCGTCTTACTTTTGTCAACAACGCGACGGATTCCGCGGAACCCTGGCTTATCCTTATTGAAGGCAAAAAAGGCGGCCATGCCGGACTTAAAATAAACTATATTCAGAACGGAAGATAAAAGATTATGGGAACTCTTTATGTAGTAGGAACACCTATCGGAAACCTTGGGGATTTTTCGCCGAGAGCGGTTGAAACCCTTGAAAAAGTTGATTTTATCGCGGCGGAGGATACCCGCGTTACCGTAAAACTCCTCAACCATTTCGGAATCAAAAAACCGATGGTGATTTATCAGAAATTCAATGAATTTGAGCAGGGGGATATAATCGTTTCCCGCCTTCAGAACGGCGAAAGCTGCGCGATCGTTACCGATGCGGGAATGCCCTGCATAAGCGACCCTGGCGAAACTCTTGTTAAGCTTTGCATAAAAGCTGACGTAAAAGTTGAAGTTGTTCCCGGACCTTCCGCGGTGGTTTCCGCCCTTGCTGTTTCCGGGCTTTCGGTTTCCCGCTGGACTTTCGAAGGTTTTCTCAGCGTAAAACGCACTTCCAGAATGGAGCACCTTATGGAACTTCGCCACGAAAGAAGAACGATGGTTTTTTATGAAGCGCCCCATAAACTTCTCAGCACTCTTAAAGATATGAATTCCGTTTTCGGCGAAAGAAACATTGTTGTCGTAAAGGAACTTACAAAAATCCACGAAACTTCCTGGAGAGGAACCCTTTCCGAAGCGGTGAAATATCATACCGAAAACCCGCCCAAGGGCGAATATGTTCTTGTTCTTGAAGGGGAACAGGTTGAAAAAGAAGAAATGCGCGACCCGATGGAGGAAGCAATTTCCATTGCAAAGGAACTTATGGAAAAAGGAAAACCCGCTTCCATGGCCGCAAAGGAAGCCGCAAAACTTACCGGACAGACCAAGGGCGAAGTTTATAAACGCCTTATCGAAAATGAAGAATAAAATTTTAAAAAGCCCGCTTAAAAGCGGGCTTTTTTGCTGAATGAAAAAACAAAATCTTTACATATTTTGTGTAAAAGGATATAATTATTTTATAGTAATTTTATCAGGGAGGTTTTTTGAATGGAATATAATAAAAAGGTACTTAAAACCGCGGCAAAAATCACCGCGGCAACTCTTTCCGAAAGCGGAAAATTAGGCATTGAAAACGCAGAAAAAACCGTTGATTTTCTTAAAACCGTTTATGGCGCAATTCTTCCGATAAAAGAAGACGAAAACTGCGTTAAAGATGCTTTTAAAGCGGCCGGAAAAATAACCGCTGCCGCATGCGAAGAAATGGAAGATCTCTGCGGAAAAACCGCCGCAAAATTCTTCGAAATCGTTTATAGCAAAATTGCACCTCTCGCTTCCGAAGAAGATTTTGACGAAGATGTTTTCAAATATGTTTCCAAAATAACCGCCGCAGCCTGCGAAGAGATGGAAGAACCGGACGAAGAAAAAGCGGAAGAAGCCGCTGAATTTTTCAAAGCGGTTTATTCCGGACTTCTTAAAGATGAAGCAGAAGAGAAAGAACCCGAAGAAACAGCTGAAGAAGAACCCGCAGAAGAAGAACCTGTTTGCAGCGGAAAATATATAGTAAAAGAAACCAAAAGCGGAATCAGCTTCCGCCTTGCTGCCGGAAATAATCAGATTATCGGTGTTTCCGAAGTTTATTCCGGCCGCGCCGCAATGGAAAAAGGAATTGAATCCGTAAGAAAGAATGCCCCGATCGCAAACATTGAAGACCAGACAGCAGAACCGGTTGTTCCGGCAACCTGCCCGAAATTCGAAATCTATAACGACAAAGCAGGCGAATTCCGCTTCCGCCTTAAGGCCCGCAACGGTGAAATAATCCTTGCTTCCGAAGGATATAAAACAAAAGCCGCTTGTGAAAACGGAATCGAATCCGTCCGTAAAAACGCACCGGCGGAAATCGCCGAATAATGGGGGAATAAAAAATGGCGGAAGAAAGACGCGATAAACATAATTATTATCTCGATATTGCGGAAAGCGTTCTTGAACGCGGAACCTGCCTTAGAAGAAAATACGGCGCAATAATCGTTAAAAACGACCAGATCATTTCGACCGGATATGCCGGAGCACCGAGAGGAAGAAAAAACTGCAGCGATCTCGGTTGGTGCAGAAGGGAAAAACTTAACGTTCCCCGGGGCGAAAGATATGAACTTTGCAGAAGCGTCCATGCGGAAGCAAACGCGATCATAAGCGCAGCAAGGGAAAATATGATAGGTTCAACGCTTTATCTTGTCGGAAAAGAATGTGAAACCGGAGATTACGTAAAAAACGGAAGCTGCTGCAGTATGTGCAAAAGAATGGTCATAAATGCGGGAATAAAAAACGTTGTTATCCGCGATGACCGAAAAAACTTCCGCATAGTAAGCGTTGATGATTGGATCTATAACGACGATTCGCTCGATGATACTCTTGGATATTAAAAGATAAAAAAGCACCGCAAAGCGGTGCTTTTTTTAATCTTTTGTTTTTTTGAAAAGCGGTTTGTCGGAAGAGGAAAGCCAGGAGCTTATTACCATAAAAGCAAGGGCGATAAAATATTTTGCTTCCGGCTTTTCGCGGAAGATAATCAGAGAAAGAGCCGTTCCGAAAAACGGAGTAAGGGCGGAATAAACGCTTGTCCTTGCGGCGCCGAGAAACCTTTGCGAATACACAAAAACAAAGATGCTGAGGCCATAGGAAAAAAGCCCGAGAACGAGCACGGCGGCGATACTCAAAAGATTTTCCGGCTTTTCGCCAAGGAAAAGTGCAAGAACAAAACTTGTTCCGCCGCAAAAAATCCCTTTAAGGACAACGATTATCAGCGGATCTTTTTTTGAAAGGGCGCCGGTGCAGTTGTTTTCAATTCCCCAAAGTACCGCGGAAAGAAGAACAAGAGCCGAACCTGCGGAAAAACGGAATGCGGAAAAATCTTCCACAGAAAGAAGTACGCAGGAAAAACAGGTGAGGCATATTCCAAACCACAGCCTTGGGCTTATTTTTTCTCTGAAGATGAAAAATGCGATAAGAGCCGTTGCGGCATATTCAAAATTGTTTAGCAGAGAAGCGTTTGCCGCGGAAGTTATATCAAGGCCGAACATAAGGCTTATGGGTGCGGCAATATCAAGTATGATCATTCCGAAAACATAGGGAAGATCCGATTTTGTAAACTTTTCTTCCGAAGAAAAGTTACCTGTACCTTTTCTGAAAATTGCCACAACGCCCATTCCGAGACCGGCACCGATATAAAGAAGCCCGGCCATCATTGTTGAAGGAACAAATTCGAGCAAAACCTTCGAAAAAGGAACGCTTAACGCATAAAGCAAAGCGGAAAGAAGGGCAAAGAAAATTCCCTTTTTTACAGAATCGTTTTTCATATTATTTTATCAATTGCAGACATGAGTCTTTTAATGGTTTCCTCATCGTTTTCAAGAACTGCGTCCGCAACGCAGTGTTCAAGATGATCTTTAAGGATAACCTTTTCTGCGGCGGCAATTTCCGCTTTAACTGCGGAAAGCTGGATAAGTACCTCGCTGCAATCTCTCCCTTCTTCAACCATTTTTTTGACAGCGGAAAGATGACCCGCGGAACGGGCAAGCCTGTTTATTACGGCTTTGGTGTGTTTGTGTTCACTCAAAATTTGCATCTCCTGGTTAATTAAAAATACCCCGGGGGGGTATTTTTAATTATAGTTTTCAGAATATGAATTGTCAACAAAAAAAGAGCCCCTCGGGCTCTTTTTTTATTTTTCAAGATATTCAAGAATTTCGGCGGCGTTGGTATCCGGTTTTACTTTCGGCATAACTTTTTCTATTATTCCGTTTTCATCAATGATGAAAGTGGAACGGACGGTTCCGAAATAAGTTTTTCCGTAATTTTTCTTTTCCTGCCATGCGCCGAAAGCTTCGATAACTTTGTGTTCCGGGTCGGAAAGCAGAACAAACGGAAGAGAATATTTTTCCGCAAATTTAACGTGGGAAGAAACCGAATCTTTGCTTATTCCGATTACGGCAGCATCGAGTTCTTTGAATTTTTCAAAAGATTCCGCAAAGGCGCAGGCCTGGCGGGTGCAGCCGGGGGTATTGTCCTTTGGATAAAAATAAAGCACGATTTTTTTACCGGAAAAATCGGAAAGGGAAACTTCGTTTCCGTCTTTGTCGAAAAGGGTAAAATCCGGTGCTTTTGTTCCTTTTTCAAGCATATATAAAACTCCTTTCAGAAAAAATGTTTGATTTTATTAAAATATTATCATACCGAAAAAATTTTTTCAACAGCAATAAAAAACACGAAGCCTTCTTTTAAAAAAGAAAACTTCGTGTTTGGTGCCGCCAACGAGACTCGAACTCGTACGCTTTAAAGGCGAGGGATTTTAAGTCCCTTGTGTCTGCCATTCCACCACGGCGGCATTTTCACATAAAGCAATTATAACAAAATAAATCAAGCTTTACAAGTGTTTTATTCCAAATTGCCATATTACGGAAATAATTATGAAAATGCATGACAAAACGTATAGCTTGTGCTATACTCATATATGTAGAAATTTTATCTTTTTTAAAAGATTAAAGGAGGTTTCGCATTTTGAAACGTATTTTTTCAATTTTTCTTGCAATCGTTCTTGTAATGACTGCGGTTCCTTTTATGGGAACAGAAGCATTTGCTTTAAGCCTTGAAGAGGTTCCGGCTTTCACCATAACCTATAAACCCGGTTCAGGGGCTTCCGGTACTTCCCATACCGATAAGTTTTATGATGATGACGATGAAGTCATCCTTAAATCAGCAAGCTCTCTTGGATTCAAGAAAAAAGGTTATGAATTTACCGGCTGGAAAATAGGTTCAAGCATCTATGAAGCAGGCGATTCGTTAGAAGGCGGGGAAGATTATACCGCAACCGCACAGTGGAAAAAAGAAGGTTCTTCCGACAGCTCTTCCTCTTCCGATAAAGAAACTTATAAGGTAACTTACTATCCGGGTGATGCGGAAGGAAGCAAAGTTGTAAAAACTTATGATTATGACGAAAACTTTACTCTTATTTCCTGCCCCTTTGAGTATAAAAATTTCAAATTTGACGGTTGGGAATATGGCGATGACGTATATCCCGCAGGAACTGATGTAAAAGCTCCGAACAGAGATGTTTCCTTTACTGCAACATGGGAAAGCGCAGGAATTGAAATAATCGACGGAAATTCTTCCTCCAATTCTTCTTCAAGTTCCAGTTCTTCCTCCAGCTCGAGTTCCTCCAGCTCTTCCAGCTCCAGTTCTTCCAGCAGCGCACCTTCTTCCAGCGCTCCCTCAAGTTCTGCTTCTTCCTCTAAACCGGTTTCAAGTTCCGCACCTTCAAGCTCGGTTTCTTCCAGCGAAGAAAGTTCTGTTCCGGAATCTTCCGAAAGCAGTTCTTCCGTAGTAGAGGAAACCGTACCGGATGTGTTTGAACCCGTAACCCTTGCTTTCAGCATCGACGGCGACATTCCGGTAACCAAAATCGAATTTGTCCTCCAGGAAGATATCGGCGAAAACCCCACCCTTAATATCATTCCCATCGACAGTTACAGCGTTACCGATGATGCGGCAGAAAAGTTTATTGCAGACGGCGATGCACTTGCGGCTTTTGACCTTTCTCTTCTTGCAGCGGGAAAAGCCTACGAAGGTTCTTCCATGGGAACTGTAAAATTCAACCTTAACGGAACTCAGGCGAACGCAGAATCCAATTATGACAGCTATGTTCTTGCAATGGTACATACTGTTAACATCGGAAAATTTGACGGTGATTATTATATGACCGACGGCGAAAACACCTATCTTTACACTCCGGAAACCGATTTTAAATCCGCTGTTGCAAACATTGAACTTGTTGAAGAAGACGGCGTTTACCGCCTTGTTATCAAAGATGTAACCGGCCTTTCTTCTTTCGCATACAAAGCCTCTGAAAGCACCGTTGTTGAAGTAAAACTTGTTTCCAGCAGAGATGCAGAATCTGCATCTATTGATGTTGCTTCCCTTTCTCCTGTTCTTCTTGTTCAGATCGAAGTCGGAAGCGCAAAGGCCTCCGCAGGAATCCCCGTATGGGTATGGATCGTAATCGCTGCTGTGGTTCTTGTTGTGGCAATTCTGGTGGTTCTTTTCCTTATAAACCGCAACAATCAGAAAGATTCCCGTGTAAGTGAAAGACGTGTTTCTGTACAGCACACTTCTTCCGGAATCACCGGTTTCGATGATGAAGAATAATCTTTGAAAGCATAAAAAAACACCTGCCGCCGGCAGGTGTTTTTTTGTTGTTTTTTATCAGTCGAGTTCAAAAGCGCCGGTATAAAGCCGGTAATAAGTTCCTTTCTGTTCTATGAGCTTATCGTGGCTTCCGCGCTCAATAATTCTTCCGTGGTCAAGAACCATGATTACGTCGGAGTTCTGAACGGTGGAAAGACGGTGGGCAATTACAAAAACGGTTCTTCCGTACATAAGAGCGTCCATTCCGCGCTGTACAATGGCTTCAGTTCTTGTGTCGATGGAGGAAGTTGCCTCGTCAAGGATCATAACCGGCGGGTCCGCAACGGCTGCTCTGGCTATGGAAATAAGCTGACGCTGGCCTTGCGAAAGTCCGCTTCCATCGCCTTCAAGAACGGTGTCGTAACCTTTAGGAAGCATACGGATAAAAGAATCCGCATCCGCAAGCTGCGCCGCAGCGATACATTCCTCATCGGTGGCATCGGGTCTTCCGTAACGGAGATTTTCCATAACCGTTCCGGTGAAAAGGTTTACGTCCTGGAGAACAACGCCCATGGAACGGCGAAGGTCGTCTTTGCTTATATCGCGGATATTGATTCCGTCATAGGTGATAACGCCGTTTTCAATATCGTAAAAACGGTTGATAAGGTTTGTGATGGTGGTTTTTCCTGCGCCGGTTGCGCCGACAAGGGCAACTTTCTGTCCCGGTTCCGCATAGAACGAAACGTCATGGAGAACGCGCTTTCCGGGAACATAGGAAAAATCAACGTTTTCAAGGCGAACTCCGCCTTTGAGTTCGCGGAATTCAAAAGTTCCGTCCTCATGGGGGATTTTCCATGCCCATTGTTCGGTGCGTTCGTCCGTTTCTTCGATAACGCCGTTTTTCATTGTCATATTGACAAGGGTTACTTTTCCGCTGTTATCTTCGATAGGTTCGTCGATAAATTCAAAAATCCTCTTTGCGCCGGCAACGGCCATTATTACGGAGTTTATCTGGTTCGAAACGTTGCCTATGGGCTGGCAGAAGCTTCTTGAAAGCTGGAGGAAGGAAGCGATAGTACCGAGGGTGAGAGTTCCCATTCCGAAAAGGGTGAGGTTCGGAAGTCCGGAAAGAGCAAGATAGCCGCCGATTATTGCAATTATTACATAGAGGAAAAATCCGAGACCGTTCATAAGCGGCATAAGGGTGTTTGCAAGTTTGTTTGCGTTGGTTGCGTTATCGCAAAGGTCGGTGTTCTTTACGTCAAAAGACTCTTTCGCTTTTTCTTCGTGGTTAAAAACTTTAACAACCTTCTGGCCGTTTATCATTTCCTCGATATAGCCGTTCATTCCGGCAATGGAGCGCTGGGCCTCCATAAAATAGTGTCCGGATTTTCCTGTTATTTTTCCAAGGAGCTTCATCATGAAGAAAGTGAAGATAAGGACGAAAACCGTGAGCCAGACGCTTTGGATAAGCATTGAAACAAAGACGAAGGTTATGGAAAGAAGCGATTGGATAACCTGAGGAATACTTTGGGAAAGCATCTGGCGAAGGGCGTCCGCATCGTTCGTATAATAGCTCATAACATCGCCGTGGCTGTGGGTGTCGAAATATTTTATAGGCAGACGCTGCATATGGCGGAACATTGAGGAACGGATATCCTTCAAAATGTTCTGGGAAACTTTGGCCATGGTGCGGTTATAGAAAAGGGAAGAAAAAATTCCGGTGAGATAAAGCACCGCCATTCCGAAAATTGCGGCGATAAGGGAGGAAAAATCCGGATTCTGAACGCCGACAAGGGGAGTTATATAATCATCGATAAGGGTTTTTATAAAAAGAGAAGAAGCTACGCTTGCGGCGGTTGAAAGAATTATGCAAAGGAAAACAAAAACCATCGAAAGGCGGTAGTTTCTGAAATATGAAAGAAGTCTTTTTATGGTCACCATATCAAGAGAGGGCTTTTTTGCGGGGATTTTTTTATCATTCATCAGAAAGTCCTCCTTTCATCTGGGATTCGTAGGTTTCGCGGTAAATTTCGCTTGTTTCCATAAGTTCTTCATGAGTTCCCATTGCTACGATCTTCCCCGCATCGAGAATGATGATTTTATCCGCTTCCATAACGGAGGAAACACGCTGGGCAATTATAATTTTTGTGGTATCGGGAATTTCTTCCGAAAAAGCTTTGCGGATAAGGGCATCGGTTTTGGTATCGACTGCGCTTGTTGAATCATCAAGAATAAGAATTTTCGGTTTTTTAAGAAGTGCCCTTGCAATGCAAAGGCGCTGTTTCTGTCCGCCGGAAACGTTTGCACCGCCCTGTTCAATATAGGTTTCATATTTTTCGGGCATTTCGTTTATGAAAGGTGCCGCCTGAGCAAGTTCACAGGCGTGCTCAATTTCTTCCTGAGTTGCGTGCTCATTTCCCCAAAGAAGGTTCTCGCGAACGGTTCCGGAAAAGAGAACGTTCTTTTGAAGCACCATTGCAACGCTGTCGCGAAGGGTTTCAAGATCATATTCCCGAACGTCTTTTCCGCCGACAAGCACGGAACCTTCGGTAACGTCATAAAGGCGGGGAATCATCTGAACAAGAGTGGATTTTGAAGAACCGGTTCCGCCGAGGATTCCGACCGTTTCGCCGGATTTTATTTCAAGACAAACGTCGTTGAGCACGTTTTTATCTGCCTTTTCCGAATAACGGAAAGTTGCGTGCTCAAATTTGATGCTTCCGTCCGGAATTTCAAAAACCGGGTGCTCGTTGTTTTTAAGGTCGCTTTCCTCGTTAAGAACTTCGCAGATTCGTTCGGCGCTTTCGCGTGAAATTATGATCATGACAAAGATGAAAGAAAGCATCATAACGCTCATAAGGATCTGCATGGAATAAGTTATAAGGCTCATAAGCATACCGGTGGTAAGGCCGAGATCCGGGTTGTTTCCGGAAGCAATTATTGCCTTTGCGCCAAGCCAGGAAACAAGAAGCATGCAGACATAGGAACAGCTTTGCATAAGAGGAGCGTTCCAGGCGATGTTCTGTTCCGCTCTGGTAAAATCTCTGCGGATGGATTCGGAAGTTTCGTCGAATTTTTCAGATTCATGGTCTTCGCGGATAAAAGATTTTACAACGCGGATTCCGCGGAGGTTTTCCTGAACCGTTCTGTTAAGGCGGTCATAAGTTTTGAAAACCCTTTTGAAAATCGGGTGGGTTTTGGTCATTATAAAATAGAGTCCGCCCATAAGTATCGGAAGGCAGGCGACAAAAACCATTGCAAGTTTCGGATATATCCTGAAAGCAAAAACCGTTGAAAAAACCATCATGATCGGCGAACGGAAAGCGGTTCGAACAAGCATAAGATATGCCTGCTGAACGTTCTGAACGTCGGTGGTCATTCTTGTGATAAGGCTCGAGGTGGAAAATTTATCTATGTTTGAAAAGGAGAAATTCTGGATATTATAATACATATCATGGCGGAGGTTTTTTCCGAAACCGCAGGCGGCGGTGGAAGCCGCTCTTCCGGCAAGATTTCCGAAAAGGATTACAAGGCTGGCAAAAATCACAAGCCTTATTCCGCTTTGGATAACAAAATCCATGTTTCCGGCGTTTATTCCGTGGTCGAGCATATCCGCCATTTCAAAAGGAATAAGAACTTCCATTACAACCTCAAGGCTTACAAAAAGAGCGGAAAGAAATGAAGGAAGCTTATATTCGCGAATACTTTTCGCAAGGCGTTTTATCATCAAATCTCCTCCCCGGGTTCAATATTTAAAGCAAGGCGTTTTAAAAAACCGCGAAGCTGTTTTTTCTCTTCGTCGGAAAAACCGCGGAGCATCTGTTCTTCAAGGGCAGCGCGGTCGTTTCTCATAATTTTAAAGACGTCCTTTGCTTTTTCAGTAAGAACAAGTTTTTTAAGGCGGGCATCATAATCCACCTGTTCTCTTGTGATAAATCCGTTTTCAACAAGAAGATCAACGTTTTTTGAAGCAGTGGAGCGGGTTATATCAAACTCTTTTTCAAGGTCGCGCTGAAAAACATCTCTGTGGCCGTTTTCTGCAATGTAAGCAATTATCCATGCACCGGAACCGGTCATTTTATCTACCTTTTTTCGGTTGCCGTAATTTATGAAATAATTGTTTATATTGCGGGAAAGAATTCTGAGTTCGGTGTTGATATAATATCTTTCACACATGGTTTTTCCTCCTTTTATAAATGATTGTTGGATTAGAAACTGTTTCACATTCAACAATTATAAATCAGATTTTTAAATTATTCAATAGTTGTCACAAAAATTTACACTTTTGTAAAAAAACGAAAAACTATTGATTTAATTTGAAATTTATAGTATTCTATAATCAGTAAATTATCGGAGGCATAAAAGATGCGCAGAGAAATTACATTCCAGGGAAGAAAATACAACATGATCGAAGACGGAGCTTATAAGGACGACAACGGTTATTACGTTGTTCATGCTTATGATCCGCTTGAACAGCCCGATCCTTTCGGTTGGCAGAACAGTTTTTATGTCCGCGCAACCGACGAGGACTGCAACAACATCATCGAAGTAAGAGCTTGGTGCCCTTACAGCAAAACCGAAGGTTTTCTTTAATTCGAAATTAAAAAAGAAAGAAAAAAGCGGAAGGCATAGCCTTCCGCTTTTTTGTTTTTTGCATAATCAAGCCGTTTTTCTAACTTTGTTTGTTTATTTTATATATTTTATATTATAATATTTTAAAATAATTTTATTACTCTTCCATCTGTTTTCCAAGGAAATTTGCCGCAGCGGAAACAAGTTTTGTTTCTGCTTCACCGGCTTTTTCTCTTCCGTCGGAAAGATAAACAACCGCACCGCAAACATCGCCTGCGGCAATTATTGCCGCTGCAGAAAGAGCCGCTTTGTCAATTCCCTCCACAGGAAAAAGAAGATTTTCGCCGGAAGCACCGGTTCTGCTGTAAACCGCCCTGCGCTCCATAAGGTCTTCAAGCATGGGGGTAACTCTTCGCTCAAGAATCTCCTTTTTCGGAATTCCGGCGGCGGAAACAACGCTGTCCCTATCACAGATCAAAACCGGGCACCCACCCACTTTATAAAGAACTTCCGCATACTGGCCGGCGAAGGAAGAAAGTTCGCCTATGGGAGAATATTTTTTAAAAATCACTCCGCCTTCGTTATCGGTGAAAATTTCAAGGGGGTCGCCTTCCCGGATCCTCATTGTTCTTCGGATTTCCTTCGGAATAACGACTCTTCCGAGGTCGTCAATCCTTCTGACAATTCCCGTTGCTTTCATATTTTAAAAACCTCCTGTTAAATCTTGCTTTTACTTCCATATTATTTGCAGGAGATTTTTGTATATTCAAATTTAAAAACAGGCGGAATTTGGAAAATTCTTTTGATTGAATCAATAGGATATAAAATTAATTTTGACGCAAAAGAGGTCACGCCTAAATTTCAGGTGTGACCTCTTTTGAAAACTCAGTAAGGAAAAAGCTCATCAGCTATTGCCGATAGTTGAAAATTTTACATTGACATGCTATAATTCATTTTCTGAATTTAAACTTGGCGGAGAAACCGGAATGAGAAAAAACGCATAACAGATATGACGGCGGGCAGTCCTGCAAAGCATATTCTCGGCTTTGCTGTTCCGTTGATTATGACCAACGTTGGCCAGCAGCTTTATATGATTGCCGATGGTGCCATTGTGGGCAGGGGTGTGGGCATCAAGGCTTTTGCGGCAGTAGGCGCAACTGACTGGAGCTACTGGCTTATTTTGTGGACAGTGGGCGGGCTTACACAAGCTTTCGCAACCTTTGTTTCCCGGGCTTTCGGCGAGAAAAACTACAGGGAAATGAACAGATATATTGCGTCATCAGTTCTGCTTTGCGCAATAATCGGTATAATCCTTACAGTAATTGGCGTTACAGCGGCAAAACCGCTTTTGCATTTGCTTAATACACCGGCGGATATTGTTTATGATGCCGCAAAATACTTTACAACAATGGTTTGCGGCACGCTGATTGTTATGGGTTACAATATGTGTGCATCCATTCTCCGTGGTCTGGGGGACGGAAGAACACCTCTTGCGGCGATGATTATTGCGGCAATAGTAAACATTTACTGGACTGTCTTTTTGTGTTCGTATTCAAATGGGGTGTTGTGGGCGCGGCGGCTGCGTCTTTGCTTGCACAGCTTATTTCTTTAATTTTCTGCATTATTGCAATATCAAAAATCGACTGCATCTGCCTCGATAAATCATCCTGGGATTTTGACAGAGAAAGAATCAGAAAAATGCTTTTCTTTGGTCTGCCGCTTGGTCTGCAGTTTGTAATTATTACCCTCGGCGGCATGATCCTTCAGTCAAGCATCAATCTTCAGGGCAGTCTTTTTATTGCCGGCTATACAGCAACCAACAAACTTTACAGCTTCCTGCAGTGTTTTGCCATGTCGTTCGGTGCAGCGACCTGCACTTTTATCGCGCAGAACTATGGAGCAGGACAGGTTGACAGGGTAAAGAAGGGAATTGCTGCATCGGTAAAGATTGTAACAGTAACAGCCGTAATAATCACAAGCTTTACACTGTTTACAAGATGGCAGATACTGCGCGTATTTCTTGACGTAAACGAATCCGGCGGCTTCGAGGCGTTATCAATTGCGGTGAGATACCTGACAATTATGTCTCTTTGCTTTATTGTGCTTCATATCCTGCATGTATTCCGCAACGTTCATCAGGCGATGGGCATTGCAAGCTGGTCGATGCTTTCGGGTGTTGCGGAATTTATCGCACGTGTGCTTATGTCCAAGGTGCTGATACATTATATAGGTGCCGATGCGCTGTTTATAGCAGAACCCGCATCCTGGTTCGAAGCAATGCTTTGTGTGCTGCTTCCGTATTTTTACTACAGAAAGAAATATCTCGGAAATCAGGATACAGCCGAATAAAAAAGAAGATGCAGTCATATGACGGTCTCTTTTCTTTATGGTGTTTAAAGCTTTGACATCATTCATGTTTGTTTTATATAAAATTTCGTTAAAAAATCCCTCCGCAAAGGAGGGATTTTTTGCTGTTTGTTAACCTTTGTTTTCGGCAAGTTTTACTGTAACGGTAAAAGTAAGGTCATTCATTCTTGTTGCGGAATAGCGGTAAAGAGTAATTTCAACTTCATCGCCGGGGGAACGTTCCGCAAGAAGGCTTTGAAGGTCTTCCATTTTTGTAATATCTTCGCCGTCAAAAGCAATTATGATATCGCCGACTTTTGCGTCGGTTCCGAAAAGGCAGCTGTCATTTTCGATAGTGATTATCTGAACGCCTTCGGGAACGTCATAATATTTTGCGGTTACGGAATCGATGGTGGTTCCGGTAATTCCGAGTTTTGCTCTTCCGGAAACGTAACCGTTCCTGATGATTTCTTCAATGATCGGTTTCGCGGTTTCGGTGGGGATTGCAAAGCCGATGCCTTCATAATCAGTGGAAATAATTTTGGAACTGGTGATTCCGATTACCTGGCCGTATTCGTTGATAAGCGCGCCGCCGGAGTTGCCGGGGTTAATGGCGGCGCTGGTCTGAAGAACGGTCATGGAATAAACGCTGTCATCGGTGGTGATAACGCGGTTAAGACCGCTTATCATTCCGTCGGTAAAGCTGGACTGAAGACTTAAACCGCCGGGGTTACCGAGAGCATATACGGTTTCGCCGATTTCGACCTGGGAAGAATCGCCGAATTCGGCTTCGACAAGGTTCGTTTCGTCAATTTTGAGTACGGCGATATCGGTCTGGGTATCCGCACCGATGATTTTTGCTTCATATTCTTCTTCATTATAAAGAACAACTTTAACGGTTTCTGCGCCGTCTATAACGTGGGCATTTGTTACAATATAACCGTTGTCGCTGAGAATGATTCCGGAACCGGAACCGGCGGGTTCAAAGGAATAACTGTACTGGTACTGAACGATTCCCACTACAGAGGGGCTGGTCATTTTATAAACTTCGGTTGCGGAAAGTTTTCCGTCGGTGGAAACGGTGTTTTCTTTCGGAATGTCCTCAAGGTCGATTTCCGGAGGGGCAATTTCTTCCGGGAAGGTTTCCGGTTCCATATTGAAATGCGGCGCGTCAACAACAGGGTTGTTGGTTCTGTTTTCTCCGGAAATCCAGCGGTAGATTCCTACGGAAGAAAGAGAAATTACGCAAACGGCAAAAATTGCTCCGATTATTCCAAGGAAAACCTTAAAACCTTTTCCGGAAGATTTTTTCTCTTTCGGATGCGAAGAACTGTCCGCACTCTCATATTTATTGAAATCCCATTGATAATTTCCGTTGGTGCTGTAATAATTTGTCTGCTGCGGGCCGCCGTAATAACCGTATTGGGTGCCGTATTCTCTTCTTGGCGGCTGCTGTTCGGTTTTTTGCTGCTGACCGGGATTCCACTGTGCGTTGTTCGCGTCAGAACTTCCGTCCCAGGAAACATATTGATTTGTGTTTGCGGAATAAGTCCAGCCGGAAGGAGCGTTTGTGTTGCGTTCGGCGGTTTCTTCAGCTTTCGGTTCTTCCTTGATTTCCTCCGCGGTTTTTTCGTTCATTTCGTTTTTTTCAAATTCATCCATATTAAAATACCTCTCTTGGGGTCTGAAAATTCTTACGGATTATATTGTAACCGCAAAATGTTAAATAAAAATAAACATCGCTTGAATAATTTAAATATTTTTGACAAAATTTATGTTTCCGTCTTTTCGCTTTCTTCCGGGATCCTGCGTTTGTTCTTTTCTTTAAGAACTTTCGGATCCGTTTCCGGTACCGAGAAAGTAAATTCGGTATATTCCCCTTCAACACTTTTAACAAGAAGATCGCCTTTATGCTGGTTCACTATCGTCTGGACGATATAAAGTCCAAGCCCGACTCCGGTTTTATCAAGGCTTCTGGATTTATCGGTTTTGTAGAACCTGTCGAAAAGTCTGGGAAGTTCCTGCTGGGCAATTCCGGCTCCAGTGTTTTTTACGGAAACAAAAACTTTTCCGTCCTTCTGAGCATAGGCGAAAGAGATGCGTCCGCCTTCGTTTACGAATTTTACCGCGTTATCAATAAGGTTATAAACAACCTGGTGGATAAGATCGTTGTCGGCGTTTACAAAAACTTCGTCGGATTCAAGGCCGATTATCTCAAGCTTTTTCTCTTCTATTTTCTGTTCAAAAGCAAAAACAGTTCGGCAGACAAGTTCGTTTATGTCGAAATCCGTCGGATTGATTTTCATATCCCCGGCTTCGATTCTTGCGATGCTGAGCATGGATTTTACCATTCGGGAAAGACGTTTTACTTCTTCGGAAACAATGTTAAGATACTGTTCGCGCTTTTCTTCCGGAACGGTTCCGTCAAGAATTCCGTCGATGAAACCGCCGATGGTCATCATCGGGGTTTTAAGTTCATGGGAAACGTTTGCAATAAAACTTCGCCTTACGGATTCAAGATCCGCCACAGAATCTGCCATGTGGTTAAAAGAGCGGGCAAGCTGGGCAATTTCGTCTTCGCCTTCCGCATGGACCCTTACGGTAAAATCGCCGGTGGAAAAACTTTTTGCCGCGGCGGCCATTTCACGAAGCGGTTTTGTCATTCTGCTTGTTACAAAGTAAATTGCAATGGAGGAAACCGCCGTTGCGATAAGGGCGCAGAAAAAGATTATATCCATAAGGTCCATTATGAAAAACCAAACGTCCGTTGCTTCGGTCGAAGCAAAAAGCACCGCAAGGGTTGTTTCACCGTTCTTAATCGGGATTCCGACGGTATAATGGGAACTTTCATAAATTCCGTCAAGAGTTCCGCTGCCGTCATATTCTCCGGAAACGGCCGCTTCCATTACGTCTTCGGGAATGGAATATGTTCTGTGGTTACAGTTTTCGCCTTCGGAACAGATAAGCGTTTTTCCGTCAAGGTTGGCAAGAAAAATATGCGCTTCGGTCGTTGATGAAATTATTCTGTAGCCGTTCTGAACCGTTGCCACGGGAACTTTTTCATATCCGTAATCCGCCATTCCGGCAATGGTTATTGCCGCGGCCTGTTCGGCATTTTTATGAAGAGTTTCCCTTGTGGATTCGCTGAAATAGCTGGCGGAAAAGCCGATTACAAGTCCGCCCATAAGGGTTATTGTTGCGAGGATAACCGCGGAACAGATCGCGAAATATCGGTTGAACAGAGATTTTCTTAAACTATGTTTTATCTTTGACATAAATCAGTCATCTTTCGTCTCAAATTTATATCCGACGCCCCAGACGGTTTTAAGGGTCCATTTTTCGGAAACTCCTTCAAGCTTTTCGCGGAGACGTTTTATATGAACGTCAACGGTTCTGGAATCGCCGTAATATTCAAATCCCCAGACTTCGTCAAGAAGCTGGTCGCGGGTGTAAACTCTGTTGGGGTTTGAAGCAAGGTGGAAAAGAAGTTCAAGTTCCTTTGGAGGAGTGTCGATTACTTTACCGTCAACCTTGAGTTCATATTTTGTCATGTTTACGGTGAGTTTGTCATAGTTGACTTCCTTTTTATCGTTTTCCGCGGAAGCTTTTCCGGTTCTTCTGAGAACGGCTTTTACCCTTGCAACAATTTCTTTGGGTTCAAAGGGTTTTACAACGTAATCGTCAGCGCCCAGTTCAAGACCGAGAACTTTGTCGAAAGTTTCGCCTTTTGCGGTAATCATGATAATGGGGCACTCGGATTTTTTCCGGAGCTCGCGGCAGACCTGCCAGCCGTCAAGCTTCGGCATCATAACGTCGAGGAGAAGGATATCAGGATCTTCCTCATCGAATTTTGAAAGCGCTTCTTCACCGTTTCCGGCAAGAACAACGTTATATCCGTCTTTTTCAAGATACATTCTTAAAAGTTCGCAGATGTTTCTGTCGTCATCCGCAACAAGGATTTTTGCGTTTGTCATTTATTTTGTCCTCCTCTTTTGGTGGGGTTGGTTTGTTTTTAATGTATTATATATATTATAGCGCATTTTTTGCCGTAATAGTGAACACTTCTTGAACATTTTTTGGATTTTTTCATAAATTCTCTTGTTAATTCGTCAAATTGCGGTATAATGTATGATGTTAAATTATCGAAACATGTTTTTGATAGACCAAAAATTACGAAAAGGACGTTTTAAGTTATGAAACTCGGAATGATCGGACTTCCCAACGTAGGAAAATCCACCCTTTTTAATGCAATTACCAATGCAGGTGCCCAGGCGGCCAACTATCCTTTCTGCACCATTGAACCCAACGTGGGTATTGTTGCCGTTCCCGAACCCCGCCTCGATAAACTTGCGGAAATTTATCAGCCGGAAAAATATACCCCTGCAACCGTTGAATTCGTTGATATCGCAGGCCTTGTAAAAGGCGCAGCAAAAGGCGAAGGCCTTGGCAACAAATTCCTTGCAAACATCCGCGAAGTTGATGCACTTATCCATGTTGTGCGCTGCTTCAATGACGACAACGTAATCCACGTTGACGGTTCCGTAAATGCCGGAAGAGATATCGAAGTTATCAACCTTGAACTTATCTTCTCCGATATCGAAATCCTCGACAGAAGAATTGCAAGAGTTGAAAAGGATATGAAAGGCGACCGCAGCCTTGCTGACGAACTTGCACTTCTCAAACGCCTTCATGAGCATCTTGAGGAAGGAAAATCCGCAAGGGCATTTTCCTGCGACGAAGACGAAAAGGAAATTATAAGCGCAATTCCGCTTCTTTCCAACAAACCCATTATCTATGCCGCAAACATGAGCGAAGACGACTTTGTTGAAGGCGTTGAAAACAACGAAAACTATAAAGCCGTTGAGGAAATTGCAAAATCCGAAAATTCCGCGGTAATGCCCGTTTGCGCAAGATTCGAGGAAGAAATTTCTGATATGGAACCGGACGAAAAGAAAGAATTTCTTGCGGAAATCAACCTTGAGGAATCCGGTCTTGACCGTATGATAAAAGCCAGCTATGACCTTCTCGGACTTATGAGCTACCTCACCGCAGGCAAAAAAGAAGTTCGCGCCTGGACCATCAAAAAGGGCACAAAAGCTCCGAAAGCCGCCGGCGCTATCCATTCCGACTTTGAAAAAGGCTTTATCCGTGCGGAAATCGTAAAATATGACGACCTTATCGCTCTCGGTTCCTGGAACGCAGCAAAAGAAAAAGGTCTTATGAAGAGCGAAGGAAAAGAATATGTTATGCAGGACGGCGATATCGTCGAATTCCTGTTTAATGTATAAAATTTAATATCCTGCAACCAAAGGAGGCGCAGATACCATGAAACCGAAACGCCTTGTTACCAACGCAATGCTCATAGCAATGTATGTGGTGCTCAGCCTTGTTGCCACAATAAATGCCGGCAACATGAAATTTACCCTTGACAGTCTTCCGATAATCGTCGGAGCCGCTTTGTTTGGCCCCGTTGACGGAATGCTCATCGGACTTTTGGGAAGCTTCACCAACCAGATGCTTACTTACGGATTTTCCGCAACGACCCTGCTCTGGATAATCCCCGCCGGTGTTAGAGGACTTCTTATCGGTCTTTTCGCAAAGCACCATAACTTTGATATGAGCTTTAAACAGACCCAGTTCATCACCATTTCTTCCGCCCTTATCGTAACGGTTCTTAATACCGCCGCTATGTATATCGATTCGAAGATTTACGGTTATTATTCCTTTGCCTATGTTTTCGGCGGAATCGTTCCGAGGATCATTGCCGGAATTATAATCGCGTTCGTTTTCGGTGCAATTCTTCCTCATATCCTTAAGCCGATAAGAAGAATTGTTATTGAACCGAAAAAACAGACGGCAAAAAAAGAAGAGCCGAAAGAACGCCGCTGTCCATATTGCAAAGCTCCGATTCCGGAAGATGCGGAAAAATGTGATTACTGCGGAACAAAATTTTAAAAGGGAAAAGCGTCTGATTTATGTCAGGCGCTTTTTTGTTGAAAAACTTGTCGAAAGTTTTTTCTTTAAAAAATCAAAAAACGGTGTTGACATGAAGGCTTGTTTTATGATATATTATAATTCAGCCGTGGAGAGGTGTCCGAGCGGTTTAAGGAGCTGGTCTTGAAAACCAGTGACTCGAAAGAGCCATGGGTTCGAATCCCATCCTCTCCGCCATCACCTTAAAAAGGTCAACTTAATATAAAACAAGACGTTACATTTGGAGAAGTACTCAAGTGGTGACGAGGCGCCCCTGCTAAGGGCGTAGGCTG
>JAFQBH010000013.1 GCA_017399765.1 Oscillospiraceae bacterium | reverse complement strand
TGCGCTTATGTTTATGAATTATGATACAGACTATGCAGAATATCTTTTGGAAGAAAAAAGCTGCAGTAATTCAGAACGAAAAGCCTTTCTTTTTTATTGCTTAATGTACTGTGTTGACTTTATGGGGGAACGAGGAATGCAGTTCGGTGATAAAAAGGTAGATGTAAGCAATGAGATAGTTTCCAAACTAAATCATATGTATGATGTTTTATGGACAAAATGGTGTGAACAAACTATTGAATAAACTAATTTCAATTTTTCTAACAAATTAAGGGGCTCCCGAAAGAGCCTCTTTTTTTATTTTTCATATTTTTATTAAAAATTTGTCAAATAATGTCGCTTTTTATCAAAAAATGTGGTATAGTCTGTAATATTGACTGATATTTTTTAGGAGAGTGTTTAAATTGGCTGCAACAGCTGTTTTCGGCGTATCTTTTGTTGATGTAAAAGGTTTCCCTTTCGGAAAATATATTCCCACCGGTACCAACCTTGGTAACGTAAAAATCGTTCACGGCGGAGTTTCCCGCAACGTATGTGAAGATTTTGCAAACGTCGGAATGCCTGTAAATTTTGTAAGCGTTGCGGACCACACCCCAATCGGTCTTGACGTTGTGGATCATCTTCAGAATATCGGAGTCGGCACCGATTATATTACAATGGTTCCTTCCGGCGGAGTCGGAATGTGGCTTGCGGTCATGGACGAAAAAGGCGACCTTGCCGGTTCAACAAGCCAGATGCCCGACCTTGAAGCTCTAGAATCCTTCATCGGAGCAAAAGGCGAAGAAATTGTAAAAAATTGCGAAAACATTGTTCTTGAGATTGATACAAACGAAGCTATTGCAGAAAAAGTTCTTTCTCTTGCAGAAAAATATAATAAAAAAGTCTATGTTATAGTCGGAAACCTCAGCGTTATCGGAAAACGCCCGGATTTTTTAAGCAGAGTTGACTGCTATATCTGCAACGAAATTGAAGCCGGAAAATTCTTCAATATGGATCTTGAGGAATATAAACCCGAACAGATGCTTGAAGTCGTAATTGAAAAATCCGCAGAGCTCAAAGTTCCTTCCATGGTTGTAACAATGGGAAAAGACGGCGCGGTTTTCTATGACAGCCGCACCGGTGAAAAAGGACATTGTCCCTGCAATCCCTGCAACCTTGTTGATACAACCGGCGCAGGCGACGCCTTCCTTTCCGGAACCGTTATGGGCCTTACAAGAGGTTACAGTCTTGAAAAAGCGGTTAAAGCCGGAACTTTCCTTGCTTCCGCAACCATTCAGGTTGCCGAAAGTTCCTGCCCGAAGAACCCGAAGTTCTTTGACCAGTTCGAGGATTGATTTTTTTCAGAATTATAGCATAGGCAGACGGATAAAATCCCCGTCTGCCTTTTTTGTTAAGGAGGAATATTTATGAATTTTGAGGAACTTTATCAGATAAAAGACGAAATTGAACAGATAAACAAAACTTATGATATTTTTGACGAGGAACACCGCCTTTCTTCAAAAGCCGCAAGGGTCGAATTTCTGACCACGGTGAAATATATTGAAAAATATCTTGAACCGGGAATGAAAATTCTTGATATCGGAGCGGGCGCAGGAGAATACAGCCTTTATTTTGCTGAAAAAGGCTATGAAGTTTCCGCTCTTGAACTTGCGGATAACAATATTGCGGCTTTTAAGAGAAGAATCAGACCCAATCATAAAATCGAGCTCGTTCAGGGAAACGCCGTTGATCTTTCACATTTTGAAGATAACAGTTTCGATATCATTCTTATGTTCGGGCCGCTTTATCATCTTCACAGCGAAGAAGACCGGCAGAAAGCAATTTCGGAAGCAAAACGCGTTGCAAAAAAGAACGCCGTTCTTTTCTTCGCTTTTATCGGGAACGATATGATTTTTATAACCGAGCTTAATTATGATTCCGATTATATTAAAAACGGAGATTTTGACCGGAAAACTTTTAAAATGGATGACTTCCCTTTCGTTTTCCATACGGTCGATGGCTGCCGGAAAATTCTTGAAAACGGCGGAATAAAAATTCTTCATGAAGTTGCTTCGGACGGCATTTCTGAACTTATGGCGGAAAAGATAAATAACCTTGACGATGAGGATTACGAAACCTATCTCCGTTATCATTACTATTGCTGTGAAAAACCGGAGATGCTCGGAAGGAGCAACCATCTTTTGTTTGTCGGAAGGATGTGAAAAAATGATTTTGCACTGTATGAAAAAATCAACGTGGGAAGAACGCAGAAACAAAGATTTTTGGGGCAAACGAAATATTGAAGCCGAAGGTTTTATCCATTGTTCCCAGCCGGAATTTTTCTGGCGCGTCGCACCGAATTTTGACAGCGTTGAAGATGAAATGGTCATACTTTGCATTGATGAAAACAAACTTTCCGCAAAGGTAAAATATGAGGACGGCGACAATTGCGGAAGAAGCTATCCGCACGTTTACGGAATGATAAACAATTCCGCCGTTACCGCCGTTCTTCCCTTTTTGCGTGATGAAAACGGCTGGATTAAAAATCCGGAACTTGAAATTTTCGAGGATAAATAGAAATGGAAATTGTAAAAATTGAAAACAAAACTTTTTTAAAAGAAAAACTTATTGATTTTGCAGAAAACTGTTCATGGGAAGCAGGAAAACACCTTGCTTTTATCCTTAAAGAAAATAATTTTCTTGAATGGGAAGCGGTTTTTGCCGCGGTTGAAGATGGCGAAATAATCGGATTCTGTACCTTTTTGGAAACAGATTATTATCCCGAAAACAGATATTCCCCTTGGATAAGTTCGATTTTTGTTGACGAAAAATTCCGCGGAAATAAAATCAGTTTTAGACTTATTGAAAATACAATTGAATATGCAAAAATGCAAAGTTTCAAGAAGGTTTACATCCCTTCGGATATGATTGGTTTTTATGAAAAATGCGGTTTTATAAAAATTGATGAACTTGTAAATTACGGCGGAGATACAGACAATATTTTCGTCAAAGAAATATTGTAACACCTCATCCGTCAGCTTCGCTGACATCTTCCCCTCAAGGGGAAGGCTTATTCATACTTGAAGATTGACTTTTCTTATGTTATTATATAAATTAGATTAATTTTGACCGGAGGATTTTTAAATGATTGGTGCAATAATCGGCGATATTGCCGGAAGCATATATGAATTCAACAACATCAAAACAACCGATTTCCCGATAATCAGCGACGATTGCTTTTTTACCGACGATACCGTAATGACCGTTGCGGTTGCGGAAGCTCTTCTTAAAGGAAACCGCAACGAAGAAAAAACCGAAAAAGAAATGGTAAAAGCTTTCAGAAAATACGGAAAATCCTATC
Organism: Oscillospiraceae bacterium; assembly: GCA_017399765.1. Taxonomy (GTDB): domain Bacteria; phylum Bacillota; class Clostridia; order Oscillospirales; family Ruminococcaceae; genus UMGS1668. The sequence goes on along the minus strand of JAFQBH010000013.1, from coordinate 26,248 downwards.
CCGATGCAGGCTATGGTCTTCGCTTCGGCGAATGGATTGCTTCTTCCGACCCGAAACCTTATAACAGTTTCGGAAACGGAAGTGCAATGCGCGTTTCTCCCGTTGCATGGTATTTCCACAGCCTTGAAAAAGTTGAAAAATTCGCGGAAATAAGCGCAAAAGTCACCCACGACCACGAAGAAGGAATCAAAGGCGCAAAAGCAACCGCTGCCGCGATTTTCCTTGCAAGAAACGGAAGAACCAAGGATTATATCAAGCGCTATATTGAGCTTAAATACAAATATGATTTCAGCAAAACTCTTGATGAAATCCGTCCGGATTATTCCTTTGATGAAACCTGCCAGGGAACGGTTCCTGTCGCGCTCCAGGTTTTCTTTGAAGCGGAAAGTTTTGAAGATACCCTTCGGAAAGCAATTTCCATGGGCGGCGACAGCGATACCCTTGCGGCAATCGCCTGCAGCATTGCGGAAGGTTTTTATCCCGTTCCCGCAGAAATCAAGGAACGAGCACTTGCAAAACTTGACAAAAGACTTTCGAGCATGCTCGAAAAATGGAATGAAGACCTCAGCGTTTCCTCAAATCCTTTTGAGCACCGCGACGTTATGCTTTATACCGATTATATGCTCCGGAACCCGCATACCGAGCGCAAAACCATTCATCATAATGACACCAACCAGGACTACGTTGTTCCGGAATATAACGAAATCATGTTCAACTTTATCCGCGATGCGGTTGCTTCCGAAAGATTCCGCAGCGATTATGCCCAGATCCTTGCAAACCACAACATAAAAAGCCACCAGGATATGGTTTGCGAAGTTTGCGACGCAAGCATAGTTCTTCTTGAAGCGATGCTTACTGTTATCATTTCCGGCGAAAGAGTTAAACCCGGAAACGTCGCCTGGGCCGCGGAAGACGGAATCCTCGGCGATATCCTCTACTATATCCGCAAAAAGGAAAAGGAAGAAGCTGAGGAAGAATGACCCTTTCTGATACCGTTATACGTCTTCTTGAGGAAGTTTATATCGCAAAAAATTTTTCCTATGCAGAAGAACATCTTCCGGAAAATTATATTTGCCATTATTCCGAAGGAACAAAAAACAAGGCGGAAGCCATTGCTCTTGCTAAAAAATACTTGAAAAAACATAATATCAAAAAATTTTATTTGACGGTTGAAAATTCCGACGAAGAAACGATTACTCTTAACGTTCTTCTGGAATGTGTTGAAAAAGAAAAATTCCTCGGAATTACTCTTGGAGAACACATAGCTCACCACAGACATTTGAAAACCTTTAAAGTTAAAGACGGAATCATCACCGAATCCCGGGACGAATTTTCCGAATTTGAATATGAAGAATAAAAAAAGACCCGCTCTGCGGGTCTTTTTTATTCTTTCATTTTATTCAGTCTTTCCATAGCAAGAATCATGATAACAAGTATTAACGCCATATAAGGCGCAAAAAGCGCCGCAGAAACGTTGTTTGTCAAAATTCCGAAAAGCGGCGGCATAAAACAGCTTCCAATATAAGCGCAGGCCATCTGGACGCCAACAATCGCCTGGGATTTATCGACCCCGAAATGTGCAGGAGTTGAATGAATTACGCAGGGATAAATCGGTGCGCAGCCGAGACCAACAAGGACGATTCCGGCCATTGCCGTTTTTTCGCCAAACGGGAGAATTATCAGCGATATTCCGACTGCTATTATAACCTGTCCGAGACGGATCATATTTTTATCGCTGAGTTTATATGTTACAAAACCGCTTATTCCCCTGCCGACGGTTATTCCGGTATAAAATAAAGTCGCAAGGGCGGCGGCGGTTTCTTCGGAAACGCCGTGTTCCAAAACAAGATAGCTGCTTGCCCAAAGTCCTGCGGTGCTTTCGAGAGCGCAATAGCAGAAAAAAGCCGCCATAACTTCCTTTGCTCCGGGAATTGCAAAAATTTCTTTTATCGAAAGAGGTTTTGTTTTTTCGGAAATTTCTCCGGAACTTTTTTCCTCTTTCCAAAGCGGAAGAGTAAGAAAAAGAACGGCGGTAAGAACGATCTGCAAAATTGCAACCCAGCGGTAACCGAGATTCCAGCTTCCTTTTGTCATTGCCGCCGCGAGAAGATAGGGTCCTGTTGAAGCGCCTATTCCCCACATACAATGGAGCCAGCTTAAATGGCGGCTTGCATAATGTATTGCGGCATAGTTGTTTATAGAAGCATCGACTCCGCCTGCTCCCAAACCATAGGGAACCGCTATTATGCAGAGCATTATGAAAGAATCGCTTACCGAAAAACCAAAAAGCGCCGCCGCGGTAAGCGCAACGCTCATTGCGGTAACTTTTCCGGTTCCGAAGCGCTTTGTCATTCTTTCGCTCATAAGACTCGATGCAATCGTTCCGAAACAGATTATCATGGAAATTATTCCCGCATAGGAAACCGGAACGCCGAATTCATTATGCATTGTGGGCCAGGCTCCGCCAAGCAAAGCATCCGGCAAACCAAGACTTATAAATGATATATAAATAATTGCAAGAAGAAAACTTGCCAAAAAATCACTCCTTTTAAAGGCATTTTGCCCTACCGTACCATTTTAGCATATTTGTCAACCGCCGTAATTTTACTGTAAGTTAAGAAATTTATTGAGTAACTTTACCGGAAGTGTATTCAAAACCGCAAAAAACGGTGTTATCATATAACCACGGTACCGAAAAAGAACGGAGATGACTTTTTTATGAAATCAGACATCAGCGAAAATATAAAACTTTTCAGAAAAAGCAGAAATTTTACTCAGGAACAGCTTGCGGAAGCAATGGGGGTTTCTGTCGGAGCGGTTTCAAAATGGGAAAACGGAGCTTCCGCACCGGAACTTTCGCTTGTTATGGAACTTGCGGATTTTTTCGGGACCTCTGTAGATTCCCTTCTCGGTTACAAAGTCAGAAATAATTCCGCGGCTGAAACAGCCGAAAGACTTCGCATAATGCGTTCGCAAAAGGATTATACCAATGCGTTTTCCGAAGTTGAAAAAGCGGTTCAAAAGTTCCCGAACAATTTTGACGTTGTTTATCAAAGCGGCGGGCTTCTTTATTTCCTCGGTCTTGAAAAAAATGACAGAAAAGCTGTGCTCAAATCAAAAGAGCTTCTTGAGCACGCGCTTACCCTCATCGACCAGCCTCATGCTCACAACGTTGGAAAAAGCGATATTTATGACGATCTTTCCGGAATTTGCTTTCTTCTCGGCGAAGATGAAAAGGGTCTTGATATGCTTAAAGACCACAACGAAGGCGGAGTTTTTGATGCGGAAATCGGTTATGAGCTTGCTTCTTCATTCAAACGGTATAAAGAAGCCCTTCCCTATCTTTCCGATTCGCTTGTACGAAATCTTACGGATTTATTCAAATGCGTAATCGGTTTTGCAAACGTTTATTCAAGCCGCGGTGAATTTGAAAAGGCTTTTGATGCTGTAAAAACCTGTTTTGAAATCAACGAAATGTTCAGAATCCCCGGAACAGTTTCTTATCTTGACAAAGGCAGCATCGTTCTTCTTGTTGCCTGCGCACAGATTTGTGAGAGTATGAATGATGAAAAAAGCGTCAGGAAATATCTTGCTGAGGCAAAAAAGGTTGCGGAAAACTTTGATAAAAACCCTGACGATTCCGCTGCAAACGTAAAATTCTATGAAAAAGACGTTCCGGCTTCCGCCGCAGACGATTTTGGTGAAACGGCGGCGGATACCATTGAAAACATTGTAAAATGGGAAAAAGAAGAATATCCGAAAACCTGTGAGATCTGGCAGGAGATGAAGCAAAATGTATAAAAACAATCTGCGAAGGCAATTCACTTTACAGTTTTGGAAAGGCAATAAAATCAGCTTTTCTATCGCAATGATCGGGTATATTCTCCAGGTTTTTGTAAATCTTATGATATCCTGGCTTTTACAGCAATTTATCGATACTTCTTCCGGAATCGACACCGGATTTTCTATTTTAGATCTTATATTGCTTTCAATAGTTATGGTTGCTTTACTTACATTCTACGCGGCGCTGATATATTTTTCAAAGCCGAAATTTATTTCAAAAGCAATGCGGCAATATAAGGATTTTGCGTTTTCTGAGCTTACAAAAAAAGGAATTTCCGCCTTTTCAAAGGAAAACACAGCGGTTTATATTTCTGCATTTTCCAATGATGCCGTAAGCATTGAACAAAATTATCTTTTAAATATTTTCAACCTTACGATGGACAGTCTTCTTTTCCTCGGCGCAATTATTATGATGCTCTGGTACAGTCCACTTCTTACCGCCGCCGCAATTCTTTTTGCGCTTTTGCCCGTCGCCGCTTCTTTTATCACCGGAAACCGGGTTGCGAAAGCAGAAAGGGAAATTTCCGAAAAAAACGAAAGTTTTATGTCTGTTTTGCGCGACGGACTTTCCGGTTTTTCGGTAATCAAAAGTTTTAAAGCTGAATTTTCCGCCATAAAGCTTTTTACGGAAAGCAACAAAAACGTTGAGGAAGCCAAATGCCGCCGAAAAAAACTCGGAACCGTTCTTCAGATGCTCGGAACCGGAGCCGGACTTATTTCTCAGTTCGGAATTTTTATTCTGTGCGCATACTTTGCGGTAAACGGAAAAGACGGAATAACTCCCGGCGTGGTTATGATATTCATGCAGCTTATGGGGCTTGTTACGGAACCAATAGGAACTGTTCCCGAAATGCTTGCGAACAGAAAATCCGCCGCGGCTCTTATTGATAAAATGGCAAATGCGATTTATTCAAACACCAGAGAAGAAGGAAGTTCTGTTCCTGCAATGCTTAAAGACGGAATTGAAATATCCGATCTTTATTTTTCCTATAACGGAAAAGACAACGCCCTTGAAGACATCAATTTTAAATTTGAAGCCGGAAAAAGTTACGCTGTGGTCGGTGCTTCCGGAAGCGGAAAATCCACGCTTTTGAACCTTTTATCCGCCGGTCACAACAAATATTCTGGAAAGATAACTTATGACAAAACAGAACTTCGTGATATCTGCAGTGATTCGCTTTATGACATTATTTCTATCATTCAGCAGAATGTTTTTATATTTAACAGTTCAATCCGAAACAACATAACAATGTTCAGGGATTTTGATGATAAAGATGTTGAAAAAGCTGTTTTTCTTTCCGGACTTTCCGAACTTATTTCGGAACGCGGCGAAGATTTTATCTGCGGAGAAAGCGGAAGCGGACTTTCCGGCGGAGAACGCCAGAGAATTTCTATTGCAAGAAGTCTTCTTCGAAAAACTCCCGTTCTTCTTGTTGACGAAGCAACCGCTGCTTTGGATAAAGAAACTTCTTTTTATATTCTAAATACAATTTTGTCGCTTGATGAATTAACAAAAATTGTTGTTACCCACAATCTTGATGAAAATCTGCTCAAAAAATATGACTCCATACTTGTTTTGAAAAACGGCAGAATTTTTGAGCACGGAACATTTGATGAACTTATGGAACAAAAGAAATATTTTTATTCACTGTTCACTGTTTCCCAATAAAAAAGACCCGCTCCGGCGGGTCTTTTTTCAGTTGTTTTTATAAGCCTCATCGGCGGAAATCATTATGATTTCGTTAAGGTGTTCAACAACAAATTTCTGAGCATTTTCGTTATAATAATTTTTGCTGTATTCACGAAAATATTTGTTTATCTCCCAAAAACTTTCGATTCCGATTTTCATGCCTTCTTCTGTCGGAACACGGTTAAGGCTCTTTGTTTTTTCGTCAAAAGAAAGTTTAAGATATCCGTTATCAAGAAGATATTTTGTTATCTGTACCGGAATGATTTTTTCTTTTCCTGCGGCATCGTTGATTCGTTTGGCAAGAAGTTTTACCCCGACAGGATCTTTTGAAGTTTCGATTTTATCAAGCTCTTCGGGCTTGAAACCGCAGTGTCTTATCTTTTTTGCAACGGCATATTCGGTATTTACAATATCGGAAAGTTTCTTTGCAGAAAGAAGTTTTTCAAGGCTTGTGAACGCCTTTGCGTAAATTCCGCCGCATTCGCGGATTATCGGAAATTCGAGTTTCTTCCATTCTTCAATTTCGAATTTATAATAGGACATTTCCGGATTTTTTGAAGGAAGAGAAGCTATCTCTCCCCTTTTTACAATTTTTGTTTCTGAAACTTTTCCGTAATAGCGGATACAGCCGTCCTCATCTCCGAAAGTTCCGGAAGGAAGATAAAGCGCGATATATTCCACCGGCATCATATTTTTAGGAACAACAGCTTCCGGAATATGATAAAACTTTTCAGAAAAATTTATTTCGAACTGTTTTTTGCTTTTTACTGTTCCGATAAGAACTTCGTGCTCCAAAAAATCACCCGCTTTTAATTTTCTCAGAATTAAAATATTCCTTTTGCGCATATTCGTCAATGATTTTTATCCTCTTTGTTTATTTTTTACATTTTTTCCTGCATTTTTATGTGCATTTAAGCTAAAAAATTCAAATTTTGTTGTTTTTTTGCTCTTTGCCACAAATATTCTCTGTTTTTTACTAATTTTTGCATTATTTTTGTAGAAATTGCAAAAAAACTATTGAAAATTTTAATTTCGAGAGTTAAAATCATAGCGTATTGTCGAAAAATTATATTTATATTTAATATTATTGTTCTGTTCCACAGAAATGGGGGTAATCTTCTATGAAAATTCTTGAAGATCGTATCATTAAAGATGGAGTAGTGCGTGCCGGTAATGTCCTGAAGGTAGATTGCTTTTTGAATCACCAGATGGACATTTCTCTTTTTCAGGAAATGGCAAAAGAATGGAAAGCACGTTTCGCCAATAAAAAAATAAACAAAATCCTTACTATCGAAGCTTCCGGAATTGCAATCGCAGCAATCGTTGCAACCGCTTTTGATAATTGCCCGGTTGTTTTTGCAAAAAAGACCGAAAGCCTTAACGTTGACGGTGCGGTTTATTCTTCCAAAGTTACTTCCTTTACCAAAAAACGTACTTATGACGTTTTTGTAAGCCAGAAATATCTTTCTCCCGAAGACCACATTCTCATCATCGATGATTTCCTCGCCGTTGGAAGCGCGCTCAACGGACTTATTGATATTGTAAAACAGTCCGGTGCAACCGTTGAAGGACTTGGAATCGCAATTGAAAAAGGTTTCCAGGGCGGCGGAGATTCTTTCCGCGAAAAAGGCTATCAGCTTGAATCTCTCGCCATTGTTGAAAAACTTGACGCCGAAAACAACGTGATAGAATTCCGCAAATAAAACAGTTAAAAACGCGCATAAAGCGCATTTTTATAAAAATGCTTCATGAAAAGCAAAATTTTTAGGAGGAAAAACATGAAAAAACTTCTTGCACTTATCCTTGCACTTATCATGGTTCTTTCTCTCGCTGCATGCGGCGAAACCCCCGAAGAACCCGAAAACCCCGAAAATCCCGAAACCCCTTCCGAAACCGAAGAACTCACCGCTGAAAACATCAAAATCGGTTTCATCCACGTAAGCGACCCTTCCGACATGGGCTACACTTACAACCATGACCTCGGAACCTGGAAAATGGCTGAAAACCTCGGCATTTCCGAAGACCAGATCATCAACAAATATAACATCGGCGAAGACGAAGGCTGCGCAACCGCTATCGAAGAGCTTGTTGAAGCAGGCTGCAACATCATTTTTGCAACCTCTTTCGGTCACGGCGACTATATGACTGAAGCAGCAGCAAACCATCCCGAAATCGAATTCTGCCATGCAACCGGCGCACAGGCAGCAGGTTCCGGCCTTTCCAACTATCACAACTACTTCACCTCCATCTACGAAGCACGTTACATTGCAGGCGTTGCCGCAGGTCTTAAACTCAACGAAATGATCGAAAACGGAACCATTACCGAAGACGAAGCTGTTATCGGTTACGTTGCAGCATTCTATTTCGAAGAAGTTATCTCCGGCTTCTCCGCTTTCTATCTTGGCGCACGTTCTGTTTGCCCTTCCGCAACCATGATCACCCTTAAAGCAGACTCCTGGTCCGACCCCGTTAAAGAAGGTCAGATCGCACAGTCCCTTATCGACCAGGGCGCTGTTCTCATCAGCCAGCATTCCGATAACCCCTCTCCTGCAACCACTGCAGAAGCAGCAGGTCTCTTCCACTGCGGTTACAACTCCGACATGGCAGAAGCTGCTCCCAAAGCTTCCATCATTTCTGCTCGTGCTGACTGGTCCATCTATCTCACCTATGCAGTAGAATGCGTTCTCAACGGCGAAGAAATCGTAACCGACTGGTGCAAAGGTTTTGCTGAGGGCGCAAACTTCACCAGCCCCCTCAACGAAGCTGTTGCTGCTCCCGGCACTGCAGAAAAACTTGAAGAAGTTGCAAACGGCCTTAAAGACGGTTCTGTTCACGTATTTGCAGGTCCCTGGACCGGCGTTCATGTTTGGACCGGCGAAGCATTCGAATGTGCTGAAGGCGAATGGGTTGAAGAATCCCAGACCCAGTCTGCTCCTTACTTCGGCTACATCATCGACGGCATTACCCGCCTTGATGCATAATTTTTGATTTTAAAAATGGGGCCGTTTTTTTCGGCGGCCCCATTTTTTTAATTTTTCCGATGATGAAAAAAGGGAGTAAAACAGATTTTTTATTCCCTTTTCTGACCACCGGAAATTTATAATTTCCAAAAGGTTTTTTGTAAAAATATCAGTTTTTGAGAAAGGGTGATTTTTTGGAAACTGCTGCAATACAGCTTAAAAATCTCACCAAAACATTCGGAAGCGTTGTTGCAAACGATAAAGTAAGCCTTGAGATCCGCCACGGCGAGATCCTTGCGCTTCTTGGCGAAAACGGAAGCGGAAAAACAACTCTTATGAATATGCTTTCCGGAATTTATTATCCGGACAGCGGCGAGATTTTTGTAAACGGAAAAGAAGTTATAATCGATAACCCAAGAATTGCTTTCAATTACGGAATAGGAATGGTCCATCAGCATTTCAAACTTGTTGATGTACTTACTGCCGCGGAAAATATGGTTCTTGGTCTTAAAGAAAAAGGACGCCTTAACACCAAAGCAATCGGCGAAAAAATGCGCAAAATCTGTGATCAATACGGATTCCACGTTGACCCCGATAAAAAAATCTATGATATGTCCGTTTCTGAAAAACAGACCGTCGAAATCGTAAAAATGCTTTACCGCGGCGTTGATATCCTTATTCTCGATGAACCCACCGCTGTTCTCACTCCTCAGGAAACCGAAAAGCTTTTTGCTGTTCTCCGCAATATGAAAAAAGACGGAAAATCCGTCGTTATCATAACCCATAAACTCAACGAGGTTATGGAACTTTCCGACAGAGTTGCCGTTCTCCGCAAAGGCGTTCACGTCGGCGACCTTATCACTTCCGAAACCAATCCCCAGGAACTTACAAACCTGATGGTCGGCCATGCAGTAACTCTTAATATCGAAAGAACCGACTGTCCGAACCCCGTAAAACGTCTTGAAGTGCGCAATCTTTCCTGTGTAAACGACGATGGCGTAAGTATTCTCGACAATGTCAACTTCAATGCTTACGGCGGCGAAGTTCTCGGTGTTGCCGGTATTTCCGGCTGCGGCCAGAAAGAACTTCTTGAAGGTATTGCCGGACTTCAGAAAGTTTCCGGAAGCATTATCTTCTATCCCGTTGATGGTTCCGAACCTCAGAACATCAACGGAAAATCCCCGATGGAAATCATCAAGCACGGAATTTCCCTTTCCTTCGTTCCCGAAGACCGTCTTGGCATGGGACTTATCGGAAACATGGACCTTGCCGACAACATGATGCTCCGCAGCTACAACAAAGGAAAATCTCCTTTTGCAGACAGAAAAGCTCCCGCAGAGCTTGCTGAAAAAGTTGTTGATGAGCTCGAAGTCGTAACTCCCGGCATCAATGTTCCCGTTCGCAATCTTTCCGGCGGTAACGTACAGAAGATACTTGTCGGACGCGAAATTGCTTCCGAACCAACCGTTCTTATGAGCGCTTACGCAGTCCGCGGTCTTGATATAAACACTTCCTATACCATTTATAATCTTATGAACGAACAGAAAAACCGCGGCGCGGCGGTAATTTATGTTGGTGAAGACCTTGACGTTCTTATTGAGCTTTGCGACAGGATCCTCGTTCTCTGCGGAGGAAAAGTCAGCGGAATCGTTGACGGACGCACCACCACAAAAGAAGAAGTCGGTCTTCTTATGACCAGCCTTGGCGGAAAAAAGGGGGATAAAAAATAATGACATACGAAAATGTAAAAAAAGAACCCTTTATCCGTATTGCAAAACGCCCGGAACTTTCTCCGAAAAAAGCGATGCTCATCAGATTTTCTTCAATAATCGTCGCTCTTCTTCTCGGCGGACTTATTATCCTTGCACTTGGTTTTAATCCCCTTGCGGTTTACCGCGATATCGTAAAAGGTTCCCTTCTTTCCGCAACCGCACTTAAATCCACCGCAAAAATCGCAGTTCCGCTTCTCGGTGCTTCTCTTGCAATAGCACCGGCTTTCAAAATGAAATTCTGGAACTGCGGCGCAGAAGGACAGATCACCGTTGGTGCAATAGTTTCCACCTTTTTTGCCCTTAAACTTGTCGGTGACCTTCCACGACCGGTTTTCTTTGTTGTAACTTTCATCGTTGCGGCAATTTTCGGCGGACTTTGGGGACTTATTCCCGCTTTCTTCAAAGCAAGATGGGGCACCAACGAAACCCTTTTCACCCTTATGCTCAACTATATCGCCATCGGATTTGTAAAATATCTCCGAATCGGACCCTGGATGGATAAAGGACAGATGTTCCCGAAAGTTCCGATGTTCGATAAGGCTGCAAGACTTCCCGAAGTTTTCGGCGTTCATATCGGTTGGATCATCGTTCTTGCTCTTGTAATTTTTATTTATATTTATATGACCCGCACAAAACACGGTTATGAAATCGCGGTAGTCGGCGAAAGTATTTCCACCGCAAGATATTCCGGAATGAACGTTCCGAAAGTTATCATGCGCACAATGTTCCTTTCCGGCGCAATCGCCGGCATTGTCGGCTGGATGCTTGTTTGCGGAACCAACTATACTTTAAGCGACAGCACCGCAAACGGTTACGGTTTTACCGCTATCGTTGTTGCCTGGCTTTCAAAACTCAATCCGTTTGTAATGGTTCTTATTTCCGCTTTCCTTGCTGTTCTTCAGAAAGGTTCCAACACCATTCAGACAAACTTCGGAATTCCCGCTTCCGCTTCGGAAGTTCTTACCGGACTTATTCTTCTTTGCATGCTCGGAAGCGAATTCTTTATTAACTATCGCTTTGTTTTCCGCAAAAAAACTGTTGGAGGTGACGATTGATGGATACTTTTCTCAGCTTTATCGTCGCCGCTGTTCTTGCGGCAGCACCCCTTCTTTTCGGTACTCTTGGTGAAATTCTTACCGAAAAAAGCGGTCATCTTAACCTTGGTGTTGAAGGTATGATGTTCATGGGCGGCGTTGCGGGTCTTGCCGGAACTTTCTATTATGAAAAAGCAACCGGCGGCGAACCGAACGCATTTATTGCCGTTATAATCGGCGTTGCCTGCGCTTTTCTTTGCGCAATGTTCGGTGCGCTTATTTACAGTTTTCTTACAATCACCCTTCGCGCAAACCAGAACGTAACCGGTCTTGCCCTTACCACTTTCGGCACCGGTTTCGGCAACTTTTTCGGTGAAATTATGGGAACCGCCGCAGGCGGCTATGTTTCCGTCGGAACCGTTATCAAAGCTGCTTTCAATGACGGTATTCCTGTTCTCAAGGATATTCCGATAATCGGAAAACTTCTTTTCAGCTACAGCTTTTTTGTATATCTTTCCGTTGCGATAGCAATTCTTCTTGCTTATTTCCTTAATAAGACAAGAACCGGTCTCAACCTTCGCGCTGTCGGCGAAAGCCCTGCAACAGCCGATGCCGCAGGTATCAACGTAACTCTTTACAAATATCTTGCCACCTGCATCGGCGGCGGAATCTGCGGTCTTGGCGGACTTTATATCGTTATGAATACCGCAAACGGAACCGGCGGCGTTTGGGTCCACAACAGCATCAGCGGTTATGGCTGGCTTGCTGTTGCAATCGTTATCTTCGCAACCTGGAGCCCTGTTAAAGCTGTTATTTGTTCCCTGGTAATAGGTGCTCTTTCCGTTCTTCCCTATTATTATCAAATTCCGTTTATCCATTCCGCAATTTATGAGATTTTCCCCTATCTTGCAACCGTTGCGGTTCTTATTATGATTATCTTCCGCAAGAAAAAAAGCAACCTTCCCCCCGCAAGCCTTGGTCTTGCATATTTCCGCGAGGAAAGATAAAATAACGCTTAAAAGCGTCCGCCGAGGCGGACGCTTTTTTACATTTTTTCCTGAATCATATTGGTTTTTTAGAAAAATTTTCAGTCTTTTTATTCAAAATTCGGCTTAAAATGAGAACAATTTGTGAATTTGCTTGAATTTATATGTGTTTTACTGTATAATATGCTGTGTATTTTTATAAAAAGTGAGGTGCATACTTCTTGTTAAACAAGCCTGCCGAAAAAGAAGCGGCAAGTTTTGATTCTTTTCTGGAGTATCTGTATCTCCGTATTTACGAGTTTTTATACATTACGGGAATTCGTTTTATCCGCCAGATTCGCGGCGGATATCATTTCGTTATAAGACAGACTAGATACATAAAAAACGGTATTAAAGAATGGCTTGTAAAAAACATCCGCCATTTTTTCAACTCTTTCCGCAATATTCTTACCGGAAAATACCACGCTTTTCTGTCTTACAGCAATCGCGCCGCCGATGCTTTTGAAATTCTTCAAAACAGCAGAAACGAAAGCACCGAAGAAAGATTAAGCGCTTTTAAAAATCTTCTTTGGTGCTGGGGAATTCTTGTTTGGAAAATTTTCTGCACAATTTTCAACTATCTTGCACCCGTGTGTGCCGCGATACTTCTTGTTGTGACTTTCCAGTATTTTTCAACTCTTGAATACGGACTTTCTCTTGAATCAAACGGAAAAACACTTGCTTATATAACCGGTGAGGACGTTTATAACAAAGCCGAACAGATTATCCGAAGCCGAACTTCAGAAGAGACCGCCGATATAGGAAACGTTGCTCCGCAATTTTCAATTGTTCCTGTAAGCAGCCTTGAACTTACAGAAGCGGAAGATCTTGCAAATATTATCCTTAAAAACTCCGGCCAAAGCGTTTACGAAGGTTACGGACTTTATATCGACGGCGAATTTGTAGGATCCACCGATGAATCCGACAATATTCTCACTCTTCTTGATGAATACCGTGAACAGTACCGTGAAGAAGGCGATACTGAATCAAAGCTTCAGTTCAAACAGAAAGTTGCTCTTGTTGACGGTGTTTTTCCCACAGAATCCATAATGGCAACTTCCGAATTCAAACTTCTTCTCAACAGCGAGATCGAAGGTGAAAAATATCATACAGTTGCTGCGGGTGAATCCCCTTCCCTTATCGCAGATATGTATGATCTTTATATGAGCGAACTTAAGGCCATGAACCCGATTCTTGAACAAAATCCGAACATTTATGTCGGACAGGATCTTATTGTTTCAAAATCTGTTTCATATCTTAACGTTACAAGCACCCGCCGCGAGGTTTATACCGAAGAGGTTCCCTATACCACCAACTATACCAAAAGCGATAAATATTACACCACATATTCAAAAGTTACGAAAGCCGGCGTTAAGGGCGAACAGCTTGTTACCGCGCTTGTAACTTATGAAGACGGCGTTCCGGTTTCAAGACAGGTTCTTGATGCGGTTGTTACAAAGGAACCCGTTCCTCGCGAAATGGTTATCGGAACAAAGAACCCGATTTATGCCGTAGGAAACGCTTCCGGAACAAGCAAAGGCTTTATCTGGCCCACCATCGGCGGTTACGTAAGCTGCGGAATCTGGGGTTACAAAGGTCACACCGGCACCGATATCGCAGGCTGCGGATATGGTTCCAACATCTATGCTTCTGCCGCAGGACAGGTTGTTAAAGTAAAATGGGGCAACACCGGTTACGGTTACCACGTTATCATCAACCACGGCGACGGAATTCAGACCCTTTATGCACATATGAGCAATATTTATGTAAAACAGGGACAATACGTTAACCAGGGCGACATCATTGGAGCAATGGGTTCCACCGGTAACTCCACAGGAACACATCTCCATTTCGAAATCCGTATAAACGGACAATACGTTGACCCGCTTAAATATGTTTCCAAATAAATTAAAAAGCTCCGTTTTTTACGGAGCTTTTTTGTTACCGTTTAAAAGTAATAAAATAAGATATTAAAGAATAATGTTGAAAAGATTTTTGATTTATGGTATTATAATTATAACTGTAACCATCTTAATTTTTAAGTTACGATAAATAAATTATTTTTAAGGGGATAGAACATTGGATAAATTCGTAATCAAAGGCGGCACCCCTCTTCGCGGAGAGGTCCAGGTCAGCGGCGCAAAGAATGCCGCTGTTGCAATAATTCCGGCAACAATTCTTGCCGGCGGCCCTTGCCTTCTTGAAAACATCCCTGATATCAGCGATGTTTACACCCTTTATGATATGCTTTCCCTTATGGGCGCAACCGTTCGCGTTGTAAGCCGTACTTCGGTTTTTATTGATACAAGCAACATAACTTCCCACAAAGTTCCCGAGGACCTTGCAAGACAGCTTCGCGCTTCTTATTATTTCCTCGGCGCGCTTCTTGGAAGATGCAGCGAAGCAAACGTTCCGCTTCCCGGCGGATGCGATTTCGGCGTACGTCCCATTGACCAGCATATCAAAGGTTTTGAAGCTCTTGGCGCAAACGTAAATATCGGTCACGGAAGCGTTTCCATCAGCACCGAAGGTCTTCTTGGAAGCCACATTTATTTCGACGTAGTTTCCGTCGGCGCAACCATTAACGTAATGCTTGCCGCAGTTAAAGCAAAAGGTCTTACCATTCTTGAAAACGTTGCAAAAGAACCTCATATCGTTGACCTTGCAAACTTCCTCAACTCCCTCGGTGCAGATATCCGCGGTGCTGGAACCGACGTTATCAAGATCCACGGCGTTGAAAAACTCCACGGCGCAAACTATTCCATTATTCCCGACCAGATCGAAGCTGGAACTTATATGGTAGCCGCCGCCGCGACCAGAGGCAACGTCCTCATCAGAGGCGTTATTCCGAAGCACCTTGAGGCAATCACCGAAAAACTTGTTAAAACCGGCGCTTCCGTAATTGAATATGACGACGCAGTCCGCGTTTCCGGCGAAGTCGATCATTTTGAACACGTTAATGTAAAAACCATGCCCTATCCGGGCTTCCCTACCGATATGCAGCCCCAGATGACCACCCTTCTTGCTCTTGCGGAAGGAACCAGCATTGTTACCGAAGGAGTTTGGGATAACCGTTTCAAATATATTTCTGAACTTTGCAGAATGGGCGCTTCCATTTCCGTTGACGGAAAAGTTGCCGTTGTTCAAGGTGTTCCCGGTCTTACCGGCGCCGCTGTTCGCGCGGCAGACCTCCGTGCGGGAGCTGCAATGGTAATTGCGGGTCTTGCCGCAACCGGAACCACCGAAATTGAAGAAATCCACCACATCGAACGCGGATATACCAACCTTGTTGATAAACTTCGCGGACTTGGCGCGGATATCAGCAGAATTTCCGTTCCGGAAGGTTCTTCCGTTTATTCCGTAGTTTAAAAAATTTCAGAAAGCGGAGCGGTTTCCGCTCCGCTTATTATATTTTCCGGAGGTTTAATTTTGGCAAAATTTTTTACCATAGCCAGCGGCAGTTCCGGCAATTCGAGCTTCGTCGGCGCTTCCGGGGAAGGGATTCTTGTTGATTTCGGAATAAGCTGCCGGGGAGTTACAACTGCTCTTAAAAACCGCGGAATCGATCCTGATTCCCTTTCGGGAATTCTTATTACACACGAACACATCGACCACGTCCGCGGTCTTTCAGTTTTTTTAAGCCACCATAAGGTTCCGCTTTTTGCTTCCGCACCGGTGCTCAGATATCTTACTTCAAACGGACTTGTTCCGTTCAACGCCGTGCTCAACGAAATCGATGAGCATGGGCAAATCATCGGAAATATGCTGATAAAACCATTCAAAACTTCCCACGACAGCGTCGGAAGCCTTGGTTACTGCATTACAACTCCCGATGAGCACCGGATTTCCATCTGCACCGACACCGGCTATATAACGGAAGAAGCCCATGAGCATCTTCTCGGAAGTGAAGCGGTGCTCATAGAATCCAACTATGATAACGGAATGCTCGATTTCGGACCTTATCCGTACCATCTCAAAAGGCGAATCAAAGGTGCCCAGGGGCATCTTTCCAACACCGATTGTGCCGCTTTTCTTCCGGAACTTGTTAAAAGCGGCACCACCCATATTGTTCTCGGCCACCTCAGCAAGGAAAACAACACTCCGGAAGTTGCTCTTCAAACCTGCATTTCCGAACTTTCTCTTGCGGGTTTAAAAAAAGACAGCGATTACATAATTTTTGCCGCGCCGAGAAACGAACTTTCTGAAAATATTTTGCTTTAAGGAGGAAAAATGCGCACAATAAACATTATCTGCGTCGGAAATTTAAAAGAAAAATATCTGCGCGAAGCCGCCGCAGAATATGAAAAGCGCCTTTCCGCTTACTGCAAATTGAAAATAACCGAGCTTAACGAATATAAACTTCCGGATAAACCCTCCCCTTCCGAAATTGCAAAATGCATTGAAGCGGAAGGCTCCACCATTGCATCAAAAATTCCGCAAAACGCGGTCGTTGCGGCAATGTGCATTGAAGGAGAAATGCTTTCTTCCGAAAGTTTTTCGCAAAAACTTGAAAATTTAATGTCCGACGAAAGCGCCAGTGAACTTTGCTTCATAATCGGCGGTTCCTATGGTCTTTCGGACGAAATCAAAAAGAGGGCGAAACTTAAACTTTCGCTTTCGCGAATGACTTTTACACACCAGATTTCCCGCGTGCTCATTCTGGAACAGATCTATCGTGCTTTCCAGATTTCCACCGGAGGAAAATATCATAAATGATTACCGGAAAGGGAAAAAATGGCCAAGAAAAAGATTGAAAAACAACTTCCAAAAACTGAACAAAAGGCAAATTTCGAAAACGCCGGAGTGGTTGTTGACCAGCCCATTGTTGACGTTCTTGAAAAAAACTATATGCCTTACGCCATGAGCGTAATCGTAAGCCGCGCTATTCCGGAAATTGATGGTTTTAAACCCAGCCACCGAAAACTCCTTTATACAATGTATAAAATGGGTCTTCTTTCCGGCGGAAAAACAAAATCCGCAAACATAGTCGGCCAGACGATGAAACTCAACCCCCACGGCGACCAGGCGATTTATGACACCATGGTCCGTATGTCCAGAGGCCATGCCGCTTTGCTCCATCCCTGGATCGACAGCAAGGGAAACTTCGGTAAGGCATATTCCAGAAACATGGTCTGCGCCGCTTCCCGTTATACCGAAGCAAAACTCGATAAAATTTCCGCGGAACTTTTCCGCGACATTGATAAGGATACCGTTGATTTTGTTGATAACTATGACAACACCATGAAGGAACCTTCCCTCTTCCCGGTTACCTTCCCTTCCATTTTAGTCAACTTCAACGTTGGTATCGCGGTCGGTATGGCTTCGCAGATCTGTCCTTTCAGACTTTCCGAAATCTGTGAAACCACCATTAAGCTTATAAAAGACCCGGAACACGATATTCTTTCAACTCTTCCTGCACCGGATTTTGCCGGCGGCGGACTTATTGTTTATGATAAGGACGAGCTGACCAAAATATATGAAACCGGACGCGGAAGCATTAAAGTCCGTTCCAAATACCGCTATGACGAAAAAGGCAAATGCATCGAGATAACCGAAATTCCGCCAACGACCTGCGTTGAAGCAATTATCGATAAAATTCTTGAACTTGTTAAGGCAAGAAAAATTACCGAAATTTCGGATATCCGCGACGAAACCGACCTTTCCGGTCTTAAAATTGCAATTGACCTCAAGCGCGGAATTGACCCGGACGTTTTGATGCAGAAGCTTTATAAAAGCACTCCGCTCGAAGATTCCTTTTCCGCCAACTTCAACGTTCTTATCGGCGGTTCACCGATGGTCCTCGGCGTTCGCCAGATAATCAACGAATGGGTCGCATTCAGGCACGAATGTGTCCGCAGAAGAATTTATTTTGACCTTAAAGGCAAGAAAGACAAACTTCACCTTCTCAAAGGTCTTCAGAAAATTCTTCTTGATATCGACAAAGCGATAAAAATTATCCGTGAAACCGAAAGCGAAAGCGAAGTTGTCCCCAACCTTATGATCGGCTTCGGAATCGACCAGATTCAGGCGGAATACGTTGCGGAAATAAAACTCCGCCACCTTAACCGTGAATATATCCTAAAGCGCACCGCGGATATCAGCGACCTTAAAAAAGAGATCGCCGAAATGGAAATTATTCTTAACGACCCGAAAAAAATCAACAATCTCATTATTGATGACCTTAAGGAAGTCATTAAGAAATATGACCAGCCGCGAAGAAGCGAAATTATTTACGTAAGCGAAACCGCAGAAGTTGAGGTCGAGGAAGAAATTCCGGATTATCCGGTAAACCTTTTCTTTACAAGAGAGGGATATTTTAAAAAAATCACTCCCCAGTCGCTTCGAATGTCCGGCGAACACAAGCTTAAGGAAGGCGACGAGATCATCTTTTCCACCGAAAGCCATAACGCCGTTGAGCTTTTGTTCTTCAGCAACAAATGCCAGGTTTATAAATCCAGAGCCTGTGATTTTGACGATACAAAAACCAGCGTAATGGGCGATTATATCCCCTCAAAACTCGGTTTTGACGAAGGCGAAAGCGCAATTTTCATGGCAGTGGTTGAAAAATATACCGGTTTTATGGTATTCTTTTTTGAGAACGGAAAAGCCGCAAAGGTTCCCCTTTCTTCCTATGAAACAAAAACAAGGCGCAAAAAACTTATCGGCGCATATTCCGATAAATCGCCCCTTGTTGCTTGCTATAATATTGAAGAGGACAAGGAATTCCTTCTTTCCTCTTCCGGCGGAAGAATTCTTCTTGTTCATACCGGCGCTGTTCCTTCAAAAGCAGCAAGGGACACCCAGGGCGTTGCGGTTATGACACTCAAGAAAAACGCAGTTGTTTCCGGCGCAAAACCTTTCAGCGAAGGTATGCTTGAAAACGCGCACCGCTTCAGAACAAGAAACCTTCCCGCCGCGGGCGCCATTCCGAAAGACGGCGACCTTTTTGAACAAATCAGTTTATAATATTTTTATATACCGAAAGGAGATTTGATTTATGTACGCATTCTGCAGAAAATGGTTCGACAGAGCAAGAGATATTGCCGAGGATTTTGAATACAAGGATTATTTCTGGTGCTATCTTCTCGTTCTTCTCCTTGGAGTTCTTTTCGGAATTTCCGCAAACAAAGCACTTAAATATCTTACTCCATTCATTGCAATTTTTGCGGCTTTCGCAGCTTTTGAGGTAATGTATCCCCGCCGCGAAAAAATCGCAAAAATGCTCGACGGAACTTATGAAGACCGTTTTGTTGAATTCGAAGGAACCGAAGATATCCCCGACTTCATCT
This sequence comes from Oscillospiraceae bacterium, assembly GCA_017399765.1. Taxonomy (GTDB): domain Bacteria; phylum Bacillota; class Clostridia; order Oscillospirales; family Ruminococcaceae; genus UMGS1668. The sequence goes on along the minus strand of JAFQBH010000013.1, from coordinate 6,635 downwards.
GATTTTTAATAAAAACGGGAACGCCCGTTTTTATTAAGGCGTTCCCTAAACAAAAGCCATCCGTTTTCGATTTTTTTATTATCAAGGCAAACGCTTTTTTAGTTCTTTTATCGAAAGCGGACGGGCTTGATTATATTTTTACCGTAAAAGCGATTATAATACCTTATAAAACAGCCAATTTTTTGATAAAATGCTAAAAAAGCCCTTGCAAAAGAGCGATAGCTGTGGTATTATATTATAGCTATCGTGTTATTTTTGGAGGTTTATCATGACTGTATATGAAATTATCGGAAGTATTCTTCTTATCATAACCTGCGTTCTCGTAACTGTTACTGTTCTTTTCCAGAGCAGCAGCAAAGCTGACGGCATTTCCGCTCTTTCCGGAAAAAGCGCTTCCGCTTCCGCAGCTGAAGCAAAGAGCAACAACGCAAAACTTGCTCGCATGACCAAAGTTCTTGCAGTTGTTTTCTTTGTAATCACCCTCGCAGTTTATGCACTTAACATCTATCTTTAATTTCTGAAAATTCACGAAAAAGTCCCGGACAAACTGTCCGGGACTTTTTTTCTTTTCATATAAAAACTGTTTTTAATTCTTCTTCTGTTCTTTCATAAAAAACTTCACTTATATTTTCATCGGTAAAAACAGAAAGCATATCGCCGAAGCCATCTATAAGCTTATCCGATTTTATAAGTTCCGAAAGCGGGAACCAGAATATCTCCCCTTCCTCGGAAGATTTCAGTTCTCCGGAAAACTTTTCCGCAGCATAAAGAAAAACTATATAACGTTTTCCGTCTTTTAATTTATGAAATTCCTTTATTCCGCAAAAACGAGGTTTTTCAATGGTAAGTCCCGTTTCCTCCCGAATTTCACGAATAACCGAAGGGGTTATATATTCGCCTTTTTCAACATGTCCGCCGGGAAAATTCCAACCGCTCCAATCGGCGTTTCCGATTTTATTCTGAACAAGCACATTTCCTTTTCCGTCGGAGATCATACACATATTTGTGAGTTCAACTTCTTCGCTTCTTGACATATCTTTCTCCCATTTATAAATAAAAATGCCGCCGAAAAATCTTCGGCGGCTGTTTTTTTATCAAGGTCTTCTTGCAAATTTCATGGTGGGTTTTGCCGGTTTGTTTGCGGCGGGTTTTGCGCCGGAATGTTTTTCAAGGGGTTTTCTGCCCGCATTCTTTTTCGGAGTCTGTTCGCCGGGAACGCCTTTTCTGGAAAGGTTATGAAGGCCTGTAAGCTCCTCTTTTGTGAGTTCGCGCCATTTTCCCTGCTGGAGCATTCCGAGCCTTACGGTGCCGATAGAGGTCCTTTTAAGGCGGATTACGGTGAGTTCAACCGCTTCGCACATCTTTCTGATTTCGCGGTTTTTGCCTTCGGCAATTATGAACTGGAGAACGGTGCGTTCTTCGTTTTCTTCAAGAACGGTTACGGAAACCGGACGGACAAATCCGGAATCGATTTTAACACCTTCGGAAAGTTTTATAAGTTTTTCCTCAATCCCGGTTTCGCGGACGGTTACGCGATAGGTTTTCTGGATATTGCCGCTGGGGTGCATAACCATATTCGCAAAAGCGCCGTCGTTGGTAAGAAGGATAAGGCCTTCGCTGTTGCGGTCAAGACGTCCAATAGGATAGATTCTTGCCGGAATATCGGTCACGAGATCCATAACGGTTTTTCTTCCCATTTCGTCGGAAGTTGTTGTTACAAAACCACGGGGTTTGTTGAGGGCAACGTACCAGAGTTTTTCGCCAACTCCGGTTCTGATTTCTTCACCGTTGATAGTGATTATATCTTTTCTTACGTCAACTTTCATTCCGATTTCCGCAAGGTGACCGTTGACTTTTACTTTTCCTGCGGCAATAAGTTCTTCCGCTTTTCTTCGGGAAGTGTAGCCGGAATCGGAAATTGCTTTCTGAATTCTTGTATCCTTCATTTTTTCTCCTCAAAACTAAAAAATATCTTTTATATTATTCCAAAAACCTTTGTTTTCGGAAATTGTTTCAACATTATTTTCCGCGACAAGCGGAGTTTCCGCAACAAGCATATCGCCAAGATAGAACAGCGCTTTTCCGACGATATCGCCTTTTTCAACCGGCGCAAAAAGAAAAGGCGGCTTGCTTATAACGGTTTTTATCTTTTCCGTTTCGCCTTCAAAAAGAGAAACGGAAACTTTTTTCGGAACAGCAAAAACCGTTTTTTCCGTTCCGCCGCAAACAGGAATTTCAATTTTTTCCGCCGGATTTTCAAGATTAACGGATTTCAGTTTTCCGAAATGTTCTTCATAAAGCGCCGTGTGATAATTCCAGTCATCCGGACAGCCAAGAGTCACGCAGATAAGCGAGACACCTTCCCTTTCCGCGGAAGAAACAAGGCAGCGCCCGGATTTTTTCGTGAATCCGGTTTTAACTCCTGTTGCGCCATCGAAAGTTTTTAAAAGCCGGTTGTGGTTGGTTATAACTCTTGAATAAGGCGGATTTCCATATTCCGCACGAAGGCTTTTTTCGCGGCATATTGCGGCAAAATCCGGATTTTTCAAGGCGTTTTTGGCGAGAATCGCCATATCGTAAGCGGTTGAAAAATGGTTTTTCCCGTCAAGGCCCGACGGAGTTTCGAAAGAGGTGCTTTCCAAACCCATCTCTTTCGCTCTTTTGTTCATAAGCTTTGCAAAATTTTCCACCGAGCCGGAAATTTTTATTGCCGCGGCGTTTGCGGCATCGTTTCCGGAAGCAAGAAGCATTCCTTTTGCAAGAGTTCGGAGGGTAACCGAATCTCCCGGCAAAAGGCCCATTGAAGAACCTTCAACGGTCACGGCCGCCTTGGTTACGGAAAAAAACTCATCAATATTTTCTTCCTCAAGGGCAATGAGCGCAGTCATAATTTTTGTCGTGCTCGCCATCGGAAGTTTTTCGTTTTTATTATGTTCAAAAAGCACTCTGCCGTTTTCTCCGTCGATGAGCACGGCACCTTTTGGAACAGAAAAGCACTCCGTGCTCAAAGAAAAACAAATGAGCACGGCAAAAAACAGTGCTGTTATTTTACGCAAAAGGCATCACCCCGCAAAAACTTATGCGGGGTGTTTTTTGTTTATTCCTGAACCGGTTCCTCCGGAACTTTTTCGATAATTGCGGGTTCCGCAGATTCAACGGTTACGTTATCCGCGTTCTTTTTTTTGCTGATAATTCCGGAAAGAGTATCAATTGCATCCGGAACCATGTTTGCAACACGTTCAACAACGTTGTTTTTATCGGCGATCTGGATCATGCGGACGCTTTCGCCTTTAAGAATAAGGAAAGCAACCGGCTGGATAGTAACGCCGCCGCCGGTTCCGCCGCCGAACATTTCTTTCGGGCTTGCGGAAGGAAAATCGGAACCGCCGCAGCCGAAACCTACGCTTACTTTTGAAATGGGGATAATCGTTGTTCCGTCCGGGGTGGTGATAGGCGCACCGATTATGGAGTTGGAATCCACCATTCCCTTAACTTTTTCAAGGGAGATATTTATCATACCTTCAAGATTTTTTTCGCTCATGCAGAAGCACTCTCCTTTGCGTTAATATTCTGCCGCGGCTTTGCGGTTTTTGTTTTCTGTTTTGGTTTTTTGTTTTTCAGCATTTCTTTAAGGAAGACGAAAGCCATTCTCAAAGCGCCGATTATAATTATCAGCGGGTTTAATTCAATATCCGCGCCGCCATAGATTTCGTCTTTTTCGGAAATAAAATCCGGAAAAACCCGGAATTTTGCTTTTTCGATTTTCATAAGGTTTCTGAAAAAACCGAGAACGCCCGAAAGCCAGGCACAGATTCTTCCGTATTTTATTCCGCAGGCTGCGGCGTCTTCCGCGCCTACCTTCCAATAAAGTTCGAGCCTATGGAACCTTATGTTCCGAAGAATCATTTTTGCGCCGGGACCATATTTTTGAATAATGTCGATAACCATATCGACAATTTCCTCAACGGTCATCCTGCGTTTTTCTTTTTTTGGTTTTTCTTCGGTTTTTTCAGTTTTTTGTTTTTCTTCCTTTGGCTTTTCTTCTTTTTTCTTTTCCTTCATCGGAAAAACGGTGTAACTGAAGAAAAGAAGGAATTTTATTTTTAATGAAAAATCTTCCTTATAATCGGCAACCGCCCGGACCGGAAGCATTAAAATTCCGAGAAGGAAAAGAATTATTCCGAAAAATATAAGCCAGCCCGTCATTCGATCGCCTCCTTATCCCTGATTTTTCAAAAATTATTCTTCGCTGTCGAAAAGGGACTGCTGATCCTCAAGTTCCGCGGAAGGAACTTTTTCCTCGGTTTCCGCTTCATCTGCAATCGGCGGCATATCTTCAAGAGATTCAAGCCCGAAGGAACGAAGGAAAAGCGGAGTTGTGCGGTAAGCAATCGGTTTTCCGGGAAGATCGAGCCTTCCGGCTTCTTCAATAAGTCCTTTTTCCGCAAGGGTTGAAATTACGCCGGAAGAATCCACCCCGCGGACCTGTTCCGCAAAGGCTCTTGTTACCGGCTGGTTATAGGCGATTATCGCAAGAACTTCGAGAGCTGCCTGGGAAAGAGGCGCGTTGCGTTTTATTTCAAAAGCTCCGCGTATATAGGATTCATATTCCGGCTTGGTACAAAGCTGCCACTGGGTTTCAAGGCGGCGGACCTCGATCGAACCTTCAAATTTTTCATATTTTGTTTTAAGACTTTCGAGAACCGCAACAGCGGCATCCTCATCGATTTCCATTGCCATTGCAACAACTTTTTGGTCAACCGGTTCCCCGCCAGCAAAAAGAATTGCTTCGGCTATTTTTTCATATTGTTCCAGCTGCAGTTTCGTCACCCTCTTTCTGTTTTTTTCGCTTCAGGTTTTTGCCGAGTTCAACGTTGTTTTCTTCATCAACGCTTATTCTTCCGTTTCTTACAAGTTCAAGAACCGCAAGGAACATTGCGACGCTTTCGCTTCTTGTTGAACCGGAAAAAAGTTCGTTCCATTTAAGCTTTGTGCGCTTATAAAGGCGTTTTAAAAGGATTATTGCTCTTGAAGGAACGGATATAAGTTTTTTATGAACAACGCCGCTGAAGGCCTCTACGGGCGGCGGAAGCTTACGCTGTTTTCTTCCAAGGGCGGAAAGATATGCTTTAAGAATATCTTCCGGCGGATGGATTCTTGTATAAGTGTTATCCGCTTCAACCGGCATCGGTTTTCTTGAAAAAACGCTGTTTCCGCAAAATCTTTCCTTAAGTTCCGCCGCAACAAGCTTGCAGGCCTGATATTCGATAAGTTCTCCCTGGAGTTCCTGGCGGAGTTTTTCGCCTTCGTCATCATAACGCGGAAGAAGCATTGCGGTTTTTATATAAACAAGCCTTGCGGCCATTTCGAGAAATTCCGCCGCACCTTCCATATCATCGAAATTTTCGATATCTTTTATGGATTGGGTATATTGCTCCAGAAGTTCCGAAATGTTTATATCGCAGATATTAAGTTTGTGCTTTTGAATAAGAAAAAGCAGGAGGTCAAGAGGTCCTTCAAAAGCCTCCAGCTTATAATTAAGTTTTTCGCTCAAAATTTTCTATCTCCAAATTAAAATTTAATTGCAAGAATGGCTGTGAGCCAATCTATCGGTCTTGTTGCAAAATCAAGGATTCCGGTCACCGCGTTGCTTACAAAACTTATGGGACCATCAAGAATTCCGAACCAAAGGGCAACAAGCAAAGCTATGAAAATTATGTTTTCATACTGCATGATTTTAAAATAAATTCTCTGCGGAAGAAAATAGGTTGCAATTCTTGAACCGTCGAGTGGCGGAATCGGAATAAGATTGAAAACCCCAAGGGTGATATTTATGCTTATCATATAAAGCAAAAAGGTCTGAATCGTTGCAAAAAACGCGCCGGAAGCTCCCATATATGCGGGAATGTAGCTTAACTTATAGAGAACCATTGAAAGGAAGGCAAGTCCGATATTCGAAAGCGGACCCGCAAGGGACGAAAGCATCATTCCCTTTTTCGGGTTTTCAAAATTAAGCGGATCGATCGGAACCGGTTTTGCCCAACCGAAACCGAAAAGGATTATTGCAAGAGTTCCGATAGGGTCGAAATGGGCAAGCGGGTTAAGGGTAAGTCTTCCCTGTCTGTAAGCGGTATGATCTCCCATTCTGTAAGCGGCATAGCCATGGGCACATTCGTGTATCGGAAGCGCAATAAGCGCAACAATCAATCTTATTACAAGAAGATATAAAGCGGATTGGATTCCGCCGGAAAGAACAGAAGGCATTTGTTTCTCCTTTATTTAAACATAGTTACTTATAATATATTATATAGGAAAATCTTTCTTATTACAAGGAGAAAGAAGGCGGTTTTTGTTAAAGAGAGGTAAAATTTTTATTAACCGAAGATAAAGTTCCGTTTAAAATTAAAAAAACATTAAAATAATTGGAAAAATTGCCGATAAATACTTGCTTTTTTCGTGAATGTTTGATATAATACGAACGTTGACTTTCTGATAGAACAAAGGAGGTGCCACTATGGCCAAATGTGATTTCTGCGGAAAAGGTGTTAGCTTTGGTATCAAAGTATCCCACTCCCACAGACGTTCCAACAGAACCTGGAAAGCTAACGTTCGTCGCGTAAAAGCTCTTGTTGATG
>JAFQBH010000012.1 GCA_017399765.1 Oscillospiraceae bacterium | reverse complement strand
TTTGCTCCGGCGGCGGATTTACCGCAGATAAGAAGGCTTGCGCCTTCATTCGCCAAAAGATTTTCCGGCGGCTCTTTTGCAATGCAGATGATTTTTCCGAAATGTTCAAAAATGCCCTCAAAATCGTCTTCCGGTTTTTCTCCGGCAAACTTTATCATCTTCGGAATCGCTTCAAGAAGGTCTTCCTCGGTTTTTATTTCCGCCGTTTCAATGCGGTCGCGGTCGCTCCAGCATAGGCAAAATTCATATCCGCTTCGAAGAAGGCTTTGTGCAACGGAACAGCTCACCTCCGCCATGGAATCCGTTTCCTTGGGATTCGCCGGAGCGGTTTTATCCCAGAAAAGGAGAATATTTTTCGCAATGGGAAGGCTCGGGTCACGGACTATGGTTCTGTCAAGCTTTTCCGAAAGCTTCCAGTGAATCTGCTTTATGCTGTCGCCGGGAGCATATTCCCGAATCTGAAAGGTTTCGGAATAATCGTTTCCTTTTTTATCCGGGGCGTAGCTTTCGCTGTCTTCCGGAATGGGAAGAACACTTCCGAAAACGATTATCGGCGCAAAAGTTTCCGGCAGAACGGTGGTTTTACCTTTTGCGGAGCTGAAATTTTTAACCGCAACCGGCAGAAAACCAAAAACATCAGTAAGATAAATCCGTTCAACTTTTGCGGTTACGTATCCGCAGAATTCCGAAGAAAGCAAAAATTCCGCTTCGGTTTTGCTTTTCGGCATTGCACAAAGGCAGATATTTACTGTATTTTCCTCGCCGGTAAGGTTGTTTTTGATAAGAACTTCGCAATGCGCTTTAAAAACCGGAAAAGCGGAAGCATTTTCGAGAATGATTTCCCCCGCAAATTCTTTTTCTTTTTCCGCGGTTGGCGGCAAAACCGCCTTTGCGGAAATTTTGTTTTTTACCGCAAAGGCTGTTCCAAAGCTTGCCGCCGCAAGAAAAAGAAAAACGAGGAACGCCAAAAGAGCAAAGGCGGAATTCTGCAAAACAAAAACCGCAAGAAGAAAAATTTCAAAAACCGCAAAAAGAACCGCGGATTTTATAATTTCTTTTTTCATTTTATTTTAAACTCCGTGATTTCCGGCCTGGTTACCTTTTTGGTTATTTCCGAAAGAATTTCTTCCGCTGAAAGTTCGTGAAGTCTTGCCTTTGCCTCGAGCAAAATTCTGTGGGCGCAAACATCGCCAAAAACCGCTTCCACGTCATCGGGAATAACGTAATCCCTTCCTTCAAGGAAGGCAAAAGCCTTTGCCGCGCGGCAAAGCGCCAATGCACCGCGGGGGCTGATTCCAAGCTGGATATATGCGTTATGGCGGGTTTCCTCAACAAGTTCCGAAGCATAGGCATAAACGCTGTCCGCAACAAAAACGTTCTGCGCTTCGGCAATAAGCCCGTTAAGAGTTTTGATATCCGTCACCGGAACAACTTTATCAAGAGGGTTTTCATGGTGGCGGTCCTTCATAATTTCAATCTGGCTCTTGAGGTCCGGATATCCCATACTTGTCCTGATGATAAAACGGTCCAGCTGGGAAGAAGGAAGCATCTGTGTTCCGGCGGAACCGGCTGTGTTCTGTGTCGCAAGAACGATGAAAGGCTCCGGAAGTTTATGGGTAACGCCGTCAACGGTGACTCTGCGTTCCTCCATTGCTTCAAGAAGAGCCGACTGGGTCTTGCTGGAAGTTCGGTTGATTTCATCCGCAAGAAGAAGGTTAGTCATAACCGCGCCGGGTTTATAGCTGAGCTTTCCCTGCTCTCTTTCATAAACGGAAAAACCGATTATATCCGAAGGCATGGTATCGGAAGTGAACTGCACCCTTTTGTTTTCAAGTCCGAGGACTTTTGAAAAAGCCATGGCCATGGTGGTTTTTCCAACACCCGGAACGTCTTCCATAAGAACGTGGCCCTGGGCAAGAACCGCCATCAGCACTTTTTTTATAACGTCATCTTTTCCTATGATTACCTTTTTTATTTCGCTTTGAATTTTTTCAGCAAGTTCGTTCATTTTTGTTTCCTCCGGTTAATCTGTAAAGATAAATGCTCCGCTTTTCCCGTTTTCAAAATTGATAAGCGCCATAAAAGCAATCATCGCCTGGTCCGTTGCAAGGGCGTCGCCTTTTTCCGCATCAAGGGTGTGGGAAAAAGTTTTGTCGCTCTGGCGGAAATCGAAAAGCGCATCATAAACGGAAGTCCCGTGTTTGATAAATCTTTCGTCCGTTTTCGGGTCGGTTCCGTTGGCGCAAAGGGCGATTATAACCTGGCTTATGCTTTCGGAAGTTTTTGAATCCATTCCGGAAAAGCTTCCGTCGCCGTTCTGCGCTTCGGAAAGAAAAGCGATTCCGCCGTCGATTACCCTTTTGATTTCCGGATCATCGGAATAGGGCGCAAGGGCATGGAGCGCCATTGCGGTCATATCAACGTCGGAACGTGCCCCGAAGCCGAAAGAACCGTCCTCATGCTGTTCTGCAATAAGTGATTCAATTATGCTTTCTCTGGTATATCTGCTTCCTTCGGGAATTTCATAATTTCCGCAATCCAAAGCAAGAAGCGCATAGATGAATCCGTTTATGCCCTGGTTTGCAAGGTCCTCGTTTATGTAATCATAAATTCCGTCAGCAACAAGGTCTATCTTCGTTCCGTCCGGGTAAGTTCCGAAAGCGGTGGCGTCGCCGCCCAAAGCCGTTACAACAAGGATGGTTCTGTGCCATTCGGTAGCTTTTGTGGAATCAAGTCCGCCTTCCGCGGCATATTCTTCGGTGACTTTCTGTTCAAGTTCAGAAAGATAGCCTTCAAAATCGTCCTCGATTCCGAATTCTTTATATGCGATGGCTGTCCAGTCGCAGATTGCCGTTCCGGCAGAAAAACCTTCGTTTCCGGTAAGGAGATTTTTGTTTTCCTTAACTCCGAAAAGGTTTTTCTGACCGATGGCGGTGTTCACCGCAATATCAAGGGTGGTTTCTTCCGGTTTTTCGGCATTGCAGCCGGAAAATATAATCAAAAAAGCAAGAATAAATGCAATTATCTTCATCATTCTTCGCCGCCTCCCTCTTCAAAATCTTCTTCACCGGTTCCTGTTGCCGGAAGGGTTTCTTCGTACCAATCGCCGCATTCACATTCATAAATCACGTATCCGTCCTCGGTTTCGGTGGGTTCAACACGTTCGACCTCGTAATATTCATGTTCGTGTTCTTCCGGTTCTTCGGGAATAATTTCCTCGGTATAATGCTTTTCGCAGATGGCGCATTCATATTCGATATAATCGGTTCCCCGGTCGATTTCAACGTATTCATGGTCAAGTTCATAATAACCGCCGTCGCTCCAGATTCCGCAGTATCCGGCAAGATTTCCGTTTCCGCCGCCGCTGCCGCCGATATCCTTTCCTTCCGCAACGGTATAGCGAAGATAAAGAGTATCCCCGTCCGAAAGATTATAGGCGGAAAGCCCTTTTCCCGGATAGAGCGTTCCGTTTATGGAATACATCCAGCCGGAGTTTGCGGTGAAATCTCCGGCAAAAAGTCCGCCGGAAGGCGAACCGGTAAGGGAAAGTCCGTCCTGAAGAATACATTCCCAAAGTTCCGCCGGAACTTCCGGAACGCCGCCGAATCCGCTTACTCCCCGAACGTAAAATCCGCTTTCGGTACTGCCGTCGTAATGGATCGAAAGACCCATAAAATCCGCCGCTGTAATAAGGCTTTTTGCAGCTGTATCGCCCTGCAGGATTTCAACCTCATACTCGCCAATTATTCCAAGCCCTGCGGTGGTGGCGTCAATTACCACATATGCAACGCCTATGGAATCCCCGTCGCTGCTGCCTTTGAACTTAACTTCGTATTCCCGGTAAGCTGAGTTTCCCTCGTCGTCCCAGGCAAGAACCGTTACAAGGTGGGTATCTTCCGGTCCAAAGTTCAGAACATATTCAAAAGTTGAAGAACCGGTGGGCGAATCCACAACGGTTCCGTCAAGGGTGACTTCGATATGGTCGGAATATATGACCTTTCCGCTGCTTCTTGCGGAAACAGTGAAGGTGAAATAGCGGTTTGTCATAACCTCATCATATCCGTCGAGGTTTGTTACTATCGAAACCCCTTCGCCGACATCGGGGTTCGAAGCATCCGCCTTCGCCGCCTGATAGGTGATGATATACTGGACGGAGGAAACGGTTTTTCCGTCCTCTTCGAGGTAAATGGTAAAATAGTTTGCCCCAAGGGCAAGCTTTGCTTCGTAATAATCGTCCGCCGTAACAAGGTTTTCGCCGGAAAAAGATGTTTCGGAATTTTTGAAATTTATGGTAAGCGAATGTTTTTCGCTTCCGTTTTCGATATAGGCAAAAAATCCGAACATATCGCCGGAAAGTTCCGAAGAGGTAACAATTTTATTTTCAAGGTCGGTTACAACAGTAATTTCGCCCGGGGTTCCTTCGCCGGAAACATCTCCATCGCCGCTTCCGGCGGTATCTCCTCCGCTTTCTTCGGTAACTTTATCAATATTTGGCTGGTTATTTTTGCTCTGTTCTTCCTTCGGCGTTTCCGGAATACTTTCCGGAATTTCTGTAATCTGGTTTTCCTTCGGCGGATTTTCTTCATTTTCGCCTTCGGTTTCAATCTGATTCGGCAATATATTTTCGCCTTTTGAACCGAAAATAACGTCCGGCAAAAGTTTTTCGGTTTCTCCAAAATCCTTTTCCGGAACCGCCTTTGCCGCGCCGGAAATTGTTATAACTATGCCGATGAGCACGGCGAAAATTATCGCCGTGCTCAATATTTTAACCAAGTTCTTTTTGAGCATGATAAGCTCCTTTTATTTTAAAAAATCGGTGCACCTGTGTTGGGGTTGATTTCCTCGGAATCATCGGCAGAATCCGCATCCGCAGGTTTTTTTGTTGTAATTGTATAATTGCCAAGGGTGGTGCCGCCTTCGTTTTCAAGGGTGAGGGTGATATCTTCATTCAAATTGTCGGTCATATAATCGACGGTGAATTCGTCGAAATATTTTCCGTCTTTAAGAATATAGTAAGTGATGATGTCCTCTTCCTCGACCTTGATTTTAAAGCTTTCACGAAGTTCGAACGCATTTACTCCGAGTTTCCATTCGATTTTAAAATCGCTCTGAACCGGCTGTTTTCCATAGAAATTGAGGTTATATACAGTGGTTTTCTTTTCCTTATCAAGTTCGCCCACGGTGTTTTTATAAATGAAGTTAATTCCTCTTTGCATTGTGCTGATTTCCGGAATTGTGATTTTAACTCCTTCTCCGCAGGCGAGAACCATTTTCTTTCCGCTTACGGCGCGGAAAGCGGTGGTGGAAACAACGGTGGGTTTTTCCCAAAGGGGCGGAGCATATTCCTCATCTCCGTAGCCGTATTTATCGCTGAGATAATCGGAATAACCTCTTGCGTCCTCGTCCATAACTTCGACTTCGTCGTTTTCAGTTGCCCATTTGAGGTATTCATACTCAAAAATCGAAACATCGGTGACGATTTTGTTTTCAGCGCTGGAATATTTAATGCCGTCCTTTTCCGCGGTGATTTTATATGTACCGGATTTATATGCGGTGCTGTAATTTTCCGGAACGGTTATCTTTGCAACGTAAACGTTCTGTTCGCATTTCACTTTGTAATAGGTGACCTTGTTTTCGTCGTTAAAATGCTCTGCAAGTTTTACAGCTTTTTCATAGGTCATTCCTTTTGCTTTGTTATCGGGACGGATTCCCGCTCCGGAAGAAAGAACGTTTTCGGCGATTTCTCCCGTAAGGCTGTTATATACGCAATAAGTTTCACCGATGCTGCGGTATTTTTCCGGGTCGAAATCGATAAGCTGACCTTTAAGGTAGCCGTTGGTATGGAGTTCAAACTCATCGTATTCCATATCGGAAAGGATTCCCACATAGAAAACGCCGCCTTTGGGTTCTTTTACAAAGAAGGTTTCCGGGGTATCGATTGTGTTATCGAATTTTACGGTGTCATTAAGTCTTATTTTGGTTTTTGTGGGTTCTTTTTCCGGAACAAGCTCAACAAAACCGCTGCTGATGGAAAGTTCGATAGTATCGAAAGGTTTTACATCGCCGCCAACGTTTTCGAAAACAATCATAAAGTTTTCGTCCTCTTCGGCAAGAGGTTCGGTGGACCATGTTACATATTTTGTGATATCGCGCTCTGTTCCGTTATAGTAATACGCGGTAACTTCCATTCCGGTGGGGTCAAAAACTTCGCCGGGTTTATAGCTCATCTTATCCGGATTTTTGGTGACTTCGATATATTCAACGGCGGAGCCCACCGCAAAGAGGTTTGCGCTGTCGTTTTTGAAATAAAGGGTGCCGTCTTCGTCAATGATTGGAGTGCAGATGCAGTACTGGGCAAGTTTTCCGGTGGGTTCAAAAACGCTGTAACCAACCTCATAGGTTTTTCCGTTGGTGGTTTCTTCAATTGTTTTAAGCGGTTCGGTCATTCCGGGTTTATCCGCAAGAACGCGGAGTTTTCCGGGGGTGAAGTTATCGAAGAAATAGACGTAAACGTAACCGTCGGTTTTTTCGTAATAAGTCGTAAGAGTGCCGGTGGTCTGGGGGTAACCCTGGGTCGGAACGGAATATGCAATGCTCCAGGAAGGAATATCGATTACCGTGATATTGTGTCCGGAATATGCGGAAAACTGGCCTTTTCCGGAAACGCCGATATATGCTCTTCCGTTATAAACGGTAGGGGTGCTGGTGCTCATGGGAACGCCATTGCTTCCGTTCTGGAGTTCGATGAAGCGGAGATTTCCGATATCGCCGGTTTTGGGGTCATATTCCGCTTCATAGAAATATCCGCCCTTGGAGGTGAAATAAAGCTTTCCGTCGGTCTGGTTGATGCTGCTTCTTATGTCGCCGACATTCGGCATGGTGACGTCGTCAACGACTTTGCCGGTGTGTTTGTTGATGGAAAGAAGATGAGCGTATCCTGTCTGGTAACCGTCTTCTCCGTCATCGGTTCCGATATAAAGATAATCGCCTTCGATATATGCGCCCGCCCAATAAAAACCGCCTTTCTGGATATGGCGCCAGGAAGCGATTTTTGCTTCATCGGTTTCTTCCGGATTTTCATCGGTGATGGAAAGAGCAACATAAGCCGCTTCGCCGTCTTCGGAATTCCAGAATCCGGTGTAAACGTAGCCGTCGCTGTAAGTAATCTGGGCGTTGGGCTGACCTTTAAGCGGATCTTTATAAAGCCATACGGATTCAAGGGTTTCGGCATTGAATGCCTGAACGGTGCCGTTGTTGAGTCCGACGAAGATAAGTCCTTCCGCATAGGTAAGAGAGCAGATTGCATAGGCGGAAGAACCGCCGGTCATTTTTCCGGTCTGGATTATTTCGCCGCTTATCTTATCGATTTTCATAATGGTTTTGCCGGCGTAGCAATAAAGATAATCGTCAACAAGAATCGGAACGCCCGTTGCACCGTAATCGTAACCGGTTCCGATTTTGTTTGCCCAATAAAGAGCTGTTTCTTCTTTTACGGTAGGAGTAGGGCGGTCGATTACCATGTTGTTATTGTTGTTAAGTCCGAAGAAAGGCCAGCTGGAATCGTATTCCTTAAAAGCGGTTTCCGGCGCTTTTTTAAGGTCCACCATAACAAGAGCGTCGCCGTTCGGAATGTATTCCGCGGTTTTGCCGATATATCCGAAGGCGGTTACGTTATAGGTATAGGTTTCGCCTTCAAGAAGTTCAAATTCTCCGTTTGCGTTTGCGGGAACGCCTTGCTTAAATTTATCGCTGATATAAACCAGGGCATTTTTCGGGTTTACGCTGAAAGTGATTTTTGCTTTTGCAAGCTTTGTTATTTTAAGGTTATATGTTTTTTCAAAACCTTCCGCATTCTTTACGGTAACGGCGATTATATTTTCGCCGTCGGAAAGAGAAACAACGTTGTCTTCGCTTCCGTTATAGGTAACGGTGTAGCTTTCATCATAAGGGATTCCGTTTACGGCGATTTTTTCTTCACCGGTGGAAGCGGTATATTCGGTGGTGTTGACCGCAAATTTTTCGTTGAAGGAAATTGCATTTCCGTTTAAATCCGCGGCGGAAAGTCCGGTAAGGCTCGGGGTTCTTTTAAGTTCAATGGTATAGGTCTGAATATCGCCTTCAACTCCGACTTCAAGAGTGACGGTGTTTCCGACTGTGCCTTTATTGAGCGCCCTTGTGAGCAAAACGCCTTTTTCGTTGCCGGATTTTACGTTTATTACCTGTTCGTTGCCTTTTGTTTCAATGAATTTTGCGGTTATGGCCGAACCTTTCGGTGCGTCGCCGGAAAGTTTTGCTTTTATGAAAATTCTGTTGATGCTGTCCTGAACTTTTACGTCATATCCGAAAATTTTGTTGCCCAGTTCCGGGCTCATTTCAAAAAATTCGCCGGTTGCGGTTTCGGAAAAACTGAGTTCGGAAAGATAGAGCGCAAGTTCGGTTACGGTTACCTGACATTCTGCGGAAACGTCGCCGATTTTTGCTGTGACGGTCGCTTCGCCTTTTGCGATGGCGGTGACAACGCCGCTTTCAACAGTTGCGACGGTTTCATCGGAAGAGGACCATTCGATTTCCGAAGCTTTTTCTTCCGGAACAACAGTTGCGGCGATTTCCGCGGTCTTTCCTTCGGTTATTGAAAGGGCGGTTTTATCGAGAGAAAGGGTGATTTCGGGTTCTGCTTCGCCGGTAACGGTAACTTCCGCAAATGCCGGACCGGAAACGATTTCGTCCGGATAATCCATTCCGTACATTCCGGGCACCCAGACATACCATGTTCCCGCTTCCGGGAATGTTACGGAAACGGTTCCGTCATAATCATCGTCAAAAATGCTGTTTCCGCTGTTGGTGAGCATATCGGCTTTGTCTTTGCTGTAATAAAGTTCCGCGCCGTTTGTTTCGGGAACAATTTCGGTTGCGCCGCCCATCATAAGGTTGCCGTATGCTCTTCCGATGTTGAAAGAAATTTCTTCGCCAACATTTGCCGCAAATTTATGGCTGATGCTTCCGTTTTCATCGATAAAATAATGGAATCCGCCGAAGGAATCCCAGCAGAAGTTCCAGCTGTTCATAAGAATGATGTCCACAAAATCTCCGGGATTTACCGCAATAACGTCAGCCGTTGCGCCGACGGAATATCCCCAGCTTTCGGAAAGTTCGGCATTGAGCGGATATTCTCCGTTTACATAATAGTTGAGGTTACAGTCATGTCCGCTCCAGAAGCTGTTAAAATAAAGGCTTCCCGGAGCACCCTGCACCTGCTCCGCAATTTCCTTGCCGTTTCTGTCGCAATATTTATCATGTGCATAAAGATCAAGATGAAGAGCGGTGATATCTTCTTTTCCGTCACCGTTTTTATCAATTGCATATTCGGAAAGCCCGTAATCGGAAAGTTTTATTTTTTCCAGTTCGGAAATTGCAACCGGAACATGCGCCATAACCGTTCCGTCGCTTCCTTCAAGAAATTTGTCATCAAGGCTTATGGAAAAATAAACGTATTGTTCCTCCGCCATTGCCGTTACCGGGAACATTCCCACTGTCATTATCACAGCAAGGAAAAACGATAACGCCTTCTTAAAAATGTTTTTCATATCTTCTCCTCCTTTTTGCAAAAAAAGAAGCCGCCGAAGATAAAAACCTTCGGCGGCCGAATTTTTCCGCATTTCCTTTGTTTTTCGGGTGTAAACGCACCGCAAAAAACTTTCCACGCATTGTCGACATTCTGGCTCGCGCATTTGGGAAAAATTTATTTTCCTGCGTTTTTTGTTCTACCTTCTCGGTTTCCCAATGGCCGGTTCGCACCGCGAACAAAAAAACTCCTGCGCATACAGCAACGGTTACTGCTCCGGACTCTCACCGGATTTCCTAATTCCGGCGCCTGCAAAAACTTGCAGCCATAACGCCGGAACACAATGCAGATTATTAAGTTAATTCAATAATATCACTATATTTTTCGGTTTTCCATCGGTTTTAATCAAGTCAGCAAGATAGGACATGTCCTTTCTTGTCAAAAATTGTATAATAGCAATAATGAAGAAATTTAAGACCTTTTCGGAGGATCATATAATAATGAACTATATTGAAGTAATGGAAAAATGCGAAAGATATATCGGGGAACATCTTGAATATCCGCCCACCGCAAAGGAACTTGCGGAAATTTCGGGATATTCTCTCTATCATTTCTGCCACCTTTTCCGGGCGCATTTCGGAATTTCCGTCGGTGAATATATTTCCTGCAAAAAACTTGAAAAGGCAGCGGAAAACATTGCCGCCGGAATGAGCATAACGGAAACAGCTCTTCGGGCAGGTTACGATACTCCCTCCGGTTTTGCGAAGGCTTTTCGAAAAAATTTCGGAACAAACGCTTCGGAATACCGCAGAAACATTCTGAAAGAAGATGAGAAAATGACCATTATCGAAAAAGAAGCTTTTTCCGCCATCGGTTACTGCATAATTCCGCCGGAAGAAATCAAAAGCGAAGAATACGGCGCATACTGGAAGGAAATCGATTTTACCAAATATCCCGCATACCCGGAAAACCTTGAGGACTTCGGCGAAGTTGCCGCCTGGATACATCCGACCGAAAACAACGGAGAACTCAGTTATTTCTTCGGTTTTGAAACAAATTGCGAAACCGTTCCGGATGGTTTTTTCTCAATTACAGTCCCGAAAGCGGAATACGCGGTTTTTGAAGCGGAAGTTTCCGTTTTTGACGAAAAACTTTCCGAAGAACTTAACCGGCTTTGGAAGCATATTTTTGACGAATGGTTTCCCGTTTCCGAAAAGAAATTCGATGAGGAAAAAATGTGCTTTGAATTTTACAAAGGCGAAAAAGCCTCTGTCTATGTTCCGATAAAATAAACTCCCATACTTTTTGAAAAGGCACCGTGTTTTGGTTTGGGCACGGTGTCTTTTTCTGCTTGCAATATTTTTCTGTATCATTTATAATATTCGTGACAACAAAATGACAACAGAATTTCTGGTAGTCAATATTTTCAGGATAATCCGAGCACTCCCGATAATATGAGTTAAAATGCCCAAGCAAAAAGCGTTAGGTTATGTTTTCCGGGAGCGAGTGGGAATAAAGGTCAAAATTCTCTCAGTTCTCTGAGGTCCCACAGAGCCTCATTTTTCTGAAAAAAGCTCGATTTATCTCGTGTTTTCTCCATGTTCTCAGAATTTGGAGTCAGAGCTGAGGTCAATTTGATACCAAAAACAGAATAATTTCAAGTGGCTTTATAGAAATCCGCTCACCCTTATGCGAGTAAAGGTGAGCGGATTTCTTACATATTGGGACTTTTCAGAGAACATTGAGCGTTATCACGCTGCCGCTACCCATCCCGGAGAATTTATTTGGTACTGCGAAAAGTAGTTTCAACCGGCTTTGGAGTTCCCACTTTTGATGCCGTTGGTACACCGATTGGTACTAAATATATAATTTCAGGAGGGCATTTTATGGGCGCTTACAAAGACAAAGGTGGACGTTGGTACGTATCTATACGCTACAAAAACTGGCTGGGAGAACCATCCCGCAAAACCAAGAGAGGATTTACTACGAAGCGGGATGCACTGGCATGGGAACGGGAGTTTCTGCAAAAATCTGCAGGCAGCTTGGATATGACGTTCAACTCGTTCTATGAGGTCTATCGGAACGACCTGCAGAATCGCATCCGGCAAAATACATGGGTGACAAAGAGCAGTATTATTGAAAAGAAGATCCTGCCGTATTTCGGCAACAAGCGAGTACGTGATGTAAAACCGGTAGATGTACTCCATTGGCAGAACATCATCATGGAAACAACGGACGAAAACGGCATGCCATATTCGCCGGTATATCTCAAAACGATCCACAATCAACTTAGCGCCATGTTTAATCATGCTGTGCGCTTCTACGGGCTACCGGAAAACCCTGCCGCGAAAGCCGGTAACATGGGTAAGGAAAAATGCGGCGAAGTGCTCGTTTGGACGAAGGATGAATATCTGCAGTTCATCGAAACACTGAGAGACAAGCCCGCTTCTTATTACGCATTTGAAACGCTCTATTGGTGTGGTCTGCGGCTTGGTGAAATGCTTGCACTGACACCCACAGATTTTGACTTTGAACGGAAGATCATCCACGTTACAAAGTCGTTCCAACGCATAAAGGGCGAGGATATTATTACCCCACCCAAAACAGAAAAAGGCATTCGTCGTGTCCTTATGCCAGACTTCTATGCTGAGAAGATGGGAGCTTATATAGAATCGTTACAGATCAATGAAAATGACCGTATATTCCCGTTCACGAAATCTTACCTCCACCACGAAATCCGCCGTGGCTGTGCCGCCAGTGGAGTAAAGCGAATACGGATCCATGGAATTCGACATAGCCACATCAGCTTGCTCATTGATATGGGCTTCTCTGCAGTAGCTATCGCAGACCGTGTGGGGCACGAGAGTATTGATATAACTTATCGTTATGCGCATGTGTTTCCGTCAACTCAACAAGAAGTTGCATCTAAGTTAAGTAAAATGATTTTAGATCAAAATTGACGCGGAAGCAGGAATAATTAAGCGTTTCGCAGCTAAATACTTGACATTTTGAGAAAAATATTGTATAATTATCTACAACGCTGTCGAAGCGCTGTTTCGTGCTTTGGTAGACAGCTATGATAGTTAGAAATCCCTGTCGGCACGACAGGGATTCTTTTTTTTGCAGATTAATGGGGTGAAAAAATGGCTGTGAGTTACAAGAGGCTTTGGAAATTACTGATTGATAGAGACTTGAAAAAGGGTGAGTTATGTAAGTTGGCTGGAATTAGCAATGCATCTGTTACAAAGATGGGGAAAAACGGATGTGTTACAACCGATGTGCTCAATAAAATTTGTGTTGCCTTAGAGTGCAATATTGAAGATATTATGGAGATTGTGAAAGAATAGGTTTTCTATATGCGACGATAATCGAAAACGCAGCATAATAGGAATTGTCCAGTAGAAAAGGAGTTTTTTGAAGTGAACGTTCAGGAGCCTCCAAAGATAGGCGATACACTATTTTTGATGCACAGGAAAGTAATAGTAATTAAAGTGTACCCGTTATTTAGACTTGTTACAGTACGATATTCGGGGGAAATAAAAGAGTTTTGTGTGGATTTCTGTTCGTTATCCGATGAGCCGGATTATGCAAATTCAATTTCATTAAAATTATTTAAGGGGGAAATGCAGTGAGCAGTATAAAGAGTTTTATTGAAGGATATATGACTGGTAATGCATGGGAAGATTTATGCGTTCAGTGTTATCGTATTCGCTATCAAAAAGATAACTACACTGCAATTCCTGCTACTCAAGGTGGCGATGCAGGAATTGAAGGTTTCACAAACAACGGTATTGTTCATCAGTGTTACTGTCCGGAGCGAGCTTATTCCGATAATGAACTCTATGATCATCAAAGGGATAAACTCACAACTGATATAGAAAAGTTGAAGAAGAATGCGGCTAGGCTTAATGCGCTCGGAGTCCCTCCTATCATTGAATGGCATTTTAACATTCCAGAATATAAAGATTCTCGAATTCTTATACACGCAGAAAGCAAACGACAGGAAGTGATCAAAGCTAAGAAAGATAAACCTTCTGACTATGCTCATATTGCAGATGACTTTCAGATCGTTATTAAGACAGCTGATGATTTCAAACCAGAAATCAGTCGAATTGTTCGCACCAACTTAACAAATATGAAACTTAATGCCGCTGTAAAGCACTCAGATGTGCCAGATTGGTCAAAATGTGACTCTGCAAAAGTAGCAAATATCCGGCGAAAGATTAAGGCAGTAATGCTTGTTGAGGACACTGATGAAATTCTTAATGAAGTTGTTGGTATCTATGTTGGCTGCTATATAAGTGGGCTGGAAATCATGAATGATTTACGGGTGAATTTTCCGGAAATATACGAAGATGTTATTCGACTCGAGCAAAGCTATAAACGTGAAGTGTCAATTAAAACACGCATGAACACAAATAAAACCATGAATAGTGCTTTGTTTGATAATATTCTTGCCGAGTTCCATTCTAAACTCGAACGAGATTTTTCTCATACATTTACTGAAGCATCCATTGGTGAATTAAAGCAGGACCTAATTGCAAGTTGGCTTGCGGACTGTTCAATGGAATTTAGGGGGTAAAAGATATGAAGGAAGTTCCGTTAGAATATACCGATATTGTTTTCGATGCAAAGCCGGATGCAGTTCCATACAATTACCGTATCAGCTATAAGGTAACTCAACTTTGTTTAATCATGCGAATCTGTGGCCGTGGAGATGTTTGTTCTCTTATAAAACTTCACATGATTTCGTTTGCCTTAATTTCTCAGGACAACATGAGAAAACTTGTTGATTTTGTGGACGGAATCGGTAGCACACCGATTGTTCGCTTTGATCCTGCGGTTAATCGAGCTCTAACGTATGCAGTAGGATATGGATTGATTGAACGACAACAGAATTCAAAATACAAACTAACCGATCGAGGTAAGCAACTTGCAGAACAGATAAGGGCTGTTGGAGACCTTATGGTAATGGAGATAAGCGATTTAAACTCGCTGGCAAAGAAGTTAACCGAAAGTAAAATCGAAGAAATCGTTGATAGATGGAGGATAAAAGATGCTGAGAATCAATAGACTACGCGTTGAAATTAACACCGCAAAAGGAGTATATGGTATCGACGAATCTTTTAAAGCCGGATTGAATTTTATAGCAAGTCTTGAAAATACTTGCGGAAAAAGCTCTATCCTTGCTGCCATTTATTATTGTCTTGGTTTTGAGCAAATTCTTGGCGGTGCAGGCGGAATTGGAAGTAAAGTTCTTACATCTGCTTTTAAAACTGCCATTGAGGATAAGGGCGAGTCCTTAATGGTAACTGAATCCGGAGCCTATCTTGAAATCAGTAATGGAAATGAAACTAGAACGATTTACAGAAATATCAAATCTGAAAGTAAAGATAATCACCTTGTGACCGTTTATTTTGGAGATTTTGCATCTATAAGCAATCCCAAGACATTATCTGAAGATTATTATGTTAACATCCAGAACTCCGCAACAAGTGAAAAAGGATTCCATACTTTTCTAGAAGAATTTCTGCATATGGAACTCCCGCTGGTTCGAGCAACGGATGGTAATGAGCGAAAATTGTATCTCCAGGTGATTTTTGCATCTATGTTCATTGAGCAAAAACACGGCTGGTCTGATATTCTTTCTGGTATGCCAGTCTTTGGGATCCGTGAATCTAAAAAACGGATTGTAGAATATATATTGGGGTTAGATACATTAAAAAACGAAAAAGAGCGGGAACGACTTAATGTAGTCAAAGCTCAGATTGAACACAAATGGGAGCAATTGGTTTCTGATTTTGAAAGAGCAGTTCATTCAGAATCGTGTGAAATTTCAAACCTACCGATTCACCCTCGAGTTTTATCGGACATTGAATATTCAAGAATAGTTGTTTCAGTTGTAGGGGCATCCTCTATTGAAGACGAAGTACAAGCCCTGAATGCTGAATATGATAGCTTGCGCCAGCTGAAGCCTCGTGTACGTGATAATTTTGAAGCTCTTAATACTGAGCTTTCGGAGACGCAAACACAAATACTTGCTTTTGAGAATTACCTACACGAAATAAATAGAAACTTGGCAAGTTATGACGAAGCAATCAAACGACTTAGTGCAGATTTAGCACTTGTAAACTCAGATATCCGTAATAATAACGATGCTGCACGACTTCAAAAATTTGGCTCGGAAGCAACAGACGGAGATATTTCGGCAGATATATGTCCTGTTTGTAAGCAGCACATTCAAGACAATTTGCTTGATGCGGAAGCTGTAAGCGGCTTTATGAGTATCGAGGATAACATAAGGCATCTTAAGGAGCAAAAAAAGATGCTGGAATTTACAATGGGAAGTCGCAAAGAATCGCGCGACAAACTTAGCAGAGAAAAACAAGATCTTGAAGTTCGGCTTCAAACACTGCGACGATTAGCACATACGCTTCGTTCGGACCTGTTTACAACTATAGATACAGAAGCCTCAGAGGCAATTATGCTAAAGAGGATAGAAATTACTAACCGCATTGAGCGCTTGTCAAAATTGAATAATACCGTCGCTTCTTTGACTGAAAAACTAAAGGAGTTATCTGCAGAGTGGAATACATATCTTGACCAAAAGAGCAAACTACCCCAAAAGGATATCTCAGAAACAGATATTGAAAAAATTGCCCTTTTGAAGAAGAGATTTATTGAAAATCTAAAACGATATAACTACAGTAGTTTGTCAAGTTTTGATGGAATTGATATTTCTATTACTTCATCGCTTCTTCCCACTATTGATGGATTTGACATGAAATTCGACTCATCTGCTAGCGATGGTATTCGTGTAATCTGGGCATTCACAATGGCACTGCTACAGGTTTCTATTGAAAAAGAAGGCAATCATCCTGGCATTATCATTTTTGATGAACCTGCGCAGCAAAGCATTGTACCTGAAGACATGAAAAGCTTCATTGAGTCGGTCGTAGAAATCAAGAAGCCCTTCCAAATCATTACCGCAATTACCTTAAACAGTCAAGAGCTCATTGGTATTATTAATGGTCTCGATGCATCAAACCACCATAAAATCCAGATTGAAGGAAAGGCATTTAAGGTGTTATAAATTAGAGGTCAATACATTATGAAATGTATCTATTGTAATAATGAAACAAATTTGACTATATCCGATATAATTCCTGCTGCCTTAACCGGAGCAAAATTAAGAAAAAAGTTTGTTTGTCGTGCGCATAATTCATTTACAAACGATCACTACGAAAATACAATGATACGACAGCTTGATATTTTTAGAAACCGGATCGGTCTAACTGAACGTGATGGCGATCCTGTTCGGTTTTCTGCAGATTTAACTATTGGTGAATATACTTCCGAGAAAAATATTAGTATATCGGATAATAAATCCATTATGGACACTGATAGACTTTTTAGAATGAAGGACAAGCAGGGACGCACAGTGTTAGTGGGTCCCAAAGATAAGCTGCTGAAGATTAGTGGAGCAACAGCGGACAAGATAACCGATCTACCGTTTGCGGATATTTCAATTAGTTCAAAGACAGATATTAGAGACTTGTTCATTTCTGAGACCGTATTGCATGCGATAGCTAAAATCGCATATGAATGGCATTGCTATGTTAACGATGTAGAGGAGTATCAAGAAGATACATATGGTTTGATTACATCTTACATTCTAGATCCGGAGCAATCAAACACACTGGTTAATATAGTAAACGATGCCTATGTGACAATGCTCGCAGATCGTTTTTCGCGCACAGGCAGTAATATGCTTTTTGAATATAATGATTCTGATGGGAATGTTTATGTCATTTTCTGTTTATGGAACGTTATAGCATACAAAGTCAAGGTAGGTATGCATAGCGAAAAGCCTAGCATGGCTCACTGTCCCATAGCATATTTTTACCATGCCGATGGTTCCCAGAATGGTACAATGTTTGGTGTTTACGGAGACTTTCATGTTAATGCATCTCCGCCTAACGCAGGGATTTCCGAACTATACTTAGAGATTAAATCAAGATTGTCTAAACTAGGTGAGCGAGATTTATCCAGAGAGTATCTACAGAACTGTATAGCGAAGCTATCAAAAAAGCTACCTGCCTATCAAGAACATACAATTTCTATTGCTGACTTACTTGACTTTGAGCACGAAGATAGGATTATACCTGTATATATTCTAGAGCAAATTTATACGCACAGAGATGAATATATGCCATCAGAAGATTTTCATAGAAACATGCAACGAATTCTTCAGACGGATGATCGTTTTGTTTTAACAAAAGAAACCACAAAAGGGATCGTAGAACGATATATAAATATGGATCGCGAAGGATCTTTTACTACACTACTAAGCAAGGCAATTGAATTTTTTGAAACTACATGTGGAGGCAGATTAGATATCTAATAAATCAAAGCGTAATTAGCACGACATTTTCTTTCTGACATCGTAGCCATCGTTGATTTGTTCATATTTTCCTGCTATAATATAAATGCTCATAAAGGAGCACGACCTTTACATCCAACTTTGTATCAAAACATCAAAGCCGGTTGAACTGTTAGGCAGAGCCAAGTATCACTTACTGAAAAAGAATAACGAAATTTTTCTCCGCCGATTTTTCAGAAAATTGATACCAAACTTTGATACCAAAACAGTACCAAACGGGCTGAGAACACAGAGAATACAGAGAAAAACGAGAAATCTTGAGGAAAAACTCACGGAAATTAGCCCAAAACAAGGCGAAAAGTAACTGAGGGAAAGAACTCGTAAGCGAGTGGGAATAATCCCTTTTGGCTTTTAAGTGGCTTGAAATCTTTTGATTTCAAGCCACTTTTTGTTTTATTTATGCGGATTTTTTTATCAAAGCTGATAAACTTTTGATAATAAAACTTGCGGAACATTTGCGGTATTTTGGGGTATTTTCATCACTCATTTATCAATAAAAATGAGCGATGAAATGATTGATGAAAATTTTTTCTTTATTTTTTCATTTGTATTCTCCCTCCTTTTGCGCTATAATTTATCCATCGCTTAAAGAGGTGAAAACAATGGAACAGAAATATATTACCGATGATATCCGTGATCATATTCTTGAAATCGCTCACAAGATTCATAAGAATCCCGAACTCAGCCATAAGGAGTTTATGACAACAAAACTTCTTACCGAAGAGCTTAAAAAACTGGATATTGAAATTCCGGAAATTCAGCCGAAAACCGGCGTTGTCGGTTTGCTCCGTGGAAAAAATCCCGGCCCGACAATTGCTCTGCGGGCGGATATAGATGCTCTTCCCATTGAAGAAACAAACGAACACAAAATCTGTTCCGAAAACGCAGGAATCATGCATGCCTGCGGCCACGATTTTCACACAGCTTCCCTGCTCGGTGCGGCAATGGCTTTGGCCGAGCTTCGTGATAATCTTTCCGGAAATATCATGTTCCTTTTCCAGCCGGCAGAAGAAAAATGCAGCGGCGCGGAAGAAGTTATCTCCACCGGAATTTTTGATTTATATCCGCCAAAAGCTTTCTTTTCCCTCCATGTTAAACCGGATATTCCTGCCGGAAAAATCGGGATAAGAAAAGGTCCGGTTATGGCCGCCATGTGTTCTTTCAGAATCCATATCAAAGGAAAAGGAGGTCACGGCGCAACACCGAATCTGACCGCCGACCCCATTATAACCGCGGCACATGTTATAGAAGTGCTCCAGAGCATCCGCTCCCGTTGGGCAGATCCTGCCCAGCCTTTCAGCCTTTCCATTTGTTCGGTTCATGGCGGAAGCGCCTGCAACGTTATTCCGGACGATGTTCGCCTTGAGGGAACATTTCGCTATGCGCTCGATTCTTACAGGGATTCTGTAAAGGAAAACATACTCAATATTTCGGAATCTGTCGCAAAAGCTCATGGCTGCAGCGCCGAATGTGAATTTTTCAAGGAAGCTCCTCCCCTTTTCAATGACGAAAAACTTGCGGATATTGCTTATAAATCCGCTTCCGTTTTGTTCGGTGAAGAAAATATTTTTGTCCAGAATTTCTGGATGGCTTCCGAAGATTTCAGTTTCTATCGGGAAATCGCGCCGGTTTTTATGTATCACGTCGGTGTTGGCAAAGATAACGGTTCTTCCGCCGGACTTCATACTCCTGATCTTTTTGTTCCTGACGAAACAGCTCCCTTCTGCGCAGAGCTTCTTACAAAAACCGCTTTTACAGCACTTGAAGAATAAAAAAGAAAAGCCGTTCTTACGAACGGCTTTTTTGTTTTTTTATCTTTTATTTTTCGTCTTTATAAATTTCTTTGAAATATTTGTAGGTATCAACTTTAAGTTCGCCGCAGGCCGCTTCGTCGCAGGCGATTATTCCGTCCGGATGAAGCTGAAGTGCGCTTATGGTCCAGGCCTGGTCAACTCCGCCTTCAACACAGTGATGAAGCGCTCTTGCTTTGTTGTGACCGTTGATAAGGATAAGAACCTGCTTTGCGTCGCAAACGGTTCCGACACCGACGGAAAGAGCGGTTTTCGGAACTTTGTTCATATCGTTTCCGAAAAAGCGGGAATTGACTATTCTTGTATCCTCGGTAAGAGCACGGACTCCGGTTCTGGAAACAAGAGAAGTGAAAGGTTCGTTGAAGGCGATGTGTCCGTCAACTCCGCAGCCGCCGAGGAAAAGATCAATTCCGCCGAAAGCGGCGATTTTTTCTTCATATTTTCTGCATTCTTCCTCCGGATTTTCGGTCATTCCATCAAGAATGTTGATGTTTTCCGCAGGGATATCGATATGATCGAAAAAGTTTTCGTGCATGAAATACCAATAGCTCTGGTCGTGTTCTTTGGGAAGACCAACGTATTCGTCCATATTGAAAGTAACAACGTTTTTGAAGCTGACTTTTCCGGCTTTGTTCATTTCAATAAGGTTTTTATAAACGCCAAGGGGAGAAGAACCGGTTGGAAGTCCAAGAACAAAAGGTTTTTCGCCTTTGTGGCTGTTGATGGCGTCAGCGATGTGGTTTGCCGCCCAAACGCTCATTTCTTCATAATCATTTTTTATAATAAGTTTCACTTAAATCACGCTCCAAATTAAGTAAAGGAATTTTTTACCAAATTTCTTACAATAATATTATACTCTTTTTACGGATTTTGTCTATTGTCCAAAAGAATTTTTTTGAATTTTTCCCTTATAAATTTTATGCTTTTTCATAAAAAATATTTGTTTATTTTGCAAAAAAAACTTTCAAAGCCGCAATTCATTTTAAAGAATATACTCCCATATTTCAACATTCTGTTGAATTCAAGGCTTTGTGAATATATAATATTCACATATCTTTTTCTGAAAAGGAGGCGGAAATTTGGAGAAAAAAGGCGGTTTTCTTTCCGCTTTCAAAGCGGCTTTCCCCCACACGATTCCTGTTATGACCGGATATCTTTTCCTTGGAATTTCTTACGGGATTTATATGAAAGTTTCCGGTTTCAGTTTTCTTTATCCAATGCTCATGGCGATAACGATTTTCGGCGGAAGCCTTGAATTTGTAACCGTTTCCCTTCTTTTAAGTACCTTTGCCCCGCTCCAGACTTTTCTTATGGCGCTTGTTATCCAGGCGCGCCACCTTTTCTATGGGCTTGCAATGCTTGAAAAATATAAAAACACCGGTCTTAAAAAACTTTATCTCATCTTTGCGCTTACCGATGAAACTTTTTCAATAAACTGCTCAACTCCGGTTCCGGAAGGAATTGATAAGGGGAAATTTTATTTTGCCGTTTCGCTTCTTGACCAATGCTATTGGGTTTCCGGCGCAACCATCGGCGGAATACTCGGTTCGTTCATTCCTTTCAACACCGAGGGACTTGATTTTGTTATGACGGCGATGTTCGTTGTAATTTTCATTGAACAATGGCTAAAAGAGAAAAAGCATTATACCGCCCTTATCGGCGCTTTTTCCTCTGTTCTGTGCCTTATAATTTTTGGCGCAGAATCTTTCATAATCCCGACAATGGTTTGCATTTTTGCAATGCTGGCGTTTTTCAGAAAGCCAATTGAAAAGGCGGGTGGTTTTGAATGACCCTCGCGGAAGAAATCTTTACCATTAGTATGTGCGTTGCCGCAACGCTTATTACAAGATTTTTGCCTTTTGTTCTCTTTTCCGGAAATAAAAAAACACCGAAATTTATCGAATATCTCGGAAAAGCCCTTCCTGCGGCGATTTTCGCCCTTTTGGTGGTATATTGCCTTAAAAACGTCGATATAACTTCCGGAAGTTACGGAATTCCGGAAGCAATTTCCGTCGCTGTTGTAACTGCGCTCCACCTTTGGAAAAGAAAAATCCTTCTTTCAATGGCGGGCGGAACTTTTTGCTATATGATACTTGTTCAGCTTGTTTTCTGAAAAGCGCAACAGCGAGTTGCTTTTCATAAGATAAAAAGCGGACTATAATATCTTTTGGAGGTGGATTTTATGGATACAAAAGATGTTATTTTTGAACTTCGGAACAAAGCGCAGCTTTCTCAGGAAGAACTTGCGGAAAAGGTTTTTGTAACCCGCCAGGCGGTTTCCCGCTGGGAAAACGGCGAAACCGTTCCCAACACAGAAACTCTTAAGCTTCTTTCAAATCTTTTTGACGTTTCGATAAACACCCTTCTCGGTTCGCCGAGAAAGCTTATCTGCCAGTGCTGCGGAATGCCCCTTGATGATTCCAGCATAAGCCGTGAACCGGACGGAATTTTTAACGAGGATTACTGCAAATGGTGCTATGCCGACGGAGAATACATGTATCACGATATGGACGAACTTATCGAAGTCTGCGTAAAAAACATGGCATGCGAAAACTTTTCCGAAGAACAGGTTCGTGATTATATGAAAAACATGCTTCCGAGCCTTAATTACTGGAAACAGTATCTTAACGTCGGCGGAAAAGAAAAATTCGATGAATTCAGACAAAAACTCATCGACGAGATAAACAGCCTGAATATCGAAGGAATGCCGAAGGTAAAAACCCTTAATGCATTGGTCGGAAATTTTATAAACCTTGAATACACTCTTCCAAGCGGAAGAAGCGTTAAGTTCCTTGATGACAGAGCAACCTATCTCGGAACCCAGCTTGAAAGTGAATTCGGCGGAAACAGATGCTTCGGCATCGCCGCAAACCTTGATTTTATACTTATCTGCACTTATGACGAAAATGGTGAAAACCCGGAACTTGTTCTCTATAAAAAACGCTGAAATAAAAAAACGGACAAAGCAAAAACGCTTTGTCCGTTTTTATTATAAATTTAAAGAAGAGGCGCGATTATCTTAACGAAAAACGAAACCGGTCTTAACCAGGGATAGTTCTTCCAAATGGTCTTTTTTGTAATTCCAATGCTTTTTTCAAGGGTTTCCTGAAAATCCTTTTCAATATCCGCTATGCAGGCGGTTTTGTAGCAATATGCGGCACATTCAAAATGGTGATAAAGGCTTCGGTAATCAAGATTAATTGTTCCGACAACCGCTTCAACGTCGTCCGCAACAAAGGATTTTGCATGGATAAATCCCGGTTTATATTCATATATCTGAACTCCGGAATCCATAAGGGCGGAATAATGGCTTTTCGCAAGAGAATATGGCGCAAGTTTATCCGGAACACCCGGAAGGATTATTTTTACCTCAACTCCTCTTTCCGCCGCAAAGCGGATTGCGGTTTCCATTTCGCCGTCAAGGATAAGATAGGGCGTCATTATATGGACGTAATTTTTGGCCCGGTTCAGAATATCTATATATACCATTTCTCCGACTTTATCCCTATCAAGAGGGCAGTCGCCATAGGGGATTACAAAACCTTTTGTGTCTTCCGGCGGAAGGGTCGGGAAAGAAAGATACGGGTCAAATTTTTCTTCCTTTTCGCTTATGTTCCACATCTGGAGGAACATAAGGGTAAAGCCTTTCACCGCTTTTCCCTTAAGCATTACCGCGGTATCTTTCCAATGGCCGTGGACCGTTTCGCGGTTTATATAGCGGTCCGCAAAGTTTATTCCGCCGGTAAAAGCGGTGTTTCCGTCGATGACCATGATTTTTCTGTGGTCGCGGTAATTATAATGGGTCGAAACAAAGGGCGAAAGAGGCGCAAAAACCTTGCATTTTATTCCAAGATTTTTTAAAAGTTCCGGATAGTTCCTCGGAAGGGTGGTAAATTCGTTGGTGCCGTCATAAATAACCCGGACATCCACCCCTTCCTTTACCTTTTCGGCAAGGATTTCAAGTATTTTCCCCCACATTATTCCTTCGTCGATTATAAAATATTCAAGGAAGATAAAATGCCGGGCTTTTTTAAGTTCCGTAAGAAGAGTTTCGAAAAAATCTTCCCCCAAAGGGAAATATAAAACCGCCGTTCTGTCAAAAACCGGGAAACAACCGGTTCTTTGAAGATATTTTGCAATGGCGGCGGCACCTTTATCTTTTTCACGGAAAGCTTCAATAACTTCCGGTTCCTGTGGGATTTTTTCCTTTGTGGAATCAACAAGTTTTTCTATTCTGTCCCGGAGCGAACGGTGGCCAACCTCGAATTCGGTATAAAGATAAAGCAATGTTCCGAAAACCGGAAGCGCCATTACAAGGATTATCCACGTAAGTTTTGCCGAAGGGTCGCTTTGGGTATTGAGGATATATATCGAAACAAAAAGGCCCAAAGCCAATCCGCCGAAAAAGAGTTCCGACATAAAGGATTGGAACCATATAAGACCGGCAAGAAGGAGAATCGCCTGAAGGAAAAAAAGAAGGATTATAATTCCAAAACGGCTGAAAATTGCGTGAACAATTCCCTTCTGTCCCTTTTTCAAAAGCCTGATTCCCGTATCTTTAAAGCTTTTTCTTTCGACGGACAAAAAAATCTCCTCCTCTCCATTTTTTAGTATTAGTATAACCTTAAAATTCCGCGAAGTAAAGACAATTATTGTTAACGTTTTTTGTAAAATCTTTGGCACCGTTTAAATAAAATATTCAAAAAAGCGGGAGCTTTTGCTCCCGCTTTTTTTATCTTAATCTTCCGTAAAGTTTTGCGTGGTGATACATGCGCTTTGCAAGTTCGGAATCTGCCTGACCTTTGAGCAAACGCCACTGCCAGTTTCCGCCGGAGGTTGAAGGTTCGTTCATTCTGGTATATTTTCCGGTGCCGAGCCAATCCTGCATTGCGATTATCGCGGTGTTCGCGGCGGTTCCGAGAACCGTTTTTATGAAGGCATCGCAGAAATCCTCGCCCTCTTTATAATTTATGTATTCCTTGCAGAATTTGATCTCGTTTTCCGATGCGGTTTCAAGCCAGCCGGCAACGGGCATGTTATCATGGGTTCCCGGATAGCAAACGCAGTTTTTGCTGAAATTATAGGGAAGGCAATCGTTGTTCGGGTCATCGGAACCGAAAGAAAATTCAAGGATCTTCATTCCGGGAAGTCCGCTTTCCTTAAGGAGTTCCACAACCGCAGGGCTTAAATCGCCAAGGTCTTCCGCAATTATCGGATAACCTTCGAGTTCTTCAAAAACCTTGCTGAAAAGATCCATTCCCGGGCCGTCCTTCCATTCGCCGGTTTTTGCGGTTTCGGAACCGAAGGGAATGCAGTAATAATCCGCGAAGGCGCGGAAATGGTCGATTCGGAGAACGTCATATTTTTCCCGGCAGGAAGAAAGACGTTCCAGCCACCATTTATATCCGGTTGCCTTATGTATTTCCCAATTATAAATGGGGTTGCCCCAAAGCTGGCCGTTTTCGGAAAAATAATCCGGAGGAACGCCCGCAACGTTTCTCGGACGGCGTTCTTTATCAAAATCAAAAAGCTCCGGACCCGCCCAGACGTCGCTGCTGTCATCGGCAACATAAATCGGAAGGTCGCCGATTATTTTTATTCCCCGTTCATTTGCGTAATTTTTAAGGTTTTTCCATTGGCGGCTGAATTCATACTGAAGATATTTCCAGAATCCGATTTCCTCTTCGTTTTCCTTTTCGAATTTTGCAAGAGCTTTTTCGTCATGGGAATAGAAAGGTTTTTCCCATTCGCGCCAGCATTTTCCGCCGTGGAGATTTTTGAGCGCCATAAAAAGAGCATAGTTCATTAGCCACTTTTCCTCTTTTTCACAAAAAGCGGAAAGGGCGGAAACATCGCCTTTTTTCATAAAGTTTTTATATGCTTTGCGAAGAACTTCAAAGCGGTTTTCATAAATATGGGCGTAATCCACATACATGGGTTCCGTTCCCCAGTTTATTCCTTCAAGGTCCTTTTCCTCAAGAAAACCGTCGATTACAAGGAAATCGAGATCGATGAAATACGGATTTCCCGCAAAGGTTGAAAAAGACTGATAAGGGGAATCGCCATAGCTTGTGGGTCCGAGAGGAAGAACCTGCCAATAGGTCTGGCCCGCTTCGACAAGAAAATCAACAAATTCATAGGCGCTTCTTCCGAAAGTTCCTATTCCGTGGTTGGAAGGAAGAGAGGAAATATGAAGAAGAACGCCGGTTTCTCTTTTTTTCATTAAAAAACCTCTTTTTCCGCCGGAAAACCAGCAAAATTCATACAGAATCAGTTTATCACAAAACGGAAACGTTTTCATTTCATTTTTGATAAAATAATAGACAAAGTTTCCTTCTTTTTTTCGTTAAAAATCGACAAGCAAAAGTTTTGAGCACCGTGCTCAAAACCCGGTGCTCAGCCTTCGGAAGTATTCTTTTTTATTCCGAGAGCCTTCCAGAAGTTGCCGAAATCCTCTTTCGAAAGTTTTCCGCCGAAAACGAGGATCTCATAAGCTTCTTCCTGCCAGCGGTAACGGACTTCTGTTTCGGAATAGCCGTTCCGGAGATAGAAGTTTTTTCTTCGGCGGCGGATTTCGTTTTCTTCGCAGCCGGGAACTTCCCTTTCAATATCGACGATTATCCTCATTTCGGATTTTATTCTTCCTATCGCCGCAAGAGCCTTTGCGCCAAGACCTTTGCCGCGCATTTCCGGAACGGTTGCAATATATAAAATGTGGGAAATATCAAGGCTGTTCAGAAGGATTGCGAAACCGCAGAAAACGCCGTCTTTATAAAAACCAAAGGTTTCATAATGTCCGTTTTCGTTTTTTATCATCATATTGAAGGAAAAGCGTTCGTTTTCCGGAAAAGCGCTGATATAAAGCGCCTTTATTTTTTCAAGATCTTTTGAATTTTTTCCGATTCTTTTTGTCAAAAACATAAAAATCCTCCGATTGAACAGGTTCAATTACATTATATTATTATTTTGCTGTTTTTCAAACCGAAAAACAAAAAAGCGTTCCGTTTTTTAGGAACGCTTTTTTTGCCGAGGAAAATTATGAAAAAACTTTTATTGTAAGGAATCTTCAAAACCAACCAGAACTCCGCCGCGTTCAGCATAGAAACTGCAAAGAGCGCCGTTTCTTCCTATTCTGACATCGCATCCCGGAAATTCTTTGAGAATTTTTTCCGCAAGAATGTTCGCGGCATTTTGATTGAAACAATGGTCAATAACAACTTTTCCGCCGGAAAATCCGCGGTTTTTCATCTCGTTATAAATGGCATCAAGGGTTTTTGCTTCGCCGCGGATTTTGTGAAGGGGATCAAGAACTCCTTCCTTTGCCGCACCCATAACGCGGATTCCCAAAACGCCGGCAATTTTTGCAACCGCGGGGTTTACCCTTCCGTTTCTTGCAAGATTTGTAAGAGATTCCAGCGAAAAAAGAAGATGGGTATGTTTTTGATATTCGGTTACGGAATCTCGGATTTCTTCAAAGCTTTTTCCAAGAAGCATTTCTTCCCGGATTTTTTCCATGATTATGAGCATTTCGGGGCCGGTTGAAAGGCTGTCCACGACAAAAACTTTTGAACCCGGGTGAGCGTCCATAAAAATCTTTGCCGCCTGTTCGGCGGAAGCATAGCTTCCGGAAAGACGGCTTGTTATGGTTATCGCAAAAACAATATCTCCGCCTTCAAACGCCGAAAGCCAATCGCCGATATTGGGACAGGAAGTTCCGGATTTTCCTTTCGTTTCCTTAACTTCGTTTACCATTTTTTCAACGTCCAACGCGGCATTATCAACGTATTCTTTCTTTGCGGTTATTATTTTAAGAGGAACGCTTTTGAAATCCACTCCGGAAAAAGCAAGAACATTGGAAGATGAATCTGAAACAATTTTATAATTCATAAAAAAACTCCTGAAAACAATCGGTTGTGTGATATCATTTTAAAAGATTTTCAATATCTTGTCAAGAGTTTTTAAAAAACTTATTGTGAACAATTTTCTTGACTGTTAGGGTTTTCGGTTGTAAAATATAATCAAAAGGGGGCGTTTTTTTATGAAAGAAAACACCAAAAAAGAAATCCAAAACCTTATAAATGATTTTTCTCTCCCTCGCTACAACGATATCCCGAACGTCGGGCTTTATCTGGAGCAGGTTGTAAAATATATTTCCGAATATCTCGAGCCGCTTGGAAGCTTTTCGCTCACTTCCTCAATGGTGAGCAACTATGTTAAAAAAGGACTTGTTGAAAACCCGGTAAAAAAACAATATAACCGTGAACAGATCGCTTATCTTTTTTTCATAGCCGTTGCAAAAAACGTTCTTTCAATGGAGGATATCCGCCTTCTTTTTGAAATGCAGCACAAGACCTATGAACCGAAAAGAGCCTATGATTATTTCTGCAGCGAATTTGAAAACGTTTTGGATTACGTTTTCGGCGTGAAGGAAAATCTCGATACTGTCGGAAGCGACAGCAACGACACAAAAACAATGCTCCGCAACACGATAATTGCCGTTGCATATAAAGTTTACCTTGATAAATATCTTGCCGCTCTTCATTCTGAAGAAAGCTGAAAACCCGTGCGCTTTTTTATAAAAAAGCGCACGTTTTTTGTTTTAAATAAAAAATTTACAATTAAAAGGTTTTTTTTATAATTTTTTTATGTTATTGTATGATAAGCAAAATTTATCGGAGGTGTCCCTTTGGCTTTATATGGAGAAAACGGCGGATTCACCGAAGAAAACCGCGGAACGGTTTATCATGCCGGAAACGGTTTTTATAACCCTTACGTTGAACCTCTTTGGAAAACAGAAAAAAGAAAAATCCGCGCCGCAGGAAACGGAATCGGCCTTGCCGCCCTTGCCTATGTCGCAATTTCACTTTTGGCAAGTGTTGTTTTTGTTACTTTCGTTCAGCTTATTTACCCGGCGGCAAACATTCACGGGCTTTATTATGTCACCGAAACGACCGAATGGCTTTTCAACCTTATAATTTATATTTTTTCTCTTATAGTTCCTTTCGGAATTTACGCTCTTTGTATAAAAATGCCGCTTAAAATCGCCCTTCCGTTCCGGAAGGCAAAATTTGATCTTACTCTTGGCGGAACCTTTATCGGGCTTGGTGTAACAATCCTCGCTTCCTATGCGGTAACGTATTTTCAACTTGGTCTTGAAGCTGTCGGAATAGGCATATCCATGCCGGAATATGAAATTCCCGAAACTATACCCGGAATTGTGCTTTATGTTATCAATCTTGCAATAATCCCCGCATTTGTCGAAGAAATTGTTTTCCGCGGAATTGTAATGCAAAGCCTTCGCCGCTTCGGTGACATTTTTGCGATTGTGGCTTCCGCACTTATTTTCGGAATTTTCCATCTTAATCTTATCCAGATGCCCTATGCCCTTCTTCTTGGACTTTGCATCGGTTATTTTGTAATTCGCACCGGTTCTCTTTGGGTAGGCGTGGCAATTCATTTTATAAATAACTCCGCGGCGGTTGCTTTTGAGTTTTTTTACCCGCATATGACCGAGGAAGCTTATTATTTTGCCAACTCTCTGTATAACCTGATTGTTGTAATACTTGCCGTAGCAGCTGTTATTTTTGTTCTTTTGAAGTACCGCGATATTTTCCGTTTTGAACCAAGCAGAAATATTCTTTCTCCCGGGAAAAGAACCCTTTATTTTGTGACCGCACCGGCTCTTATTCTCGCAATGGCTGCGGCTTTTGTAATGACTCTTCCTTACATACATTTCATCTGACGGGAGGATTTGCCTTGAACGACGAAGATTATATGCGCGAAGCTCTTGTCCTTGCGAAAAAAGCTTTTGAAATGGGTGAAGTTCCCGTTGGCGCCGTTGCGGTCTGGGACGGAAAAATTGTCGGAAAAGGGATGAATTTAAGAGAAACCGATAAAAACGCCCTTCGCCACGCAGAGATTTCCGCCATTGACGAAGCCTGTAAAACACTTGGCGGCTGGCGGCTTTGGAAATGCGATCTTTATGTTACCCTTGAACCCTGCCCGATGTGTGCCGGCGCAATTATAAATTCAAGAATACGAAGAGTGATTTACGGAGCTTCCGACCCGAAATCCGGTTCCTGCGGAAGCCTTGCCAACCTTTTTGAACTTCCTTACAACCATAAACCCGAAATTGTTTCCGGTGTTCTTGAAAAGGAATGTTCCGAAATTCTTTCTGAATTTTTTTCAAAACTTCGTGAAAAAAGAAAAAAAGAAAATCCGTCCGGATAAATCGGACGGATTTTTTAAAATAGAGTTGAAAAAACATTTTTGCCGCATTCAAAAAGCTTTCGCATAATATATAGTGTGCCCTTTAAAAAAACGGGCTTTATATAGCGAAGGTATCCGGCTTTTTTAAATTTCGGTGCCTTCGCATTTTTCTTCCGAAAATTTTTGCGCCGCAATTTTAAGATAATGCTTTTTGGAAGAATTAAGGGTCTTCACGCTTGAAATTATATCTGCGTAATTTTCTACTTCTTTCATATTTTTCGGGGAAGTCATAATGCAAAGAAGACCTTTTTTGTCGAAAAACCATCTTAAAGCCCACTCTTCCATTGAAAACATCGGTTCGCCCCGGCGAAGAATATCAAAAACTTCTTCCGGCGGGTCAAGAATCATTCCGCCCATAAAAGGATCGGAAGCTATAAACGGAACTCCTTTTTTTCTTAAAGCATGGTAAAATTCATCAACGTCCGAACATTCCCAGTTGTAAAAATTAAAATCAAGCTTTACAAAATCCCAGGAATATTTTTCAAGAACGCTTTTTCCGAATTCAGCCGAACCCGAAAAAGAAAAACCAATGTGCTTTATTTTTCCGAAATTTTTAAGTTTTGAAAAAACTTCGTAAATTCCGCTTTTAACGAACAAAGAATAACTTTCTCTGCTTAAATTTTCAATTACATAATAATCGAAATATCCGCTTTTAAGAGATGAAAGCTGGTTTTTAAAAAAACTCTCAGCTTCTTCCGCCGAAGCAGCATTTTCCGCATCAATGCTTCCGCAAAGAAAAAATTCATCTCTTGCTTTTTGAGAAAGGTTCTCTCCCAAAAGTTTTTTTGCGCTTTCACTTTCTGAAAAAGGTACAAAAAACAAAGTGACACCGCTTTTAAAAGCAGATTTTAAATAATCCGAACATTTTTCCAAGTTTGGTTCACCGTTTTCATTTTTGGGAAGCAAATCGGTTCCTATTCCGAGCAAACTCAGCTTCTCTTCATAGAAACCGCTTGAATTATAGCGCATTTTTTACACACCCCGGAAAATTTGTTTAACACATTTTAGCACTTTTTTTAATTTTGTCATCATCGAAACGCTCCCTGATTTTGAAAACTTTTTGTGAACAAATATGACACCCTATTCCATTCTGTAATAAGCTTTCTGTCAAGGTTGACCTTTTTTGTGGTTTTTGGTAAAATAAGCTGTAAAAATATATTTTTATATATTAAGATATACTTTTAAAGGCAAAACACTGCTGACGGCAAAACTCAATAATCCTGAATTTTTTAAGGAGATGTTTTAAGATGAAAGAAGTAATCATTGCCCCTTCGATACTTTCCGCGGATTTTGCAAAACTCGGTGAAGAATGCGCCGCAATGGAAAAAGCAGGCGCCGACCAGCTTCACATCGACGTTATGGACGGACATTTTGTTCCCAACATAAGCTATGGCGCACCCATTATGAAAAGCCTTCGCAAAGTTAACAAAATGTTTTTTGACACCCACCTTATGATTTCCGAACCGCTCCGTTATATTGAGGATTTCGTAAAAGGCGGCGCGGACCGAATCACTTTTCATCTTGAATGTGACAATGACCCAATGGAAGTTATCGAAAAAATAAAATCTTTCGGGGTTCTTCCGGCAATTGCCATAAAACCCGGCACTCCTTATGAAAAAGTTGTGCCTTACCTTCCCTTCATCGAAATGGTTCTTGTAATGACCGTTGAACCCGGTTTCGGCGGACAGAGCTTTATGGCGGATATGATGCCCAAAGTTAAGGCTCTTCGCGAAATTATTGACAAAGAAGGTCTTTCCGTAAACATTCAGGTTGACGGCGGAATCGACAAAAACACCATCGGAACCGCTGCCGAAGCCGGCGCAAATATTTTTGTTGCCGGTTCTGCCCTTTTCAAACAGGAAGATTATAACAAAGCCGTCGCGGAACTTAAAGCTGCCGCAAATTAAAACCTTTTATCCATTGGAGGAAAACAATGTCGTTTTTTGTAAAAGGTATCTTTCTTGAACAAAAGAAAGAACCTATGCTTACCAGAAGCACACTGGTAATGCGCCAGGAATTTGAATATTTCGATTGCGATTTTACGGATACTCCCGTTGAGGAACTTTCCGCAAAACAGATAATCGAACTTGCCCGTCTTGCCGGAATTGTTGACGAAAGCGACGGAAAAATGCTTTGGGAAAAACTTGAAAAAGCCAATCTCGGTGAAGGCGGAACCCTTATAATTGATGCCATTGACGACGAACCTTATATTTCAAGCCAGATGAGCATCTGCATCCACCAGCCGGAAAAGCTTGCCCTTGGAATCGAACTTTGCGAAAAAGTTCTTTCCCCGGCCAAAACATATATCGCAATGTACCGGCATATTCTGGATTCCAACTTCGGAATTCCTTCAAAAATCGGGAAATACCGCGTTAAAAAAATCGGCGGAAGATACCCCGCAGAAAGCAGGGTTTACCGCCATATTCCCAAAGGCAAAAACTCTGTCATAGTCGGCGCATGCGCAATGCTCCACCTTGCAAGAGCCGCCGAAGAAAACCAAAAAATGACCAGCTGTTTTGTTACCGTTGCCGGTGACGTTGTCAAAAACCCGCGTAATGTAGAGGTCCCCATCGGCACGACCGCAGAAAAAATTCTTGAACTTTGCGGTCTTACCGAAGAACCGGAAGCCATTATTCTCGGCGGTTCCATGACCGGTCGTGCAATTTTTGAACCGGAAAACGAAACTGTCGGACCCACCACCCGCGGCGTTATTGCCCTTGCAAGAAGCTACGGAACTTACAGCTACACCTGCATCGGCTGCGGAAGATGCGACCATGCCTGCCCGAAAGCTCTTTCCGTCTGTGCAATGAGAAAATTTGCCGAAGCGGGAAAACTCGATATGCTTCAGCAGTATGACGTTTCAATGTGCATCGGCTGCGGAGCCTGTTCTTACGTTTGCCCTTCAAGGATCGACGTTTCCGCAACTCTTCTTAAAGCAAAAAAACAGATCGAAATCGCGAAAAAGGAGGGCACGTTATGAAAGATAAACTTATGTTCCAAAACGCGCCCCATGTAAGACAGAGCGAATCCGTTGTCACAATAATGTCCGGCGTACTTTTTGCGCTTCTTCCCATCTATCTGATGAGCCTGTTTTATTACGGCGCAAGAAGCCTTGTTCTCGGAATCTGCGGCGCGTTTTTCTGCTGTGCTTTTTCCGCAATAGGTTCTTTGCTTCTCCGTGAAAAACCGGTGCCCGATCTTACCCCCATCATAACCGGTCTTATAATCCCGCTCCTCATGCCCGCCGACATTCCTTATTACGTTGTAATTTCCGCATGTGCTGTTGCGATTTTTGTTGTAAAACTTCCTTTCGGCGGAACCGGAAGCAACCTTTTCAACCCGGCGGCAGTCGGCTTTGCTTCCGTTGCAATCTGCTGGCCCGAACTTGTTTTCAGATATCCCGCAACAATGCAGGCCATTGAAATTTTCGGTGAAAGCACCGCAAAAATCGCCCAAAGCCCGGCTTACAGCCTTTCTTTCGGCGCTGTTCCGGATTATAACGTTCTCGACATGCTTCTCGGAAGCGCACCGGGTCCCATGGGTGCAACAAACATTCTTGTTGTTGCCGCCTGCGGAATTTTCCTTATAGTCAAAAAAGCAGTAAACTGGATCACTCCGGTTTCCTTCCTTGTTCCGTATGCTCTTCTCTGCCTTGCTTTTCCCCGAATCAGCTGCTCTTCTTTTGACGCCCTTTGCTTTGAACTTTTCAGCGGAACTATCGTTTTCGGCGCATTCTTTATGCTTACCGAACCGGTAACTTCACCCAAGCGCGACTTTGGAAAACTCCTTGCAGGAATCTCTTCCGCAGTTGTTGTTTTCCTTTTCCGTTATTTCGGCGGATTCGAAATTGGTTTTGCAAGCGCTCTTATCGTAATGAATGTTTTCTCCCCCGTTTTCGATGCAGTTTGTGAAAACATTCTTCATGCTTTCCGTCACAAAGATTCGATTATCGCAACTTTCAAAACTGACAGAGAACGCAAAAAACTTTCCGGTGAGCAGGCTGTGAAAATCGTTGAAAGCAAAGAAGAAAAAACCGTTTCTGAAACCGAACCGGAAGAACCCGTGGAAATCGTTGAAGAAATCGACCTTTCCGAAAAAGAAGAATCCGGAAAGGAGGCTGTTCAATGATTGCCGAAAAAGAAAAAAACGGCTTTAAAGAAAGCCTTGCTTATATTTTTTCCCGAAATCCGGTTCTTGTTCTCGGTCTTGTTATCGGCCAGCTTGCCGCCGGCGACACAACCCTTCAGAACGGTGTTGCTCTTTCCATAACTTATCTTCTGATAACCGTTCCGGTTCTTGTTTTTGCTTCTGCAATAGGCAAAAAACTTCCGGATTGGCTTAAAATCGTTTGTTATGCCGTTCTTTCCGCCGCAATGCTTCTTCCCGCATATTTCATTTGCGGCAGCATTTCCGCAACAATTTTCGATTCCCTTGGAATCTACCCGGCTCTTCTTGCGGTTTCAACTGTTCCCATAGTGTATTCTTCCAAATTTGCCGAAAAACAAAAACCTTCTCTGGCCGCCGTAAACGGGCTTTGCATTTCCGCAGGTTTTGCAATTACTGCAATTCTTCTTGGTGCGGCAAGAGAATTTTTCGGAAGCGGAAGTCTTTGGGGGTTCAAAATTGCCGAAGCTTCTTTCTCCGCGGTAAAACTTCCTTTCTGGGGATTCATTCTTCTTGGTTTTATGGCCGCAATTATTAACTGGGTAAAAGATATCATAAAAAGACCGGAAGAAATTCCGGTTGGTGAGGAGGAAAATTTATGACTTATGTTTTTCAGTTCTTCACCATGATGCTTACCGCACTTTTTGTTGAAAACATTGTTTTCACAAGATCCATCGGCACAAGCTGGATGTTCTATCTTACAAAGCGCCCGAAAGAGCTTTTGCGCTACGTCCTTTTGCTTATGGCGGTCACAACCGTTTCCGGCGTTATCGGATATCCGCTGCGCGGCATGATCTATAACAGCGAGTTCCGCCACGTTCTTATCCCGCTGCTTTACATTGCGGTTATGGCTGTCGTTTACGTTGCGGCATATTTTTTAATTAAAAAATTTCTTCCCGACCAGTTCGAACATTTTGGAATGACCCTTGGTGCGGCGGTTTTCAACTGTGCGACCCTTGGTTCTCTTCTTATTCCTTCAAGCGAACGTCTTGACCTTATCAGCACAGTCGGTTACGGAATCG
Source organism: Oscillospiraceae bacterium (assembly GCA_017399765.1). Classification (GTDB taxonomy): domain Bacteria; phylum Bacillota; class Clostridia; order Oscillospirales; family Ruminococcaceae; genus UMGS1668. The sequence continues at coordinate 58,129 of JAFQBH010000012.1, read as the reverse complement.
GAATGAGCCTTGGCTTCGGCTTTGCAGTAATAATGGTAGGTTATGGTCTTACCAGACTTGAATATTGCCGTGTTCCTAAAATTTTCCGCGGAATTCCCATTGCTTTAATCTATCTTGGGCTTCTTTCGCTTGCTTTCTATGGTCTTGTCGGTCACCAGCTTCCCACTTAAAGGTGTGTTTTTATGAAAAAGTACAAAATAAAACATTATCGTTCAAGAATTTACAACCCCATAAAGGGAAAAATAATAAAAGGCGTTCTTATCGCCGTAATTGTTGCTTCTCTTTTCGGAATAGGCTGGTTTTCCTATGAACCGCTTATGCAGGCAATAAACGAAAAAAACAAGGAAATAATCCAGCAGGACCCCATTCCGGAAAAACCTCCGGAACAGGTTTACCAGCCTGCACCGGAAGAATTCCTTGAAAAGGACGTTGTTGCCGTAACCGTTCCGGAAGAAGTTCTTTACAATTCCATTGATTATTATTCTTTTATAAAATCTCTTGGTGATGAGGTAACCGCTGTCGTTATTGATATGAAAACCGCCGGCGGAACCGTAACTTATCGTTCCGGCCAGGTAAGCGTCATCAATGCCGGTGCTATAACCGAAAACGCCGTAAACCTTGATGCAAGGATCAAAACAGCAAAAGACTGCGGTTTTGATGTTATTGCAAGAATTTACGCTTTTGAAGACAGCACCGCTCCTTATAACGCAATTGATATGGCTATCCGCTATGAATCCGAAGACGGCATACTCTGGCTTGATGACAGCGTTGACAACGGCGGAAAGCCCTGGCTCAACCCCTATTCCGATACTGCTCAGAAATATATTCTTGATATCGTTTTCGATGCCATTGACAGTGAAGTTGACGCCATCCTTCTTGATGGACTCCGCTTTCCCGAAAACGAAGGAATGGAATACGCTTATTTCGGTGTGGGAACGGAAGATCTGTCCCCCGGCGAAATTCTTGCTCAATTTTCGAAACGAATTTATTCTTCGACCGTTGTTACGGATACCGATCTTCTTATTGCTTTTGAAAGCTATGAAACGGTTTCCGGTTCCGATATATACGGCGGAACTGCTCTTGCTTTCTCGGCCGACGGTTACGTTCCAAAAATTGATATTGAAGATTTCATAGGGGAAAAATTCAGCGATGAATTTTATTTCAGAAGAATGCCCGATGACATAACCGAAGTTTTCGTTAAAATTTATGAATCTCTCGGAAGCATTGGCGGGCTTGATATCCTTCCTGTTCTTGATTTTGAAGGATTCACCAAAGAACAAACCCAAGGAATTTTCGATTACCTTGCTTCAAAAGGTGCTTCCGGTCATATTCTTCTTTACAACGAAGCTTATTTTACCGGAATTCCCGAAGAACCTGAAATTCCTGAAGAACCTTTCGTTCCCGCTACCCCTTCCGTACCGGAAACACCTTCTGTTCCCGTAACCCCTTCCGTTCCCGAAGAGGAAACCGAACCTGAAGAACCGGAAGAAACTGAAGAACCGGAAGAGACAGAGGAACCTTCCGAAAAAGAGGAAACACCCGGAATTGTAATAATCGACGGACGCGGATAATTAATTTTAATGCATACAAAAAACGGCTTTCTGCAAATCAGAAAGCCGTTTTTTATATCTTACTTTATTCCAAGCAAATCGCACACCCTGAGAACCAATATCTGGGTTTTGGCATCCGGAATTTCGCCTTTTCGTACGCGCTCCAAAACCTCAGAAACCGGAAGCTTTATTATATCAAGAAACTCGTCTTCGTCGGGATTCGGTTCGGATTCCGAAAGATCTTCGGCAAGGAAAAGGTGGATAACTTCGTCACAAAAACCAGGTGAGGAAAACATCGGACCAAGTTCCGTCCATTTTTCCGCAAGAACTCCGCATTCTTCATAAAGTTCGCGCTTTGCGCATGCAAGCGGTTCTTCGCCGGGGTCAATTTTTCCCGCCGGTGCTTCAAAAAGCGGTTTTCCAACAGGATAGCGGAATTGTTCCACAAAAAATCCTTCTTTGTTTTTATCAACCGCAAGAACCGCCGTTGCGCCTTTGTGGCGAACAACCTCTCTGAAAGCTTTTTTTCCGTTAAGGGAAACCTCGTCTTTGAAAACATTCATAATGTATCCGTTAAACTTTTCTTCGGAACTTATTTTCTTTTCTTCAACAATCATTTTCGTTCCTCCCCAAGGGCTATTTTTTAATATTTTAGCATATATTTAACCGGAAATGAATATCCGGGAGGAATTTTTTTGGAATATAATATGCCGCCCACGGCGGAAAACCTGAAAAAATATATAAATGCGATTTCAAAAGAGCACCCGTGCTCAAAAATTTTCTTTGTCGGCAAAAGCGTGCTCGGAAGAAAAATCCCGGTGCTGTCCATCGGCAAACCGACCGGTTCAATTCTTTTCACTGGCGCAACCCACGGAAGCGAATGGCTTACATCTCTTGTTCTGTTTCGTTTTTTTGACGAAGTTTGCCGTGCCTTTGAGCAAGGCGAAAAGCTTTGCAAAATCAACGTGGGGTCCGCTCTTTCAAAAAGGGGACTTTGTATTATTCCGGTGCTCAACCCCGATGGAGTTGAAATAAGCCTTAAAGGTAAAAGCGGCGCGCTTTCTTCCGGGAAAAATGTGGAACGTCTTGCAAAGGGCGATTTCCGGCATTGGAACGCCAACGCCAAGGGCGTTGATATAAACCACAACTTTGGCGCCGGATGGGATATTCTTCACGAAATTGAAAGAAAAAACGGAATATTCGGTCCTTCGCCAAGACAATACGGCGGTCCGAAAGCTTTTTCCGAACCGGAAACAAGGGCTGTCTGCGGTTTCTGCAGCACTTTTGATATATCGCGTCTTTATTCGTTCCATTCACAGGGCGAGGAAATCTATTGGTATTACGGCCCCGGAACTCCTTTGATAAGCCGTGACATTGCGGAAGAATTTTCCCTTTCCTGCGGATATAAAATCGCCGTTCCCAAAGGAATGGCTTCCCACGGCGGACTTAAAGACTGGTATATTGAAAAATTCAAAAGGCCGGGGTTTACGGTTGAAATCGGCATTGGTGAAAACCCTTTGCCGCTTTCTGATTTTGAAAAAATTTATAAAAAAATCCTTCCGGCCCTTGTCAAGGCTCTCATTATGTAAAAAATCCGCCATAAGGCGGATTTTTTCAATTTTATTCAGTTTGCCAAAATTCCGAATTTGTCTTTTACTCTCCTAAGCTTTGCTCCCCAGGAATCCGAAAGCAAAAGCAGGAAAACAACCGTTGCGGCGGAATGGATTCCGTCCGGAATAATGCTTGTTACACAAAGGCTTATATAACTTTGCCAGGAAAGACCATAGACAAAACCCGCTCCGTTCCAGATGTTAAGAATCCAGCCGTATATATATCCGCAGCAGATTCCGAAAACGATAAGCTGCCATTTCTTTTTAAGAAATCCGGCTTTTGAAAGCAGACCCGCAAGAAAACCGATTAATCCCCAGGCGAACATCTGCCATGGGGTCCATGGACCCTGGCCAAAGAAAAGGTTTGAAGCAAGGGCGGCGATCGCTCCGGTTAAAAAACCCGCTTCCGGCCCGAAGACCATTGCCGTAATCACAATTATTGCGGAAGTGGGTTTAAAATGCGGAACAAAAGCAAAAGCCGCTCTTCCGACGGCGGCAATTGCCGCCATTACCGCAAGAGGAATCCATTCCCTTGCCTTCGGCTTTTTCATTTCATAAAGCATCAGAAACGGAATAAGCGCAAGGATCACCATTATCATGCTTATGAATCCGTAATTTTTTGCTCCGGTTGCCATAAAAAACCAAAGAGTCAGCGGAAAAAGCATGCAAACAAGAATAAACGCCGCTTTTGTTCGGAATTTTTTTAAAGAAGGCTTCTGCAAAGCTTTTCACCTTCCTCGCAAGTTATGATATTCTGAACAAGATGCCTTGTCATGCGGCTTGCCGCAGTTGTATAAAAGCTGTTTTCGGAGAAAAACTTTTTCGGGCTTCCTTCGGAAACAATGTAGCCGTCAAAGAAAAGCATGCAATGGTCGGAATATTTTGCACAGAATTCTATATCATGGGTAACCATGAGCACGGTTTTTCCTTCGGAAGCAAGTTCCCGAAGAATGTTACCCATATTTTCTTTTGAGAGAGCGTCCATTCCCTTGGTTGGTTCATCAAGAAGAAGAATCTTCGGTTCAAGAAGAAGGATTTTTGCAAGGGCGGCCTTTTGCATTTCGCCGCCGGAAAGGTCATAAGGATGGCGGTCAAGAAGGGAATCTATCTCCATCTTTTTCGCCATGCTCAAAACTCTTTCCTCAATTTCCGCCTTCGAAATTTTTTTGCCGGCAAAAATCTCTTCGAGATCTCTTCGGAGAGTTTCGAAAACAAAAAGGGACTGGGGGTTCTGGGGAAGAACCGCCATGTTGTGCTCAAAAAGCTCGACGCCTTTATATTTATTAAGTTCCTTTCCGGAAATTTTAACGCTTCCCATATTATATTTCCGCTTTTGGGAAACAACCGAAAGCATCGTTGTTTTTCCTGCGCCGTTTCCGCCGAGGATCGAGCAGATCTCGCCTTTTCTTACGGAAAGGGAAAGATCCCTGAGCACCGGGTCTGCGCCTTTTTCATACTGGAACCAGACTTCCGAAACCTCGATGACCTTCTCTTCCGGTCTTTCGTGCTCTTTGAGCACCGGAGATTCCGGGTGTTTTTCGTCAACAAGGCGGCTGAACCAGCTTCTGCCCTCGACAATGCTCAAAGGGCATTTTCCCCTGAGCACGCTTCCGTACATTCTTGCGGGTGTGGGCAGAGCCTTATACATTCCTTCGTGTTCCTCGGTCGCAAGATACTGCGCCATTTCCTGTGGCGGAAGGAATTTTTTGACTGTTCCTTCCTCCATAAGAAGAACCTTATCCGCATAGCCGTAAACTTCCTCAAGGTTATGCTCGGTGATAATTATAGTAGTGCCGAGTTCAAGGTTTATCTTGCGGACGTTTTCAAGAAACTCCCTTGCGGCGATTGGGTCAAGCTGGCTCGAAGGTTCGTCAAGGATAAGGAGCTTCGGCTGCATAAGCATTATTGAAGCAAGGTTAAGAAGCTGTTTTTGTCCGCCGGAAAGTTCGGCGGTTTTCTTCCGGAACCAGTTATGAATTCCGAAATAGTTCGCCATTTCCGCAACTCTGCTTCTGATTATCGGGGTAGCGACGCCGATATTTTCAAGGCCGAAGGCAAGTTCGTGCCAGACCTTATCGGTAACTATCTGGGCGTCCGGATTCTGCATTACAAAGCCGATTTCGCCGGCGGTTTTTTCTTCCGGAAGGGAATAAACGTCCTCGCCGTAAAATTCAACCGAACCTCTGGTCGTTCCGTTGGGTTTAATCTGGGGCTTAAGGCTTTTTAAAAGGGTCGATTTTCCGCAGCCGGAAGGACCGCAGACAACAATGAATTCGCCCTCGTTAACGGTAAAGTTTATATCGCGGAGGGCTGTTTCGTTGCCGATGGCATAATCGAAGCTGAAATTTTTTACTTTAACTGCTTCCATTTTAAGTCCTCCTTAATTTGAATTACCGCCGGTAAAATTCCAAGCGTTATATACGAAAAGTAGATAATTATGTCGATTAAATCAATTTTTCTGAAGAACATTGCCGGATAAAACTCCATTGTTCCTCTGCCGCTTGCATAAGTAAAAATCTCCGCGGCAAAAAGAACAAGTATCAGCGCAAGCATCTTCCCGTCTTTTTTTCCGAAGCGGAAAATTGAAAAAGTGCTCCGCTTATGCTGACCGTAACCTCTTGCCCTCATTGAATCCGCGGTTATTACCGCATCTTCAAGCGCCCAGCTGACTAAAATGGAAAGTATTCTTGCGCCGGAACGGATCCTTTGTTTTATGCTTCCGCTTTTCCAGTCAAGACCGATGCTCCGCTGGGAATCCGCGATAACTTTTATCTGTTCAATAAGCCGCGGAATCAGAGAAAGGGTCATTGAAACGATAAGCGCGATCGAAGGTAAAATCCTTCCGAAAATATAGATGAATTTGTCGGAAGTCACAACGGTGTTATAACAGGTGAACCAGACCACCGCCGCAAACATCATTCCGGCGGAAACGATTCCGTAAACCGTTGCTTCAAGAGTTACCGGATTATCGAAAAGATAGAAAAGAACCGTCATTCCCCTGTGGTTAAAAAGCGGGTTCGCAAGAGCGATGAAAACAAACATCGGGATTCCGAAACCGAGGGTTGCAAAAACCGTTTTTCTTCCGTTTATCATTACGGAAGAAAAAATTGCGCAAGCCAAAGAAACCGCCACAAAAACCGGGTGGATAAAAAGAAGGGTTCCCGCAATCACCGCCACGAAATAGATAAAACTTACCCATGGGTGAAAAAGCGAAAGTCCCGATTCTGTTTTAAGTTTCTTTTCAGAATCCATTTTGTTGCTTCCTTTTTCTTAAAAATCAGTGTCCGTAAGTATCTCCGACGTCATCGCCGAGATCGCAGGTATAAATTATCTCGATATGGTCGCCGCGCTCGACTTTATATTGTCCCATATTAAAACTCGGGAACCAACCGTTTACCTTATACATCCAGCCGGAAAGCGGACCGCAATCGAATTCATAAAGGTTAGAAACGCCTTCGATATAAGGAATTTTTGCCGCGCCGGTATATTCCATATGTATTTTGTTTTCCCGGACCGTTTCCGCAAAAACATCGAAAACCGTTGCACCTTCTTCATATTCAACTTTAAAGCTATCGAGGATAATTCCGTCTTCCGGAAGGATTTTTAACATCGCTTCGGAAAGTTCGCCGCTTTCAACTGCGGTTTTGCAGCTTATGCTTACATAGCAGATGTTTTCGTCCGGGCGGTTTTCAAGTTCGACCTTTCCGCTTTTCATAATTTTTTCAATTTCTTCCTGGCTCAGTTCCTGGGTATAACCTTCAAAACCGCTGAAGCTGTTTCCGGAAGGAAGGTCGCTTTGACAACCGGCAAGAACCATTATAAAAACAAGCATTATTGCAAAAATCTTTTTCATTTTTCATTATCCTTTCTTTCTAAGGCAATAAAAAAGCAGTCCCGAAAAAGGACTGCAAGCCGAAACAAGGGGTTGCTTGATATTCATCCTTTCCCAATGAATTACCGCGCGAAGTTTTTACGGCAAGTCTTCTGGCTTATGCTTCATCCGGAAAAACGTCCTTCCCGTTTTTTGAAAACAGTGGACAAAATCGTTTTCCGTCGGCAATTACAGCTGAGGGAGCAGCCGCGGATTTTAACCGCGTTCCTTTTTACCGCAAAATGCGGCCGTAAAAATTGCTTTTTATTAAGTTCAAAAGGTATTATAGACCCAAAATCGAATTATGTCAACCGAAAGGGGTTTTCCGTTTATGCCAAAGTTACCGGCGCAAGAAAGGAAAACGCCGGAATGTTCCTTAAAATACCATAAAGAAGCGCCGCCGCGATAAAAACCCAGATAAGCTTCATCGAAATTTTTTCGGAAATTCTGTCTTTTCCGAAGCGGATATAGCTGAAAACAAGCGCGCCGAAATAAACCGCCAGAAGCGGAAGCCCGATTGTGAAAATTGCGTTATATCTGAGCGCCTGATAAAAATCAAGATGCAAAACGGAGCGGAGCGCCCTTGAGGAACCGCATCCGCTGCAATAAAAACCGGTTATCTGGTGGAAAACGCAGGGAATTCCCGCTCCTTCCCCTTCTCCGGTAAAATAAAGATAAACCAAAGCGGCGGCGGCAAAAAAAGCCGCCGCCAGGGTTATTGCTATTCGTTTTTTCATCAGTAATAAAGAATTTCCTCAGCAAGTCCCGCCGCAATTCCGAGAGCAACAAGAACGACATAGAGGATTACGAAAAGAAGTCCGAGACCAAGACCGACCCAGAACCAGATTTTTGCAGTTCTGATTTTTCCCGCGGCTTCGGCAAAATCGCCTTTATCCGCGGCAACATGACCGAGAATTGCAAAAATAAGGCTTATGATACCGGTGAGCTGGCAGCAGGTGAAAATTTCAACCGCCGCAAGAACAATCCAGAGAACAGTGTTCGGTCTTTCGCCGTCAACAACCGGTTCCGCCTGATATTCCGGCATTACCGGAGGAACATAGGAACCCTGTTCCTGATATTCTGTGTAACTTTCCTGATGATATTCTCCCTGATTGGGTTCTGCATAAACGGGCTGTTCCGGCGGCTGATAAACCGGTTCTTCCATAACTTTCATTCCGCAGTTTCCGCAGAAAACAGCACCTTCGTGAAGTTCCGCTCCGCAATTTTTACAATTCATAAATATGCCTCCTTTTTTACAGAATTCGATATTTGATATCGCTTTTCCGATTACAGTATATCAAAATCCATTTGCCAATACAATATAAAAATTTTTAAGATTTTCTTATTTTCGTCTTAAAATTCATTTTTTCTTCATTGTAAAATCTTCGGTTCAATGTTAATATATATTATATTACATTTTTAAAAGAACGGAGGTGTTTTCCGCGTGCTCAAAAAACTGATATGTTTCCTTCTGGTGCTCAGCTTTATTTTTTCCGGCTGCAGCGCGCCGAAAACCCTTGGTTTCGATATGTCGCGCGGCGTTGATTCCTTTGACCCACAACTTGCCGGAAGCGACCCCGAACTTATCATAGTTGAAAACTGTTTTCAAGGTCTTTTGGACAAAGACAAAAAAGGAACCCTTATTCCCGGCGCCGCAGAAAAATGGGAAGTTTCAGAAAACGGGCTTGTTTATACCTTCCATCTCCGGAAAGGACTTTTTTGGAACAACGGCGAAACTCCCGTTACTTCCGACGATTTTCTTTTCGCTTTTGAAAGACTTTTCAGCCCGGAAACTTCCGCTCCTTCCCGAAGCGATTTTTATAACATTAAAAACTCCGAAGACGTTCTTAATGGAAAAGTTCCTAAAAAATCCCTTGGAGTAAAAGCAACCGATCCCTATACCCTTACGATAACTCTTGAAAGTCCCGATCCGCTTTTCCCGGATCTTCTTACCAATGCGGCGGCAATGCCATGCAACCGTTCTTTTTTTGAGGAAACAAAGGGACGCTATGGGCTTGGTCTTGCTTATACAATGTTCAACGGCGCATATTACGTTCGTCGAATCAACAACTACAGCTATGTTCTTTCGCCCAACGAACACAGCCTTATCGCCAACGAAGAATATGAAAACGTCTATCTTTTCGTAAAAGACGACCCCAAAGCGAATGCCGTAACCCGCCTTCTTGATGAAACGGTTGACTGTTCGGTAATAAACCCTTCCGATAAAGATTTTCTTAATGAAGAAGGGTTTAATATACTCGAAAGTGAAAATACAACATGGGCAATGGCTTTCAACACAAAGGACGAAATTCTTAAAAACAACAAAATCCGCCGCGCCATTGCTTATGCAATAGACAAAACTCTTCTTGCGCCGAAAATCGAAGAAAACTTCCGCATTGCGGAAGCTTTTGTTCCCCCTTCCGTAACTCTTAACGGAAAAAGCTATCGCGGCACCGTTGGCGAAAGTTTCATCGGTTTTGAATTTGACCCGAAAATAGCTTCCGACCTTTTTAAAGAAGGACTTGAGGAACTTGGCCTTGCAAAACTTTCCACCCTTACAATAATTTGTACGGAAGAATTCATTCCGGCAATGGGTTTCGTACAAAAAAGTGTTCAGGATAATCTCGCAGTTTTTATTAATCTGATTCCCGTTACCGAAGACGAACTTAATTCCGCCGTTGCTTCCGGAAACTTTGACCTTGCGGTTGTTCCTCTTACACCGCAATATGACAACCCAAACGCAGTTTTCTCTCTTTTCACCGATTCGGAAAACATAACCGGTTTTTACCACGAAGAATTCAGCAAGGCGGTAAGCGCCGCTTCCCACGAAGAAGATTATACCGCCATGGCAGAATCCTTTTCCGTTGCGGAACAGATGCTTCTCCAGGCAATGCCCGCCCTTCCGCTTTTTTATGAGACCTCATATTTTGCCGTTTCACCAAGGATTTCCGGCCTTGATTATTCCGTTTACGGCGGCCATATAACTTTCCGCTTCTGCGAATAAAAACCGTGAAGGCTCTCTTGTATAAAAGGAGCTGTCAGCGAAGCTGACTGAGGGATTGCAAACCCTGTTCCGTTAAAATTCTTATATGAATATACCCCCATTTCTTTGACGGCGCAAAGAAACGGCGGTATAGCCGCCAAAGAAACGCCTTTCCAACCCCTGCGTTGCTCCCGCAACTGCTGTCCCCTTCATAAGGGGACAAAATGCACCACCGAAAATTTGCACTTTCTAATCCCGACCGTCGTCGCCACCTTTGGAGGCGACAACGGTTTTTTGTTTAAAACGGTGGCTCGGTTAATTTTCAGATTACCTTCCCAGAGGGGAAGGTGGATTTTTCGGCTTTGCCGAAAAAGGCGGAAGATGGATAAACCCTGTTCAATTAAAAAACGGGCGGATAATATCCGCCACTACAGTAATTTAAAGCGGGGCGCACCTGTTGGTGCGCCCTGGTTTTTTATATTTATGCTGAAACGGTGATGTTTTGTTTTTAACGAACAAATTTCTGCCGCAAAATATTCGCTTTTCGGTTTAAAGTGACAAAGTCTGTAAATATTTTCCTGCAAAAACAGCCTTAAAACGGTTACAATTCTGTCAGAATTATTGACATTTCTCTTTAAAAATAGTATCATAACAATGAAATATGGGGTAAACTCCATATTTACTAAAAAGAAGTGTAGAAACACGAAAAATGTAAGGAGTGTCACTATGAAAAAACTTCTCGCAATGCTTCTCGCTCTCGTAATGGTTCTTTCCTTCGCAGCATGCGGAACCCCCGCAGAACCCGAAGAACCCTCTGAACCCGAAGTTCCGACCGAACCCGAAGAACCCACCGAGCCCGAAGTAGAACTCACCTATGTTGAAGAAAAAGCAGCAGAAATCGCAGCTCTCGTTGAAAAATACGCAGCTCCCGAATCTGCAGAAGCTGGCTGGAACCCCTATGTTGAGCAGGCAATCCTTGATTTCTGCGAAACTTACGGCGGCACTGAAAACGCTTATGTAGTTTTCGACTTCGACAACACCACCTCCATCTTCGACGTTGAAGAGCAGCTCGCTGTTTACCAGCTTCAGGTAATGGCATTTGCATTCACCCCCGAAGAAATCTCCGACATCCTCTTCACCGAAATCGGTGATCATGATGAAGACAGAACCGACCTCGGTTATGGTAATGGTTCCTATGCAGACTGGGTAGCTGATATCGCTGCTGCATACGAATACCTCTACACCACCTATGGTCCTTTCGACGCTGATGGTCTTGACGAAGCTGGCCAGGCTGAAATCCAGGCTGACCCCATGTGGGCAGAATTTGCAACCAAAATGAGAGCAATGTATGACCTCGTTTATGATGCAGAATCCCCTGCAGTTGCATATCCTTGGGTACTTTATTGGTTCACCGGCATGACCGAACAGGAAGTTTATGACCTCGCTGCAGCATCTCATGAATACTACGGCAAAGTTGAAACCTCTTCCGTTCTTTGGGAAACTGCTGGCGAAGGCACCAAAGTAGGTCCTGTTTCTTATGAATGGACTTCCGGTACCGGCGTTTCCGAACAGCTCCAGTGGCTCTACAAAACTCTTGACGAAGCTGACATCGATGTTTGGGTATGCTCCGCATCCGCAATCGATCCTATCCGTGCAGCAGTTGACGTATACGGTCTCCATGATTATGTAACCGGCGTTATCGCAATGGCAAGAACCCTTGACGAAAACGGCAAATATGTTAACTCTTACGACTACGAAACCGGTTACGGCTGGATGATCGTAGACGGCGAATGGGTAAAAGACAACCTCGCACTCGGCGCACAGACCCAGGGTGTTGGTAAAGTTGAAGCTATCAATGCTGCAATCATGCCCAAATACAACGGCGTAGGTCCTCTCGCTTGCTTCATGGACTCCACCGGTGACTGGAACTTCTGCACTGAATACGAAAACACCAAACTCGTAATCAACTTCAACCGTGCAAACCGTAAAGTAACCGACGGCGGCGGTATCTCCACCGTTATCGCTCTTTATCAGAGAGATTACCTCGGCTACACTGATCTCGCAACTGCAAACGCAGCAGGCGATACCTACTACGTACTCCAGGGTCGTCAGGAAAACGGTCTCCGTGGCCTTCTCGCATCTGACTACACCCTCAGACTCGGCAAAGAAGAACTCCTTCTTACCAGAAGCGAAGATCACATGGCAATGCTCAACTACATGATCGAAAACGAACTTACCACTAAAGAAGCAATCAACCTCTTCACTGTTAAAACCAATGCTGAAGATGCTGTTATCGGCATCAAACACGGCTGCGTTTCCGAATATGCAGGCTACAAAAACATCAAATAATTAAACTATTTGATACATAAAAAGACGAGGCTTCGGCCTCGTCTTTTTTTATTTTCAACAACTGTTGCTTTTGAATAATATTCCGATTCGTGCTAAAATATATTTTGAATAAACCGGAAGGAGCTGATTTTTGTGCTGTTTTATATAATTTTTTTCGCAAGTGTCTATATCGCTCTTTCCACTGTAACGGTTTATGGTTTTGTTGACCGCTGGTATTGGCTTATTCTTACGGTTCTGATTTTTATAAACGTCTTTATGCTCGGCGTTGCGGCGCATTTTATCTATTGCGCTTTTCTTTCGCTTTTTGTCAACACAAAAAAGCCCATAATCCACCAAAACAGATATTATTACCACGTTCTTGTCCAAACGGCTTTTTTGGTTCTTAAAATTTTCCGGGTCAAAGTAAAAATTACCGGAAAAGAACTTGTCCCCGAAAACGGAAATTTCCTTTTCGTCTGTAACCACATCCACTGGCTGGATCCTGCTGTTCCGCTTTTGCTTTTCAGAAAGCGCCACATAGCTTTCATAAGCAAAAAGGAGACCCATTCCTATCCGGTTGCTGGTTCTTTCCTGCACGAAGCCGCCTGCCTTCCCATAGACCGCGAAAATGACCGGGAGGCTCTTAAAACAATCAACCATGCCGCCGAATTTATCAAAAACGGAACCTGCTCCATCGGAATTTATCCGGAAGGATGGGTCAGCAAAAGCGGCGAACTTCTGGAATTTCGCCACGGCTCTTTCCGAATTGCCAAAAAGGCGGAATGTCCCGTTGTTGTTGCCCATATTTCCGGAACTGACAAAATTCTTAAAAAACCAATTTGGAAAAAAGCCGAAGTTCTTCTTGAGATAAAAGGCATTATAGGCGAAGAATTTATCCGGGAACACAAAACCATTGAAATAAGCAATTTTGCAAGAGAAATTATGATGAAATAAAACACCTTTCTTTAAAAAGAAGGGTGTTTTTTCATTTTTTTAAAATATTTTAAAAAAATATCAATTTACCTATTGACTTTATTATGGTAAAGTGTTACTATGATACCACAGTAAAACAACGGAGGAAAAAATGATGGCTAAAATATGGCAAAAACCTTCAGAAATCAAGCGACACCGACATTGATGCTTTTAAGAAAAAACATAAAAAATCATAAGACATCAATTTATTAAAAACTTGAATTTTGGAGGAAAATAAAATGAAAAAACTTATCGCTGTTATACTTGCTTTCGTACTTACCCTTTGCCTTACCGCCTGCGGCAATAACGAACCCGCTTCCGACCTTGAATATATCACCAACAACGGCAAAATAGTAGTTGGTATCACCGATTTTGCTCCGATGGACTATGAAGATGAAAACGGCGAATGGATCGGTTTTGATGCGGACATGGCAAAAGAATTTGCCGAATATCTCGGTGTTGAAGTTGAATTTATCGTAATCGATTGGGATAACAAAATTTTTGAACTTGAAAACAAGAGCATCGATGCTGTCTGGAACGGCATGACCCTTACCGATAAAGTTAAAGACGCAATGGGCTGCTCTGATCCTTACTGCAAAAACGCCCAGGTTGTCGTAGTCAATGCAGACGTTGCCGACCAGTATCAGGACGAAGCTTCTCTTGCAGACCTTGCTTTCGCAGTTGAAGCAGGTTCCGCAGGTAAAGAAATTGTCGAAGGTCTTGGCCTTAACTTCACCGAAGTTGCTTACCAGAGCGACGCTCTTATGGAAGTTGCAGCAGGAACCTCCGATGCATGCGTAATCGACCTTCTTATGGCCGGCGCAATGATCGGTGAAGGAACCGGTTATCCCGATCTTACCTATACTGTTTCTCTCACCAGCGAAGAATACGTAGTAGGCTTCAGAAAAGGCAGCGACCTTGTTGAAAAATTCAATCAGTTCTGGGCAGATGCCTGCGCAGAAGGAACCGTTCTTGAAACCGCAAAAACCTATGGCGTTCAGGAATCCGTAATCATCAAATAAAAAATCCCCTTAATTATAATTTATCTTTCAATGCAGGGAACGTCGGAAACGGCGTTCCCTGCATTGGTGAAAAGACGAGGTTAAAATGTTCGAATTTTCTTTTTTTGCCCAACTGGATTGGGAACAAATCAGAGAGGTTCTGACCTCTCTCAACATCGGATTTGTAAAATCCCTTGAAATATTTTTCCTTACCCTTCTGGGTTCTCTTCCTTTGGGACTTGTTATTGCTTTCGGTTCCATGAGCAGCGTTGGAATAATCCGTTGGTTCAACAAGTTTCTTGTTTGGGTTATCCGCGGAACTCCCCTTATGCTCCAGCTTATCATAATCTATTACGGACCCGGAATTATTCTCGGAAACAACTGGTGGGGAAGCGGCGCAACCGGAAGATTTATTGCGGCAATGATTGCTTTTATCCTCAACTATGCCTGCTATTTTTCCGAAATTTACCGCGGCGGAATTGAAGGAATTCCGAAAGGACAGTATGAAGCGGGCGAAGTTCTCGGCATGACGAAAAGCCAGATTTTCTTTAAGGTCGTTCTTCTCCAGGTTATAAAACGCATTATTCCGCCGATTGGAAACGAGGTTATCACCCTTGTTAAAGACACTTCCCTTGTTCGCGTAATTGCGGTTTATGAGCTTATGTGGGACGGACAGAATTACATAAAATCCGAAGGTATAATCTGGCCGATGCTCTTCACCGGCGTTTATTATCTGCTCTTCAGCGGACTTCTTACGATTTTCCTCGGTTGGCTTGAAAAGAAAATGGATTATTTTAAGGTGTAAAAATGGCTATTCTTGAAGTAAAAAACTTAAAAAAGAGCTTTGGTGAACTGGAAGTTCTCAAAGGAATAGATTTTTCGTTGGAAAAAGGCGACGTTATGGCCGTTATAGGTTCTTCCGGAAACGGAAAAACGACCCTTCTCCGCTGCATAAACTTTCTTGAAACGCCGAATGAAGGCGAAATTATCGTAAACGGCGAAACGCTTTTTGACGCTTCGGAAAAAGATAATTCAAGCGAAAGCGATATCCGAAAAAAACGCCTTCATTTCGGGCTTGTTTTCCAGAACTTCAATCTTTTTCCACAGTATACCGTTCTCGGAAACGTAATGCTCGCGAAGGAGCTTCTTGAAAAGGAACGTCCGGATTATAAACAGAACAAAAAGCAGATAAAGGCGGAAATTGAAGCGGAAGCAAGAAAACTTCTTGATGAAGTCGGCCTTTCGGATAAGCTGGATTATTATCCGCACCAGCTTTCCGGCGGCCAGCAGCAGCGCGTTGCAATCGCAAGGGCACTTGCTCTCAAACCTGATATCCTTTGCTTTGATGAACCCACCTCCGCTCTTGACCCTGAACTTACCGGAGAAGTTCTTAAGGTTATAAAATCCCTTGCGGACAGCAACATGACAATGATAGTTGTAACCCACGAAATGAGCTTTGCAAAAGACGTTGCGAACAAAATCATCTTCATGGATGAAGGAAAAATCCTTGAGGAAGGTTCGCCCGAAGATATCTTTGAAAACCCGAAGCACGAAAGAGTCCGCGAATTTATCGGCGGAATCGGTGCTATTTAAAAGCCTTCCCTTTGAGGGGAAGGTGTCTGCAAAGCAGACGGATGAGGTGTATGAAAAAGGAGGCTTTTGGAGCCTCCTTTAATTTTTTTAAATTTCTTCGATAAAAGGTTCGATATATTCCCTTATGAAATCGACCCTGTCAAAAACTGTCGGCTTGAAATACGAAGATACCGCGATTACGATATCCTTTTCCGGATTTACGTAAATAACGTTTCCGCTGTTTCCGATGGCGGAAAAGATATTCTTTTCACGGTCAATTATCCACCAAAGGTAACCGTAATCCATTCCGCGGAAATAATCGCTTTCGACGGCTCTCGGTTTTGTCATTTCTTCTATCCAACCGGAAGAAACGATTTGTTTTCCGTCAAATGTGCCTTTATTCAGACAGAGCAAGCCGATTTTTGCCATATCTTCCGCTGACATGCAAAGTCCGTATCCGGGAGTTCCGAGCCCTTGCGGGTCGGCGAACCAGATGTTTTCTTTCGGCGTTTTGCTTATGGTGAACTGTTTATGTTCTTCGGCGGTTTTGGCATAATAATTTTCGTGCGGTTTGATTCCAAGGGGTTCAAAAAGATATTCGTTGGCAAAATCGACGGTTTTCATCTTCGTTGCTCTGTATAAAATTCCCGTAAGAATATGGAGGCAGACTGTTCTGTAATCGAATTCATCGGTAAGGCCTTTTCTTCCGCCCAAAAAATCAAGGGAGGAAAAAGTCCAGTTTTCGCTTGAACAAACTTTCGACCAGGGGTCACCCTTGCCTTTATAAGGCGCGCGCATGGTAAGCAAGTGTTTTATAGTAACATCGTAAATCGTTTTTTCGCCGCGTTTAACTTTATAATCGGGGAAATAATCCAGAACTTTGTCGTCAACGCTTTTGATTTGTTTTTTATCGATTGCAATTCCGATAAGCAAGGCTATAATGCTCTTTGTGGCGGACATTATATGGGTGCAATCGTCCTTTTTATAATTGTTCCAGCAATCGGAGTAAACAAAATCGCCGTTCTTAATTGCCGAAACCTGGCAGATATTGGACTGCTGCTTTTCTATAAAATCATGGAGTTCTTCTTTGTTCATAAAATGCTTTCTCGCTTTCGTTTAGGTTTTCGGACGTCCTGAAATAAGCATAATTTAATTAAAAATTAAAATCAATAGCTTTCTTAAAATTAATTACCCTCATTGAAATTTTAACAAAATAGTGTTAATATTAAGGGTGGAAAAATCTGCCTGTTTAATCGGGCAAAAGGAGTGATATTGTTTGAAACGTGATGAAAGAAATCTCAGCATGCTCACCGATTTTTATGAACTTACTATGATGAACGGTTACCTTGAAAAAGGAATGGGCGATACCGTTGCGGTTTTTGACGTTTTCTTCAGAACAATTCCGGATAACGGCGGTTTTGCGATTTTTGCGGGTCTTGAACAGCTTATAGACTATCTCAAAAATCTCAGCTTTACCGAAGAAGATATTGAATATCTCCGCTCCAAAAATTGTTTTTCTGAAACTTTCCTCGATTATCTCCGCAACTTTAAATTCGCTTGTGACGTCTGGTGCGTTCCGGAAGGAACCCCGATTTTCCCGAGAGAACCCATTATGGTAATCAAAGGACCGGCAATTCAGGCGCAGTTTATCGAAACCGTTGTTCTCCTTATTGCAAACCACCAGAGCCTTATTGCAACAAAAGCAAACAGAATAGTAAGAGCAGCCCAGGGCAGACCGGTTATGGAATTCGGTTCAAGAAGAGCACAGAATGCGGATGCCGCGGTTCTCGGCGCAAGAGCGGCTTATATCGGCGGAGTTTCCGCAACCGCCTGCGCAATGACCGACAGAGATTACGGCGTTCCGGCAGTGGGAACCATGGCCCACAGCTGGGTCCAGCTTATGGGTTCCGAATATGAGGCATTCAAAGCCTATGCCGAAACCTATCCCAACAACTGCACCCTTCTTGTTGATACCTACAACGTACTCAAATCCGGCGTTCCGAATGCAATAAAAGTTTTTGACGAAGTCCTTAAACCTCTCGGAATCCGCCCGAAAGGCATCAGAATCGACTCCGGCGATATCGCCTATCTTTCCGTAAAAGCAAGAAAAATGCTTGATGATGCCGGCTATCCGGATTGCGGAATTGTCGCTTCGAACTCCCTTGATGAATATATCATCCGCGATCTTATTATCCAGGGTGCTTCCATCAACAGCTTCGGCGTCGGCGAAAACCTTATCACCGCAAAAAGCGACCCGGTTTTCGGCTGCGTTTATAAACTTGCCGCAGTTGAAAGAGGCGGCGAACTTAAACCGGTCATCAAAATAAGCGAATCCGTCGGAAAGATCACCATTCCGGATTTCAAAACTTTCTACCGTTTCTATTCAAAAGAGAATGGAAAAGCCGTTGCGGACTATATTGCTCTTTATAATGAGGAAGCTCCGAACACCGACGAAGATATAGAAATTTTTGATCCCCAGGCAACCTGGAAGAAAAAAGTTCTCACCAACGTTGTTGCAAAACAGATGCTTGTTCCGATTTTTGAAAACGGAAAATGCGTTTATGAATCCCCCTCCATTCAGGAAATCCGCAAATACTGCGCCGAACAGGTGGATACCCTTTGGGAAGAGATGAAACGTTTTGAATATCCCCATAAATATTACGTTGACCTTTCCCCGAAGCTTTGGAAGATTCAGAACGACCTTCTTACCGAAATGAACGGAAAGTGGTAAAAGAATCCCTCCGTCTGCTTTGCAGACACCTCCCTTTAGGCAAGGGAGGCTTGATATGTAAAAAAAGCCGTGCTCATCTGAGCACGGCTTTTTCTTTTTTTGAGCACAAGGCTTATTCGGTTACACCAACGCTGGAAGTTTCCGGCATTGTTGAACCGCCGTCGATAACGATTCCCTGGCCGGTGATATAGGAAGATTCATCAGAGGCGAGGAAGGCGGCGAGTTCGCCAAGTTCTTCAGTGGTGCCGAGTCTTCCCATAGGGATTCCGGAACCAATTCCGTTTATTACGCTTTCCGGGTCGGAAGCGTTGGAGGCTTCGGCGATGCCTTCAACCATAGGAGTCATGATATATCCGGGCTGAATTGCGTTTACGCGGATTCCATAGGAAACCATTTCCGCCGCAAGACCTTTGGTGAAGCCCATAAGGGCGGCTTTTGTTGTTGCGTAAGCAACGCCCGGGTCCGCAACAAGAGGTCCTGTTACGGAGGAAAGGTTTACTATGGCGCCCTTTTTCTTTTCCATCATAACCGGAACCACCGCTTTTGCCATGTTCCAGGAACCTTTGATGTTGATATCAAAATGAGCATCACGAAGTTTATCATCGGTGTTCATAAAGGTATCGAGCCATGCGATTCCGGCGTTGTTAACAAGGATATCAACGGTGCCGAATTTTTCGATAACGTCGGAAACGTTTGCTTTAATAGCTTCGCTGTCGCGGACGTCGCAGAGATATCCGAGGACGTCATAGCCTTCCGCTTTGAAAGATTCGGCAACTTCGGTTACTTTTTCGCTGTAATCGAAAATCGCGACCTTTGCGCCGTATTTAAGGAAAACTTTTACGATTCCAAGTCCGTTTCCCATTGCGCCTCCGGTTACGATTGCAACTTTGTTTTCGAGTTTCATAGGTTAAAACCTCCTGATAATTTTATAACAGAATTACAATATATTCCTGCGGTTTTGTAAACATTAAAAAAACCTGCCGTAAGGCAGGTTTTTCTTTTTTGGTTATTCCGGAAGATAGCTTATATAATTATATCCGCCATCCGGAAGAAGTTTTACGGTAAGAGCGTGTTTGCTTACGCCATAATAATTATCGGAGAGATTGAAATAAATTATGACTTTGTCCTCTTTTTCTTCTGTAAAAAGATACTGGATATAGGTGGTGTCGCCGATTCCGGCGCCGCCGTCGATAAAATAGCAATTCTGCTCGGGGTAATAAAAATCGGAGTTGCGAAGATATTCCGCAGACGTTCCAAAATATTCGGAAACCATGGTTTCAAAAAAATCCGCATCGTAAGCATAAACTTTTGAAGTAAAACCGGGAAGGGAAACTTCGATTCTGTCCTCGGTCGAAGTTCTGGACATAACCCAGGAATAGTAAGATGCGGTTCCCATCAGGGAACAATCCATATAACCTTCGCGATTGTTATAAAGACTTACTCCTTTTCTTACAGCAAGTTTTCCTTCGTAGTTATAAACCGCGCCGAAATTAAGAATCATTTCCTCATAAAGAGCGGGAATTTCTTCGGAAAGGGGTTCAATTTTAACAACATCTACGCTGTCAAAGGTTTCTGTATAAGCACAGCTTATGCTGAAACCGCTTATCGTAATTTTGCAGGGAAGAGATTCGTTCCAATCGAGGTTCGGAGAATTTTCAAGTCCTTCCGGAATGTTCATTACAAAATTCCCGCGGAATTCCTTGAAGTCTTTTGAAACAAGGAAAGGCATTCTGTCAAATTCACTTCTGTCAACAACAAAATCATAGGCAAGTTCTGCCATTACGTTGCGTTCGATATGTCCTTTAAGTTCAACATTTCCGGAAAATTCGGCTTCGATGGAATCTGTCCAGTCTGTTTCGGGATTATAATCAACGTCAAGTTTTGTCAAAACCCATTCTCCGATGGAATCTCCGGGAAAAAGCTCAACGGTTTTTCCGTTAGAACCAAGCTTGAAGGTCATGGAATCCTGTTCTTCTTCCGGAATAGAAGAAAGTTCCGTTTCGGAATAAGTTCCTTCCAAAACTTCGCTGTTTTCAACTTCCGAAGGTTCTTCGTTCGGTTCAACAACAACCGGTTCTTCGGTTTTTCCGCAGCCGGAAAGGAATATTGCCAGAGCAAGAAAAATCATAAAAACTTTTTTCATAAAAAACACCTCTTTTTATTCCGGAAGATAGCTTACGTAATTATATCCGCCTTCCGGAAGAAGTTTTACGGTAAGGGCCATGTCGCAATCGGCCTCGATGTTGTAATCAAGGGTAATATGGAAAACGATCATATCTTCGCTTTCCTCAATGCTGTTTACAACAAGAGCGGGAGTTTCGCCGATTCCGCCGCCTCCACCGATCCAGTAATAATCTTTTTCGGCGATATAAAGTTCGCCGGAACGCAAAACCTCCGCCGAAACCCCGAAATATTCATAAAGGGTGGATTCATAATATTCCGAAGGATAGGCCCAGCCGTTTCCTTCGCCGGCGCCGTTAAAAAGTTCCATTCGGGTTTCGTAATCATATTTGCTGTTTGAATAATGGATCATCCAGATAAAATAGTTTGTTTCGGAAAGTTTTGTTCCGTCAGAAAAGCCGTCATGATAGAAAAGGGAGGAACCTTTATCCGCAACAAGTTCTTTATATATGTTGATTTCGCCGCCGAAATTGACGATTATTTCCTCATGGAATTCCGAAAGACCGGTGTTTTTAAAAATGGGCTCGATTTTAACAACGTTTGCACTGTGCATGGCTTCCGTTGCCGCATAGTTGGCGGTGTAGCTGTCAATAGTTATATAGCAGGGGAAAGATTCATTTTCTTTAAGTTCCGGAAGATTTTCGACTTCCGGAAGTCCTATTCTGAAAGTTTCTATAAAAGTTTCAATGTTTTCTTCCGCGATTTTCGGAATTTTATCAAGACCGTCGCTGTTTCGGATTCTGAAATTATAGCCGGCTCCGGCATAAGGGTTTAATGTTATGAGTCCTTCAAGGGTAACTGTTCCGGAAAAAGTTGCCGAAACGGAATCGTAAGTTTTTTCTATTCCCTCCCCATGAGAAGTAACTTCGAGTTCATCAAGAACCCAGTCGCCGATGGAATCGCCGACGGCAAGCTTTAATATTTCGGTGCTGTTATAGCCAAGGCAGAAAGAAAGGGTTTCGCCCTCGGCGCTCATGGGAAATTCCGGTTCTTCGATTTTTTCCGGAAGATAGCTTAAAAAGCGGTAGCCGCCGTTTTCGGTAAGAAGCACGTTAAGATAGCAGGGGGCACCACCGACGGAAAGATATATTACAAGTTCGTCCTCAATTTTGGTATAGGAAAGAATTTTTATTTCATATTGTGAACCAAAACCGCCGATACTTCCGCCGGGTGAACAATAGGCGTTATGGGTGCCGTCATAAAAGGAAGTATCTTCCCGGAGCCTTTCGGGGTTTACTCCGAAATAGCTTTCGATAAGTTCCTCAAATTCTTCCGCCGGAAAAGAATATCCGATTCCGTGGGGAGAAGCAAAACGGGTGCTGTAATCGCTGTATTTTTCGACAAATTTTCCTGTTGCCCAATAAAAATAATATTTGGTTTCAAGGCTGTAAGCTTTTTCAAAAAACATATCGTAAAGAAAACCGCCGATTTTTTCACTTTCAAAAGTTCCGTCCTCTTTTTTGACCGCACCTAAATCAAGGATTATCTTTTCGATAAAATCTTCGTTTATTTCTTCGGTTTCCGGTTCTTTTTCAAGGGAAACGGTTTCTTCCCTCGGGTCAACGATTTCAACGTTCCAGCCGCAGCCGGAAAAACATATTGCCAAAGCAAGAAGTATTATAAAGATTTTTTTCATACAACATCGCCTCTTTTTACTTTCGTCTAACTATGGCTTTATTTTACTGCTGTCTAACGGGTTTGTCAATAGAATTTCATAAATATTCCATTTAGGAATAAAAAATGCGCCTTTAAAAAAGGCGCATTTTTTATTTATCGGTATTCATCATTTTACGAAGTTTAAGTTCGTTTGCTTCTTCGTCCATAAAAGAAATCCCAAGGAGCATTCCGCCTTCATCAAAAACAGCTATGTTTCCGGAAATTCCTCCCCAGCCTCTTTTTTGAAGTTCAAGAGGCACTCCGCTTCGGTAAAGTCTTTTATCGAAATCCGAAAGAACAAGCCTTGGAAGGGCGTTATAGAGCCTCTCGACCGGCATAAGATGTTCCTCAAACGTTCCGTCTTTCATCATTTCCTCGATTTCGGAAATCGTAAAACATTCCGAAAGTTCAAAACCCGCCGCCATTGTTCTTTCAAGAGCACTCATTGAAGCGCCGCAGCCAAGTTTTTCGCCCATATCGTTGATGAGAGTCCTGATGAAAGTTCCCTTTCCGCAGGAAACTTCGATTCTTGCGGTTTGAGCATGCTCATCAAATTCAAGAAGTTTTATGTCATAAACCTCGATTTCCTTTTGAGCACGCTCCACGACCTTGCCCTCTCTTGCAAGGTCATAAAGGGGTCTTCCGTTAATCTTTACCGCCGAAAACATGGGCGGGGTCTGCATCTGTTTTCCGATAAAACCGGACATCACTTCGGCAAATTCGCCTTCTGTAACCCGGCTTTCGCTTTCTTTGAGCACCCGACCGCTGGTATCCTGGGTATCGGTAACGATTCCGAATTTTATATCCGCAACGTATCGTTTATCCTCGTTCGGAAGAAGGTCGCAGCATTTTGTTGCTCCGCCAAAGAAAAGCGGAAGAACGCCTGTCGCCATTGGGTCAAGGGTTCCGGAATGTCCGATTTTTCTTGTTTTAACAACTCCGCGGAGTTTTCCTATAACATCAAAGGAAGTAAAGCCCGCCGGTTTTTTAACCGGAAGAATTCCCGTCATTCGGTTACCTCCCCGAGAACTTCCGCAACAACTTTGAGCACCGTTTCCTTTGCGGTTTCAAGATCACCTTCGACAAAACAACCTGCGGCACAGCGGTGACCGCCGCCGCCAAGTTTTCCGCAAATGGCGGAAGCGTCGATTTCTTCACCGGTACGGACGGAAATTTTATATCCGTTATCACGGAAACGGAGAGTAAGACCGATTTCAACTCCCTCAATTTCCCTTGTCATGGCCGGAACGCCTTCCAGTTCAGATTCAAGAACGCCGGTTCTCTCGATCATCTCTTTGGTAAGGCTTATTACCGCACAGCGGTTTCCGAAATAAAGTTCCGTTCCGTTAAGAACTTCCCTTTCGATTGCGATTCTTGAAAACGATTTTACCTCGAACATTGCGCGGTTAATCATTACAAAATCGCATCCGGCTTTGAACATTCTTCCGGCAACCGAATGAGTATGACCGGTTGTGTTGGAATAGCGGAAACAGCCGGTATCGGTGGAAACGCCGGTATAGATGCAGTCTGCAATTATTTTTGTGAGCTGTGTTTCTTCAAAACCATAGCAGATATCTTCGATTATCTCGCAGTTTGCCGCAGCGGAATCGCGAACGAGCCAGTTTTTTGCATAATGTTTGTTTGAACCGTGGTGGTCGATGCAAAGATCGACCTTTCCCTTATATTCGTTGAGATTTTCGCCGAAAAGCTGTTCATCGGCAATATCCACCGCAACAACGGCTTTCGGTTCAAAATCTTCCGGTTCATATTCCAGGAGCAGGTATGAAAACTGCTTCGGAAAACCATCGTGACAAACTACTTTGCTTCGTTTTCCAAGCTGTTTAAGAATATAATGCAAAGCAAAAGCGCTTCCAAGGGTATCGCCGTCCGGGTTCCGGTGGCAAAGAATTACTATATCGTCCATTCCCCGAAGTATCTCACAGCATTGCTGAACATTTACTTCCATTTTTCTCACCTCTCCTTTCTTTTAAAAATTATTCTTCCCCGATTTCCCGAAGAATTTTCTGGATTCCGGCGCTGTATTCGATGGAATCGTCCGGAATGAAATGGAATTCCGGAACTTTTCTAAGCTCAAGACGCATCATCATTTCGTGACGGATAAAACCGCCCGCTTTTGTAAGAACTTTAACTGCTTCTTTCGCTTTTTCCATTCCTTCAAGAGAGCTTATATAGACTTTGCAGTGTGAAAGATCGTTGGTAAGTTCAATGCGGACAACGCTTATCATTCCGCCGGAAATTCTCGGGTCTTTCATGCTGCGGAGGATATCCATCAGCTCTCTGCGGATATCCTCGCTTGTTCTGTTAAGTTTAAATCCTGCCATAATTCCTCCGGTTTAGTCTTCGCGATATTCTTCAACGATATAAGCTTCAAAAATGTCGCCCTCTTTGATGTCGTTGAATTTTGTAAGGGTCATACCGCATTCATAGCCGGAAGCAACTTCCTTGACGTCATCTTTGAAACGTTTAAGGCTGTCGAGTTTATCGTCGGCAATGATAATGCCGTCACGAACAACGCGGATATTTGCGTTTCTTGCAATTTTACCTTCGAGAACATAGCAGCCCGCAACGGTACCGACGTTGGAAATTTTATAAACCTGGCGGATTTCGGCACGGCCAAGGTCAACGTCACGATATTTCGGAGCAAGCATACCTTTCATTGCGGACTGAATTTCTTCGATTGCGTCATAGATGATTCTGTAAAGACGGATATCAACGCCTTCGCGTTCTGCGGTATCTCTTGCAGTGGTGTCGGGACGGACGTTGAAGCCTACGATGATTGCGTTGGAAACCTGTGCAAGCATAACGTCGGATTCGTTGACTGCGCCAACCGCGCCGTGGATAACTTTTACGCGGACTTCCTCGTTGGAGATTTTTTCAAGGGACTGGCGAACCGCTTCAACGGAACCCTGAACGTCTGCTTTGACGATGATGGGAAGTTCCTTGATTTCGCCTTCGGCGATCTGGTTGAAGAGGTTATCAAGAGTAACTTTCTGATACTGTTTGAATGCTTCCTGTTTTGCTTCATATTCACGCTGTTCAACAAGTTCACGTGCAAGTTTTTCATCGGAAACCGCGTTGAACTGATCGCCGCCGGTAGGAACGGAATCAAGACCGGTGATTTCAACAGGAATGGAAGGACCTGCTTCGGTAATTCTGTTGCCCTTATCGTCGATCATAACACGGACTTTACCTACTGCGGTACCAGCGATAACAACGTCGCCGGTATGGAGAGTACCGTTCTGAACAAGCATGGTTGCAACAGGACCGCGGCCTTTGTCAAGTCTGGATTCGATAACGGTACCTTTTGCCATTCTGTCGGGGTTTGCTTTAAGTTCGCGAACTTCCGCAACAAGAGTGATCATTTCGAGAAGAGTATCGATGTTTTCACCGGTTTTTGCGGAAACAGGAACACAGATTACGTCGCCGCCCCATTCTTCCGGAACAAGGCCATATTCGGTAAGACCCTGCATAACTTTATCAGGGTTTGCGGTGGGTTTATCGATTTTGTTGATTGCAACGATGATGGAAACTTCAGCCGCTTTTGCGTGGTTGATTGCTTCAACGGTCTGGGGCATAATACCGTCGTCTGCCGCAACAACGAGAATTGCAATATCGGTGCAAAGTGCGCCGCGGGCACGCATTGCGGTGAATGCTTCGTGTCCGGGAGTATCAAGGAAGGTGATGGAGTCGCCGCTTTCGGTGGTAACTCTGTATGCGCCGAGATGCTGGGTAATGCCGCCTGCTTCGCCGGAAGCAACGTGTGCGCTTCTGATATAGTCGAGGATAGAAGTTTTACCATGGTCAACGTGGCCCATTACGCAGACAACAGGATCGCGGGTGATGAGATTTGCTGCATCGTCCTCGCTGTCGTCGATAAGGCGGTCTTCGATGGTTACAACAACTTCTTTTTCAACTTTTGCACCGATATCCATTGCAATAAGGGCAGCGGTATCATAGTCGATAACTTCGTTTACGGAAACCATCATGCCCTGAAGCATAAGGCGTTTGATAATTTCGGAAGAGGCGATTTTGAGTTTGAGAGCAAGGTCGCCGACGGTGATTTCGTCCGGAAGGGTGATCTCAAGTTTCTGGCGGCGCTGACGCTCCATTTCGAGTTTCTTGAGTTTTTCCTGTTCCATTTCGTGTTTGCTCTTCTTGGGTTTGCCCTGCTGTTTGCTCTTCTGGTTGAGTTTCTGCTTGCTTACATAGCTGTCGCTCATGGAAGAAGCGGGTGCAATCTGCTCATATTTATCGTTATATTTATCAAGATCAACGGAAACCGCGCTCATATCAACGTGAGCAACGCCTGCCGCAAGTTTTTCTGCCGGAGGCTGGTTTGCGGGTCTGGGTTTTCTTTCAACCGGTTTCTTGGGTTCATGGCGGCGGCTGTTGTCCTCTTTGTCCTTATCAAAGCCAAAGTTTCCGCCAAAACGGTCGTTTTTATTGAAGTTCGGTTTGTCACCGAAACGGTCGTTTTTCTGGAATCCGGGTTTATCGCCGAATTTTTTGTCGCCATTCTGGGGTCTGTCGCCGAATTTGCGTTCGCCCTGGGGTTTATCGCCGAATTTACGGTCGCCGTTCTGAGGACGGTCACCGAATTTTTTGTCGCCGCTCTGCTGAGGTCTGTCGCCGAATTTTCTTTCACCCTGGGGTTTATCGCCGAATTTGCGGTCACCGTTCTGAGGTCTGTCACCGAATTTTTTATCGCCGCTCTGGGGTCTTTCGGAACGCTGGTCGTTTCTTCTTTCGTTCTGGCGGTTATCGCGGTTTTCGCGGTTTTCGGCGGGTTTGCGTTCTGCGGGTTTCTGTTCGGTTTTCTGAACAGGTTTTTCAGCCGGTTTTTCCTCTGCTTTGGGTGCAGGTTTGGGTTCCGGTTTCTTTTCTTCTTTTACAGCGGGTTTTGCTTCTGCTTTGGGCGCAGATTTTTCCGCAGGTTTAGAAGCGGGTTTTGCTTCGGCTTTCGGAGCTTCCGCTTTGGGTTCTTCTTTTTTAGGTTCGGTCTTGGGCTGACCTGCCATTGCGAAATAAGGAGCAAAACTTGTTACTTCGTTCTTTTTGGTATAATGTTCGAAAACGTAGTTAAGTTCCTCTTCGGTAAGAGCAGTCTGTGCCTTTTTTGCGGGGAATTTTTCGCCGAGAACGTCAAGAACGTCTTTAACAGGTTCTTTAAGGTCTTTTGCGAGGTCCGCCGCTTTATATTTAATATTATCAATCATCTATGCAATTCCTCCAAACTCGTTCATGCTTTGTGCATGCCGCTTTCCAGCAGCTCTTTAATTTTTTTTGAAAAGCCGCTGTCGCAAACGGAAAGCACACCAACACGTTTTGCAACGGCATATCCTATTTCGTCCATAGTAAGGGGTAAAATCAAAACTTCTGTTCCGGTTTCTTCCGCAATGCGTTTTACGTTTCTTGCGGTTCTTTCGGAACAATCCGCCGAAAGGAGAACGGCTTTTGCATTTCCTTTCCTCATGGCTTCTTCGGTCATATCAAAACCGAAAACAAGTTTTCCGGCTTTTCTTGCAAGACCGAGGAACCCGGAAAGTTTTTCATTCGCCATCTTTTTCCAGCTCCTTTTCAAGCGCGTCATAAACTTCTTCCGGAATCGAGGTTTCGAAAACCCTTTCGATGCGTTTTGTTTTGCGCGCCTTTTTAAGGCATTCCGGATTCGGGCAGACATAAGCGCCTCTTCCGGGGCTTCTTCCGGTTTTATCAAGGGAGATAACTCCTTCCGGGCTTTTTACAACGCGGATAAGTTCGCGTTTCGGCTTTTTTTCTCCGCAGCCGGTGCACATTCTTTCCGGTATTTTTTTCATAAAAAGGCTTCCTCCTTTCGGAAAAGTTTATCGTTTATGTTAAAAACAAATTATTCTTCTTCGCCCCAAAAACCGCTTTCGGGTTTGATATCAATTTTCCAGCCGGTAAGTCTTGCGGCAAGTCTTGCGTTCTGACCTTTGTTGCCGATTGCAAGGGAAAGCTGTTCGTCCGGAACTTTGACTTTGCAGGCTTTGTTGCCTTCGGGGTCAACTTCAACGGAAACAACTTTTGCCGGGGAAAGAGCTGCGGCAATGAATTCTGCCGGGTCTTCGGAATACTGAACAACGTCGATTTTTTCACCGCCGAGTTCATCAACAATTTTTGCAACACGTGCGCCGCGGGTACCGATGCATGCGCCGACTGCATCAACGTCAGGGTCTTTGCTCCAAACTGCAAGTTTGGTTCTGGAACCTGCTTCGCGGGAAACGGCTTTGATTTCAACGGTGCCTTCGTAAATTTCGGGAACTTCGATTTCGAAAAGGCGTTTTACAAGGCCCGGGTGGGTTCTGGAAATCATAACTTTGGGTCCGCGTTCGGAAGCGGTTACTTCAACAACGTAAACTTTGGTTCTTTCGCCGTCCTGGAAAACTTCTCCGGGAATCTGCTCGGATTTGAGAAGGAAAGCTTCGTTGTGGTCGATTTCAAGGGTTACGCTTCCGCGGACAGCATCGGTGCTGATTACGGTTGCGGTGATAATTTCGTGTTCGCGGCTCTGGAATTCTTTAAGAACCTGGCCTCTTTCCGCTTCACGGATTCCCTGTTTGATAACGTGTTTTGCGGTCTGGGCGGCAATTCTTCCGAATTCCTTGGTTTCAAGCGGAATATCAACAATGTCGCCGAGCTGAGCTTTTTTGTTATATTTCACAGCTTTGTCGAGGAGAATCTGGTTTGCGGAATCTTCAACTTCTTCAACAACAAGTTTTCTGATTGCAACATCAAAAGTTCTGGTTTCCGGGTCGATGATTACTTTTACGTCCTCGGTTCCGACATAATCGCGGCGAATTGCGATTGCAATTGCGTTTTCAATTTTTTCGCAAAGGTATTCAACGGAAATGCCTTTTTCTTTTTCAAGAAGCGCGAGCGCTTCAAAAAATTCTGCGTTCATTTTTTTATAATTCCTCCTCAGTCATCGCTGCTAAAATCGTAATAAAGTTTTATAAAAGCGGTTTCGCTTTTGTTAAAGACCATTTCGGTTCCGTCTTCAAAGGAAGCGGTGATCACGCCTTCTTTGATGTCGTCAAGCTGAAGAAGGAATTCTCTCTGGTTATATCCTTCGGGAGCACGGACAAATCTTACGGTTGCGAGATAGCCGAGATAACGTTTTA
The DNA here is from genome assembly GCA_017399765.1 of Oscillospiraceae bacterium. Classification (GTDB taxonomy): domain Bacteria; phylum Bacillota; class Clostridia; order Oscillospirales; family Ruminococcaceae; genus UMGS1668. Next base: position 28,511 of record JAFQBH010000012.1, on the reverse strand, counting down.
CGTGTTCTTCGGTAACAAGTTTTCTTTCAATTCCGGGGGAAGAAACTTCGAGAACATAGTTTTTTTCAATGGGGTCTGCTTCATCAAGAATGGGGTCCATCTCTCTGCTGAAGTTTTCGCAGTCTTCAATGGTAAGTCCTTCTTTATCAATAAAAAAGCGCAGATACCACTCCGTGCCCTCTTTTTCAAAACGGACGTCCCAAAGTTCAACGCCGAGTTTTTCCGCAACGGGAAGGGCAAGTTCAGTGCAGGTCTGCGCGGTATTTTTCTTTTTTTCCGCCAAAAAAACACCTCCAAAAAATTTTCCTTTAAACAGAAAGGAGCGGGTTTTGCGTTCCCACTCCTTCATACTACAATATTACTTTAATAATATTAACATATTAAATTTAAAAATGCAAGCGTTTTCAAAAGAAAATTTCACTTTTTCCTTTATTTTATGCGATTATTTGCCGCAAAATCCACAAAACCAAAAGGTGAACCGGATAGAACCAGTAATAAAGTGCCTTTATTCCCTTGTTATAAGGTCCCTGTTTTCCTTTGTAAAGCCATATCGGAACAAGCGCCAAAAGAGCAAAACTCTGGCGCAGAATTTCGATTTTTGTTCCAAAAACTTCCCATTCGTAATAAAAACCGGAAAGGATTTCCACGTTGATATACCAAAGGCAAAGCGCCTGCAAAACGAAGTTCTGCCATTTTCTTTCCCTGAAGAAATAGAAAACCAAAACCGTAAGAACGCCCGCATGGTAATAATCGCAAAAGCTTATTATTCCAAGGATAAACGCCATAACAACCGTTATTCCGGCAATAAGGAATCTTTTCGGAAGATTTTTGTCCTTTGCCTTTTCATTTATCCACATAAGGCCTATTCCGATTAAAAAAGTCCAGAGAACGTTCTGGTGCAGCGGGTAAAAAATCTTGCTTCCCATAACAAGATTAAAGGGAATTTCGCTTATCAGAGCAAAAACAAACATTCGCGTTGCGTATTTCTTAAGATTTTTGGTGTAAAAAAATCCTTCCGCAACCATAAACGCAAAAATCGGAAAGGCAATTCTTCCGATATCCGTAAGCCAATCGTTCCCCGGAACGATTGTTGCCCAGAGATGGTCGCAGAGCATAAGCGCCATTGCGATAATATGGAGATGAAAGGAAGTCAGCTCAATTTTTTTCATTTTTTATACCTCAGAACTCCGCTTTCCTCTTCCGGATCCCAAAGAACAGCTTCCCCCGCTTCAAGACTTTTTTTAACGTCGATAAGGCGCTGGTTTTTCGAACCCCGGAAAAGCAGATTAAGCGATTTTTCCTCAAGAACAAATTTTCCGTCAACAAGCAAATCTGTTACGGAAAGGAGTTCCTTCCAGCCGGGTTTTCCGCTTTCTATCCCGCTCATGATCTGTTCAAATGTATATCCGGAATATGTAACGATATGAAGTCCGCGCTTTTTAATTTCTTCGCCGAGTTCCGAAAAAGCTTCCGCCTGGAAAAAAGGTTCGCCGCCGGAAAAGGTCACCCCCTGCAGAAGCGGGTTTTGTTCAATTGCTTTAAGAATATTTTCCGGGTGGCTGATATATCCGCCGTTCGGGTCGTGGGTTTCCGGGTTATGGCAGCCTTTGCAGTGGTGGGGACAGCCCTGACCGAAAATTGTCATCCGGATTCCCGGACCATCGACAATGGATTCCCTCATAACACCCGCAAGGCGCAAAGTTTTCATTTCCATTTTTCTCTCCGTTTAATAATACCGAAAACCCGAACGCTCTGCGTTCGGGTTTTTTGTTTTGTTTATCAGATTTCTTCTGCCTGGGTCTGGACGGAATGTTTAACGCGGTCTTCAACTTCCGCGCGTTTTGCGTTGTTGAAGTTATCAAGGGTTCCTACAAGATAACCGGTGATTCGACGGATTCTTTCAAAATGCTCGCCGTCTTCCTCTTTTCTTCCGCATTTAGGACATTCGTCGCCGATTATTCCGGTGAATCCGCATTCCGGGTCGCGGTCAACCGGGTGGTTAACAGAACCGTAACCAACGCCGGATTCCTTCATGCAGCGGATAACCTGCTCGAAAGCATCAAGATTCTGGAGCGGGTCGCCGTCGAGTTCAATATAGGTGATATGACCTGCGTTGGTAAGTGCATGATAAGGAGCTTCCCTTTTGATTTTATCAAAAGCGTTTATGGAATAATAAACCGGAACATGGAAGGAGTTCGTATAATAATCACGGTCGGTAACGCCGGGGATTTTTCCGAATTTTGCGGCGTCCATACGGACAAATCTTCCGGAAAGTCCTTCCGCCGGAGTTGCAAGAAGGGAGAAGTTAAGACCGTATTTTTCGCTTGCTTCGTCCATTCTCTTTCTCATATACGCAATAATTTCAAGACCGAGGTTCTGGGCTTCCTTGCTTTCGCCATGGTGGAAACCGGTAAGCGCTTTAAGACATTCCGCAAGGCCGATGAAACCGACGGAAAGGGTTCCGTGTTTAAGAACTTCGCCCACTTCGTCGTCTTCCTTAAGTTTTTCGGAATCGATCCAGATTCCCTGTCCCATAAGGAAGGGATAGTTGCGGACTTTTTTCTTCTTCTGGATTTCAAATCTTTCAAGAAGCTGTTCAATTACAAGAGAAATTTTTGCGTCCAGCTGGTCAAAGAAAAGGTCAATGTTGTGGTTTGAAAGAATTGCAAGTCGCGGAAGGTTTATGGAAGTGAAGGAAAGGTTTCCTCTTCCGTTAACAATTTCTCTTTCCGGATCGTAAACGTTTCCGATAACTCTGGTGCGGCAGCCCATATATGCAATTTCGGTTTCCGGGTGACCTTCTTTATAATACTGAAGGTTATAGGGAGCATCGATGAAGGAGAAGTTCGGGAAAAGGCGTTTTGCGCTGACCTTGCAGGCAAGTTTGAAAAGATCATAGTTGGGTTCGCCCGGGTTATAGTTTATTCCCTCTTTAACTTTGAAGATATGGATCGGGAAAATCGGGGTTTCGCCGTTTCCAAGGCCGGCCTCGGTTGCAAGAAGAACGTTTTTAATAACAAGTCTGCCTTCGGGGGAAGTATCGGTACCGTAGTTGATGGAACTGAACGGAACCTGGGCGCCGGCTCTGGAGTGCATGGTGTTGAGGTTATGAACAAGAGCTTCCATTGCCTGGAAGGTTGCGCGGTCAATTTCCTTTTCAGCTCTGCGGAAAGCAAATTCCTGTGCTTTTACGGCAATTTCCTCGCCGTATTTTTCTTTAAGAAGAGAAAGCTCCGCTGCTTTATAAACTTCGCCGTCTTCGAGTTTCGGCCATTCGCCGCAAAGGTTAATGGCTTCGTTCAGAATTTCTTCCGCTACGCAATCGCCGCATTCTTCGTTTGCAAGGAGTTCAAGTGCTCTTCCAAGGTTCTGGCAATAGATTTTTTTATAGGATTTTGCAACGCCGGGAGCCATTCCGTAATCAAAGTTCGGAATACTCTGGCCGCCGTGCTGGTCGTTCTGGTTGGACTGGATAGCAATGCAGGCAAGAGCCGCATAGCTTGCGATATCCTGGGGTTCACGAAGGTGACCGTGGCCGGTATCGAAACCGCCCTTGAAAAGTTTGAGGATATCTATCTGGCAGCATGTAGTTGTAAGGGTAAGAAAATCAAGGTCATGGATATGTATATCTCCGTCGTGATGTGCCTGGGCATGGCGCGGATTGAGGATATACATTTCATAAAACTGTTTTGCGGCTTCGCTTCCGTATTTAAGCATGGTGCCCATGGCGGTGTCGCCGTTTATGTTTGCATTTTCGCGTTTAACGTCGTTTTCCTTTGCGGACTGGAAAGTAAGGTTTTCCATAGTCTTCATAAGGCGGGTGTTCATCTCGCGGACTTTGTTGCGGTTTGCGCGGTAAAGAATATAGCTTTTCGCGGTGCGGGCATGTCCGGTTTCAATAAGCATTTTTTCAACAACGTCCTGAACATGTTCAACATGGGGAGTTTCAATATGCTCTTTGTTTTCAATATAATCGACAACGGCAAAGGCAATCGACATTGCCTCCTCATAGTCACTTCCGCCGTTTGCTTTTGCGGCCATGAAAACAGCGTTCGCTATTTTATCAATATTAAAATCGGCTATTCTTCCGTCGCGTTTGATAATAGTTTTAATCATAAAGAAAACCTCCCGGGGATAATTTTGCGTTTGGAAACGGCACTAATAATATTATAGTTTCACACACCGTAAAGGTCAATTGTAGGATTTGTAGAATTAAGCGTCCGTTTTTGTCATAATATTTTTGTCACTTTTCTATTGACAAAAAAACGCGCACTTTTCACAAAGCGCGCGTTTCGGAAGTTTTTATTTTATTCGTCCTCTTCGGTTTCTTTCGGAAGGATTTTTGCGTGAACTTTCGCAATTCTGTGTTCCTCAACGTGAACAACTGTGAATTCAACTCCCTGGAATTCAACAACAGGGTGTTCGTCTTCTTCCGGAATTCTTCCGAGGATATCCATTATAAGGCCGGAAAGAGTATCGTAATCCGCGTCCTCATCAACGGAAATATCAAGAAGCTCTTCGATATCATCAAGAAGAACTGTACCTTCAAAATCGAAGTTATCTTCGTCGATTGCGCTTATTTCTTCTTCCTCATTATCGTATTCGTCCTGGATATTGCCCATTACGGATTCGATAAGGTCTTCCATTGAAACAAGACCGGCGGTGCCGCCGTATTCATCAACAACGATAGCGGCCTGGATCTTTTTCTGCTGGAATTCCATAAAGGCTTCCCGGCAGCTGTTGGATTCCGGAATGAAATTTACCGGGCGGATAAAATCCGCAACTTTTCTTCCGCCAAGGTTTGTATCCCCGATAAGAGTAAGCAGGTCTTTTGCAAAAACAACGCCTTTGATATTATCAATGGTTTCTTCATAAACCGGCATTCTTGAATAGCCGTCGGAAATCGCAAGATCCACCGCTTCGCTTATGGGGGTTTCCATTTCGATTGCGGTAAGGTCTTTTCTGTGGGTCATAATTTCGCCGACGCTTCTGTCATCGAACTCGAAGATGTTGTTTATCATCTCTTTTTCGCTTTCTTCAATGGTGCCTTTTTCATCGGCAACGTCGAGCATCATGCGAATGTTTTCTTCGGTGGCTTCTTCCGGTTCTTCGTTGGGGTTGATTCCGAAAAGGCGGAGAACAACGTTGGTCGAACCGCTGAGAAGATATACGAAAGGTTTGAAAGCTTTATAGCAGAAGGAAAGAATTCCCGCTATGGCATAAGATATTTTTTCCGGGTAATGCATTGCAATGCGCTTCGGAACAAGTTCGCCGAGAACGAGAGAAACATAGGAAAGCAAAAGGGTGAGCACAAAAACCGTTCCGCCGTGAACGATATCCGCATCTATCGGAATATATTTCAAAAGAAATTCCGCAAGGGGGTCCGCATAAACGTCCGCCGCAACCGCCGAAGACAAAAATCCGGAAAGGGTTATCGCGACCTGAATGGTTGCAAGAAAATTGTTCGGCTGGTCAACAAGTTTTGTGAGTATTCTTGCTTTTCTGCTGCCGTCTTCCGCATCTTTGCGGAGTTTTGCATCGTTAAGAGAAATAACCGCAATTTCGCTCATTGCAAAAAATGCATTAATGAAAATAAGAACTAATACTAAAATAATGGCCATAGGACTTCCAGGGTCATCCATGAAAAGGTTTCCTCCAATACATTATAAAATTATTCAGTTTAATATAATATATTATATCATCGTTAATGTCAATAGAGCAAATGCGGCTTTTTATCGCAATATTTCTTGACCTTCTGGCAAAATCGTGTTATGATATTCGGGCAAACTTAATATGGAGATGTATCGAAGTGGTCGTAACGAGAACGACTCGAAATCGTTTTGTCCTTAGCCGGGCACGTGGGTTCGAATCCCACCATCTCCGCCAAGAAAAAAGGCATCCCTTTCGGGATGTCTTTTTTGTTTTACGGTGCGGATGAGAACCCGCATTAAATAAAAAGGCACCCTTTCAAGGGTGCCTTTTTTGTTATACCATCTTTATAAAATCTTTATAGAAAAGAACACATTCGCCGATGTTTTTTATCCTGATGTTTTCATTTGCGCCGTGAATGGAGGCAAACTGCTTTTTATCAAGGTCAACGGGTGCAAAACGGATTATGTTTTCCGCAACATCGGTGAATCTTCTCGCGTCTGTTGCCGCGGTGAGCAGGAAAGGCGCAACCGCAACGTCCGGGAAGTTCTGATGCAAAAGCTTTTCAACAAGGGCAAAGGCTTTTCCGTTAAAATCCGTCGGGCGGCAGTAATCATGATAAATTTCTTCAACTTCAACGCCGTATTTCTTTCCGATTTCTTTAATTTCTTCAAGTCCGCGGTAAAGATCCTCCTCACGGACACAGCGGAGCATAAGGGTAACTTCCGCTTCTTTATCGCGAATCTGAATGTTCCGGTCCGGACCGGAAGAAGCCGTTGTGAAGAACATTCCTGTGGAAAGCATTGCGCTTGCTGCGGGAATTCCCATCATTATTTTTTTGATTATCGGGGAGAAAAGGCCAATATTTCCGAAAAGAATATTCATCGGAAAAGCCATATAGGGAACGTGCCGTTCAAAAGTTGCCTTAACTTCCGGATAAAAATTTCCTTTATAGATTTTCGGAGCTTTTTTGCTCACTTCCGCAACAAATTTTCCTATTGCTTCAACGGAACTTGTGCTGCTTCCGTTAAGACTTGTGTGGCCTTTTGAGGAAACTTCCGCCCTGCAGCGGAAAACATGCCTGCTTTTTTCGTGAACGGCGACCATTGCGCTTTTGCATTTTACTCCCGGAATCATTCCCTCGGTTATTGCGCCGCCTTCATCAAGAACCGTATCGAAATAAATTCCGTTTTCCTTAAAATATTCCGTCGCAAGAACCGTTCCGTCGCCGCTGGTTTCCTCGTTGTTGGAAGAACCGATATAAAGATTTATGCCCTCAAAATCATATCCTTCCGCAAGAAGTTCTTCCGCGGCTGCAAGTTCCGCAAAAATCGAGGTTTTTGTATCAATGGTGCCTCTTCCGAAAAGACATCCGTCCTTTTCCGTTGCGGAAAAAGGATCGCTTTCCCAGCCTTCGCCGCCTTCAACAACGTCGTGGTGGGACATGAGCATAATGTTTTTCTTCGCGTTTTTTCCTTTTATGATATAGACAAAACAGCCTTTTCCGAATGTGAGTCTTTCCGCCTTTTCCCTGATGTTCGGAAAAGCTTTGTCGATAACCGAATAAAGTTTTTCATATTCTTTCGAGTTTTCGCCGTTTTCGGTAAAAACGGTTTTGCAGTTTATCATTTCCGAAAGGATTTTAACGTATTCCCCAAGCTTTTCTTCGGAAACATTTTTGCGTTCCGCTTCTGTTCTGAGCAAATATTTTTCCAAAATCTTCATCTCCCGAAAGGTTTTTATAACAAATTCAATTATATACCAAAAAAATTCTTCGTCAATGAAAAGCTCCCGCTTTTCCGGGCATAATATAGCAAAAAAGAAAGGAGCGATTTTTATGCCGGAAAATGATAATATAAAACTTCTTCGGGAATGTGACGCCGGAGTTGAAATGGGAATGTCCTCCATAGATGACGTTCTTCCCTATGTTGAAGCGGAAAATTTCAAAAATCTTCTAAAAAACTGTAAGGAAGAACACGAAAAACTCGAAAGAGAGATCCGCGCCCTTTTGCGAAACTATGGCGACGAAGGAAAAGACCCTAACCCTATGGCAAAAGGGATGTCCTGGATAAAAACAAACGTTATGCTCGTTATGAAAGAATCCGACAAAACCATCGCCGATCTTATGACCGAAGGCTGCAACATGGGAGTAAAATCCCTTAACAAATACCTCAACGAATATAAAGCAGCCAACGAAATCACAAAGGATATCACAAAGCGCCTTATAAACCTTGAAGAAAAACTTGTGACAGATATAAGATGTTACCTTTAAAATAATCCGGAAACTCTCCTTTCAGCGAAGGGGAGTTTTCCTTTTAATAAAGCCGTTTTTTGCCCTTTGGGAAGATTTGGACTGTTCCGCCTTCGGCTTTTCCGTGTTATAATCATCACCGAAACTTCAAAACAAAACCGAGGTGAACAAATGAAAAAAATTATTTCAGCAATCGTTGCGGCGGGAATTGCCCTTTCCGGAACACCCGCCTTTGCGATAAATTCCGATTCCATGGCAGGAATTGTTTCCACCGAAAGCGGAAGGCTCAATATCAGAAATACCGCCGGAGGTTATGTAATAACTTCTGTCCCGAAGGGAAGCTATCTTGCCCTTATCGAAAAAAACGGTGATTGGTGGAAAGTCGAATATTCCGAAGGAAAATTCGGCTATTGCCATTCGGATTATATCGAAATTGTTTCCGATACCGCCGCAAGGGTTTCCACCGAAAGCGGAAACCTGAACGTCAGAAGCGGCGCAGGAAAAAGCTACCCGGTTATCGGAACTGTTTCCAAAGACGAAAACGTTATAATTCTTTCTTCAACCGGTTATTGGAGCCGGATCCTTTTTGACGGAAACAAAACCGGCGTTGTAAGCGCGGATTATCTTTCCGTAACACAAAACGGATTTCCTGCGGTTTCCCTTGACGTTCCGGATTTTAAGCAAACCGATCCCCGTTGGGCAAACGTTAAAATCGGTTCTTCCGGAAAAACCATCGGAAGAATAGGCTGCGTCACAACCGGAATCGCGATGATGGAATCCTTCCGGAGCGGAAAAACAATTTATCCCGACGCAATGATGAAAAATCTTTCCTATGACAGAAGCGGAAACGTTTATTGGCCGGAAGATTATTCCGTCGGCTATTGGAGCGAAAATTATCTTAAAACCGTTTATAACAAGCTCCGGGAAGGAAAACCGGTTCTTATCGGCGCAAAAACCTCTTACGGAAACCAGCATTGGGTCGTTGTGACCGGTTTTTCCGGAGGAAAAAATCTTTCCGCTTCCGGTTTTAAAATAAACGACCCGGGATCTTCCTCCAACACAAATCTTCAGCAGTTTTTCAATTCCTTCCCCATTCTTTATAAATTTTTCTGGTATTGAAAGCTAAAAAAACCGCCTTTCGGCGGTTTTTTTGTTGTTTTTACAAATTTCTTGATTTTAATAATCAATTTCGCTATTATATAAATTGGTTTATTTTATATATAAAGCGAGGTTTTTATTCAGAGATGTTTTCGGTAAAACGCGTTGTTTCAAAATTCAGAAGAATCTATGAAGGAAAATTCCTTTTCCGCTGTTTTGTTTTAATTGCAACTCTTTCCCTGCTTATTGCCGTTCCGGAACAGTTCGATGTTATGAGCGGCTGGAATTTTTTTAAGGAATTTTCTCTTTTCCATATCCTCTGGGTTATCTGGATGGCGGATATGCTGCTCCAGATTTTCCCCAGCAGAAAATTCCTTCCTCTCGGTTCATCAAAATTCAGCCTTAAGGATTTTATCCCGCGGGAAATCAAGAATATCCGAAATCTTGAAAACCTCCTTGCATATATCAAAAAATGCAACCGCGACACCATAAAAATCGGAATAGTCTGGTTTTTGCTCACCGCCGCAATCGGTGTTCTCTATTTCAGCGGAATTATCGGAAGAAATATGCTTCTTGTTCTTTCCGTCGCCTTTTATGTCTGCGATCTGATCTGCGTTCTTTTCTGGTGTCCATTCCGGGTCTGGTTCATGAAAAACCGCTGCTGCACAACCTGCAGAATTTTCAACTGGGACCACATGATGATGTTTTCCCCAATCGTTTTCGTTCTGGGATTTTTCACCTGGAGCCTTTGCGCCGGCGCTCTTATCGTTCTCGCGATCTGGGAAGTTTCCTTTGCTCTCCATCCGGAAAGATTTTATGAAGGAACCAACGAAGCCCTTAAATGTTCCAACTGCACCGACGTTCTTTGCGGAAAGCGAAACTGCGCCGCGGATATTCCGGATTTGGACAACATAACGAAAGGTATCTGAACATGGCAATAAAAGCAATTTTATGGGATTATGACGGAACACTTATGGATTCATCAAAAAAATCCATTGAGGTAAGCCTCGAAGTTCTTTCACATTTCATTCCCGACATTTATGAAAACATTCCGGAGCCCCTTTCTTCAAGGGAAAATTTCCAGGAAACCTACGGAAGAATTTCCGACTGGGTGGAACTTTATCACGTTTGCTACGGTCTTAACGATGAACAGACCCGTGAAGCGGTGAAAATGTGGGGCAAAGTTCAGCTCCAAAATAAAACCGAAGCGGAACTTTATTCCGGAATTCCCGAAATTCTTGAACATTTTAAGGAAACAAAAATGGGCGTCTGTTCCCAAAACGGCGCCGGAATCATTAAAAGATCTCTTGAGCACCATTCCGTGCTCAAATATTTCGGAGCGGTCATCGGTGTTGACGATGTTCTTTTTGACGAACAAAAACCCCACCCCGCCGCTTTTATAAAAGCCCTTGAAAAACTCGGAATCGAGGACAGAAACGAAACTTTTGTCTATATCGGCGATCACAGCGTGGACGTTGCCTTCGGCAGAAACGCCGAAGCCATGCTCAAAAAAGATTTCCCCGAAGCAAAAGTTGTCTGCATCGCGATGCACCACCCGGATGATTACTGCGAAGAGGACGAAAACTTCCTTCCGGACTATATTGCCCACAGTTCTTCCGAGCTTTTTGAGATACTGAACGGAATTTAAACCTTCTTTGCCGTGAAGGAAGATTTGAGTTCTCCATTTGGCGATTTTTCGCCGGAAAGGACTTTTTTCTTATGAAAACCGATTACAGTAAATTAAACGAAAAAATTTTTGAAATTGCCGAAAAATTCGGTGAAAACGGAGCTTTTCTTATAAATCATAAGGGCGAAACCGTTTTGAGCACCGTTTACGGCAAAAATCTTTCCACCGAAGAACCGATAGAGAAAGAAAGCCGTTACCTTTTGCCTCTCGAATGTTCTTCAATGCTCGCCCTTTGCGCGTTTATCCTTATTGGCGAAGGAAAGCTCCGTCTTTCCGATAAAATTTCAAAATTCGTTCCGGAATTTGAGCACGCGGATAAAATCACGATCCGCCATCTCCTTTCCGGAAAAAGCGGAATCCGCGATTTTTATTTCGGCGAGATCCGCAGGACCCTTGATGAGGACAATGAATATTCATCACTTTCCGATTTTGAGCGCAGAAAAAGAGATATGGAACTTTATCTCCGGGATTATTCTTTCGAAACGGTGCTCAATTCCATAAAAGGAAAAGAACTTGAGCACGAACCGGGCGTTTCCGGAGATTTTTCCGCCAGCAACACCGTTTTCCTTAAGGAAATTATCGAAAGAGTTTCCGGTGTTTCCGCAAAAGATTTTATAAAACGCAACATCTTTGAAAAACTCGGAATGGAAAACACCGAAAACGGAATTTCCGAAAAGGCTCTTCCTCTCCATACCCTTTTCCGCAACGAGGAATATATCGTATTCCATACCGAAAACACCGATTATCCGTTCTTTACAACAACCGCTTCCGACCTTGAAAAACTTATGCTCGGAATTTTTGAGCACCGGATTTTCTCCGAAAAAATCTGGAAAGCCGCAACAAAATTCGATTCAGAAAACATGGGACTTTGTTTTGAAAACCTTAACGGATATCCCGTTTTCTTCCTTGATTTTGAATCTTTTTCTCCCGCAATTTTCTATTTTGATAAGGAAAACGATTTTTGCTGGATGCTTGTTTCCCCCTGCTCTTCAAAATATATTATGGAAGGCGACAACAAATATCTTACTTTTTCCAAGGAAACAAGAATGGAGATTGAACCGATTTTTGTTTTTCCGAAAAACACAAAAATGGTGCCCTATGGAAAGAAAAACTGGCGCCAGGCGACCGCACTTGAAATTCGTCCGGACCAGAGAGAATTTGTTTCCGGCGCTCTTGAGACCATAGCTTATGCCTGCGCCCACAAAAACCACAAGCTTTTTGTTGAAACCGAAGGCGGAAAAGCCATCGGTCTTCTTGAACTTTCCATAGACCGGAAAAAAGGCGATTACAATATCGAAACCGTTATAATCGACCGCCGCTATCAGGGCAGAGGTTTCGGAAAATTTATGCTCCGCTTTGCCGTTGATTATCTTAAAAAAGCCGGCGCAAAAAAACTTTCCATCGGGGTAAACCGTTTTAACATTCCGGCTCAAAAATTATATAAATCTGTCGGATTCAAGGAAGACTGCGTTTATGAGGAAGGAATTTTTATGACCCAGATTCTTTCCGAAGACTGATAAAACGGAAAAACAACCGTCCGTTGACTAAAAAACAACGGACGGTTGTTAAAATCGGCAATAATTCAACCTTTGTTACGTTCATTTTTCTTTTCCGAAATGATAAAATTTTTTCGAAAAGAAAAACGAAAGGAGTTTTTTTATAATGGAAACCATAGGAAAAAGAATTTCCGAAAACAGAAAAAGGAAAAACATTAAACAGGACGAACTTGCCGAAATGCTCTGTGTTTCGCCCCAGGCGGTAAGCAAATGGGAAAACGATCTTTCCTGCCCGGATATTTCGCTTCTTCCTAAACTTTCAAAAATCCTCGGAATAAGCGTTGACGAACTTCTTTCCGGAAAACAGGAATCCTCCGTTGTTTTTGTTCCGGAAGAAAACCGCAAGGATATAAAAGATATGATGTTCCGAATCGTTGTGGATTCTTCCGAAGGAGATAAGGTTCGGGTAAACATTCCCTGCGCCATTGTAAAAATCGCTCTTGACTGCGGAATGGAAATGCCCCAGATTTCCGGAAACGATTCCGTAAACGGCGCTCTTAAAAATCTTGACCTTGCAAAAATTTTTGAAATGGTCGAAAAAGGCGCAATCGGAAACCTTGTTGAAGTTGAAAGCCACGAAGGCGACATTATAAGTATTTTTGTGGAATAAAATTATGAAAATAAAGATAATCGATAAGGAAAAGAATTTTTCCCTTTGGCTTCCGACAAGGCTTTTTCTGAACGGATTTTCCGCTTCGATTTTTCCGCTTTTAATCAACGGAAAACTTAAAAAGCATAAAATCCGGATAAGCGGTTCAATTTGCCGGAAATTTGTCCGGGAATTTTATAAGGTAAGAAAAAATTTCGGCGGAAAGCTTGAACTTGTTGAAGTCAAGGCGGCGGACGGAACTTTTGTTAAAATAACCCTTTAAAAAAGCACCCTTTCGGGTGCTTTTTTGTTTTATCAGATTCTTTCAAGAAGCCATTTAAGAATATATTCATAAACTTTTTCTTTGCAATCTTCGTTCAAAATTTCGTGTCTTAATCCCGGATAGAGCTTGCAGGTAAGGTCTTTTACTCCGGCTTTATCAAAAGTTGCAAAAGCGGCTTTGACTCCCTTTCTGCAATCGCCGACCGGGTCTTCCTCTCCTGCAATAAAAAGAACGGGTTTTGTAACGTCCATCTTATCAACGTTTTCCTGCTTGCGGATAAAGCCGATTCCGCCGAGCATATCGAGGAAAAGACCAACGGTCGCATCTTCACCGCATTTCGGATCTGCAATATATCTGTCAACGTTTTCTTCGTTGACAGAAAGCCAATCAAGCGGCGTTCTTACGTTTTCGATCCCTTTTGTATAACTTCCGAAAGCAAGGTTAGTTACGACATCATGGGGTTTATCGAAACCGTTCAGCTTTCCGATAAGGGTTCCGATTGCTTTTCCGCCGGCAATAAGCGCCGGACTTTGCTGGCCGGTTCCCATAATTATCGCTCCGTCAACATCGCCCGGAAATTTTATAAGATAAGTTCTCGCAAGGAAAGAACCCATACTGTGTCCCATAAGAAAATACGGAATATCCGGATATTTTTCGCCGTACATTGTGCGGACCGAATGGATATCGGAAACAACTTTGTTCCAGCCGTCTTTTTCGGCAAAATAAATATGGGGCGCGCCTTTTGCAATCGAATCGCCATGACCGATATGGTCTTCGCCGACAACGGCAATTCCGTTTTCCGCAAGGAAAGCCGCGAAATCGTTATAGCGGTGAACATATTCCGCTATTCCGTGGGCGATTTGTAAAACCGCTTTCGGAGCGCACTCCGGAAGCCACTCTTCGCCATGTATCGTTGTTTTTCCGTCGGAAGAAGGAAAATAAAAAGAATTGTGAATTATCATGGAAAAATCGCCCTCCCTATGTTATAATTATGGTGAAATTTACAATATCATCATATCACTTTTACCATAAAAAAGATAGGGGGTTTTCATAAAAATGAAAGAATATGTCCTTTCCCTTGACCAGGGAACAACAAGTTCGAGAGCTATTGTTTTCAACAAAGCGGGCGAGATCGTTTCCGTCGGTCAATATCCCTATGACCAGATATATCCCCAGTCCGGCTGGGTCGAACACGACCCGGAAGTTATTTGGGAAACGGAAAGAATGGCCGCGGAAGAAGCCGTTAAAAAAGCCGGCGTTCCGATTTCCGCGATCGGAATCACGAACCAGCGCGAAACCACCATTATCTGGGATAAAAAAACCGGAAAACCTATCTATAACGCAATAGTCTGGCAATGCAGAAGAACTGCCGCAATCTGCGATATGCTTTCCGCAAAAGGTTTCGGCGAAATTATAACCGAAAAAACCGGGCTTATGATAGACGCTTATTTTTCCGGAACAAAGATAAAATGGATCCTTGACCACGTTCCCGGTTCTTATGAAAGAGCAAAAAACGGCGAGCTCCTTTTCGGAACGGTTGAAACATGGCTTATCTGGAAGCTTACCGGCGGAAAAGCACACGTTACGGATTATTCAAACGCTTCAAGAACGATGCTTTTCAACATCCATACCCTTGATTGGGACGAAGAGCTTTGCGAAATGCTTGATATTCCTATGTGCATGCTTCCGAAACCCGTCGGCAACTCCGAACTTTACGGCGTTGTTGCGGAAGGCATTCCGGGTCTTGAATCCCTTGCGGGAGTTCCGGTTTGCGGCAGCGCCGGCGACCAGCAGGCCGCACTTTTCGGTCAGGGCTGTTTTGAAATCGGTTCCGCAAAAAACACTTACGGCACCGGATGCTTTACTCTTATGAACGTCGGCGAAAAACCGGTCCGTTCCCATTCCGGGCTTGTTACAACGGTTGCATGGAGCATCGGCGGAAAAACCACCTATGCCCTTGAGGGAAGCGTTTTCAACGGAGGTTCAACGATCCAATGGCTCCGTGACGGACTTGGAATCATAAATTCCGCGCCGGAAGTCAATCCTCTTGCGGAATCTGTTCCGGATTCCGGCGGTGTTATTCTTGTTCCGGCGTTCACCGGACTCGGCGCGCCTCATTGGGATATGTATGCCCGCGGCGCCCTTCTCGGAATAACCCGCGGAACAACAAAGGCACATATCGCAAGAGCCGCCCTTGAAGGAATTGCTTATCAGGTAACGGATATGATCAACGCCATGCGAAGCGACGCGGATTGCGATATTGCGGTCCTCCATGTTGACGGCGGCGCTTCCGTAAGCAATCTTATGATGCAGATACAATCCGACCTTCTCCGAATTCCCGTTGAACGCCCGAAGGTCGTTGAAACAACCGCTTTCGGTGCTGCTGCTCTTGCGGGACTTTATGCCGGAGTCTGGGAAAGCCTTGATGAAATTGCGGCGGCCCACGAAAGCGAAAGAACTTTTTATCCCGAAAGACCTGCGGCAGATGCGGAAAAAGATTATAACCAATGGAAACGCGCAGTCGGAAGAGCCTGCGGCTGGATTGAAAAATAAAAAAATTGCGGCGGAAAATTTTCTGCCGCTTTTTTGCAACGAAAGCCGCTTTTTTCTACACTATATATATGAAACCGATTTTTTAAAACGGGGGTAATATAATGAAAAAGCTTTTCTGCCTTTTGTTTGCTTTTATTATGATTTTATCTTTTTCCTCATGTTCTTCACCGATCGCTCCGGAAGTAGAACCCTGGGTCGGTCCTTTTACCGAATTCGGCGATATAAGGCCGGAAATAAACCTTAACGGCAAAAAATATTATTACGGCGAGTATTTTAAAACCGGATATATACCCGAAGGATATTCAGAAGCCGGATATTCCGTTTTCGTCGGAGATTCGGAACCTTTGAATGATCTTGAAATTAAAAGCGGAACCGAAATTTCCGGAAAGGTTTTTTCCGGGAACGAAACAAACGCAACGGTTTATATCCTTTTGGATTCTCCGGAATGGGCAAAGGGCGGCAGTTTCTGCTTCTTCTGTGAAGAAATGATAACCGAACTCAACAGAGCCGGCTGGGACAGTCTTGTTGCATACGGCGGAAAACTTTATGAACTCAGTTTTCATAAAGGCAGGGATTTCGGCTTTGAGGAACTTCCGGAAGGATTTGTCTTCGCCGGAAAGCTCGATTATATCGGAATAGACAATCTTCCGCAAAAAGATTTTGAAACGAACTGCAAAAACGACGCCTTCGACAAAAGCGTTGACGGAAAGGAAGTTTTTATAAACCCGGACGACCTTTCCGAAATATACGTTTCAACTTTACATTATTGGGCAGAAGGTTCCTATACCGTTTATACAAAATGTGTTCTTTCCGAATAACAAAAAAAGGCACGCGCTGCGTGCCTTTTTTATACAGTAAAATCAGATTTCGACGATTTCGCCTTCCTGACCGGAAATTCCGGCTGCGTTTGCTTCATCGGTATCAATGTGCATTGCAAGAGCGGAAGTGGGGGTAACTCTTACGAGAACGTCGCCGAAAATGGTTTTGCGTTCCGGGGAATTGATTTTTACGCTTACGATCTGTTTATCTTTAACGCCAAGTCTTTCCGCATCTTCCGGAAGCATATGGATATGGCGCATTGCGATGATAACTCCTTCGGAAAGTTCAACTTCGCCGCAGGGTCCGACAACCTTGCAGGGTGCGGAATTTGCAAGATCGCCGCTTTCGCGGATGGGTGCGGTTATTCCGATAGAGCGCGCATCGGTAAGAGAAAGCTCTACCTGGGTCTGTTTTCTGGTGGGTCCGAGAATTGTTACGCCGGAAAGGGTGCGCTTCGGGCCGACGATATCAACTTTATCAAAGGTTGCAAACTGTCCCGGCTGGGAAAGGTCTTTTCTGAATTTAAGTTCATATCCTTCGCCAAAAAGAGTTTTGAGGTCGGCTTCGGAAAGGTGAACGTGGCGTGCGGAAGTTTCCACAATAAAAGTTTTGCTCATTTTTTGCCTCCAAATGGTATTATTACCGCAACATTATACAATAAGTTTTTGGATAAAACAAGAAAAAAGCCGTTTTTTGTTTAAAAAACGGCTTTTTTCTTTTATTGCTTTGCCCAGATTATAAAAAGTATTACCGAAATCACAAAATTCCCAAGACCCATAATAAATCCCAGATTTCCGATGGAACAGAATCCGACAACCGCCGCCGCAAAAAATATTATTGAAGCCGCAAGATAAAGGGGAGATTTTGTTTCTATCCTCGGATTTTTATAATAAAGAACGGCGGAAATTATTCCCGCAAGAAGAAAAATCGTTCCGGCGACCCAATAAACAATATCCATATCCGAAAGGGCGATTATATAAAGCAGGGCCGCCATTCCGAGAAGCCCGAAAATATAGATGATAAAAAGCGGATTTTTCTTTTTGCTTTCGTTTTTTTCCGTTTTCGGTTCCGGAAGGTTCTGCTCAATTTCGTCCCGCAGAAGATAATCTGCGGAAACGGAAAAAATTTTGCTAATCTGGAGAAGGTTCGGAGAATCCGGCATTGTTTCCCCGCTTTCCCAACGGGAAACTGCCTGGCGCGAAACACCGAGTTTTTCCGCAAGTTCCTCCTGGGAAAAATTGTTTTTCTTCCTGAGCTCAAGAAGTTTTTCGCCGAAAGTCATAAAACCGCCTCCTTCTTCTGAAACAATTCTAACAAAAAGCGGCCTTTGCCGCAATAACTTTTGCGTAACAAAGGCCGCAACTTTATGTAACATCGGAAAATTGCAAAACTTTTATTCCTGGTTTCCGCCAAAAATTCCGGGATCAACTCTTCTTTTTTCAGAAGCCTGCAGGAAATTTTCAACGTGCTGTCTGATTTCCGCTCCGCCCCATTCGACCGCAACAAATCCTTCCCGCTCCGGAGAAGAAAGTTCCTGCGGCTCGATTTCGATGAATTCATCAAGGGGCTTCCAGGCCATAAAAACCCTTATAAGTGTATCCGGCTTCGGAACTATTTCAAGTTTTGCGGTTTCGGTATAAGCTTCGCTCTGGAAAGAAATCAGATTATATTCGTTTTCCTGCATCTGCGGAAGCCAATAGATTATGAATTCGTTTGCTTCTTTTGGGGAAAGGCCGAGCTTCGGAAGGTTTTCTTCAAGGAACTCCGCAGTTTTTTCGCCCGGAACGCAGAAGCCTTTTTCAAAATCATATTCCGCTTCGGAAATTCCTTCCCAGAAAAGGCAGTAATATTCCTTTCCGTTTTCATCGAAAAGAGTGCCGTCCGGCTTTGCGGTAACTTTCCAGCCGCCGTTATATTCCGGATAGGTTGAAGTCAGTTTTCCGGAAAAATCAAGGTTTACGGAAACTTCCGTTTCTTTTTCCGGATAAAGATATATAACCGGTTTTTCCGGTTCTGCAATTTCCATTTTTTCAAGAACTTTGATTTTATCCGCATAGTACCATTCGTCAACGTCCTCAAAAACAGTTTCCTTCGGTTTTTCGGCTTTTTTGCCTGCAACAATTTCCGCCTTCGAAAGCGAAATTTCGTATAAATCCGTTATTGCGTTGCCATTCTTATCGACTGTTTCCGTTCTTCCGGTAACAAAAAACCCGGTTTCCTTTCCGTTATCATTTAGAACGACAACAAAACGGTTGTTGCTCATATAAATCCACGTTTCTCCGCTGAAAGTTTTTCCGAGAGAGCAGGCAGAAAACAAAAGCATCAAACAAGCCAAAACCAAAATAATTCCAATATATTTTTTCACGGAAAAATCACTCCCTTCAAAATAATAGTACCGAAAATTTGGGTTTTTGTTGCAAAAAAGGGCGGAAAATTTTTCCGCCCTTTTAATTTTATTGTTGTTTATACATACTCGGATATGCCGGTTCAAGAACCGTTCCGCCGGTGTAATCTTCATAAAGCGTTGCAAGAAGATTTTTCAGGATATCGAAGGAACGCATACTTCCGAGAGCAAGAACGTCGATATCTGCATTATAAACTTTATCGCCTTTAACGGCGGTTTTCTTTTTATAAAGGTCGTTCGTTTCAAGGTCGATAAGGTGCAGATCGGTGTTGACAAAAAGCACTGCCGGATCAAATTCCTTCCAGTTTTCCTCCGGGAAGGTATAACCGGAATAAGCTTCCGCGGCGTTTTTTATTCCCGCGGCGGAAAGAAGTTCCTGTTCCATTGTTCCGCCGGTTATCATCATATAGTCAAGGGCGCGGATAAAAGCGGCGGTTTTTTGTTCGCCGGAATATGCAATGGCGGAAAGTGCAGAATCATATTCGGAAACATAATCTTCGCCGAAAGAAACGCCGTCAACCGCACCTTTGAAGAAAAGCGCAATTTCTTTATAAAGCGCCCGGAGTTCATCAAGGCTTTCCGGCGCTTCGATATTGATTACAGTTATGTTCATCTGCTGGATTTCGATAAGCAGGCTTTCCTCATAAGCGGAAAAGGTAAGGATATATTCCGGTTCTGCTTCTTTTATCGCTTCCATATCCGGAAGACGGACGGAACCTATCGAAGGATAGCTGATTGCCCCGGCAAAACCGCAAAATTCCGAAACCGCAACTACATTTTCCATAAGATCCATGTCATAGATATATTCCGCAAGGGCGGGAGAAGCGACGGCAACCTTTTCCGGCGCCTTTTCAATTTCTGTTCCAAAAACGGAAACGGGCCAGTTCGGGTCAACGGGTTCGATAACTTCCGGAGTTTCGATGACCGGAGGTTCATCCGGTTCGTCCTTGGTGAAGAACGGAAGATTTTCTATGAATTCACAGCCGGAAAAGGAAAGAAGCATTATTCCGGCAAGAAAAAACGAAACAATTTTTTTGATCTTCAAAATATATACCTCCGAAAAAACGGCAATTTTCGATATTTTTCTGATAATATATTATATTAAAAGCCTTTCTTTGTCAATTTTTCAAAATAACTTTTTGCCGAAACGGAATAAAAGAATATTGATTTGCGGAGCATTATGTTATAAACTTATATTTGTTATAATATACCCTTTAAGGAGGAAGTTAAAAATGTTCCCCATAAGCATGATAACCGGCGATCCTCTCTGGAATTCCCTTCCCGCCGCAAAAATAATAAATTATCCCCTTGAAAAAGCGGATTATAAGCCCTATGCCCAGGCAAGGCTTTGCATTTCCAAAGATGATTTTTATATCCAGCTCCTTGCTTTTGAAGTTGCGCCGGAGGAAAAAAGCGTTGTCGGCGCGGCAATTGCTCCCTTTTCCGAGGAAGACGGCGGAAAACGCTATTTCTGGCTTTCAACCAACCGCGGCGGAGCTTTGGTCTGCAAATTTATCGACGAACAAAACGGCACGGAGCTTGACGTTACAAAAAACGTTTCCGTAAGGATTTTTACCGGCGAAGACGAACAGGGAGTTTATTGGTGCACAAATTTCACCCTTCCCCTTTCCCTTGTTGAAAAACTTTTCGGAAAAAGCTATCTTCTTCCCGGACACAGAATGAAAGGCAATTTTTATAAACTCTGCGACGGAGAAAGGCCCCATTACGGAAGTTTTTATCCGGCGGATTTTACCGATATCAATCCGCTCGGAAGCCGCTATTTCGGCGATTTTGAACTTTCGCTTTACTGATTGGAGGAAAAACAATGCCGAGATTTTTTGTTGAAAGCGTTCAGAGCGATTTTATTGAAATAACCGGCGACGACGCCCGCCATATCGCTCTTTCTCTCCGTATGAAAAAAGGTGAAAGCCTTGTTCTTTGCGACGGAAAAGGAACGGAAGCCGAAGCCGTTATCCGCGAAGCTTTTCCGGAAAGCGTTGTCCTCGATATAACCGAAAGAAGGAATTCCATTGCGGAACCGGAAACGGAAGTTGTTCTTTACCAGGCGCTTCCGAAGTTCGATAAGCTCGAATACATAATCCAGAAATCCGTCGAGCTCGGAGTTTCAAAAATCGTTCCGGTTATGACTTCAAGATGCATTTCCCGTCCGGACGAAAAGACGATGAAGAAAAAGCTCCAAAGACTTCGCAAAATTGCGGACGAAGCCGCAAAACAAAGCGGACGCGGAAAACTTCCGGAAGTGGGCGAACTGCTCAGTTTTAAAAACGCGGTGCTCGAAATGGAAAATTTCGAAACCCCGATTTTCTTTTTTGAGCACGCAAAATATCCTCTTCGCGAAATAATGGAGAAAAGAACCGGCGGAAAAATCGCAATGATGGTCGGCAGCGAGGGCGGTTTTTCCGATGATGAAGCCAAATTTGCTTCCGAGCATGGTGCTTTGATAGCCTCCCTCGGTCCGAGAATATTAAGATGTGAAACAGCACCCGTTGCGGCACTTTCAGCAATTATGTTTGCCGCCGGAGAAATGGAGATAAAATGATTTTTCGTAAAATTTTACCGTTTGCGCTCTGCATAATGC
The DNA here is from genome assembly GCA_017399765.1 of Oscillospiraceae bacterium. Taxonomy (GTDB): domain Bacteria; phylum Bacillota; class Clostridia; order Oscillospirales; family Ruminococcaceae; genus UMGS1668. The sequence continues at coordinate 7,023 of JAFQBH010000012.1, read as the reverse complement.
TCATTTTGAGCGCAGGATGCTCAAAAGAACCGACCGTTTCCGAAAGTTCTTCCGAAAGCAGTTCCGTACAGATAATTATTTCTCCTGCCGAACCTTCTGAAAGCTCTTCTTCCGAAGAATCTTCCCCTCCTTCCGAAAGCGAAAGTTCCGAAACTTCTTCCGAAACTTCTTCCATAAGCGAAAGTTCCGCTCCTTCAATAACCAGTTCTTCCCTTCCGGAAACAAGTTCTTCCGAAACTGAAGAACTTTCCCCGAAGAATTACGGAACGCTTATACTCGTCAATCCATGGAACTATATTCCGGAAGATTATACCCTTGAACTTGAAACGGTTCAGGGAAAATATAAAATGGATATAAAAGCGGCGGAAAGCGCAAGAAATCTTGTTGCCGCAGCAAAGGAAGCGGGTTTTAATATGCAGCTTTGCTCCGCCTACCGCACAGTTGAAAAATCCGCCGAACTTTATCAGCGCAAAGTTAACCAATATATCGGTTACGGCTATTCCGAAGCGGACGCAAAGGTTGAAGCCGCAAAATGGGTTGCACCGCCCGGAACAAGCGAACACCACACCGGTCTTGCGATGGATCTTGTTTCCGCCGATTACTGGAATTATTACAGCGACCTTGAACACGATTACGAAAATTTCGATTCCTTTAAATGGATGTATGAACACTGCGCCGAATTCGGGTTCATTCTTCGCTATCCGAAAGATAAACAGGACATCACCGGAATCACCTATGAACCATGGCATTACCGCTACGTCGGAGTTGAAGCCGCGGAATATATTATGGAAAACGGTCTTTGCCTCGAGGAATATCTTGAAATTATAAAATAAAGAAAACCGCCGCAAGGCGGTTTTTTCATCTTCAAAAGGCTGATGTAAAAGACTTTTGACAGCAAAAAATCTTCTTTTCTGCTAAAATCAAAAGCAAGGGAGGAATGCCTTTTATGGAAATAGGAAAACAAATTAAAACTCACCGCGCAAAGCTCGGACTTTCTCAGGAGGAATTTGCGGATAAAATCTTTGTTACCCGCCAGACCGTTTCCAACTGGGAAAACGACAAAAGCTATCCGGATATAAACAGCCTTGTTTTGATGGCGGAAGTTTTCGGCGTTTCTCTTGATTCTTTGGTCAAAGGAGATATTGAGGAAATGAACGAAAAAATCAAAACAGAAGATATCGAATATTTAAACAAGGCGAACCGCAGACTTACCCTTGCCTACATCTGGGCTTTGTTTATGCTAGTTCCGCTGCTGAAACTTTTTGGGATCTGGGGCGCAGTTATTTACGGAATTGTTTTCATCCTTGGATTTGTTGAAGCGATAAAAGTTGAAAAGCAGAAAAAGAAATTCGATATTCAGTCATATAAAGAAATAAACGCCTTTATGGAAGGAAAGCGTCTTGATGAAATTGAAAAAGAACGGGAAAAGGCAAAGCGTCCCTATCAGAAAATCCTGATCGCGATAGGCTGCGCCGTTGCGGCTTTTCTTCTGACCTATCTTATGGCGGTGATTTTTAAACTTTAAACGGCGGGAGCAAGCCCCCGCCCTACAATATTTTCCCAAAATTAAACAAAAAAGCTCACCGCAGGCGGTGAGCTTTTTCTTTTCAAGGCGAATTGGGAGTTTCGCCCTTTTTCGGCTTAATTAAGGAATCAGCAATAATTTTCCATCGGGAAAGTGAGATATTTAATTTCGTCGAGCTGATCAACGGTTACAACGCCTGCAGGAGCATTGAGAACGTCGGGAATGCGGTTTACGATGGTTGCGCAGGTGTGTTCAACGGTTGCGGGTTTAACAACGTGGAATTCAACGTCGGGTTCGCCGGTGATTTTCCAGTCGCACATATCGCCGTCATCGGGTCCGTAAACTTTACCGATGCACTGGGTTTCGATAACCGGTCCCTGGAAGGTTTCGGTGGTAACTACTGCTGCCATACCGATGCAGTTGCCTTTGGGGATAACTTTGCCCATGGTTTCGGAATAAAGATCGGAATCATAGAAATAAGGAACGCATTTCTGGCTGTTGGATTTAACGGTCCAGCCGAATTTGGAAGCAAGGGATTCGTTGGAAGACCAAACGTAGGAAGGTTCGAGAACTTCGGGATGAGCGATCTGTTCTTCAAATTCTTCGGGGGTAAGGCCAACGCCGTGTGCTTCTGCAAGAGCAAGACCGTAATCTTCTACGTTATAGGAAACAGCGCCTTCGATTTTGGTGATTTTCTCGCAGCCGCCTGCTACCATACCGACCATGTTTACCCAGAAGATATCTTCCATACCGGAACCGACGAAAGTGCAGTTGTTTTCTTTTGCGATAACGTCAAGTTTGTTGGTGAGTTCGGGGCTGGTGCTCCAGCTGCCGGTGGATTCTTCGCAGGTGGTGATTACGTTGATGCCGCGGGAAAGGCATTTTTCGAAATGATCATAGCAGTCACTTACAAGGGAGAAAAGGGTTACAACAGCGATGTCTGCGTCGCAGTTGTCAAGAACTTCGTCTGCATCGGATTTGATGGTAACGCCGGTTTTTACGCCGAGTTCTGCAAAATCGCCGATATCCATGCCTACTACTGCAGGGTCAACGTCGATTGCGCCAACGATCTGTGCGCCTTTTTCATAAAGGTAACGGATGATGTATTTTGCCATTTTTCCGCAGCCGTACTGTACTACTTTAACTTTTTCCATAATAAATACCCCTTTTATGTTTATTTGTTAACACAATTATAATCTCTAAAGCAGGTTGAGAGTCAAGAGTTTTTTGTTAAATTTTTATTAATTTATCGGAAAGCCACCGGAACCTGAAGGCGAAGGAACATTCCCCTTTTTTCGTCATCAAAAACGCTGAATTCCGTAAGAACTTCGCAGATATAATCCCCCGCAACCTTATAATTGTTTTCCCTGCAATATTCCAGAAGACGCTTTGCGTATTCCTTTTCGTCATCAAAACTGTCAAGATAAATGCAGACGTACATTCCGCTCTCGATTCGTTTTATGGAATCGCTCTGGGGAAAATCATCATCAACAAGAACAAAAATTTCGTCGGATTCAAGTTTTCCTTCAAGAAAACTTTCCTTTTTCATGGTTGTTCCGGCGTTGCAGTAATAAATCTGGGGAAGATTATGCTTTATAAGGCTGTTTTTAAGTTCTTTAAGCTCGTTTTCATAAACTTCGATTCCGTAATCATAAAAATTTATGGAAGTCGGCATTGAATAAATCTTTCTGTGTGGGATATATTCAATTGTAATGGTTCCGATGCTTGGAGATTTTCTGTAGCGTTCAAGGCTTTCGATGGTACGCGAAATCGCCGCAAGCTGAAGGTTAAGGTTCGCCATCTGCTCTTTCACCTGTTTTTTGCGGTGAATAAGAATGGATTCGATAAGCTTTGTGTCGCCGCTTTCAAGAACCTCCTTTATTTCCTTAAGCTCCATTCCTAGAGCCTTCATATACTGTATCATATCAAGCCTTGCGTTCTGGCGGATATTATAATAGCGATAGCGGCTTTCCTTATCGGTGTAGCAGGGTTTTATAAGCCCGATTTCATCATAAAGCCTAAGGGTCGAAACGGAAATATTGTTTATTTTAGCCATTTCTCCGATGCTTAAAAGTTCGTTCTTCATATTTTCGCCTCCAAAAAACTCTAAAGCGGCATGAGAGTTTTAGTTACGTTACCATATTAACACATTTTCCGGCTTTTTCAAGACTTTTTCCGGTTCTGGAATAAAAACTTTCCTTTCCGAATATGCTTTATACTCACCAATTTTTCAGGAGGGATTTTTTTATGAAAGGCATGCCGGAAGAAAGAACGATTCTTGCCGCAGAATACATAATCGAAAACAAAGCAACGGTTCGCTCCGCCGCAAAAAAATTCGGAGTCAGTAAAAGTACGATTCACAAGGACGTTTCTGAAAGGCTTCGGCACCTTAATCCGAATCTTTATTCCGAAGTTAAAACCATTCTTGAAAAAAACAAACAGGAACGCCACATCCGCGGCGGAAAAGCCACCAAGGAAAAATACGCAAAACTGCGCTAAAACATGGTGTCCTCTTTGGTTTTATGTTATAATCATTACATAAAATCAAAGGGGGCGTTTTCTTTTGCTTGGCGGTGAATCTTCCTCTGTGGGAATCGTTTTTTACGATACTGAAAAAAAGAACGAAAATGCCGTTTTTTGTTTTTACAAAGATTCCGAACCGTTTTTCAAAACCGGGAATAAAAACGAACTTTTTAAAGAAATGCAAAGGCTTGACAAACCGGCAAAAAGCGAACCCACCGGAAAAATATTCAAACTTCTCGCAGCGGAACTTTTGGCGTTCATATTGATAATTGCGGCGGTATGGATTTTTATCGGCGGATTTTTTTCGGTTTTCGGCGCGTTTTTGTTTTCTGCTTTGGCATATTTTCCGGTTCTTGTTTTGATTTATGCCGTAAAAAGCCTTTATCCGGCAAAAGAAAACCTTGAGCAGTTCAAACGCTTCCACGGCGCGGAACATATCGCGGTGGGATTTTATTTGAAAAACAAAAAAATCCCCGCTTCAGAGGATTTTAAAAATCATTCTCCTTATCATAATGAATGCGGAACGGTTTATGCAGCTTCTGCCGTAATTTTTTCCGCTGCTTTGGGAACAGGTTTTGCTTTGATTCCCAAAATCGGTTTTTTATGGTTCATTGTAATTTCATTTGCAACACTTATTCTTCTTTTCATTAATTTTTTCAATCCATTAAACCCGTTTATAATTTTTCAACACTATACTGTTCAAAAACCTTCCGAAAAAGAAATTCTTCTTGCCGCGGAAGGAATGAAACGTCTTTCAGAATTGGAATAATAACTGAATTTTTAAAACGCTTTCGGGGAAAAATAAAATCCGGAGGCGTTTTTTATGAGATTTCGAATTTTCCTGCTTGCTTTTTCTGTCGGGTTTGTTTTTTGCTTTTCAGCCGCCGCTTTCTTTGTTTTCCGCTTTTCCGGAAACCGCATTACGAAGCCCGAAACAGAAATTCCCGAAAGCGACGTTTTTCTTGAAACAGAAAGCGCCGTCTTTCTTCTTGCTTTTGAAAATGAAAAAGGGGCAGGCCCTTTTACAATCATAAATTTTGACGCAAAAACCGGAAGAATTCCGGTTTTTACTTTTTCGGAAAAAGCCGCTTTGAATTACGGCGGCGTTTTTGTTTCCGCCGGTTCCCTTTTTTCTTCCGTTTCTCCGGAAATTTTTGCCGGTGCGGTTGAAACCAACCTTGGAACCGAATTTTCCGGGTATTTCATCTGGAACAGGCAATCCGCCGAAGAAATTGTCGCAAAAGCAGGAACTTTTGATTACCTTCTTCCAAAAGAAATAAAATATTCCGAAGGAAGTTCTTACGTCAATCTTTCTTCAGGGGTTCAGAACATGAACGGCAAAAAAATTTGCGACATTGCCCTTTCCCCCAAATTTTCCGAAGCAGAAAGATGCGACATTGTTTCTCGAATTACCGCCGCTTTTCTGAACAGAAGACTGCGGCGTTTTCTTCCCGAAAGCAGCATTTACACAACAATTTTCAACTATACCGAAACCGACGTTTCCGCTTTTGATAAGGAAAAATATTCAAAACTCATCGAAACGCTTGCTTCTTCCGGCGAAAGTCTTGCCGGACACATTACAAACGACACCGAAAAAGATCTTGAAACCGGGCTTCTTTATTTTTCTGCGGAAACAAAAGAGCGTTTCAAAAAATATTTTGGATAATAAAAAACGCGTCTTTTCAGACGCGTTTTTTATTTGTTCCGATTTCCGTTTCACTTAAAATGGCACAGCCTAAAACAAGCACCGCACCGACAGTTTCCGAAAAAGAAAGCTTTTCGTTAAGAAAAACCGCAGAAAAAATTATTGCCGAAACAGGGTCCACATAACTGAATATTGCCGTTGTTTGGGCGGAAAGTTTTCCGATGCTTCCGAAGTAAAGTACATAAGCTATTCCCGTATGCACAATTCCAACTATCAAAAGAAGCAGAACCGTTTTTGCGGTAAGTTCAAGCGAAAAAAGGTCTTCGGTCAAAAGAATATATGGAAAAATAACCGCGGCGGAACTTCCCAGCTGAACAACTGTTTTTTCAAACGAAGGAACGTCCGGAGTTTTTTTGTTCATAACAACAACCGAAGCATAAAGGACAGCCGCGCCAAGACCAAGCAAAATTCCTTTTGTTTCCGAAAATGAACCGAAACCTTCTTTTGTTATGCCGGAAACAAAAATCATTCCCGCAACCGCACCGAAAGCACAAAGAATTTTTTTCATTCCAAGCTTTTCGCCGAAAAGAAACGGAGAAACAATTATTACAAAAATCGGCGCCATATAGTAGCAAAGTGTAGCTGTGGCGATACTTGTAAAATTATATGCTTCAAAAAGCAGAATCCAGTTGAAACCCATAATCGCCCCGGATATACAAAGAGGCAAAATTCTTTTCCCGATTTTTTTCGCAGAAAAAGGCTTTCGTGTTATCCAAAGAAAAAACAAAAGAAATACGAACCCGATTATGCCCCTTGAAAAAGCAATCAGGCTTGAAGGAAAGGGAATATATTTTCTGAAAATTCCAATGGTGCCGAAAATCACCATCGAGGTTACAAGCGAAACCCACGCTTTGTTTTTCAAAAGCACATCTCCTTTCCTTGCACTATAACGAAATAATATCAGATTTTATTTTAAAATACAATAAAAAAACAACCGTCAGAATCTGACGGTTGTTTTTTGACGGAGAAGGAGGGACTCGAATTAAGTTTTTGCAAAGCAAAAACTTATTGATTTGCTCGGCGCTTCGCTTGTCAAAAATCAAAAAGCCTCTTCCGAAAATTCCCCGGCGCTCTGCTTACTCTCGCAAATCTCTCGGGCGGAAAACGATTCACCGAATCGTTTTCTGTTCGCCCTCGTCTTTTCCAAGGGTTCGAGTCCGATTTAAACAAAAAAATAACGACAAGCAAAGAGCTTGTCGTTATTTTTTGGCGGAGAAGGAGGGACTCGAACCCTCGCGCCAGTTTTGAGCCAGCCTACGCCCTTAGCAGG
>JAFQBH010000011.1 GCA_017399765.1 Oscillospiraceae bacterium | reverse complement strand
TGCATTCCTCGTTCCCCCATAAAGTCAACACAGTACATTAAGCAATAAAAAAGAAAGGCTTTTCGTTCTGAATTACTGCAGCTTTTTTCTTCCAAAAGATATTCTGCATAGTCTGTATCATAATTCATAAACATAAGCGCAATGTATGTTAAAGCAATAAAAGTAAGGCTATCACCCACGCCCATCCAATCGATATCAATAATTCCTGATATTTGTCCATTGTGAATAAGCAGATTTTTAGTGCTGATGTCATCCAGATATGCAGTTGGCTTTATTTCAGAGAAATAGTCATCCAATAAGTTTATTTGATTTTTTAGCTGTTTAACTTTGCTGTTATCAAAATAACCGTTTTGAGTGATTCGTAAATCCGCTCTCTCAAGCATGTCATCCAAAAAATCATACCAGGACCATGCGGCATCTATATATCCCAACTGCAAAAGGGAGACTTTTCTTTGAATTTCAATAACATCCTTCGCTATCATCTTTTTTTCCGACTTTGAAAGATTAGGATACACAATGCCTATATCTTTTCCCTCTATGTAATTCAAAATCAGGTAACTGTATCCCTCATTTTTTCCATAATGAAGAACCTTGGGAACCGGAATACCCAATGAAGATAATTGGGTCAACCAATGAATTGTGTCTGAATAAGCATCACCATCTGTGCTGCATCTAAGAATATATTTTACACCATCACATTCTACAATGTAAACCTGATTTCCAATTCCGACTGCACAACGCTTTACACTTTGAGGGGTGTGATGAATGCAGGTAAAAAATATATTTGAAATAACGTGCATATCCATATTTTTTCTCCAACAATTTTATTTGCTTAACATATTGAAGTTCATCGCCTTAATCGAAGTATAACATTTAAGCCGTTATTTCGCAATAGCAAGCCATCGGATAAGGTTTGTGAGGAAATTTCATAAAATCAAAGCGTATGTCTTAACTTTTTAAATAAAAAGTGTTATACTATAATGTACGAATATTACCGAAAAGGAGATATATAAATATGAGCGAATGTAATCATGACTGCGAACATTGCAGCCAGAACTGTTCTTCAAGACAGACTCCCGAAAGCTTTCTTGTTGACCAGAACGAATTTTCCGATATCAAGCACGTTATCGGCGTTGTAAGCGGAAAAGGCGGCGTAGGCAAATCTCTCGTTACCTCTCTTCTTGCCGCTAATATGCAGAAAAAAGGCTATAAAACCGCCGTTCTCGATGCGGACGTAACCGGTCCTTCAATTCCGAAAGCTTTCGGAATTACAAACAAAGCAACCGGTTCCGCCGCAGGAATCATTCCGGAACTTTCCAAAACCGGAATCGAAGTTATGTCCGTAAATCTTCTTCTTCAGGACGAAACAGAACCCGTTGTCTGGCGCGGTCCGGTTATTGCCGGAACTGTAAAACAATTCTGGCAGGACGTTGTCTGGAACGACGTTGACTATATGTTTGTCGATATGCCTCCGGGCACCGGCGATGTTCCGCTCACCGTTTTCCAGTCCCTTCCCGTTGACGGAATCGTTGTTGTAACTTCTCCCCAGGAACTTGTCGGAATGATTGTAGAAAAGGCAGTTAAAATGGCTGGAATGATGGATATTCCCGTTCTTGCTGTTGTTGAAAATATGTCCGGTTTCAGATGCCCGGACTGCGGAAAAGTTCATAACATTTTCGGCGAAAGCCATATTGACGAAATTGCCGAAAAATATGGGATCCCCGTAACAGCAAAAATTCCTATGGATCCTTCCGTTGCCGCAAAATGCGATGCCGGCGATATTGAATATTGCGAAGAAAACTGGCTCGATCCGGTTACCGAAAAACTTGCAAACCTCGGCTGACAGCCGAATGACCCTTTTGGAGGACGTAAAATGAACAGAGAAATTGCTGTCGAAACTCTTAAAAAATATAACAAAGTTGCTTTCCATATCCGCCATGCCTATACTGTCGAAGGAGTTATGCGCTGGTACGCAAACGAACTCGGTTACGGCGATGAAGCGGATTTCTGGGCAACCGTCGGTCTTCTTCATGACGTTGACTTTGAAAACTGGCCGGAAGAACACTGCGTAAAAGCACCGGAACTTCTTCGTGAAGCCGGTTTTGACGAAAGATTTATCCATGCCGTCTGCAGCCATGCTTACGGAATGACTTCCGACGTTGAACCGGAACACATGATGGAAAAAGTGCTTTTTGCGGCGGACGAACTTACCGGACTTATCTGGGCGGCAACAAAAATGCGTCCTTCAAAAAGCTGTCTTGATATGGACGTTTCCAGCCTTAAAAAGAAATTCAAGGATAAAAAATTTGCAGCAGGCTGCAGCCGCGACGTTATAAAACTCGGTGCGGAACGTCTTGGCTGGGAACTTTCCGAACTTCTTGAAAAAACTCTTGAGGCAATGAAATCCTGCGAAGCTTCCGTTGAAAAAGAAATGGAAGGAATTGAAGAATAAGGAGAACAAAATGAAATACGATTTTGAAACCCTTGTCAACAGAAGAAACACCGGTTCCCATAAATGGGAAGGAATGTATGAACAGATTCCCAATGCAGGTGACGATATCGTTCCGCTTTCCGTTGCGGATATGGAACTCAAAAATCCTCCCGCAATAATTGAAGGTCTTAAAAAATATCTCGATAACATCATTCTCGGCTATACCGGCGAAACGGAAAATTATTATAAAAGCGTAACTTCCTGGATGGAACGCCGCCATGGCTTTTCTCCTAAAAAGGAATGGTTCGTAATGACCGCCGGCGTTGTTCCGGCAATTAAGGAAATGGTCGGCGCTTTTACAAAAGACGGCGATTCCGTTTTGATGCTCACCCCGGTTTATTATCCTTTTTATTCAAGCGTTGAGGCAAACGGAAGAACCGTTCTCGGAAGCGAACTTATACTCGAGGGAACCGAATACAGAATCGATTTTGAGGATTTTGCGGAAAAAGCAGCAAGACTCGAAACCACCCTCTGCATTCTTTCAAGCCCGCATAACCCGATCGGCAGAATCTGGACAAAAGAGGAGCTCCTGAAACTCTGCGAAATCTGCCTTGAAAACAACGTTTTCATCATTTCCGATGAAATCCATTTTGACCTCATAATGCCCGGATTCGAACATGTTTCCATGGGAACTTTTGAGGAAAAATACCTCAACAACTGTGCAATCTGCACAGCACCCAGCAAAACTTTCAACCTTGCAGGTCTTCAGACTTCCAACATTTTTATTCCCAACGAGGAATACAGAAACAAAATGACCGCCGCAAGGGGATATTTCTCACTCAACATTTTCGGTTATAAAGCCTGCGAACTTGCTTATGACGAATGTGAGGAATGGCTCGACGAGCTTCTTCTTTTCCTTGATGAAAACAGAAAATTTGTCGAGGAATTTGTTGCGGAAAAAATGCCTGAAGTTAAAGTACATCGTCTTCAGGGAACATATCTTATGTGGCTGGATTTCCGCGCATGGGGAATGAATGAAAAAGAGCTTGAAGACTTTATGGTACATAAAGCCGAAGCAATTTTTGATGAAGGCTATGTTTTCGGCGAAGGCGGAATCGGTTTCGAACGAATCAACATCGCCTGCCCGAAAAAAGTTCTTGAAAACACCCTTGAAAGAATCTATAAAGCGAAAAAAGAGCTTTGATAAAACAAACCACCCTCCGGAATTTCCGGAGGGTGGTTCTTTTTATGGAGATATTGAAGTAAAATAGGGGTTTCCAAAATCGCCATTTATGGAAACGCTTGTCCATTTATAAGTGTCGTACCAAATCCGCTTTCCTTTAAAAGTGACACTGTAAGCATATTCGTTTCCGCTTTTTGCTTCGCCTAAAACAGTAAAAGTGAGCCAGATATCCCTTTTGGAAGAATTCATTTTAGCGTGTTCTTTTCCAACAGGTCTTGCGGAAACAAAAACAGGGTGGCGTTCTTCGGAATTTTCAATGTTTTCAAGAAATTTTTCAGTAAGTTCTTCCGAATATTTATCAAAAAGAAAAGTGCTGTAACCTCCGGAACAGGCTGCGGAATCAAAACGCACCGTTCCGAAAAGACCAATCAGAACATAAGCCGCCGCAGCAAGAAAAATCATTGTTCCGATAATTATTGCGATGATTTTTATAACAAATTTTTTTGTTATTTTTATTTTCTTCTTTTCCGGAGCGGGTTTTCCTTCCGGAAAATAAAAATCCTTTCCGGTTGCAAGAAACTGTACAGAAGTGTTAAGCAGTTCCGCAAGTTTTATAAGGTTTTCGGTATCCGGACTGGAAAGGTCCGTTTCCCATTTTGAAACCGCCTGGCGTGAAACCCCAAGGCTTTCCGCAACATATTCCTGAGAATATCCTGCGTCCCTTCTTAAATTTCCTATTCTTTCACCAAGAGTCATTAAAAATCACCTCCGTGATGATATGTTATCAAAAAAATCCGCAAATGACTACCAACTGTATGTCAACTATTGGTTGCGGATATGAAAAACTCCCGTTATTTCAAATTGAAAACTTCCGTAGCGGGCGATATAATTAAATCACAGCCGGCGAATCTATAAAAAGGAGCTTTTTTAAATGGAAGAAGAACTTTATCTTATAAGCCACATTACGTTAATAACCGGTCTTTCCGAACGTACCATAAGAAATTATATAGCTTCCGGAATCCTTAAAGGCGAAAAGATTAACGGAATCTGGCATTTTACTCCGGAAGAAGTGGACGCCTTTATTAAAAATCCTGCGGTGCGCCCGAGCATTGTTGCAAAAAACAATTCCGTCGTCTATGATTTTATGCTTAATGACAGCAAAAAGGAAGAGGAAACCTGCGTTATCCTCGATTTGCCGAAATGTGATATCAAAGAAACGGCGGAGTTCTTTTGCTATGGCATCAGCAACGGAGATTATAAAGATATAAATTTCAGTTTTGACGGAAATTATAAAACACCGAGAATAATTCTTCGCGGAAAGCCTTCCGATGTTTTCGGACTTATCGGCGATTATTACAAAAGCTCCCGTTCCTAACGGGAGCTTTTATTTATTGCTTCTTTTTAATAAAACTGTGAACGTCGCTGTGGAGTTTCATTTTCGGGTCGCTTTTGTGTTCGCTCATTTCCTTGTTTATCAAAGCGCCGAGAAGGATTATGTTGGCAAGGATATAAAGCCAGAGCATAAGAATGATTACAGAAGCAAGAGAACCATAGATTGCGGAATATTTTACCGAAGAACTTATGAACCAGGAAAAAAATCCGCTTACAACAGTGAAAACAAGCGAACCGAAAACCGCGCCCGGAAGAATTTTCATTTTATAGGGACTGCGCCATGCGTTGCAGTAATAAACGGTATAAAGCATTCCGGTGGAAATTATATTAAGAATTACAAACCTGAACCAGTTCCAGAGGTTTGCAAGATCAAGAAGATTTATAAAATCTATCATGGCAAAAAACGGTTCAAGAAGAGTTATAAGCCATCTTCCTGCGATCACCGTTATTGCAAGCACATAAACGGCAAGAAGGAAAGCCACAGCATAAACAAAGCTGAAAATAAATCTTGCGGTGTCGCTTCCGCCGCGGCTTTCAAAAATTTCCCGAAGAGTATCCGAAAGAGTTCGGAAAGCTGTTGCGCCGGTATAAACCGCGGTAAAAATTCCGATTATTAAAAGTCCGCCGGACTGTGAACCGGAATAGGAAAGATAATCTTCGATTATAGCGAGAACTCCGGAAGGAATAAGCTCCGAAAATTCCTCGAGAAAAAGAACAATGTCTTCGCCCAGAACGCTCAGAATCCACTGGACACAGATAAGCATCGGAAAAAGAGTCATTATAAGAAAATATGAAAGAGCCGCCGCGGAGCGGTTGAGTTTAAGCGAAAGAAATTTTTCGGCAATACCGATGATTCCTTTAACGGAAAAAATGTGGTTCATTAAAATCCTCTGTAAAAATGAATTGATTTATGTTATATTTATATTATACTATCGAAAGTTCAAAATTCAACTTTATGGATTATAAATTTTAGTTTACATAAAAGGAGGAGGATTTTTTGGAGAATTTTGAAAAAATCCTGCTTTTTCATTTTGAAAAATATCCGCTTATGAAGCCGGTCGATGCGGTAAAACTTTGTTATCAAAGCGCTTTCGGCTGCGGACATCTCGTTAAAAACGAGGAAAAAGCTTTGAGCATGCTCAAAACGGAAATTGTTGAAACGGAAGAAAATCATGGTGCTCAAATTTTCGAACCCATTGGCGGCGTATATGTTCGGATTGATTTGCATAAAGCGAAAGCCGTTAAAATTCCGGAAGAAAAAATCTGTGAAGTTTTTATAAAAAGCGCAAATTCCGGCGAAAAAACCGAATTTGAACCGAAAATTGAAATTTTGAAAAAACTTTCGAAAGAGGGAAGAACACCTTTTTCGGAAAGAGAACTTCTTGAATATCTTTCGGGATATAACGGCGAAATGGTAAGCCACAGCGAAAGATATAAAACCGAATATCACCCGGCATACAGGGTGATTTTGGAAAAGCTTGCGGAAGAATTGCAATAAACCGCGGTTTATGATATTATAATTCCAGTTTTAATTATAAAGGTGATTTGTTTATGATTCGTTTCAGAAAAGCAAAAGGAATAAAATCGGTGGAGCGCAGCTATGAAAAAATCCTTTCCGCGGATTACGCAAGGGATTACGTTGAAGTAGAGCGCTTTATCGAATGCTGTAAAATGTGCCCGAATTACGGCGCAAAATGGGGCTGTCCGCCCTATGCTTTTGACGTCAGGGAAAAATATTGGAACAATTATAAATATCTCCACCTTTTTGCGTTCAAAATGTATCTTGAAGACGATATTATCGAACACGGAATGACCCAGGAAGAAATCGATGAACTTGTTCTCGGAATCCGCCATCAGAATTATATCCTTGCAAGCAAATGGATTTTGGGAGTTGAAAGGGAAAACCCCGGTTCCTTTGCTCTTGACGGCGGTCATTGCGCAAAATGCAAACGCTGTACAAGACCGAAAGGAAAACCCTGCCGCCATGAGGACGATATCCGCCCTGCGATAGATGCTATCGGCGGAAACCTTGTTAAAACCGCGGAAGAACTTTTCGGCACAAAAATCCTTTGGATAGAAAACGGAAAAGCCCCGGAATATTTCCTTTTTATTGTCGGACTTTTAAGCGATTCCGAAGAGATAAAAGTTAAAGAATGAGGTTGAAAAATGAGATACGAAGAAGCCATTGAAAAATTAAATTCAGCATCACCGGAAGAACTTTCCGAAAAAATAGAAAAGCTTAAAAACCGTGGAGATATGCAGGAAGAAACGGAAGCATTTCTTCTTGACGAAACCGTCGGAATGCTTTTTTCTGCATCGAAAGAGATTAAAGCTCCGGAACTTTACAGGGTTGTCCGCAATGACGGAAAACCGCTTTTTGATCACGAAAAAACGCTTTTCGAAGAATCTCCGCTTTTCGGCGAAGAATATATCCGCTTCAGCTATGACCCGATAATTCCTTTTGTTGAAGGGAAAATTGCCGAAGGCGAAACCGTAAGCCTTATGACCTACCGCAAGGCCGTTGAAGAAAACCCTCTTGCGCTTTTACTCGAAGGTTTTCCGGAAGATTCAAACGTTTTCGATATTCTTGAAAAAGACGGTCTTGAAAAAAACGGAAAAGAAAACTATCTTAAAATTGCGGAGTTTATCAAAAGCGAACTTTTAAAAGACGAAAAAGACGGAAAATTCATCCGTAAAATAAAAAATCTTCTCGAGGGAGAAGAACTCTGCACAGCTCTTTATTATTCCAATGACGGCGCAGATTACGTTGCAATGAAAAAAGATATTGTCGATATTTATTATATTTGTACAAGCGTTATCGTCTGCCGTCTTGACTGGATGGAAAACAAGGGCGAAATGGTAGAGGTAACGCCTCTTTCTCATAGCGTTGGCGCAGTTGTTCCCGGAAAGAAAATCGAATACAACGAATTCGGCGAAGTGGGAACTTTCACTTTTGAAATGGACGATTACAGATAACAAAAAAACTCCCGCAGATTTTTGCGGGAGTTTTTTAAAAGGTGATAAAATGGAACTTTTTACAAAAAGATGCAAAATCCGAAATTTCCGCCCGGAAGACGCAAAAGATCTGTATGAAGCTCTTTCGGATTCGGAAGTTATGAAATATATCGAGCCGGTTTTTGATATGAAAAAAACGGTGGATTTTATTAAAAATGCGGGTCTTTGTGAACCGCCGCTGGTTTATGCCGTGGAATTTAATGAAACGGAAAAAGTGATCGGGCATCTTATTTTCCATAGTTATGAAAATGGCGGTTATGAAATCGGTTGGGTAATCAATAAAAAATATTGGGGAATTGGAATTTCAAATGAACTTACGAAAAGGATAATAGAATATTCAAAAACTCTTGATATAAAAAATCTTATTATCGAATGTGACGAAAACCAATCCGCAAGCAAACATATTGCCGAAAAAAACGGTTTTGTTTATGAAGAAAAAACGGGTAATATTGAAGTTTATAGATTGATGCTGTAAAAAAACGGGCTTTAAAGCCCGTTTTTTTCAGTTAAAGCTTCCGTTCCAAAGGGGAAGACCGGTTATAAATTCAGCCTTGACCGCAGGAACGTAATATGCGCCGAAATTTTTAAGTCCATTTTCCTGTGCCATTTCCGGAAGTTCAACAAGGAACCGGTAATAGGGCATCCAGATGTTTTCGCCGATTCCGCTCCGGTAAATAAGTTCGGTATTTGCGATATATTTTTCTCCGGGCATTTCATAGGGAACGGTTGTGATATATCCTCCTTTAAGGAGCATATCCTTTGCTTCTTCCGGAGAAATTATAGGATAATCTCCGATTTTTTCCGCGCAGGAAAGTTTGTCGTTGATTCTTATAAGCATCAGTTTTCCTTCGTCGTTGGGCGCAAGCTGAACTTCATTAAAAGAAAAATTCAGCATATCGCTTATTTCATCGCCGGAAAAATCATAAATATTATAATCCCGAATTTCCTCGCCACTGAAGGTATATTCTTTTGAAGTGACAAAAGTTGCCTCGGGAAGTCCGATTATATCACTGTAATTTTGATGAATATATTTAATGGTTTCAAAAGCTTCGCCTTCGGATGTATTATTGTAGGTAAAGCTGTAACCTTCAGGAAGTTCTTCACCCTCAAAACCGTTGTAAGTTACAACTATAGTGCCGTTTGACTGGATTTCAATGGCGCAATTGCCGAAATCCGCTTCGATTCGGTCAACAAAATCATCGGGAATTCCGCTTCCGGAAGAAAAATCTCCGACGCGGGAATATTCAATTTCTCCGTGCTCACCGCCGGTTATTGAATTCAGTTTTTTGAGCATGGTTTCTTCGCCGATTCCGGGATAGGCGATTCCGACTTCGTTAAAAGAGTTGTTCCGGAAAACCGGAAGAGCTTCGAAAACCATTTTTTCGTTCCAGGGGTTTCCGTTTTCAAGTTCGGAAATATCGTAAGCCATATATCCTTCAAAACCGTAAGCGGTGGCATCGCTTTCGATATATTCAAGAATCGGAAGCACAGAACCGTATTCGCTTTCTGTTCCACCAACCGGATTATCGTTTTGTTCCGGCCGGTCAGGAACAAAGGCTTTTGCACCGGCAAAAGCAAAAACAGCAATTGCCGCGGCGGCGGAAACCCATTTTACCCAAGAGGATTTTCTTGATTTCGGTTTTCTTCTTTCGTTCGCGGATTCAATAAAATCTTCGTTTATGTTATTCATTGCTTCGGAAATATCTTCTGCTTTCATAAATCAAAACCCTCCTTTAAAAGATGTTCTTTAAGGATTTTTCTGCTCCGGAAAAGCGAACTTTTGATTTTTGCTTCATTGCTTTGGAAAAAGGAGGCAATTTCTTTGATTGAATCAGAATAAAAATAGCGGCAGATGAAAATATCCCGGTTTTCCTTCGAAAGCGAAGCAAGAAAGCGGTTTATGCTTTCGGAAAGTTCTTTTTGCTCAAATTCCGCTTCGGCGGAAAGTTTGTCGGGAATGCATTCGTCAAGTTCCGAAAGGGAAAGGGCAAATTCGGAATTTCCGCGTTTTTCTGCGTGCTTTTTGCGGAAAACATCTATTGCAAGGCGTCTTGTAATTTTCCCGAGAAAAGTTCGGAGAACTTCCGGTTTTTGGGGCGGAATGGTGTTCCATGCCTTCATATAGGTGTCGTTTACACATTCTTCGCTGTCTTCAGAATCAAAAAGGATATTATAAGCAATTTTTGAAAGATAACCGCCGTATTTTCTTTCCGTTTCGGCAATGGCATATTCTTTTCTGTCAAAAAACAGTTCGATTATTTTTAAATCTTCCAACGCAAAAACCTCCTTTCATCAATATATCACGCAAAAAATTGATTTTGGTTTCGCCCTTTTCAAAAAAATCCCGTCTTTCGACGGGATTTTTAATCTTTTATTGTTTTGTAAAATAATGTCCGAGGTGTTTTTTGTTATTGATAACACGCATCATAAAACCTATGATAAAAATAACAAGAGAAACAACTGCGATTATGGTGCTCAAAAGAGCGTTGCTGTCCATGAAAGTTGCGGAAACACCGAAAACAATAAAACCAAGACCGACAAGAGTGCAGCCAATACCTTCGGTCTTGCACCATTCTTCATATTGCTCAATGGTCTTTTTTGTTTTAAGTTTCATCTTTGCTTCATAGGGAACAAATTTTTGATTTTTTGCGTTTTTTCCTCTTCCGATAAAAACAATTCCGAGAACAACGCCGAGAATAAGATATATGTAATTCATTAAAAAAATCCTCCGGAAAAAATTCTTTCTAAAGCATACCACAAAAAAAGAATTTGTTAAAGCCTTTTGAATAAAAAAATTCAGATTTTGAACTTAAATGAATAAAACTTACAAATATACAGCCAATATAATCAAAACAATGTATATTATTTCAACATTTTTTTACTTTTATATAGAATTATCGACAAATTGTTGAAAACGAAACAATATAAGTTTATTATTTAATATGGAAAATCCTGAAGAAGGGAGGAAGAAACTTGGCTTCAAAAAACGCTACCCTTATGACAGAAGGCAATATCTGGGAAAAGATTATAAAATTTGCACTTCCGCTTATGCTCGGCTATCTTTTTCAGCAGTTTTATACCGCCGTTGACAGCATTGTAGTCGGAAACTTTGTAAGCAAGCAGGCTCTTGCCGCAGTTGGAACAACTACTCCGATCGTCAATATGCTCATAGGTTTTTTCACCGGTCTTTCAAGCGGCGCTTCTGTTGTAATTGCAAGAAGTTTCGGTGCACAGAACAGGCAGAAACTTCAGGATGCAGTCCATACCGCCATTGGAATGATTTTTGCGCTGAGCGTTGCTGCAACAGCTTTTGGTGTTTTTATGGTTCCGTATATGCTCCGGTTTATGAAAACTCCGGATGATGTTTTTATCGAATCAAAAACATATCTGACAATATATTTTGCCGGAATTGCTTCGCTGATGATTTATAATATGGGCGCTGCAATTCTTCGCGCGGTCGGCGATTCAAAACGTCCGCTGTATTTCCTCATAGCTTCCTCTTTTGTAAATATAGCTTTTGACCTTATTTTTGTAATAGTTTTCAAAATGGGAGTTGCGGGCGCGGCTTATGCAACCGTTCTTTCCCAGATTATTTCTTCCATTCTTGTGCTCGGAACGCTCACAAGGGAAGAGGGAATTTATAAGCTCCATTGGGACAAAATAAAAATCCATAAATATGTTATGAAGGAAATTTTCCATATAGGTTTTCCAACGGCTTTGCAGCAGAGCATAACCTCGTTTTCAAACGTTTTTGTGCAGTCCTACATAAATTCCTTCGGTTCTTCGGTAATGGCCGCATGGTCTGCTTATATAAAAATCGACCATTTTGCGATAATTCCTCTGGACAGCATTTCCATGAGTATTACGACTTTCGTCGGACAAAACCTTGGAGTGCATGACGTAAAACGCTCCCAAAAAGGTACAAAATATGCCGTTATCCTTGCCTTTGCCGCAACGGCGGCAGTTACCGTTCCGATTCTTATTCTTGCGCCCCAGCTTATAGGTCTTTTCAACAAGGAAGCGGAAGTTATTGAATACGGCGTTTTCCTTCTTCGTTTTATGACTCCGTTCTATTCTTTCGTTGCGGTAAGTTCGGTTCTTTCCGGTGCGCTTTGCGGTTCCGGCGATACAAGGTTCCCGACGGCGATCCGTCTGTTCTCTTTCGTTGTTTTCCGCCAGATATATCTTTTCTTCGTAACCCAATATACAACTTCTTTCACTGCGGTTGCCCTCGGCTATCCTCTTGGCTGGCTTTTGAGCGCAACTCTCGGAACAATTTATTACATGCGTAAAAAACGGGAAATTGAAATAAGATTTTCGGATTAAGTACTTTAAAAACCTCCCGAAAAATGGTACAATGTATGTATCATTTTTTAGGAGGCTTTTTCTTTGTTTACTGGAAAATATTTTGTTGAAAAGCTTAATATGAAAGAACATCCCGAAGGCGGATATTATAACGAATGTCTTAAATCAAAAGATATAATCGACGCAAAAGCTGTTGATCCTTCCTTTGACGGAAACAGAAAACTCTGGACCAGCATCTATTTCCTTCTTAAAGACCGTGATGTTTCCCGTTTTCATCGTCTTAAATCCGATGAAATCTGGTATTACCATTCCGGTGTTCCGATGGTTATCCATATCATAAATAAAAATGGCGAACTTGAAAGAGTTAAGCTCGGCATTGATATTGAACGCGGCGAACAGCCCCAGGTACTTATTCCGAAAGGCACAATTTTCGGCGCGGTTATGGACGGAACGGGATATTCCCTTGCGGGCTGCATGGTTTCGCCCGGTTTTGAATTCGGTGATTTTGAACTTCTTGAAAGGGAAGAGCTTCTTCGCCAATATCCTCAGCACGAACTTATTATAAAACGCCTTACAAAATAATTATTTAAAGCAGCAATGTTCCGACGGCAAGACCAATGCCGCCGGAAATTGCCATTTTAAGAAGTATTTTTGCGGTTTCACTACTGAAAAAGCTTTTTTTATATTGAAGAGAGCATGAATCGGAAACATATTTTTCCGCCTGGCGGCTGAGCACCGAATCCGGTTCGGAACGTTTTTCATCGTTTACGAAAAAAAGAATTTTTTCAAAATATCCGCCCTCGACGTTGTTGATTTCTATTATTTTTTTATTAACTCCGCGCAGCATTTACGATTGCACCTCCATAAAATTTATCCATATATAGTTTTAAAAAAATGGAACGATTTATACGCTGTTTTTGGAGATTATTTATTAAACAGAAATTATACAATTAGGATATTATTTTTAACTGTTTTGTGGAAAACTTGGTGGAAAACGTTGAAAACTTTAACTCAAAAGGCTTGTTTTTAAGGGAAAAAACGTTGTTTTAACATTGTGGAAACAGTTTATTCATAATCATACAAACAGTTTATTAGACTTTACGTAAAATTTTTTTGAGCATTGGTGCTCAAAAAACGAGCATAAAAAACTTCGAAAATGCTCGAAAAAACTGTACAAAAACCAATCGAAAAAGGTGATTTTTTTATGAAAATCGAAAAAATTCCCGAAGGAATAAAAGTAAGCGATATAAGCGATCTTTCTCTTCCCGAAACGTTGGACTGCGGCCAATGCTTTCGCTGGAAACCGGACGAAAACGGAAATTGGCGCGGCGTTGTTAAAGGTGTTTACGGAAAAATCCGCCAGGAAAATGACGGAATAATCTTTATCGGCGCAGATGAAAAGGAATTTAACGAAATCTGGCTTGATTATTTTGATTTTAACCGTGATTATGATAAGCTTAAATCGGATTTCGGCGCAAATGAAATGCTTCGCAATGCCTGCGAATTTGCTCCGGGAATAAGAGTTCTTCGCCAGGAACCCTGGGAAGCTTTTATCACCTTTATCATCAGCCAGAATAACAACATTGCAAGAATAAAAGGAATTGTCGAAAGGCTTTGCGCAGCCTTCGGCGAAGAAATTGAACCGGGAGTTTTTGCTTTTCCGACCCCGGAAAGGCTTGCAAATGAACCGGTGGAAAGCTTTTCAAAACTTGGCTGCGGATACCGTGCGGAATATATTTCTTCCGCCGCAAAAGAGGTTTTTGAGAGCAGGCTTGAACTTGAACCGCTTATGACTGCTCCGCTTTCGGAAGCAAGAGAAAGACTTTTGAAAGTTCACGGAGTCGGTCCGAAAGTTGCGGATTGCGTTCTCCTTTACGGATTGGGAAGGGTGGAACGCTGTCCTGCGGACGTTTGGATGAAGAGGGTAATCGCGGCTCTTGGCGGTGAAATGCCGCCCTGCGTAACAGATTATGCGGGAATTGCCCAACAGTTCCTTTTCCATTATGCCCGGAATTTTCCCGAAAAATTTGTCGGGATAAAAACGAAATAAACTCCGGTTGCTATTGAAAAGAATTTGTTTTTAGTATAGAATATATATGTAAAAAATTGCTTTGAAAGGAATGAATTTTTTATGCCTCTCGTAGGAACAAAAGAAATGTTCGCAAAAGCTTATGAAGGCGGCTATGCAATCGGCGCTTTCAACGTAAATAACATGGAAATTATCCAGGGTATCACCGAAGCAGCTGCCGAAGAAAACGCACCGCTTATTCTTCAGGTTTCTGCCGGCGCAAGAAATTACGCAAAACCCATCTATCTTACAAAACTTGTTGAAGCCGCAGTTTATGACACCGGTCTTCCGATCGCTCTTCATCTTGACCACGGCGCAGATTTCGAAGTTTGCAGAAGCTGCATCGACAGCGGTTTTACTTCCGTTATGATCGACGGTTCCAAATATGACTTTGAGGATAACATTGCTCTTACCAGACAGGTTGTTGAATATGCTCACGCTCATGGCGTTTGCGTTGAAGGCGAACTCGGAACTCTTGCAGGTATCGAAGACGACGTAAACGTTTCCGCCGAAGATTCCTCCTATACCAGACCCGAACAGGTTCAGGAATTTGTTGAAAGAACCGGTGTTGATTCCCTTGCGATCGCAATCGGAACTTCCCACGGTGCTTATAAATTCAAACCCGGCCACAAACCGGAACTTCGTTTCGATATTCTTAAAGAAGTTGAAGAAAGACTTCCCGGTTTCCCGATCGTTCTCCATGGTTCTTCTTCCGTTCCGCAGGAATGGGTAAAAATCGTTAACGAATTCGGCGGCCAGATGCCCGATGCAATCGGTATTCCGGAAGAACTTCTCCGTGAAGCGGCAAAAATGGCAGTCTGCAAAATCAACATCGACTCCGACCTTCGCCTTGTTTGCACCGGTTCTATCCGTCAGCATCTCGTTGAGCATCCGGATCACTTTGACCCCAGACAGTATCTTAAACCCGCAAGAGAAAACATCAAAGAAATGGTTCGCCATAAAATCGTTGACGTTCTCGGCTGCAACGGAAAAGCATAATTTTAAACCGAACGAAAGACCGCCGGAAGGCGGTCTTTTTTTATCGGAAAAATAGTGATATAATAAAACGAAAAGGGGGCGAAGCTTCTTGAAAATAAATCCTAAAAAAATCGTAATAGTTCTTCTCTTTTCCGCTGCTTTGCTTTCAGGAATCGTTTTGCTTTTCCTCGGAATAAAAAACAGCGTTTCTTTGGCAATAAAGACTAAGGACTGGTTCGAAGCGCCGGGGTATTTCCGGGATTACAGCATTTATGATATAGATGATGACGGTGAAACGACCTATCGTCTTAAGTATGTTTTCTATTCCGGCGGTGCGGAATATTTTGTTGAAACGGATTATGGTTCCGGTGTTATTCCGGAAATCGACAGCATAAGAACGGTTCTTTATGAACCGGAAAATCCGGAAAATGCGATTATAAAAGGCGGAACATCCTCCGTAACCTATCTGACCATAGGTTTTATGTTCACTTTTATTCCGCTTTTTATGATATTTTGCTGGCTTTGGATAAACGGAAAAATAAAACTAAATGTAAATGTGTTTGACTTTACAGCAGGATTTCTTATATTTGCTGTGGGCGAACTTTGCTTATATATGATGGGCGGAAGCGTTTTTCCCTGGAAAACCTTCGGTTCAATGGGATTTTTGGCAATAATTCCGACGCTTATGGTAGCGGTTGGAATTTTTCAGATGGTAAAAACCGTTGTTAACGGAAAAAAGGAGAAAAAATGAGAGCGGAAAACTGTGTTGAGCTTGCAATGGAATTTTTGAAAAAGAAATTTGATGAAAGCGAATATTTTGCCGATAAAAAATCGGAAAAGGATTACCGTTTTGAACATTCCGTAAGAGTCGCGAACATAGGAAAAATAATCGCGGAAAAAGAGGGCATGGATTCTGACGCAATGGTAATTGCCTGCCTTCTTCATGATATTTCTTATATAAATGAATTTGAAAGCAGAGAAGAGGCCAGAAACCACGGCAGATATTCCGCCAAAATTGCCCGTCCTTTTCTTGAAGAAATCGGAATGGAACCGAAAGTTATCGAAGATATCTGCTACGGAATTGCGATCCACGTTGACGATGAAGCGGATTTTCCCGGGGAAAGAACAGCTTTTGCTCTTTCCGTCGGCGATGCGGATAATATAGACCGCTTTGACGCTTACCGGATTTTTGAAAACCTGAAATGGGTGAAGTATGACGAAATGAGCCTTCCCGAAAAAAACGAACATGTGAATAAAGTTATAGAACGTCTTGAAAGCTATAAAAATCTTGATTTTGCAACAAAAACGGGAAAAGAAATGTGGCTCGAAAAACTGGATTACCAGATAGGTTTTTATAAAAAACTCCTCGCCCAAATCGAAAACAGCGAACTGAGGTGAAATTATGAAAAAACTTATAATTTTTGCGGTTTCAGTCATAATGTGTCTCGTTTTTTCCGGCTGTGAACCGGATAGTTACAGAGCTTTTATGTCCATTGAAAGCGGAACAGGAACAAGCTGGAGCCAGAAGCACGATTTTCTTGACGGAACAAAAGGCCATGTTCTTAATATCGGAAAAGAAGAGCAGAAAATGGTTATTGAAATTGTTACCGAAGAGGGAAGAGTTGATATAATTGCAAAAGATCAAAACGGCGAAATTATAACTGAAATCGAAAACGCAGAAACCGGAACTTATAATTTTTCCGCAAAGGGAAAGGTAAAATTCCGCATATATTGTGAAGAGCACCGGGGAAGCGTTGCGGTTTATGAAGCGGATTCTTAAACCTTTTTTAAGATTTTATTAAACCTATGGAAAACAAAAATCCTTGCGTTATAATGAAAGCATAAACCGAAAAAAAGAGGTGTGTTTTCCATGAAAAAGGTTCTTGCGATTTTATTGGCGGCGGTTTTGGTCATAAGTCTTTCCGGCTGCGGAATTCCTTTCACAGCGAAAAAAATCATCGATGATTCAAAAATTTATTCCGAAAGAGATATCGAAAAAGCGATGAGCCTTGTCTATCGTCAGTTTGCTTTTTTCGAAGGCTGTGTTCTTCTTGAAATTGAATATGACGAAGAATATTCAAATGAAAGAATGAACGGTTGGGCGGAGCAATATGACGCAGATGAAGCGATAGTCCTGCTTTCAGAATTTTATGTTTTCGGAGAAAACGGAAGCCTTGAACCCGGAAAAACATATACAAAATGGAACTGGATTTTGGTTCGCAACAAAGGCGGATTTTGGGAACTTAAAACCTGGGGATACGGCTGATTGAAAGGAGAATGAATATGGTTTTACAAAGCGGAAACGCAACGGTTGTTCTTGAAACCGACGAAAAATTTGTGATCGGCTGTGATGAAAAGGAATATGATGTAATCTTTAATCCGGAAAATATCAAGAGAAACGAACCCCACGATGCAATGAAAATCGTTGCAAAAACCGATAAAGTCCTTAAAATTGCGATTGTGGTAAAACACGATAAAGACGCCGTTTACAGCGGATCTTTATATGGCGAAAAACTTAATGTCACATTCGGAAATGACGCCGCGGAAATAAATGTTTCAACGGGAGAACTTATAAGATATGAAAAAGATGCGCTAAAAGAAGAATTCGATTTTTCTGAACTTGATAAAATGCTCTGATAAAAACTCCCGCATTGCGGGAGTTTTTTTTGCTTTAAGAATTGCTTATAATATGTTATAATATAAAAAAATTTATCCGGAAAGGGGGATCGTTATGAAAAAACTGGTTGTCGGAATTCTTGCTCATGTTGACGCAGGAAAAACAACACTTTCCGAAGCGCTTTTATATTCCACAGGAAAAATAAAAAAGCTCGGAAGAGTTGATAACAAAAACGCTTTTCTCGATAACAACGAAATTGAACGCGAGCGCGGAATTACCATTTTTTCAAAACAGGCGGTTATTAAAACCGAAAAAATGGAAATAACCCTTCTCGATACCCCCGGTCACGTCGATTTTTCTTCCGAAACCGAACGCACCATGCAGGTTATGGATTATGCTGTTCTTGTAATAAGCGCAAGAGACGGCGTTCAGGTCCATACCGAAACTTTATGGAAACTTCTTTCACGCTATAATGTTCCGGTTTTTGTTTTCATAAATAAAATGGACCTTGAAGATACGGATAAATCTGTGATAATGAAGAATCTTCGTGAAAATCTTTCGGGGAGCTGTGTTGATTTTTCCGAAAAAGACGATGAATTTTATGAAAACATAGCTCTTGCGGATGAGTTGAGCATGGAAAAATATATGGAAAACGGAAACTTGAGCACCGAAGAAATTTCCGTGCTCATAAAAGAACGGAAAGTTTTCCCTTGCTTTTTCGGCTCGGCCTTGCGCCTTTCCGGCGTTTCGGAATTTATTGAAGGCTTTGAAGAATTTGCTGATGAACCGGAACAAAAAGAGGATTTCGGCGCAAAGGTTTTCAAAATTTCAAGGGATGTTCAGGGGAACCGAATGACTTTTATGAAGATCACCGGCGGAAGTTTCAAAGTTCGTTCGGTCGTTTCATATAAGCCGAAAGATTCTTCCGAACCGGTTGAGGAAAAAGCAAATATACTCCGAATATATTCCGGTGCGAAGTTTGAACCGGTTGATGAGGCAAAGCAGGGAAGCGTTGTTGCGGTCCTTGGGCTTTCAAAAACCTTTCCCGGCCAGGGACTTGGCTTCGAAGAAGCCGGATTTGAACCGATTCTGGAGCCTGTTCTGACTTACCGTATAAAACTTCCTGAAGGAATTTCTCCGGCGCAGTTTTTGCCGAAGCTTAAGCAGCTTGAGGACGAAGACCCCCAGCTCCATATTGAATGGAACGAACAGCTCGGCGGAATTTATGCAAGCCTTATGGGTGAAGTTCAGGAAGAGATCCTCAAAAGCATGGTTTCTGAACGTTTCGGAACGGAAATCGGTCTTGATGAAGGAAAAATCATCTATCGTGAAACAATTGCCGAACCGGTGGAGGGAGTAGGTCATTTTGAACCTCTCCGCCATTATGCGGAAGTTCATCTTGTAATAGAACCCGGAGAACCCGGAAGCGGAATTCTGCTCGAAACCCGCTGCAGCGAAGATACCCTTGACCGCAACTGGCAAAGGCTTGTTCTGACACACCTTGCGGAAAAAACACATCTAGGTGTGCTCACCGGTTCGCCTCTTACAGACGTTAAAATAACCCTTGTTGCGGGGCGCGCACATATAAAACACACCGAAGGCGGTGATTTCCGTCAGGCAACTTACCGCGCAGTACGCCAGGGACTTATGAAAGCGAAAAACGTTCTTCTTGAACCTTATTATGCTTTCCGTCTTGAAGTACCATCGGAGCAGATAGGACGCGCCATAAACGATATCAGAGAGATGAACGGAACTTTCGGTTCTCCGGAAACAAAAGGCGATATGGTCGAAATTTCCGGAAGAGCGCCGGTTTCAACAATGCGCTCCTATCTTAAAGATGTCCTTTCTTATACCCACGGAAGAGGAAAACTGGTCTGTTTTTCCGATGGCTACGCCCCTTGCCATAACACCGAAGAGGTTATTGCTGAATTCGGATATGACCCGGAAGCAGATGTTCTCAACAGTCCGGATTCTGTTTTCTGTTCCCATGGCGCAGGAATAAACGTAAAATGGAACGAAGTTGAAAAACACATGCATGTTTCCAGCGGAATCGATTTCAGCATTGAAAACGGAATTCCGCTTATTCCGAACGTAAAAGTTTTCCGCAGGAATTTCAGCATTGATGAAAAAGAACTGGAAGCGATAATGGAAAGGGAATTCGGTCCGATTCGCAGAAAGCAATATTCCGAAGCGGTTATGGACCGCCCGAAAGAATATAAAGCAGCCGCACCAAAGAAAAAAGATTACCTTATCGTTGACGGTTATAACATAATCTTTGCCTGGGAAGGCCTTAAAAAACTCGCTTCCGAAAATCTCGATGCCGCCCGACATATTCTTATGGATATCCTTGCGAACTATCGCGGATATACAAAATGTGAACTGGTTTTGGTTTTCGATGGATATAAAGTTAAAGGAAACTACGGCGAAAAATTCGATTATCACGAAATCCACGTCGCTTATACAAAGGAAAACGAAACCGGCGATATGTATATCGAAAAACTTGTTCAGGATATCGGAAAAAACTATAACGTAAAGGTTGCAACTTCCGATAACCTTATCCAGGTTGCCGCTTTGAGAACCGGTGTTTTAAGAATGTCTGCGAATGAACTCCGCGAGGAAGTTGAGTTCATAAACAAACAGATTCAAAATACAATTGAAACTTACGGAAAAAAGAGTTTTTACCGTCCGTTTGATAACATTGATAAACTGACATAAAAAGGCGCAGAAATTCTGCGCCTTTTTTTAAAATTTTGAGAATATCCGATAAAAACCTGCGTCTTTATGGATGAAGGCCCTCATTAAAAAATCAAAACCGAAAGGAGGAATTTTTGTTGGAGGACGCAAAAATAATCGAACTTTATAACGCAAGAAACGAACTTGCTGTTGCGGAAACCGAACGCAAATTCGGAAAAATGCTTTTTTCAATAGCAATGAATGTTCTTTCGAACCGTGAAGACAGCGAAGAAACGGTGAACGATACTTACGGAAAAGCCTGGAACAAAATTCCGCCGGAAAAACCGGATTTTCTCGGTGCCTGGCTTGGAAAAATTACCCGAAATCTTTCAATAAGCCGCTGGAGAAAAAACAGGGCGCAAAAGCGAAGCGGAATTGAAACAATGCTTTCGGAACTTGAGGAATGTGTTCCTTCTCTCGAAAACGTTGAAGCAGAAAGCGAAAACAAAGAAGTAACCGCTGCAATAAACCGCTGGCTGGAAACTCTTCAAAAAGAGGAGAGAATCCTTTTCCTTCGGAGATATTGGTTCGGCGATTCCGTTGCGGAACTTTCGGAAAAATCGAAAATTCCACCGAAAAAACTTTCATCTAAAATGTTCCGCCTTCGGAAAAATCTTAAGGAATTTCTTGAAAAGGAGGGAATTGCCTTATGAAAAGCGAAAAAATTTTTGAAGCATTAACGGAAATTGAAGATAAATATATCGATGAAGCAAAGACAGAAAAAATTCGTTTTGGAAAAAAACATTTTTGGCGCTGGGCAGGCGGAGCTGCCGCCTGTTTTGTAATTGCAATAGCTGTGGGTATTGTTAATAACGGAGGTCTTGGTGCTTCCGCAGGAGGCGGAACTAACCGTGAACCGGGAGAAAATTATATGAGTTATGCAGGTCCTGCATTTCCGCTTACCGCGTTGGAAAACACCGACGGACTTTCTTTTGAACGCAGTATAAATTTTGATTTTACGCCCTATTACACTTATAACGAAAGCTATGAGGACGGAAACGGCGAAACGGTTTATTATGATGCATGGAAAAACGATGCGGTAATCACCGATAATTATACCGTGACCAATATGACCGATGAAGACAAAACTTTTACCGCGGTTTATCCTTTTGCGGGAAATATAAGCACCGCCCTTTCAAGAATCCCGCAGATTACCGTTGACGGAAAAGAAGTTGAAACCGAACTTAAAATCGGCCCTTACAGCGGAGGATTTTCTCCTGCCTGGGGCGATGAAAACGGAAGTGAAAGTCTTAATTTAAGCAGTCTTGAATCTTGGTATGAGTATAAAACTCTTTTGGAAAGCGGAGAATATCTTGAAAATGCCTTTGCCGAAAATCCAAAAATGGATCAGCCGGTAAAAGTTTATTCCTTTGAAATTGAATATAACGTACCGATGGAGGAATTTAATGAAATCGATAATCCGGATATGATAGTCACTTTTGATTATGATACCGAAAAAAGCAGCGTGTATTTTTATGGTTTCAACTCCATGAGCTGGAATTCGGAGGAAGGCTGGGCAAAAGCCGGTTCCTACATTCCGAAAAGTTTTAATCCGGATTTTAAAAATCACCCGATTTATGTAATCGTTATGGGCGAGGATATCGATAATATCAAAGTAAAAACCGTTGCGGGAGAATCGAAAGGTTCCTGGGATAAAAGGGAAGAAACGGATTCTTTCAGTATTCTTTCAGAAGAATATGAAAGCACCCTCGGTGGAGTGATTTATGAAATAATTTCTTCCGGAGATTATGAATCCAACTATTTTGATGATGAACCGACTGTTCGCAGTTTGATTTCGAACGAAGAATATCTTGGTTACGTTGCGGAATTTATGTATGCCCACGGTCAGCTTTCGGAAGATCCTGCGGAAAGATATGGCAGAGGAAGGCTTGATGATGTAATAGTCGAAACGGGTTACGTAAGCCGTGTTCTGTACGTTACTTTTGAGGTAACGGTTCCCGCCGGTAAAACGGTTGAAATCGGAACAAAAACCCTTCGGGAAGCAAGTTATGATTATTTCGGAAAAAGGCACGAAGAAGATATGGAAGGTTTTGACATGGTGACAAAACTCGGAACAAAGCTTAACATTACGAAACAGACTGCCTCCGTTTCAAATGCCGATGAAATTGAAATCGTTTATAACAATTTTGGATTTGACCTTCAAAGCGGAATCACAAGCGTTCTTCTCGGCGAAGAAGAACATTACTGGATGGAAATCTGCAAAATCCGGACGAGTGAAGATTGATTCTACCGACGGTTTACCTTTGTTCCACCGGAAAAATATTGAAAAGAAAAGCCTCCCGGGGTTATAATTTCCCCGGGAGGTGTTTTTATGACATTTGAACTCGATAAGGAAAAATTCGGCGAGTTTGTTTCTAAACTTCGTAAAGAGCGCGGAATGACCCAGAAGGAACTTGCGGAGCGCCTTTTTGTTTCAGATAAAGCCGTCAGTAAATGGGAAAGGGGACAGAGCCTTCCGGATATCACGATGCTCAATCCTCTTGCCGATGCCCTTGGCGTAACCGCGGCGGAACTTCTTAATTGCGGAAAAATTGAGGGCAAAAAGGTTGATGCTTCGCAGGTGGATGAACTTGTTGAAAAAGCTATCGAGCTTAACAAAGAACCGGATATTTCAAAAAGAAAACGGTTTAAAATCTATATAATATGTCTTTTGGTCGGTGCGGCTGCAACATATTATTTCTATAAAAATAACGGAGCACAATATTACCAGAGCCTTATTGTAATAGAAATTCTTACGGCAATTTTCGGAGCATATTTTATGTTTTTTGTAAAAGAACGTCTGCCGAAATATTTTGATGATAACAAAGTTGATTATTATACGGACGGATTTTTCCGTCTTCATACTCCGGGAGTTTATTACAACAACAGAAACTGGCCTTATATAATAAAAAATGCAAGAATAAGCCTTATGATTGTAATGGTCGCTTTGCCGGTTGCTTCAATTTTGGTGAGAATTTTTTTCAGCGGAAACCTTGGCTATTTTATGATCACAGGTTTTTCATTTGGCGCGATATTGGGGATTTTTGCGCCGATTTATTTCGGAGCAATCAGGCATAAATAAAAAAAGAAAAGCTCTTCCCGAAAAGGGAAGAGCTTTTTTGCAATCCGATAAAGCGGAAATTATTTAACTTCAACAGAAGCGCCTGCTTCTTCGAGTTTCTTTTTGATTTCTTCAGCTTCAGATTCAGAAACGCCTTCTTTAACTGCTTTGGGGCAGCCGTCAACGATTTCTTTGGATTCTTTAAGGCCAAGACCGGTGATTTCTTTAACTGCTTTGATAACAGCCATTTTGGTTTCGCCAGCACCAGTGAGAACAACGTCCCAGCTGTCTTTGGTTGCAGCAGCAGGAGCAGCACCAGCTGCAGCGCCAGCTACCATTACGGGAGCATCAGCGGAAACGCCGAATTCCTCGCAGATTGCGTTTTTGAGTTCGTTTGCTTCGAGAAGAGTAAGAGCTTTGATCTCTTCGAGAATGTTCTGGATTTTTTCAGAAGCCATTGTAGTTTACCTCCTGTAGATAATTTTGATGTAATTCTTTAATTAAAATAGTGTTGCGATCAGGCTGCGCAATTATGCTGCTTCGCCGTCGCCTTCGGGCTCGCCGTCATTTCCGCCGTTTTCTTTCTCGACATATTTGTCAAGCGCAACAGCAATGCCTTTGATGGGGCTGGAAAGAGCGATAACGAGCATGGTAAGAATCTCTTCTTTGCTGGGAGTTTTGGAAAGTTCGATAACTTTTGCTTCGTCAAGAACTTCACCTTCAACAAAACCTGCTTTAAGAGAGAATTTACCGTTGGAACCTTCTGCAAATTTGCCAAGGATTTTTGCGGGAGCGACAGGATCGTCGTTGGAAAGAGCGAGAGCGGTGCTTCCGGAAAGGAAAGCGTCGAGTTCGCCGTAACCTGCTTCCTTAGCTGCGAAACGAAGAATGGAGTTTTTGATTACGGTGTATTCAACACCTGCTTCGCGGAGTTCGCGACGAAGTTTGGTATCGTCAGCAACGTTGATACCGACGTAGTCTACGAGAACACCGGATTTTGCAACTTTAAGCTTTTCAACGAGCTCTGCAACAGCTTCTTTTTTCGCTTGCAAGATTTTTTCACTGGCCATTTTAAAAATTCACCTCCTGCTTTGTGATGGGAGCTGAATTTGTATAAACAAAAACGCTCCCTCCGCGAGCCGTGGAAGGAGCGTAATAAATCACATTAAAACACTCATCCTCGGCAGGCCGGCCATTTTGACCGTTTAAGCGCAGAAACGCACCTGCTGTCTTTGGACAGCGTTAATATTATATACAATATGATTTATAATGTCAAGAGTTTTTTTAAAATATTTTTAAAAATATTAAAGACGTTTTCTCTTTTTGAAGTTGCCGTATTTTCTCTTATTATAATTTCTTATAATCATAAGAGCAATGTAAAGAGCAACAAGAACAAAGAGAACGATCACAATAAATTTAAACCAGAAAGAACGGGTCATATCGGAGAAATTTTTAAGGCCGCTTAAAAGTTCGCTTTGTTCAACGTCTTCCATCGAAACCAAAGGGACGGATCCGATAATTTCACCGGAATGAACAAGGTTAAGTGTACCGATTTTTTCGCCTTTTTCAATAGGAGCTTCTACGGATTCGGGAAGATCGGATTCATAAACGATGGAAGAAATGTCAATATCAATAGGGAGAAGAGCACGATAGGTTTCGCCGATCATAAGTTTAAGGTGGTCTTTCTGCCATGCAAGTTCAAGCGGAACTTCGCCGACCTGGGAGCCGGATTCAACAATGGTTTTGACCTCAAACTCGGTGAATGCCCAGTTGTAAAGCTGCTTTGCATCATAAAGAGCAAGGTTGTAACCTTCGTCAAGTTCAAAAGGAGCGCCCATATTTACCTGGTAATATGCAAAACCTTCATATTCCGCATAGGAAGCGACGTTTCTTCCGATTTCGGCGCTGTAACCGGATTTTATTCCGGTAACGGGGGAATAATAGTGGATGTTTCCGCTTGCAACAAGACCGTTATCGGTATTCCAGATAAGCTTTTTATGTGTATCTGTTTCTTCGCATGTATAAGCTTTTTTTGCAACGGTTTCCTTGAATTTATCAAGGCTCATTGCATATTTGGAAATAAGATACATATCATAGGCGGTTGTATAGTTTGCGGTATCATGAAGACCATGGCAGTTTGTGAAATTTGTATCCCTTGCGCCTATTTCAGCAGCTTTCTGGTTCATAAGTTCGACGAAAGCGTCCTGGCTTCCTGCGATGAGTTTTGCAAGGGTCATGGCTGCATCATAACCGGAAGCAATTACCATTGCATGGAAAAGTTCATCAGCGGTAAAAACGTTGCCGGCGAGCATACCGGTTGAAATGATTCCGTGACGGTTTTCATAAAGAAAGTTCTGGGTGCTCATTTCATAGGCAGCTTCGGCTTCCCATCCGCCAACGGCATCGATGTTATCGATAACAACAATGGCAGTCATAATCTGAACAAGCTCTGCGGGATACATACGCTGTTCGGGATTCTGTTCAAAAAGAACATTTCCGTTTTCGTCCGCAAGATAAACAGATTCGCAATTTATTTCAAAAGAAGGCTGGTATTTTGTTGCTGCAAAAGCGGATACACAGCAGGAAAGCGCCATTATTACGGCAAGAACGATAGATAATGCTTTTTTCATAATTTCCTCCGAGACCATATAAAAATTCAAAATCCTGATGAAAATTGTTTTTTTATATACTATATTGATATTATAGCAAAAAATGGTGTATAATGGAATAGGTTATTTTTTAATTTATTCCGGTTTGGTATAAAATTAATCTTTTGTTAATTTTTGACCGGTTTGATTATATTGATTCCGGAGGAAAAAATGATTTATTTTACCGGCGATACACATGGAGAAATTTCAAGATTCAAAACAAATTCTGCAAAGAAAATCAAAAAAGGCGATACAATCATTGTTTGCGGAGATTTTGGCTTTGTCTGGAATGAATCTAAAGAAGAGTTGAGCAATATAAAATGGCTTTCAAAAAGAAAATATCAGATCCTTTTTGTAGAAGGTGCTCACGAAAATTTTGAGATGCTCGAAAAATTTCCGAAAGTCGATTTTTGCGGCGGAAAAGCAAGAAAAATTTCAGAAAATATCTATCAGCTTATGCGCGGAGAGATTTTTGAGATCGAGGGTAAAAAAATCTTTGCATTCGGCGGAGGAGATGACGAGGAGCTTGACGTTATGGATTTTCGCGAATGTCCGGATTTTGTAAGACTTCCGAATGAGCAGGAATGTGAGCACGCTCGCGAAAACCTTGAAAAAGCAGAAAATGCGGTTGATTATATTGTTACTTATGACACTGGATTTAAAATGCGCGGTTTTCTTGAAATGGAAAGCAATTGTTTCAATAATCTTCATGCTTTTCTTAATGAAGTTTCAGTAAAATGCAAATTCAACAAATGGTTTTTTGGATGTTTCCATCTTGACAGAAGAATTCCGCCGTTCTATTATGCGGTTTACGAGAATATATATGATTCTGAAACCGGAAAGGAAATTTGAGCACGAATTGACTTTTAATTGGAAATTTGCTATAATTACCGCTTGAATAAGGGAGTAGTCGGCGCATATGCGCAGCTATGTCAACAGACTGGATTATAAAAAATCCTGGCATTGCTTTAAATGATGAGACTTATCCGCGTTTTGCGGATAAGTCTTTATTTATAAACAGGGGGAATTGGTTTTGTCGGTAATCGAACTTGTTTTAATAGGTATAAGCCTTTCTATGGATGCTTTTGCGGTATCCATCTGCAAAGGGCTTTCAGTAGGAAAAATAAGACCGAAACATATGATTTCGGCAGGAATCTGGTTCGGTGGCTTTCAGGCGCTGATGCCGCTTATCGGTTTTTTGCTTGGTTCAACTTTTGAGCAATATATTACGAGCATTGACCATTGGGTGGCTTTTATCCTTCTCGGAATAATCGGATTCAACATGGTGAAAGAATCCAGGGAAGAGGAGAACAACCAGGATTCTTCCTTTGGTTTCAAGGCAATGCTCGTGCTCGCGGTTGCGACGAGCATTGATGCTCTTGCGGTAGGAATAACATTTGCATTTCTTAAAGTGGATATTCTTTTTGCGGTTGCTTTGATAGGTGTTACAACCTTCCTTTTTTCTGCCGCAGGAATCAAAATCGGAAGCGTTTTCGGAGCAAAATATAAGTCGAAAGCGGAACTTTTCGGCGGAATTGTGCTTGTTTTTCTCGGAACAAAAATTCTTATCGAACATCTTTTTTTTGGCGGCTAAACCGCATAAACAAAGTGTTTTATTGATGTAAAGCTAAATAACATTACATAAAAATCACAGGACTGACATAAAATGTCAGTCCTGTGATTTTTGTTTTTATTGTAATATTTAATAAGCTGTTTTAAAACAAAATAAAATGCAGTTCGGCTGTATCACGATGCGAGGGAATGTACTCTGTCCGAAATTCTTCCAATCAGTTTTTCGATGCCGCAAAATTTGAAAACCGTCTGACGGATATGGTCAAGACAAAAGCAAGTCAACCAGATGAGCACTGCGCTTCCGAATACGGCAACCAACTGTAAAATCGGAGAACGGTCGAGAATCGGAAGAAGACAATCATATATGAAAAGATTTCTTATAAAAGGGTGCTCATGAATAAGATATACGCTGAACACGATTGGTGAGCAATAAGCAGCTATTTTTTGTATAACCGGGCGGCATTGTATGGAAGAAAATAGAAGTACAACCGAAATTGCTGCAATTACAGTAGTCGGTGAATTATATTCCATAAGCCGTGCTCCGGCAAAATTCGGATTGCCAAGAGATAAAAACATACCGACGCATGTAATGGCGATGGAACCGACGTAAAGTGAAACGAGGTTTGTTTTCTTGATTTTTTTGGCTATGTCATATTTTTTTAAATACATTCCCGTTATAAACATTGCAGTGATCCAAAGCATGCTGTATCCTTTGTTTATCAAAAAAGGATCAATCGCGGAAACTGTGGGAAGTACAGAAAAAGCGAGAAATATAAATATCAGCAACGCATCGGCATATGGCTTCTGAATAATCTTCATCCCGTAAACAAGTAAAGGAGAAAATGCAAACAGACCGAAATATGCGGTAAAATACCAGAAAGTATTTGTGCTTATGGGAAAAAAAGCCCGGCTCCAGCTATCCGAATAGGTTTCTTCGGGAAAAAATATTGCGATAAACAAAGTTATTGCGATACTGTAATATAGAACGATGAGATATAAACGAATAATATTTGAATATTTTACGTTACTGCCATAAGCGAGATATCCTGAAATAAGGGCAAAACAATTCACAGTGCATATTATGGCAAGGCCCAAAAGCCACAAAATATAAAATGCCGGATTGGAAGGATCCATATGTGTTTGCGGTCCGCCGTAAAACAGCAAATGTATAATAATAACGTTAAAAGACAGTATGACGCGCAATAAATCTATTCCGGAATTGCGTGACTTGTTATTGAGGGAGATATAGTTTAGCATTGGTGTTTACCTTTCCGGTCTGGCGTTTGTTTGCTTTTTTTCAGTATAGCATTCCAAGTATATTAAAGCAATACTCGGGGAGCAAATTCTTGCAAAATGCTTTTGTATCATACAATAATCCGTATAAATAAGCCACTTGATTGATGTAAAGTTTAATAACATTACAATAAGCCAAGATCGGAACAAAACAAAGTTTGTTCCGGTCTTGGCTTATTTATGATCGGTATTACGCCGTTTTCATATTTACCCTTAATTTGTCAGCGATAAGCGCGATGAATTCGCTGTTGGTGGGTTTGCCTTTTCCGCTGTGGATGGTGTAACCGAAATAGGAATTGAGCACGTCAACGTCGCCGCGATCCCATGCAACTTCTATCGCATGACGAATAGCTCGCTCGACGCGAGAAGATGTGGTTCCGTGTTTTTTGGCAACAGAAGGGTAAAGACATTTAGTTACCGAATTCATAATCTCGATATCATTTACAGCCATGGTGATTGCTTCGCGCAGATAATGATAACCTTTTATATGAGCCGGAACCCCGATTTGGTGTATTATATCGGTTATGATAATTTCTATGTTTTGTTTGGTTTTATCGGAAGAAGAATCAAAGCGGCCTGATCCAAGGCAAATGCTGCGTATTCTTTCGGCAAGCACAGAACAATCCAAAGGTTTTATAAAACAATATGCGGCACCGCAGGAAAGCAATTCTTTTTCAAGAATTTCGCTTTCAGAAGGAACCAAAGCAAGAAAAACAGGACATTCCGTTCCCAATTTTGCTTTTGATGAAGAGATTACACTTGCAAGATCCAATTGGGGCATAAAGGCATTAGAAAGAACAACATCAGGTTTTTTAAGTATAACATTGTCGAAAAGAATTGTTCCGTTTTTGGAAACGCTGAAAACTTCGAATCCGAAGGAAGAAAAAACATTTTCGCAAGAAGTACAAAATTCATTGTCATCATCAGATATTAAAATTCTTATTTTATTTTCCATAATTTCCGCCTGTTCTCCGCACAAATTTAGTTTATATCTCTTATGGAATTTATGCGCGGAATAAATTCCATTATTTTACTTAAATGTAATAAACTGGATATCCATAAGTAAATAATACCATATTTTTCCAAACTGTCAATAGATTTTCCAAAAATTTACAGAAATAAATATTTATAAAATAAATTTCCTTGACGAAATATCGATTTTTTCATATTATATAAAAAAAGGGGGATGAATTTATGTTTTACGAAAGAGTTAAAAAATCCGCAGATTACATAAACAGCAGAATTTCTGATTTTCCGGAAACTGCAATAATTCTTGGAAGCGGTCTTGGCGGCCTTGTTGATTTTATGGAAGAAAAGACGGTTATACCTTATGCGGATATTCCCGATTTCCCCCAATCAACCGTAGCAGGCCATGCGGGGAATTTTGTTGTTGGAAAAATCGGTGGTAAGTTTATTGCGGCAATGCAGGGAAGATTCCATTATTATGAAGGTTTTTCAGCAAGAGAACTTTGCTACCCGCTTTATGTAATGAAACTTCTTGGCGTTAAAAATCTTATTGTGACAAATGCAGCCGGCGGTGTTAACAGGGATTTTAAACCCGGCGATATAATGATTATTGATAACTACATAAATTTCCTTAAAATAAATCCGCTTATAGGTGACAATGACGATCGTTTCGGACCGCGTTTTCCGGATATGTCCGAACCATATTCATCTGAATTGGTCAAAAAGGCAGAAAAAGCAGCAGAAAAGCTTGGAATCGATTATAAACACGGAGTTTATGCGCTTTTCAACGGTCCTTGCTATGAATCTGCCGCGGAAATAAGAGCTTTTGCCGTTCTTGGCGCAGATGCGGTAGGAATGAGCACTGTTCCGGAAACAATAGCAGGAAATTATATGGGAATGAAAGTTTTCGGAATTTCATGCATTACCAACATGGCAACGGGAATTGCAACTGTTAAACACAGTCACGAAGAAGTTGTCAGAGTTGCAAACGAAGCGAGCGAAAAACTTTGCAATTGGATGAAAGAATTGCTCTCTGATATTTAATTAAAAAGAACTCCCGCTGAAAAGCGGGAGTTCTTTGTTTTATATATAAATATACTTATATTTAAATAAATTTTATTGACTTGTGCAAAAGTTGGCTATAAAATATTTAAATGGAGTATTTTGTATATCGTATTAAATTATAAATATGCTGATGGGTGATTTTATGAAACTTTTTTTAAAAAAAATAATAAGTTTTCTTCTTGCCATTCTGATGACGGTCTCATATTTTCCGATTGGGGCTTTTGCGTTTTTACTTGAAGAAACGGAAGAAACGATAGAGGAAACTGAAATTTTAGAAGAATATTCTGAACATGATGAGGAATTATTGTTTAGTTCCGGGGAAGAAGAGCTATTATCTGAAACTGAGATTGAAGTACCAATTGATTTAGAAAGTTCAGACATAGAAGAACAGGAAATTGAAACATCGGAAGAACTTATAGGAAAAAAACTTTCAATCCTTGGCGCAAGTATTTCCACCTATGCGGGAACTTCTAACGGCGCCGCGGCGGATACAACAAACTCCACTATCCGCAATAACGCAAAATATTATCCGAACAACACAGTAAAAGATGTTGCTCTTAACGATACATGGTGGATGCAGTTTGCAGATGACCTTGGGCTCAGGCTTCTCGTCAACAACTCCTGGAGCGGTGGTGCGATTCTTCTTGAAAGAGCAGGAACGGTTGGCGCATATGTTGACCGTTGCGTTCAGCTCCATGACAACACCGGCGAAAACTCCGGGGAAGAGCCGGATATCATCATAATCCAAAAAGGATTCAACGATTTCAGTTACGGAAAATCCACCCTTGGCACCGCAGAGGATATTAACTATGACGAGCTGATTCTTGAGGACGGTTACGCAGAGCCGAAAACCACAATGGAAGCAACGGTTATAATGCTTGATAAAATGACAAAACGTTATCCCGATGCGGAAATCTATATGTTCAGCCATTTTAGACGTGTAAACCAGAGCGCGGCGGATACGGAACTTATGGAAAAACTCAACTCTTCCATCGAAACCGTATGCGAACGCTATGGAGTTAAAGTTATCGACCTTTATTCCGTGCTCGGTTCCGTTGAGTTTGTCGGCGACGGAAGTCTTCACCCCAACAGACTCGGAATGGATATTATGACCGAAGCGGTGAAACGCACTGTTCTTGCGAACACCGCTTATGAAGTTGAAACACACCTTGTTTCATTCGAACTGGATAGCGTTTCTGCCGATTACGGCGACGATAAAATCGTTCGGAGCGGCGATTCTTTCAGCGTAAACCTTACGGCGAAAATTGCGGGAATCCTTGAAGTTTCCGTAACCATGGGCGGAAAAGATATTACCGAAGCAACATATAATGACGGAAAAGTAAGCATTGAATCCGTTACCAGCGATGTTGTGATAAAAGCAAAATCAGTCCATGAACCGAAAAATTACCGCTGGGAATTTGACGGAACAAACCTCGTCTGTGAAAGCGGTGAAAACGGACTTACAAAATTTTCCGGTACCACCGCCGACGGAGTTTTCAGCAAAACAGCATATTCCCTTGAAAAACCGGTTGTGCTTATGCACGACAAACCCTGGACCGTTGAATGGAAAAGCGAAGGTACTTTTATGAACGAAAACGGTTCCACAGGTGCAAGGGTTTTTACTTCCGATAATATAAACGCAAACTATAACGCACGCTATATCTTCAAGAGTGCAACAAAATGGCTTATTGCAATGGGCGAAAAAACTTCCAGCGGAAGCCATAACTACGGAATTGCCCTTGAGGATCACGGAATCGACGGCTCTGCGCCTCATACTTACCGGCTTGAAAACCGCATTGCGGAAAACGGTTCGAACATGATTTATCTTTTCGTTGACGGAAAGGAAATTGGCGCGCTGAACAATTATTACGTTGGAACAACCGATAAGAAAACAACTTCCGATTGGCTTTCCGGCAAGGATTTTGTGCTTCCTTATATGGGAACGGACACCCACGGTTTCAGCAATGCAAAAATAGAGTACGTTGAAGTTTGGGAAAACGGAAAGCACTTATTAAACTCCGCCCCTTTAACTACTGTTACCACCACCGAGGAAGCCGCCCTCTATCTCCGTTCGCAGATGATCGCAAGGGAACCTTCCATAACCCTTCGCCTTAACGGAAGCGCGACAGGTTCCGAAATCTCCGCAATTCTTACAGAAGCATGGAAACATACGGGTGTTCCGAACGAAGGCGACTATATCCGCCATAATCAGATAGGATATGATTATACGACCACAGAAGGTGAGGACGGAAACGGTACATATACCGAAATTACCTATACATTCAACTGGCTTACCACAGCCGAACAGGAAGCGGAAGTTGATGCCGTGGTTGATTCTGTTCTTGCGGAACTTGACCTTTGGGATCTGACAAATTATGAAAAAGTCAAAGGTGCGTATGATTGGATAACTGAAAACGTTCAGTATGATTTTGATAATGAAGATAACGACGAATATCAGCTTTGCCATTCGACTTATGCTGCCGTTGTTCAAAAAAATGCGGTTTGCCAGGGCTATGCAACGCTTTATTACCGAATGATGCTTGAACTGGGTGTGGACTGCCGATATGTTAGAGGCACCGCAGGTTATGTCGAAATAGAAGATCACGCCTGGAATATAGTTTATCTCGACGGTAAATACTATAATATGGACCCAACCTGGGACCGCGACCTTATGGGACATTACAGAATGTTCCTTTGTACCGAATCAAACTTTACCGAACATCATTCTGACAGTGAATATCTTACAGAGGAATGGAAAGCTAAATATCCTATGGCGGTTGTGCCTTATGTCTTTAATGTGACCGCTTCGGGCAAACTTTCGAACGGAATGGAATGGGTCCTTGACGGGGATACCGGAACGCTTACCGTTGCAGGTAAAGGTGCGATTCCAAGCTATCGGTACAGTTATGCACCCTGGTATCAATACCGTGAGAGCGTCAAAAGCATTGTTGTTTCCGAAGGAATAACCGAGGTTGGCGAACGCGCTTTTTATTGGTGCACAAACTGCACTTCGCTTACTCTTCCGGAAAGCCTTACCGCAATCCGGGAATATGGCTTCAACAACCTTCGTGCCCTGGAATATGTAACATTGCCTTCCAATCTTAAAACACTTGAATTCTGTGCTTTTTCCGAATGCGTTGCGCTGAAAGAAATTGTAATACCGGACAGTGTTACAAGCTGCGGTTCAAGTGCTTTTTCAAATTGCTACGGACTTCTCAATGCGGTAATAGGAAAAGGTCTTACCAGTATTCCTAACAGTATGTTTTTCGGCGACAAAAATCTTGAAGACGTAACTTTGCCGGAGGGACTTACATATATCGGCGATACGGCTTTTTCGGACTGCGGCTTGTTCAAGTTCACAATTCCCGCAACGCTTACCGGCCTCGGATCTTCTGTTTTCGGCGGCTGCCGCAGGCTGTCTGAATTTTATGTTGAGTCGGGGAACCAATATTACAAAGCTGTTGACGGAGTTCTTTTCACAAAGGACGGAAAGACCCTTGTTGCATATTCCATGGGTGATCTCAGTTCTTATTATTATGTGCCTGCGGGAACAGAAGTCATCGCAAGAAGCGCATTCAATGATTCTTATCGCCTTCAGCATATATATTTTCCGGACAGCCTTAAAACAATCGAACCTTATGCTTTTGCATATTGCGAGGCACTTTGGTCGGTAACATTTACTCCCAATATCACAAGAATAGGGGATTCGGCATTCCGCTCATGCGTAAGCCTTTACAGTGCAATGTTTAAAAACCCGGATGTTATTCTTGAATCATCCGTTTTTGCAAACTGCGATACCATGGAAAACATTACTCTTCCGGCAAATCTAAAGGAAATTCCAAACGGTCTTTTTTATGGAAGTGCAAGACTTGCGGAAGTAGAAATTCCCAAAACCGTTACAAAAATAGGTTCTTCCGCTTTCCTTGATTGCGATTCGCTTAAAACCATCACAATTCCGGGAAACGTAAAAACCATTGAGCAGCAGGCTTTCGATTATTGCAATAAACTGGAAACCGTAATTATGGAAGAAGGCGTTCAGAAAATCGGATGGCTTGCTTTCAGCAGAAGCCCCAATCTCAA
Organism: Oscillospiraceae bacterium; assembly: GCA_017399765.1. Taxonomy (GTDB): domain Bacteria; phylum Bacillota; class Clostridia; order Oscillospirales; family Ruminococcaceae; genus UMGS1668. The sequence continues at coordinate 1,059 of JAFQBH010000011.1, read as the reverse complement.
AAAAGTTGTAATTCCTTCTTCAGTCACCACTATTGAAAACAAAAGTTCAACGGACTGGACTTTTATCGAATGTCCGAACGTTGTTTTATATGTTAATTGCGGGACCACAGCCAACAGCTATGCGGTCAGCAGGGGACTTGCAAAAAATGTTTCTCACCCCTATACGAACGCATCGGTAGTTCCGCCAACATGCACAGCTCAGGGATATACAAAAAATTATTGCAGATGCGGAACATATTCCTATAACAGTAACTATACTTCGGCTCTTGGTCACAGTTACAGTTCAAAAGTAACTTCGCCAACCTGTACCGCTCAAGGTTATACAACTTATACCTGCAGAAGGTGCAGTTACAGCTATAACGCGAACTATACTTCTGCACTTGGACACAGCCTTGTTCTTGAAAACTACGTTGCACCGACATGCACAGCACAGGGTTATTCCGGCGATGAAGTCTGTTCCGTTTGTGGAACAATTTATTATGGCGAGGTAATTTCGGCAACCGGCCACACCGAAGTCATCGACAAAGCAGTTGCACCTACATGCACCGAAACCGGTCTTACCGAAGGTAAGCATTGCTCTGTATGTAACACGATTCTTGTAAAACAGAATGTTGTTTCTGCAAAAGGTCATACAGAAGTGATCGACCCTGCGGTTGAGGCAACCTGTACGGAAACGGGCCTTACCGAAGGTAAGCATTGTTCCGTGTGCAACACAATTCTTGTTGCACAGACCGTAGTCAAAGCTAAAGGCCACACCGAGGTAATCGACAAAGCGGTTGCGCCTACATGTACGGAAACCGGCTTGACAGAAGGAAAACATTGTTCCGTATGTAACACAATTCTTGTAAAACAGAATGTTGTTTCTGCGAAAGGTCACACTGAGGTCATCGACAAAGCGGTGGCACCGACATGTACAGAAACCGGTTTGACCGAAGGAAAACATTGTTCCGTATGTAACACAATTCTTGTAAAACAGAATGTTGTTTCTGCGAAAGGTCACACTGAGGTCATCGACAAAGCGGTGGCACCGACATGTACAGAAACCGGTTTGACCGAAGG
>JAFQBH010000010.1 GCA_017399765.1 Oscillospiraceae bacterium | reverse complement strand
TTGCCGAGAAATTTTGAAGCAAACCCGAAATTAAGGGAACTGTCCCGGGAGCTGCGCAAAAATATGACACCGGAGGAAAACAAGCTTTGGTATCAGTTTTTGAGAAATTACGATGCACATTTTTCAAGGCAGCGAGTTATCGGAAATTATATTGTTGATTTTTATTGCAGGAGAGCAAATCTTGTTATCGAAATTGACGGTGCTCAACATTATGAACATGATGAAATTGAATATGACAAAAAGAGAACGGAATATTTAAAAACTTGCGGAATTGATGTTTTGCGGTTTTTAAATAAAGATATAAATTATAATTTTGAAAACGTTTGTGTTTATATAGACAAAATTGTAAAACGGAGGCTTTGATAAAATCCCTCCTCCGTCACCTTCGGTGATACCTCCTCCTCCGAGGAGGTTGTTACAATAAGGAGAAAAACAGTATGAATATTGAGGAAATAAAACTTTTGGATATTCAGCCTTCCCAGTTCTATATTTCTGTAAAAAAACTTGAAAGGGTAAAAAGTTGGTTTAATCCAAAAGATCTTTCGAATTTTGAGCCTTTGCCTATTTTTGAGTATGGCGGAAAAATCTTTTTTACCGATGGGCATACAAGAGCTCTTGCGGCGTTTCTTTCCGGGCTTGAAAAAGTTCCGCTTGTTTTGGATTCGGAAGAAGAAATAGGAATTACTGAATATAAAATTTGTATAAAGGCCTGTGAGGGTAGAGGAATAAAAAATATTGCGGACCTTGAGCACCGGGTTTTGCCCCATGATGAATTTATTGCGAAATGGGATAACTGGTGCGACGGAATGCAGGAAGCAGTTTTATTTTTTAATGATAATTAATGGGATAAAATCCCTCCTCCGTCACCTTCGGTGACACCTCCTCCTCCGAGGAGGTAATTTACAGAATCGAGGTTTATTTTATGGAAGAATATTTTGCAGGAAAATATGACGTTGCGGTTGTTGGTGCGGGACACGCAGGAGTTGAAGCCGCTTTGGCCGCCGCAAGACTTGGTGTAAAGACCTGCATCTTTACACTTAATCTGGATAAAATTGCGAATATGCCCTGCAACCCTTCCATCGGCGGAACCGCAAAAGGACATCTTGTTCGCGAAATTGATGCTCTCGGCGGCGAAATGGGAAAAGCGGCGGACAAAATGATGATTCAAAGCCGCATGCTCAACCTTGGAAAAGGCCCGGCGGTACATTCCCTTCGCGCACAGGAAGACAGAGCCTATTACCACCTTCTGATGAAAAAGACCCTTGAAAACCAGGAAAACCTTGATATAAAACAGGCGGAAATTGTTGAAGTCCGTCCGGACGGAAAAGGCGGCGTGCTCGGAGTTACAACTCATCTCGGCGCTTTCTATGAAGTTCCGAACGTAATCATCTGCACAGGTACTTATCTTAAAGGAATCATCTACGTCGGCGACAGAAAATGGGAAAGCGGTCCGGACGCAAGCAGCCCGGCGAAGCCCCTTTCCGATTCTCTTGAAAAACTGGGCATCAAACTCCGCCGTTTTAAAACGGGAACCCCGGCGCGCGTGCTCAGAAACAGCATTGATTACGATAAACTTGAAATCCAGCACGGAGACGAGCACATTGTTCCGTTCAGCTTTGAAACTAAGGGCGAACTCAAGAACAAAGTTGACTGCTGGATTGGCTATACAAACGAGGATACCCACGAAGTTATCCGCAAAAACATCGACCGTTCGCCGCTCTATTCCGGAAAAATCGAGGGCATCGGTCCTCGCTATTGCCCGAGCATTGAAGACAAGGTAATGCGTTTTCCGGATAAGATCCGCCACCAGTTTTTTGTTGAACCCATGGGTCTTGAAACAGAGGAAATGTATCTTTCCGGTCTTTCTTCCTCTCTTCCGGAGGACGTTCAGATCGCTATCTATCGTTCCATAAAAGGTCTTGAGCACGTAAGCATTATGCGCAACGCTTACGCAATCGAATATGACTGCTGCGACAGCCTTGACCTTCGCCCGACCCTTGAATTCATGCAGGTGAAAGGTCTTTTTGGCGCTGGACAGTTCAACGGAACTTCCGGTTACGAGGAAGCCGCTGCTCAGGGACTTCTTGCAGGCATCAACGCCGCAAGAAGAGTTCTCGGAAAAGAGGAAATTGTGCTCGAGCGAAGCAATTCCTATATCGGAACCCTTATCGACGACCTTTGCACCAAGGGCGTTCTTGACCCTTACCGCATGATGACCAGCCGAAGCGAATACCGCCTTGTGCTCAGGCAGGACAACGCGGATATGCGCCTTACCCCTCTCGGAAGGGAAATAGGTCTTATTTCCGACGAAAGATGGGGCGCTTTTCTTGAAAAACGCAGACTTCGTGACGAGGAACTTGAAAGAGCGAAAAGTGCGAGCATAAGAATGAGCCCGGAACTTGACGCAATGCTCATCGAAAAGGGAACGGCGCCTCTTACCGAGGGAACAAAACTTTCCGAACTGCTCAAGCGCCCCCAGATAACCTATTCCGACCTTGCTCCCTTTGACCTTAACCGTCCGGAGCTTCCGGAAGACGTTATTGAGCAGGTCGAAATCGAGATAAAATACGAAGGCTATATCAAAAAACAGCTTGCGCAGGTTGAACAGATGCACCGCCTTGAGGAAAAGAAGATTCCCGAGGACATTGATTACAAAGCAATCCACGGTCTGCGCCTTGAGGCCATTGAAAAACTCAACCGCGTAAGACCCATGAACATAGGACAGGCGAGCAGAATATCCGGAGTTTCTCCGGCGGACGTTTCCGTTTTGCTCATCTATATCCAGAAATGAGGTAAAAATGGTAACGGAGATCCTTAAAAATTACATACCCGAGCACGCGGAGCCTCTTTCGGAAGAACAGTATGCTCAGTTGGAGCGCTACGCGGAGCTTTTGGTGGAATGGAACGAAAAAATGAACCTCACCGCCATAACCGACCCGGAAGGAATTGCCGTTAAGCACTTCCTCGATTGCCTTGCTTACCTTAAAAGGGTGAAAATTCCGGAAGGCGCAAAGGTTGCGGACGTTGGAACCGGCGCAGGTTTTCCCGGGGTTGTGCTCAAAATTGCAAGGCCGGATATCAAACTTGTGCTCATAGATTCTCTTCAGAAAAGGCTCAACTTCCTTGAAGCGGTTCTTGGTGAAATCGGGGTGAAGGCGAAGCTTGTTCACGCAAGAGCCGAGGACGCAGGACACGACAAAACCCTTAGGGAAAGTTTTGACGTTGTAACCGCAAGGGCTGTTGCGAACCTTGCGGTGCTCAGTGAATACTGCATTCCGCTTGTTAAGGTGGGCGGAGTTTTTGCGCCGATGAAAACCGCGGAAGTTTCGGAAGAACTTGAAGGAGCAAAGGCCGCGGCGAAAATTCTCGGCGGAGAAGTTCTTGAACCGGAGATTTATGAAATTCCCGCCGGCGGAAGATCGGTTGTTTTTATCCAAAAGAAAACCGCAACCCCGGCGAAATATCCGAGGCAGAGAGTTAAGATAAGCGAAAAACCGCTGAAATAAAAAAAGCCTTCCCAAAGGGGAAGGGGGACCATTTTCTGAAAGAAAATGGTGGAAGAGGGATTACAGGAAAACGCGGAGCGAATTTATCAAAAAGGTTATCCCTCCTCCGAGGAGGTATTTTATATAAGCGGAGATTGTTTTGGAGGTGGAGCAGGTGCTTGTCTGGTTTTTTACCGCAGTATATTTTTTGATTTTCTTCTTTTTTATAAGCTGGATCGGAAACACCTTTTTGGGAACAGGCGCAGGAGCAAGTATTCTTGCGATTGTTTTATGGATAATTTCGTTTTTCATAAGTGTCGGGCTTGGCGAATTTACCGTTAAGAAGATCAAAGAGAATTATTCAAATAAATGATATATAATAAAAAAGACGCAGATTTTTCTGCGTCTTTTTTTATGTTTTCGGGCGGATAATATCCGCCCCTACATGTTTTACGTTATTTTTCAGCGTCTTCTGCTTCAAATTTTTTGCGGCGTTTTTCTTTCTTTTTCTGTTTTGCTTCTTCCTTTTCGCGCTTTTTCTTATCGAATTCATAGCGGCTTGCGTTGATATAGCTCAAAATCATTACGAGGAAGAAAAGCAGCACCGGAAGAAGGCAGAACCACATTACTCCGCCGATACCCGGGTTCACATACTGGAAGTTATCGAAAAACTTGAAGAACCATACTATATCGCAGATAAGGGTTGCGATAGCTCCGGCGATAAGGGCGGTTTTTAATTTTTGTTTTCCGCGGTTTGCTTTAACAACAAAGAAAAAGCCGAGATAGAGCACCCACATTGCGCCGATGATTGCGATAAGGATATTGCTGCCTTCGATTTTCTGGAAAAGCATTGTGAGCCAGGTGAGCATTTTTTAAAACCTCCTTCAGGTATCCAGTTCGTAATAATAGACCTTTTCTCCGTCGAAAAAGGCGAAAGAGAAGTTATAGGAGTATCCGTCCCGAAGAACGCTTCGGTTTTTATAAAACCAAAAGCCTTCCGTCTTTGGGATATACTTTGTAAGTTCAAGTCCATTATACTCGTTTTCCGGAAAAATTAAAGGGGCAATTCCGCAATCGACGGGAGTTTTTTTCCATTCCGCCTCGATTTTTTCAATTTGTTTTTGATTCGGGCGGAAGATTATGATTTCTTCGCCGTCGCCGAACCAGCCGTGGGTATCTTCGTGAAATTCCACATAATATGGTTTTATGTTCATATCAAGATTTTTCCGGACAGCGATTACTTCGGTGTTAGGGAAAAGGAAACCGAAAAGGGCGGAAAAGCAGGTATAGATGAAAGAGATTATTATTGCAAAGATGCCGAAGATTATCTGCATATTATTCCTCCTTTTTGGAAAGAATCCCCCCATCTGCTTCGCAGACACCCCCCTTTAGGCAAGGGGGGCATTTATAGGTGAGAATATCTCCCGGCTGGCAATCCAGCGCTTCGCAGATTGCTTCAAGGGTTGAAAAGCGGATTGCCTTTGCTTTTCCGGTTTTTAAAATCGAAAGATTTGCCATTGTTATTCCGACTTTTTCCGAAAGTTCGGTCATGCTCATTTTCCTTTTTGCGAGCATAACGTCAAGATTTACTTCGATAGACATGAGCGCGCCCTCCTTTTTATATGGTAAGGTCGTTTTCCGTCTGCATAAGAGCGGATTTATAGACCAGGTGTGAAAGGGCGGCGCAGACAACGGTTATTGCGATTCCCACAAAAACAACGAGGGGAGTGAGAATTATCAAAGCGCTCGGGTGGCTCATGTTCATAAAAGCCAGCGCCCAGTTTCCGAGGAAGAAAAAGGCGGAATCTCCCGCGGCGAGAATCGAGATTGTTTTGAGCTGTTTTGCGTTTTCAAAGCTGAAGGAATTATCCGCTCCGATGTTTTTTGCGATTTTCCAGCCGAAGAAAAGGGAAGCAAAGCAGGGAACGGAGCAGAGCCAGAGAAAAATCTGCCAGGGCCAATAGTAATGGGAAACTTCCGGATACATTGACCGAAGGCCTGTTCCATAGGCGGGAATTATCGCGAAGAAGACTATCATTCCGAAAATTCCTGTTCCGATTATAATCGCTTTCAGCCATTTTGAAAGATTTTTTTGGGTCATTTTGGGAAACCTCCTTTTTTAAAACAGCCTTCCCAGAGGGGAAGGTGGATTTTTTGCAGTTCACTGCAAAAAAGACGGATGAGGGATTTTTAAGAACGCGGAGCGCTTATCCTTATTTATCGGAGATTATCCCTCCTCAGTCTGCTTCGCAGACAGCTCCTCCTCCGAGGAGCTTTTAACTATTTTATAGCACTATTATTTCCGAAAGTCAATAAAAATTTATCGAAAAACGATAAATTTTTTAAATATGCAAAAACTTTTCGCAAAAAGGGACAGGCTTCCTTATTAAATTTTCTTTTTCGGTTTTTGGTTTGTCGAAGGAAAGGGTTTGGTTTTGGAAAAGGAAATTTTCTGCGAAATGTTTTGGTGGAATCCTTTGGAAAAATATGGTAATATAAAACAGGAGGCGATGAGAATGTTTGAAATTCTGAAAAAGCAGGGACAGATTCAAAACATCGCCCTTTCGGAGATTTTTCCGAACCGTTTTCAGCCCCGGCGGGTTTTTGATGAAAACGAACTTTTTGCTCTCGGGGAGAGCATCCGGCAAAACGGACTTGTTCAGCCGATTTCTGTCCGCAGGATTAAGGGCGGATTTGAACTCATCGCCGGTGAGCGCAGGCTCCGTGCCTGCAAACTTATCGGGTGGGAAAAAATCGAGGCCATCGTTTATGATATCGGCGATGAGGAATCGGCTGTATGGGCGCTTATTGAAAACCTTCAGAGGAGCGACCTTTCGCCTTTTGAGGAAGCGGAAGCAATGGCAAAGCTTATTTCCGCATGGAATGTTTCTTCCGAAGAAGCGGCAAAACGCCTTGGAATTGCTTCTTCGACCCTTTCGAACAAGCTGAGGATTTTGAAGCTTGAACCGGAAGTCCGGAAAGTGCTTATTGAAAACAACCTTACCGAAAGGCACGCAAGGGAGCTTTTGAGGATTCCGGAAGGGAAGGAAAGGCTTTCTGCCGCAAAATTCATTGCCGAAAGGGAACTTAACGTTCCGGAAACGGTGAGATATATCGATAGACTTTTGGAACAGAAAAAACCAAAGCGGAAACCGCCGAAATTTGTTGTAAAAGACCTCAGGCTTTTTATAAACACCTTTGAGCATGCGGTTGAAGTTATGAATTCCGCGGGGCTTTGCGCGGTGAGCACAGTAAGCGAAAACGAGGAGAACATAATTTATTCCGTAACTGTTCCGAAAGAAAAGGCATTCAGAAAAACAAAAAGCCCCGCCGGGTAAACATTTCTGCGCTGCTCCGGTGCGTTTCGCATCCGCACCGTCAGTTATATAAAACCGAAGCAAACGCTTCGCCAAAAGACACATTCCCCTGAAAGAACACAAAAGGCCGCCGCAAGGCGGCTTTTTGTGTTTTGTTCCACGTGGAACGTTTTAATGGGGTGCTTGGAATTTACCCACTTCAGGGCGGAGGATACCATTCTTGCGGTACCCAAAATATTCTGCGGCGTATGCCTTGAATATTTTGACCGCGGCGCCAAACCCTGCTCGCTGTTTCGCCCACTGGGCGCGCTTCGCAGGCTTTGTTCCACGTGAAACATTCGCAAGAAATTTTATAATTTTGCAAAACATCATTGAAAAAAACTCCGCGCTCTATTATAATAAAAAGGTAATAATAATAGACGGAGGAAAGAATGGGCAAAATTATAGCATTCGCAAACCAGAAGGGCGGAGTTGGAAAAACGACCACTGCGGTCAACCTTTCCGCGGCCCTTGCATACAGAACAAGGGGAAGAGTTTTGCTTGTGGATTCTGACCCCCAGGGAAACGCAACTTCCGGGCTCGGAATCAACAAAAGGGAAGTGAAACATTCCGTTTATGACGTTGTTCTTGGAAACTGCGGAGCAAAGGAAGCGGTTATCCGCACAAAATATAAAAACCTTGATATAATGCCTTCGAGCATTGACCTTGCGGCGGCGGAAATTGAACTTGTTGATATGGAAAACCGTGCGCTCCGGCTCAAAAACGCCCTGGCGGTAATTTTAAAGGATTATGATTACATCTGCATAGACTGTCCGCCTTCTCTCGGACTTCTTACCCTTAACGCTCTTGCGGCCTGCACCAGTATTCTTGTTCCGATCCAGTGCGAATTTTATGCGCTTGAAGGACTTTCCCAGCTTATGGCAACGGTGCGCACCGTCAAAAGACTTTATAACAGCTATATCGATATGGAAGGCGTTTTGCTGACCATGTATGACGCAAGGCTCAATCTTACGATGCAGGTTGTTGAGGAAGTTAAAAAATACTTCCCCCAGAAGGTATTCAAAACCGTTATTCCGAGGAACGTCCGCCTTTCCGAAGCGCCTTCCTTCGGCGAACCGGTAATATATTATGATTTCGCATCAAAAGGAAGCCAGAGCTATCTTGCTCTTGCGGACGAAATTATTGCGAACAACAGAACGGAGGGATAAAATTTGGCAAAATCCAGAGGACTTGGCAGAGGACTTGATACCCTTTTTGCCGACCAGACAGGTTTTTCCGGCGAAGATTCCGGAATAAGCACCGTAAGGCTTTCTGAAATTGAGCCGAACTTATCTCAGCCCAGAAAGGAATTTGATGAGGAAGCTCTTAATGAGCTGGCGGATTCCATTGCGGCACACGGAGTTTTGCAGCCCCTTCTTGTAAGACCGCTTAAAAACGGAATGTACCAGATAGTTGCGGGCGAAAGAAGATGGAGAGCCGCAAGAATTGCCGGACTTTCGGAAGTTCCGGCGCTTATCCGTGAACTTTCCGACGAGGAAACCGACCAGGTCGCACTTATCGAAAACCTCCAGAGGGAAGACCTCAACGCGGTCGAAACCGCGGAAGGTTACCGCAGACTTATGGATAAATACGGCATGACCCAGGAAAAACTTTCCGAAGCGGTTGGAAAATCACGCCCCGCCATTGCGAACACTCTTCGAATCCTCAACCTTCCGGAAGAGGTTTTGCCCCTTGTTTCCGCCGGAAAACTTTCCGCGGGACACGCAAAGGCAATTCTTTCCGCACCGGAAGAAAAAAGGGTCGAACTTGCTAAAATAATCGTTTCCGGAGAACTTTCCGTCCGCGAAGCGGAAAAAATGGCTTCGAAGATTGGAAAAGAACCGAAGGAAACCCAAAAGAAGAAAAAGGATTCCTTCCCGAAGGATAAATTCTACCGGGAAATGCAGGTTGCAATGACAAACGAACTTGGAAGACCTTTTAAAATCACCGAAAACGAAAAAGGCGGAACCATTGAGTTCCAGTTTTATAACAAAAACGAACTTGCAGATATCTGCGAGCGACTTCTTAATAAGAAAATGTATAAGTAAGGAGAAAAACCGATGCTTGATATCAGATTTGTAAGAGAAAACGCGGAGCTTGTCAAAGAAGCTTGCCGCAGAAGATTCAAACCCATGGACGAGGCTGTTGATGAGCTTGTTGCAATCGACGCAGAGCGCAGAAAACTCAACGCAAAAACCGACGACCTTAAAGCACAGCAGAACCGCGCAAGCAAACAGATCCCGCTCATGAAAAAGAACGGCGAGGACACCACCGAACTTATGGCACAGATGAAAGCCATTGCGGAAGAAAGCAAAAAATGCGGCGAAGAACTTGCGAAACTTGAAGACCGCCAGCTTGAACTTATCCTTAAAATTCCGAACATTCCCAACGAAGCCGTTCCTTACGGAAAAGACGACACCGAAAACGTTGAGCTCAGGAGATGGGGCGAACCGCGCAAATTTGACTTTGAACCCAAAGCGCATTGGGACCTTGGTCAGGATCTGGGCATCCTTGACCCGGAAAGAGCGGGAAAAGTTACCGGCGCAAGATTCCATTTTTATAAAGACCTCGGCGCAAGACTTGAGCGCGCAATTATGAACTATTTCCTCGATACCCACACCGCAAACGGCTACACCGAGATTTTCCCGCCTTTTATGGCAAACAAAGCTTCCATGACCGGCACCGGCCAGCTTCCGAAATTTGCGGAAGATATGTATAAACTCGAGGGCGAAGACCTTTATCTCATTCCCACCGCGGAAGTTCCGGTAACCAACTTCCACCGCGGCGAAGTTCTTGACAGAGCAACTCTTCCGATAAAATACTGCGCATATTCCGCCTGCTTCAGAGCAGAAGCAGGTTCCGCAGGAAGAGATACCCGCGGACTTATCCGCCAGCACCAGTTCAACAAAGTTGAGCTTGTTAAATTTGCGGATCCGGAAAAATCTTATGAAGAGCTTGAAGAACTTACCAGCGAAGCGGAAAAAGTTCTTCAGGGACTCGGCCTTCCTTACAGAGTTGTTGTTCTCACCACCGGCGACCTTACCTTCAGCTCCGCAAAAACCTATGACATCGAAGTATGGATGCCTTCTTACGGAAGATACGTTGAAATTTCTTCCTGCTCCAACTTTGAGGATTTCCAGGCACGCAGAGCCAATATCAAATGCAAAGATAAAGACGGCAAGGCTGTTTTTGCCCACACCCTCAACGGTTCCGGCGTAGCGATCGGCAGAACCACCGCAGCAATTCTTGAAAACTATCAGAACGAAGACGGCTCCGTTACCATTCCGGAAGCACTTCGCAAATATATGGGCTTTGAAGAAATTAAATAACATGGGAAAGGAGCGCCTTTTGGCGCTCCTTTTTTGAATAGTAAATAGCCCCTCGGAGGAGACTCCCCTGTTAGGGGAGATGTTGAGCGAAGCGAAACAGAGGGGTCTGCCGTCTGCGGCGAGCAAGGGCTGTCTGCATAGCAGACTGGGGAGGGATATCCCTGACAAATTTTTGTCTGCATTCCGCGTTATTAAATAATCCTTCCTCCGTCATTTCCATTCGGAAATGCCATCTCCTCCTCTGAGGAGGTATATACCAATTTTTTCCAAATATCTTTATGCAAAACCGACAAACAATGGATGAAATTTTCGTTTAAGATGAGCAAAAAGGAAAACCTTAAAAACTTTCTTAAAAAACGAAAAAAGGGCTTGAAATTCCCGTGTAAAGGTGTTAGAATATTAAAAATTTACACGCGAACAATATAAAAATAAAAAAATTCAGGAGGAGAGCGCAAACATGGTAAACCCGAATACCAATGAAAAATTCCTTTACGAAGGACTTACTTTCGATGACGTACTTCTTATTCCTGCAAAATCTGACGTACTCCCGAAAGACTGCTGCACCAAAACTGTTCTTGCAAGAGATATCGTTCTCAACGCACCGATCATGACTGCCGCAATGGATACCGTTACCGAAGCAAAAATGGCTATTGCTATTGCAAGAGAAGGCGGAATCGGCGTTATCCACAAAAACATGCCCATTGAAAAACAGGCAGAGGAAGTTGACAAAGTAAAACGCAGCGAAAACGGCGTTATTGTTAACCCCTTCTATCTCGGAAAAGACAACAGCGTTGCGGAAGCAAACGCTCTTATGGCAAAATTCAAAATCAGCGGTGTTCCGATTTGCGATGAAGACAGAAAACTCATCGGCATCATCACCAACCGCGACCTTAAATTCCTCGAAAACTTCAACGTTGCAATCGAAGAAGTTATGACCAAGGAAAACCTTGTTACCGCTCCCGTTGGAACCAACCTTGAGGAAGCACAGAAAATCCTCCGCGCACACAAAATCGAAAAACTCCCGATCGTTGATGAGGAAGGCAGACTTGCAGGTCTTATCACCATCAAAGATATTGAAAAAGCTGTTCAGTATCCCAATGCCGCAAGAGATAAAGGCGGCAGACTTCTTTGCGCAGCAGCTCTCGGCGTAACTTCCGACGTTATGGTTCGTGCAAAAGCTCTTATTGAAGCGGGTGCAGACGTTCTCGTTCTTGACTCCGCTCACGGTCACAGCGCAGGAATTATGAACTGCGTTAAAATGATCAAAGCAGAATATCCCGAAATTGCTCTTGTTGCAGGTAACGTTGCAACCGCAGCAGCAACCGAAGACCTTTTCCTTGCCGGCGCAGACGCTGTTAAAGTCGGTATCGGCCCCGGTTCCATCTGCACCACCCGTGTTGTTGCAGGTATCGGCGTTCCCCAGATCACCGCAATTTATGAAGCAGCAAAAGTCGGCGCAAAATACGGCAAACCGATCATCGCAGACGGCGGTATGCAGTATTCCGGCGATATCGTAAAAGCTCTTGCCGCAGGCGGCAACGTTGTTATGCTCGGTTCCATGCTTGCAGGTTGTGACGAAGCTCCTGGCGAAAGCGAAATTTATCAGGGCAGACGTTTCAAAGTTTACCGCGGAATGGGCTCCCTTGCTGCAATGGCAAACGGAAGCAAGGACAGATATTTCCAGGAAGACAACAAAAAACTTGTTCCGGAAGGCGTTGAAGGACGCGTTCCCTGCAAAGGCACCGTTGGCGAAGTTGTTTATCAGATCCTCGGCGGTCTCAGAGCAGGTATGGGTTACTGCGGATGCGGAACCATTGCCGATCTTCAGGAGAAAGCTCAGTTCGTAAGAATTACCGGCGCAGGTCTTAAAGAGAGCCATCCTCACGATATTTATATCACCAAAGAGGCTCCCAACTATTCCACCAACGTTTGATTTTTGGCTTGAGCATCAAAATAAAAATGAGCACGCGAGATGCGTGCTCATTTTTTTATCTGTGTGGAGGGGTTTCCACACTTCCGTCTGCTTAATAGGGAAAGGAAATTTCGGAACGGTCAAGACCGTTCCCCACGGTTTGTTGGTGGAACGTTATAGGGGCGCACCTGTGTGTGCGCCCGATTTAGTGGGACAGGGTTAAAGAATCCCCCCGGTTTTGACCTTTGGTCAAAACCACCCCCCTTTAGGCAAGGGGGGCTTTTATGCCTGTTCCGGGAAGAAGCCGGGGAGTTCGGAAGTTTCGGCAAAACGGAATCCATGGCTGGTGCCAAAGGCTTTTTCTCTCATGACCTGATAAAGTTCCGCATAGGTTGTCTGGATATAGGGTTCAACGAAGAGGACGCCGATTCCGCAGGCGAGAGTTCCGAGAAGAATCCAGCCGAAGAAGGAAAGGCCGAGCCAGAAGATATCGAATTTTTCGCCGTTGGTCATTTCTTTTGAAATTTCAAAGGCGCGTTTTGAACTGATTCCCGGGTTTTCCGCAAGGATATAGGGGACCATATAATATTCATAGCTTTTTATAATTCCGGGAATTAAAAGAAGAAGGCTCCAAAGGAAAACTTTGAGGTTCAGAAGGAACATTGTTTTTACAACGTTCAGATAATTTCCGCTTTTGAAGACATAGAAAAGGCGGTCGATTTTTGAACCGGAAAGGCGGTTTTCCATAAAAAAGCGGTTCATTCCGACCATCACCGGATAGCCGATGAAGGTATTCCAGATGAAGGAGAAGGCCATAATAAGAAGAACGGCGGAAATTAAAATCGGAGCGTATTCTTCGTTTTGCAGAACCGACTCATATTCCGGATTATCGGTTATAACGGAAGCTATGTTGCTTGCGCTTGTTGATAAAAGTCCGGTAAGAATTGTTGCGAGGAAAGGAGTCCAATATCCGAAGTTGTTGAGCACGGATTTTGCTCTTTGTTTAAGTTCGGAATTTGTCCACATAAAAAACACCTCCTTATGGTGATTCCATTATAATACGCAAACTTGCCGTTTGCAACAAAAAAGGCCTCCCGGCAGGGGAGGTCTTTTTGATCTTTTTTTGGAAGAACAGATAATTGCCCTTCGGGTTATTTATAATCCCTCATCCGTCAAAAGCGAAGGTTTTGACACCTTCCCCTCTGGGAAGGCGAACCCTTCGGGTTATTTGTTTTCGGAAAATCCGTAGGGGCGCACCTGTGTGTGCGCCCGATTTGGTTGGACAGGGTTACAATCCCTCCGTCTGCTTTGCAGACACCTCCCTTTGCACAAGGGAGGCTTTTATGCCTGTTCAGGGAAAAAGCCGGGGAGTTCGGAATAATCGGAGAAGGAAAGTCCGTGGGCTTTTTCTCTCATAACCTGATAAAGCTCCGCATAGGTTGCTTCAACATAGGGCTGGAGGAAAATTTCGCCAACGCAGCAGCAGAGAACCCCAAGGATTCTCCAGCCGATGAAGGAAAGATCGAGAACGAAGATCTTCCATTTTTCGCCGTGGGTCATCTTTTTGGAAAGTTCAAAGGCGCGCTCGGAAGAAATCTGCGGGTTTTCCGCAAGGATATAGGGAACCATTGAATATTCATAGCTCTTGATAATTCCGGGAATTACAAAAAGCAGGCTCCAGAGGAAAATTTTGAGTTCCCGCCAGAACATTATTTTAACAACGTTCATATATCTTCCGCTTTTGAAAGACCAGAAAAGGCGCTCGAATTTTGAATCGAAAGCACGGTGTTCCATAAAATAGCGGTTTTTGCCGACGATAATGGGGCTTGCAACAAATGCGCTCCAGCCGAAGGCGACCACAAGACCGATTACGAAAGCGAGAACGATAACGAAAATCGTTGTCATGGCGATGAGTGGGTTGCTGAAGAAGTTTTCAAAAGCTGCGCCGATTTCGTAGAAAAATTCGCCGAAAAATTCATCAACAAAAGCGGCAAAACCGGCGGGAGTTAAATCTCCGCCATATTCGGAAGTATATTCCGTGGTGATGCTGCTTGTTGAGGAATTGCCGGTGACCATTCCGCCGGAAACCAGACCGGTGAGGAAAGTTATGAGAAGCGGCATCCAATAACCGAAGCGGCGAAGGCTGTTTTTTGCCTCCTGTTTAATTCTTGCGCGTGTCCACATATAAAAAACACCTCCCTGATGTTTTTATTATAATGTGTTTTTTTCGGAATTGGATAAATAAATTGTAAACATTTCTTGAAAAGCGGAAAATAAATAAAAAAAGAGCACCGAAAATCGGTGCTCTCTGTTATGGTGACCCGTGCGAGAATCGAACTCGCGTTACAGCCGTGAAAGGGCCGTGTCTTAACCGCTTGACCAACGGGCCATTATGGTAGCGGCGACTGGATTCGAACCGGTGACACTTCGGGTATGAACCGAATGCTCTAGCCAACTGAGCTACGCCGCCATTACATTTAATGCCTCAAGGCGAAGATTATTATACAAAACAAATCGAAGATTGTCAACCCCTTTTTTAAAATTTTTTTAAGTTTTTTTAAAAAAGTTTATATGGACGGAAAATCCCGGTTTTCAGGAAGGACAAACGCACTATATTATAATAGTATAATATATTATATATAAATTATAACTTAATACATTATATAATATATTCCGAAAAAAACAATGCTTGCAATTTTTCTTCTTTTATAATATATTATTTATAATACATTTTAAATAGGAGGAAAGCTGATGGCAAAGAAAGTTCTTACCGAAGAAGAAAAGGCAGCAAAGAAACAGCATATCAAAGAAGAGATCCAGGCTTATATCTGCATGTTCCTTTTTATTGCACTTTTTGTTGTGATGTTTGCTATGTTCGGCAGCCAATCCACACTTTTTGGCCGATAAATGGCTTAATTATGCGGTTTTAAAAAACTTTAAAAATTTTTAAAAATTTTTTGAAAAAAGTGTTGACAAGCCGTCCATAATTTGCTATAATAACAAAGCTGTCACTTCGGGTGACACGAAAGCGAAGGACCTTGAAAATTGAACAACAGAATGGAAGAAAAGAATTAAACCCTTGTATTCATTTGAGTAAATTCCAAAAGTAATAGCAAGTCAGTGAGACTTGAAGCTAAGGAAAACAGACTTTGATTTGTTTAAGCTC
>JAFQBH010000009.1 GCA_017399765.1 Oscillospiraceae bacterium | reverse complement strand
CGGTATCTTGACTCTCGGATATGATTTTATCAGCAATAGCACAAGCGTATTTATCGTCTTTTGATGTCAAATTCGTAATAAGGTTTTCGTGCATTAAACCTCACCTCCAAATTCAAGTTTGTCGAATAGATTGTATCAAATTGCTGTGTAAATATCAACCAATATAGAAAAAGCACGATGGTTTTGTATCAAAACCATCGTGCTTTTTTGGTCGAAGTGACAGGACTCGAACCTGCAGCATCCTGCTCCCAAAGCAGGCGCGCTACCAATTGCGCTACACCTCGGTATTAAGTTTTCGAATATAAAAAGCAGGCGCGCTTCCTCTTGCGGTGCCCAAAATTTTATGCGGCATTCGCCTTTAAAATTTTGACCGCTGCGCCGCGAAATCCTCGCTGGATCCGCCACAGGCGGCGCTCGGATTTTGCGCCAATTGCGCTACACCTCGGTATTAAATTAACTATAATATTATAGCGTCATAATATGTTTTTGTCAAACTTTTTGAATAAAAAAATCATATCCGTCAAAACTTTTCCATAAGATTAAAACGGAGGCGATTTTTTATGAATATTTTAAAAAAACGAAAAGAAAAAGAACTTTTGAAAAAGAAAAAGGAAAATCGCGAACGCCTTCGGCAGGATATTGAAAAACTTGAAGCCGAAATCCAGCAAACTGAAACTGTTTTCAACCTTACCACCGACGAATATCTTCTTGAATCCGCAATTTTTGAACATAACGCCCAAAGAGCAAAAATGAACTATCTTCTGAAGCTTGCCAGAGAAATTTAGGAAACAAAAAAGCCGGCTTTTCGCCGACCTAACGATATTAATATATCATCTTCTGTATTATATGTCAATAGTTTTCAACATTTCATATTAAAAATATACTTTTTATACAAAGAAACAATAAGATTTTCGTAAGGTATTGCGGATTGAAAAAACAGAAAAAGAGTGGTATATTTAAATCACAGAAAGGATGATTCCAATGTACAAATGAAAAAAGAAAACTCGTAAAGAAGGGTTTTCTTGAAAAAGGGATCGAATGACCTTCGGTTAAAAAGTTTCGAAAAAAGCTGTTAGAAGAAGTGCAATACAAACAAAAAAAACGGAAACTTGTTAATGGTGATACGAAGGCTTCGGTATCTGAAGAAAGAGAGGTTGAAATATGTTAGATTTTAAGAGTTCACAGAAATAACCCTTGGCTGATGTAGGTGAAAGATACATTCGGTCAAGGGTTATTTCTCATTTATAAGGTTTTTTCGTTCGCCCGGCGGGGCGTTTTTTTGTGCCCGAATTCAAGCATAAAAATATCCGGCTTTTGGGCCGGACAACATATTAAATTTAGCAGAAACTGATATAAATGTCAATAACTTTCAACATTTTAATGTTGATTTATACTTTTTGCACAAACAAAAAACAGAATTTTCGTGCGGAATTGCGGATTGAAAAAACGAAAAAACCGTGATATATTTAAATCACAGAAAGGATGATACCCGATGTACAAATAAACATCAGGAACTCGGATTTTAAAAAAACAAAAGAAAAGATGAAATGAATAATCTGAAAAAAATCCGGGTTTAAAAAATCGCTGACCTTCGGAAAGAACAAAAAATAAAAAGTTCCGACATAAAGATCAACCCGCTTAAGGGGAAAAGAAAGACAAAAGAAGTGTTAATGGGAACGAGAAAAAATTGACATACGAAGGCAGCAGCAGAACATCCGAATAAGAAGAAAGAGAGGTTAAAATGATGTTAGATACTAAAATAGAACAGAAATGACCCTTGCTTTATCGTAGGTGAAAGATGCGATAATTCAAGGGTCATTTCATTTGTCTTGGTTTGCGCCGAAAGGGCGCTTTTTTCTTTTTATATAAAAACCTTTCCGGCGGTTCCCTTCCCCGGCCAAATAACAAAAAAAGACGGCCTTTTGGCCGCCCAACATTTTTAATATACTCCTCCTAAGGACAAATGTCAATAACACGGATACAATTTCTGTGTTTTGCATAACTTTATCGCTTTAACTTAGTATAATATTGCGGATTGAAAAAGCTGAAAAAAGGTGGTATATTTAAGTCACAGAAAGGATGATTCCAATGTACAATTAAACATTGAAAGCTTTAATTTTTAAAGAAAAGCTTTCAGAGGAAAAACCGTTACCACCTTTGGTAAAAAGGTTTCCGGCATAAAATCAGGTCCCAACTTTTGATTAACGCATTTTTATTTATAGGCTTAAAGTAAGAAGCGTCCGGAAATTGTAATCAGCCGAAGACAACGAGTCGAATGTCCGAAACTGTAGAAAGAGAGGTCAAATTGATGTTAGATACTAAAATAGAACAGAAATGACCCTTGCTTTATCGTAGGTGAAAGATGCGATAATTCAAGGGTCATTTCATTTGTTTATGTTTGCGCCGAAGGGGCGCTTTTTTTATTTTTCAAGAAGTTTTTCAATGAAGCCAAAAAGGGGTTCTTCGCTTAACATTCCAAGCTGTCCGTGAACAAGTTCGCCGTCTGCGTTTATGAATGCTGTTGCCGGAAGAGAGCTTGCTCCGTAAACACCGGCCGCGGAAAGTTCGGTATCATAATAAACCGGGAAGGTATAGCCTTTTTCTTCAACAAATTTCACCGCATCTTCTTTGGTTTCCTGATAACCGTCGGTGACGTTTATCATCATAAAAACAACTTCATCGCCGAATTCTTCGAAAGCATTTTCGAAAGAAGGCATTTCCTTAACGCAGTATCCGCACCAGGTTGCCCAGAAATTTATCACAACCGGCTTTCCTGCAAAATCCGAAAAATTGACCGGGTTCCCTTCCCCATCAAAAACGGTAAAATCCGGAGCCATCACTGCTTCGGAGGAAGAAGCATTTTCGGAAGGAACTTCATTATCATAATTTGCAGAAAGATAATTATAACCGATAACCGCGGCAAGAAGAAGCGCCGCAGCGCAGAGAACGATTATCGCATATTTTACCTTGTTCATAAAAAATCCCCTTTCAGTTAAAAAGTGCAAGAATGGCGCCAAGCCAGCCGAACATCATCGAAACGCCGACGATTATCAAAAAAATTCCGCAGATTTTGTTTATGATCCCATAATGTTTTTTGATAAAATCGAAAGCGGCGGAAAGCTTGTTGAGAAGCACCGCAGAAAAAACAAACGGAATTCCAAGACCGAGAGAATACACCACAAGAAGCAGAAGCCCTTGTAAAGCCGTTCCGGAATTTGAAGCAAGCATCAAGGCGGAACCGAGAAAAGCTCCCACGCAGGGCGTTAGGCTTACGGAATATATCATTCCGAACAAAAAAGCGCCGAAAGCTCCTTCGAGCATTTTAAAATTCCCCATTCCCTTAAAAAACGGAAGGTTAAAAACTTCAAGATAGCCAAGCCCGAAAATTATTACTGCGCCGCCGGTGACAATGTTTACAGCGGTCTGATATTTTGAAAGAAAACCGCCGAGCGTTCCGGCAAAAACCCCCAGAACACCGAAAACAACCGTAAAACCAAGCACGAAACAAATTGCTCTTTTTAATATATTTTCTTTTTTCTCCGCGCCTCCGGCAAAATATGAAACATATATCGGAAGCATCGGAAGCATGCAAGGCGAAATGAACGAAATAATTCCTTCAAGGAAAGTTATAAGATATTGCAAATTTATCCCTCCTTTGGATTTTTTATTTTATCATATATCATTTTAAAAGTCTTCTTTTTCAATAAAAATTTACATTTATTTTTTATGTTTTTTATTGCAATAAGTGTTATAATTAAAAAAACATTTTTAGTCGAGGCGGAAAATGATAACCCTTTTACTCCTTATTCTTTTGATTTCATATCTTTCCTATCGGAAAGCTTTTTATTCTTCGCCGAAAAAGCGAAGCAAAACCCATCTTCTTCCGGATACGCCCCAATATACAAAAGTCAATCCGGAAATAAAAAGGCTTATCGGAGAAATGGAAGCGGTTCCTTTTGAGGAAGTTTCCATAACCACCTTTGACGGACTCAAACTTTTCGCAAGATATTATCATCTTTCGGATTCCGCACCGCTTCAGATCCAGTTCCACGGATACAGAAGCACCGCAGTCCGCGATTTTTCCGGCGGTTTTTCTCTTGCTCGGAAAATGGGACGCAATCTTCTTGTTGTTGACCAAAGAGCCGGCGGAAAAAGCGAAGGAACTACCATTTGTTTCGGGATAAAAGAAAAATATGACTGCCTTGAATGGATAAAATATGCTCTGGAACGCTTCGGCGATGTTCCGATAATGCTAACCGGAGTTTCCATGGGCGCGGCAACGGTTCTTATGGCTTCGGAACTTGATCTTCCGAAAAACGTAAAATGCATTGTTGCGGATTGTCCATATTCTTCTCCGGAAGAAATAATCGCTCTTCAATGTAAGGAGATGGGAATTCCGCCGAAAATCGGAATGCCCTTTGTTCGCCTTGGTGCAAGGCTTTTCGGGAATCTTAAACTTTCCGGCGAAGGCGCGGAAAAAGCCGTCAGGAACACAAAAGTTCCGATCCTTCTTGTTCACGGCGAAGAGGACGATTTTGTTCCCTGTTATATGAGCGAAAAAATTTATTCCGCAAACCCGAAAATGATAACTTTTGAAACTTTTCCAAACGCCGCCCATGGGGTCAGCTTTCTTGTTGATACAGAAAGATATGAAAAGCTTTATTATTCCCTTTTTGAAAAATACGGATTATAACAAAAAACGGACTGCAAAGCAGTCCGTTTTTTTATTTTATCATAACTGCCGCGGAAAGAGCGGGAATTTTTATTTTTTCTTCCGCAAAGAAAAGGTGCTCGGTTCCGGCGGTTTCGTCAAAAATCCGCACGCTCCATTTTCCCACAGGAAGATAGATTTCCTTTTCTTCGGTTTCCGCATTGAACGCGATAAAAATCGCTTCGGCGGTTTCGCCGTTTACGTTTCCCCAGATATGGAAAGCGGGAACATTTATTTCGCCGGTTCTTACGTCCGTAACGTGGGAATAAACTTCGCCCGGGGTTTTCATTCTTAAGGCTCCGTGGGCTTTTCTGAAACTTATAAGGCCTTTATAGTATTCAAAAACCTTTTTATATTCCGGTTTTTCAAGATTGCTCCATTTAATGCTGTTGACGGAATCCGGGCTTTTATAGCTGTTGTGCTCAAAACTTCCGTCTGGTTTTGTTTTGCTGCGGAGCATTTCTTCCCCGGCAAGGAAAAGCGGAACCCCTTGGGAAAGCATATAAACCGCCGCGGCAAGGTTGCTTCGGCGGATTTTTTCGGAAAAATCCGCTTTTGGAAGGGCGACGGAAATTCTGTCGAAAAGGGTGTAACCATCGTGGCAGGAAACGTAGTTTACGCATTTGCTTGGGTTTTTGCACCAATCCGGCATTCCCCTGAAGCATTTTCCCAAAAGGGAACCATGGAGTTCCTTTCCCGTAATAAAGCCCTTTTCTTCGGCATCAAACGCCGTTCCGATAAGGAAATCCCTTATTGTATCGCTGAAAAAAGAACAGCCTGGCATTTTTTCGGAATTATACTGGTTCGCAAGTTCAACGATCGGTTTTGTCACCTTTGTTTGCATATTCCAGCCTTCGCAATAGAAAATCACGTTCGGGTGGGTCGGGTGTACCGCCTCGGTTATTTCGTTCATTGTTGCAATATCGAGAAGGCCGGAAAGATCGAAACGGAAACCGTCGATATGATATTCGTCCGCCCAATATTTTACCGAATCCACTATATATTTTTTTACCATGCTTCGTTCCGAAGCGGTATCGTTTCCGCAGCCGGAACCATCGGAATAAACTCCGTTTTCATCGATTCTGCTGAAATATCCGGGAACAAGAACGTTGACGCAAAATTCATCCGCATGGAAAACGTGGTTATAGACCATATCCATAACAACGCCGATTCCGTTTTCGTGAAGTTTCTGCACCATTTTTTTCATTTCGGAAATGCGGACTTCGCCTTTTTCCGGTGCGGTTGAATATGAGCCTTCCGGAACGTTGAAGTTCATGGGGTCATATCCCCAGTTGAACTGATTTTCTTCCGGTTTTGATTCATCAACGGAACCGTAATCAAAACTCGGGAGAAAATGGATATGGGTGACGCCGAGTTCTTTTATGTGGTCAAGACCGGTGGAAATTCCGCCGGGAGTTTTTGTTCCGGTTTCGGAAACTCCGAGGAATTTTCCTTTATTAAAAATTCCGGAACTTTCGTCCATTGAAAGATCTCGGACATGAAGTTCGTAAAGAATCGCATCGGTGATATTTTTGTCATAAAAAACGCCTTTGTCGTTTTCCCAGCCTTTTGGATTTGTTGAGGAAAGATCGACGACCATGGAACGTTTTCCGTTGGTTCCAAGTGCCCTTGCGTAAGGGTCCGGAACTTCGGCGCTTTCTTTTCCTTCAACAACAGTGGAAAAAGTATAATAAACGCCGTTAAGATCGCCCTTTTTTTCGGCAACCCAGGTTCCGGAAACATCGGCGGTCATATTGATTTCTTCTATCAAATCCTCTGCCGCAGAATCTCCGGTTTTATAAAGACGGAGTTTTGCTTCGGTTGCGGTAGGCGCCCAAAGGCGAAAAAAAGTTTTTTCCGGCGACCAGAAAAAGCCCAAATCGCCGGAATAGGTATATTTTGATTCAAAATCTTCGGAGGAATAAACCTTCGGATTCACGGTAAAAGTTCCCCTTTTTTCTTATTTTTTGCCGAAAAGTCCGCCAAGAACATCGCCGACTTTATCCATATCGATTTTATCAAGAGCGATTTTTGCTTTGATTCCGTCAACGATCTTTTCAATCTGGTCGTTCGGAAGATCGATACCGATAAGGCCTTCAACGGTGGTTATGGGGTCTTTTTTGAATTTTGCGGCAATATCCTTATCGTTTTTAATTTTTTCAACGATTTCGTTTATTTTATCTTTAATGATATCCATTTTTCTTCTCCTTATCCTTTGAAGAATGTATCGAAAATTCCGCGGACAATTTTCTTTCCGACTTCGCGTCCGATAGTGTTTGCGGCGGAGTTAACGGTTTTGTTGAATGCGCTGGTCGCTTTTTTGGTTGCCTTGGAAGTTTTTTTCTTGGATTTTTCTTTTTCCTTCTTCTCTTTTTCCTTGGCTTCTTTTTCTGCGGCTTTCTTTTCTTCTTCCGCCTCTTTTTCCTGCTGTTCGGTTATGATTTCATAAGCGGATTTTTCATCCTTTGTTTCCTCATATTTTCCGAAAAGAGGACTTTGTTTTATCGCGGCTTCAACATCCGCATCGGAAGCAGCGTCCATTGAACTGCTGGGCGGAAGGATATTCGCTTTTTCAACAATGGTGGGAACGCCTTTTTCATCAAGAACGGAAACAAGCGCTTCTCCGGTTCCAAGGGCAACAAGAGCTTCCTCCGTATCGAAATTCGGGTTTGCGCGGAAGGAATTTGCCGCAGCGCGAAGAGCTTTTTGGTCCGCAGGAGTATAGGCGCGAAGCCCATGCTGAACACGGTTTCCTATCTGGCCGAGAACGGAATCCGGAACGTCAGAAGGATTCTGGGTTATGAACCATACGGAAACGCCTTTTGAACGGATAAGGCGAACCATTCTTTCAATGGTTTCGATAAGAGCCTTCGGCGCATCGTCGAAGAGAAGATGCGCTTCGTCAAAGAAGAATGCGAGTTTTGGTTTTTCAAGGTCGCCGGCTTCCGGGAACATTTCATAAATTTCGGAAAGCATCCAGAGAAGGAAGGTTCCGTAAAGAAGCGGATGCTGGAAAAGTTCCTGGCATTCCAGTATATTCATAACTCCGCGGCCGTTTTCGTCCCAATCGATCCAATCGGAAAGATCCAGTTCCGGCTCGCCGAAAAAGATGTTTCCGCCTTCGTCTTCAAGCTTGAGCAATGCGCGCTGGATCGCTCCGATGCTCTGGGGAGAGATGTTTCCGTAAGTGAGCTTATATTCTTTTGCGTTGTCGCCGACATACTGAACCATTGCCCGAAGGTCTTTTAAATCGGAAAGGAGAAGTTCTTCATCATCGGCAATTCTGAAAATGATTCGAAGAACGCCGTCCTGGACCGGAGTGAGTTCAAGAAGTCTTGAAAGAAGTTCCGGGCCCATCGAAGTAACAGTAGTTCTTACCGGGTGGCCTTTTTTTCCGTAAACGTCGAAAAATCTTACCGGATAGCTTCCGTAACCATAGCCGAAAGAATCCAGACCCATATTATCGATGCTTCTGCGGATATGTTTGTTTTCCTTTCCGGGATTTATCATTCCGGTAAGGTCGCCTTTTATATCGCCGAGGAAAACCGGAACACCCATATCGCTGAAGCTTTCCGCAATAACTTTAAGGGTAACGGTTTTTCCGGTACCGGTTGCGCCGGCAATAAGTCCGTGGCGGTTAGCCATTCCCGGTTCAAGAAAAACAGCTTTTTCGCCGGTTGCAAGCCAGATTTTATGAGTATCTTTAAGGTACATAAGAACACCTCCAAAGCCAGAGTTTTAGCCTTCCCTATTTTAACAT
Organism: Oscillospiraceae bacterium; assembly: GCA_017399765.1. GTDB lineage: Bacteria > Bacillota > Clostridia > Oscillospirales > Ruminococcaceae > UMGS1668. Next base: position 69,918 of record JAFQBH010000009.1, on the reverse strand, counting down.
AGTAAAAGATTTTAGTCCACAGTTTTAATAAATTTATGGAATTAAAATGGCTCTAAACTTTCGCTAAACTTTCGGTTCAGCAAAATAAACCGACCGTCGGTTGAGTTATTTTGAACGTTGGGGTATAATCGAATCATCGAAAGGAGATGTTTTTTAATGGAAAAACAGACATTGGGACAAAAAATTTTTGAACTTCGAAAAGCGAAAAACATGACCCAGCTTGAACTTGCAAACCAGCTTAATATTACGGACAAGGCTGTTTCAAAATGGGAACGCGACATTTCCTGCCCGGACATAAACACCTTCCCGAAGCTTGCGGAAATCCTCGGAGTTTCCGTTGACGAACTTTTGCAGGCAAACGCTTCCGGCAAGGAAAACAACAAAAAAGAAGACACATCCGATATGTTGCTCAAAGTGATTCCTCTTGCATTAAGCATTGGCGTAACCGTGCTCACCGCCATCAATCAGATTTATTGGAAAGATGCGGTTTCCCTTCTTGGACTTGCGGTTCTTGCCATTGCGGTAAGAAATTTCAGGGAAAAACAGTATTAAAAAATCCCGTGCTCAAATTTTGAGCACGGGGTTCATTTTTATTCTTCCGGTACTATATATTTTTCAAATCCTGAGGAATAGTGTATCGTTCCGTCCGGTTCGACCCACATTGCCTCGGTGTTTTCAATGGATTCGATAAGCTCCATTCCTTCCTCAAGAGAAAGGTTGAAGCATGCGGTGGAAACCGCATCCGCAATGCCCGAATCCGGAGTAAGAATCGAAACGGAAGTGAACGTATCTTTCGGGAAAAGGGTTTCCGGGTCGATAATATGGTGATATTTTGTTTCGCCGACATAATAATAACGCTGATAGGATCCGCTTGTTACAAGGGCAAGATCGCTGAAGGAAACTTTAAGGATAAAAGTTTCTTCGGAAGTAAGGTCCGGGTTCTGGATACCTGCGACCCAGCCGGTTCCGTCGCCCTTCGGCCCGATAGTACGGATATTTCCGCCGATGTTGAGGGTGTAATTATCAACGCCCATTTCCTCAAGCATTTGCGCAATTCTTTCGGTTGCATAGCCTTTTCCGATTGCGCCGACATCAACTTTGAGTTCAGGATCCGCAAAGAAAACAGTGCTGTTTTCCTTATCGATGATTACATCTTCGATATTGCAATGCTCGGCGGCTTTTTCGAGCATTTCCATAGGAGGAACTTCGGCGCTGAAATAGTCAAAATTTCCCTCTTCGCGGTAATTATGCCAGATCCTGAGCACGGAACCCATTGCATAGTTCGTTTTTCCTCCGGTGAGGTCATACATTTCACGGCAGAATTCAAAAAGCGCGATTATATCTTCGTGAACCGCTACAGGAGCGCTCCCTGCCTCTTTGTTTATGTCATAAACGTTGGTAACGCCTTCATAGTGATTATATATATCATAAAGCTTATGAAAATGCTCAAGCTGTTCTTCAACAATTGCGCATTTCGCGTCAAATTCCTCCTGACTTGTTTCATAGCCGACAATTGTTGAAGCGGTATCGAAATAATCCAGATAGGATTTTGTGAATTTTGTTTTTTCCGGTGCGGAAGGTTCTGCCGGAATCGGATTTTCCGCGCAGGAAGAAAGGCTGAGCACCATGAGCACGGAAAGCAGAAGGGAAAGAATTCTTTTCATTGTTTTCCTCCTTTATAAAATTATGATAACAGCGTTTTATTAAAAAAACAAAGCGTTCTTATTATAGTTTTACACATTTCACAAATCTATGCAACATAAAAATAAAAGGGGGATTAAAAATCCCCCTTTATGTTTTGCAGCTAATTAAGAATTAGTCAGCATAGCCAACTGCTTTAACAGTTGCTTCGATGTAGGAACCTACCTGCATGGTGCATCCTGCATAGAGGTCAGCTTCGTTGAGAGCTACCATGTGGCCGTTGTGTTCAACGAGTTCGATAGCTTCGAGATCAGCAACAGTTTTGCCTGCTACGTATGCGCAGTATGCGTCAGCCTGGGTGTACCATTCAGCACCGATAGGAGATGCAACGGTCATGCCGTAGCCTTCTTTGAGCTGATATTTGGATCTGAGGTCTTCTTTAGCAGAAAGGGTGTTGTCTGCGTTGAGGCCGAAAGCGGGCTGAATTGCATCAAGACGTGCAGCAAGGATGGTGCCGTCTTCAGCGGTTACTACTGCAGCGTAGTCAGAATACATCTGAACGGAACCAGCTTTTTCAGCGGTTGCTTCGGTTACGGAGCAGGTGGTTACAACGCCGAGACCGAGTTTGAAGGATTCAGCAGTGAATTCAGTGGTGCTGTTAAGAGCGTCAGCAACAGCATTCTGGAAATCGCCGATAGCCATGGTGCAGCCAGCATAGAGGTCAGCTTCGTTTGCAGCTACCATGTGGCCGTTGGATTCAACGAGTTCTACACCGGTGATGTAATCAACGGTTTTGCCGATTGCCCAAGCTTCGAATGCAGCCATCTGAGCATCCCATTCAGCAGAAATTGCAGAAGCAGGAGCCATGCCGTAATCGGGGCCTTTTTCGGTTTTGGTTCTGTTATCAAAACCTTCTGCTACGAAAACGCCAGCATCGGTTTTGGGGCAGGTGCTCTGTGCAACATCGAGGTCGATAGCTACGATGGTGCCTTCAGCGTCGAGAACAACAGCAGCCATGGTTGCGTTAACCTGACCTTTGTCGGTGTTCTGTGCAACAACGGTACCGAGACCGAGGGTGTAGGTTGCTTCGGTTACTTCGGGTTCAGTGGGTTCTTCGGGTTCTTCAGTTTCGGGTTCAGAGGGTACTTCGGGTTCAGAGGGTTCTGCAGGGGTCTCGCCGCAAGCAGCAAGAGAGAGAACCATCATGAGTGCGAGAAGCATTGCAAGAAGTTTTTTCATAATAAATACTCCCAACTTTCAATTTTTTATTTTTCTATTACAGCTTTACGCCGTAATTCAGCATATATTATAGCCACAGAAAAACGGTTTGTCAATACAAACGTTAACGATTTATCATAAAATTACATAAATATTCCCCAAAAAAACGCATATTTTTTAAATTTTGCACCATAACTAACACTTCCTTCCGTTTTTTTCCACAAATCTCCAAAATGGCTTTTGTCGAAACTTACAAAAAACATGTATTAAAATGTTGTAATAAGTAAGATTTACTAATTGACTTTTATTTAGATGTTGTAATATAATATACTCGGTTTAGATTGACTGTATTATGTCAAAAAATAAACAAACCAAAAGAACGCAGAAATAGAAAAGAGGTTTTTGTCCATGTCTTTTTTCGGCATTAAAGGCGTTCACGTTCCCCACAGAAAGCACACCGCTGACTGCCATCCGGAACGTATGCCTATCCCGAAAACTGTAGTTATCCCCATGGCACAGCACATCGGCGCACCCGCAAAGCCCGTTGTAAATGTTGGGGATACTGTTGGCGTAGGTCAGATTATCGGCGAAGCAGCAGGATTTATTTCCGCTCCCGTTCATGCTTCCGTTTCCGGTACCGTCAAGAAAATTGACACCATGGCCAACAGCAACGGAGGCACCATGACCGCAATCACCATCGAATCCGACGGTGAAATGCGCGCTCACGAAAGTGTTGTTCCCCCCACCGTTACCAATTATGATGAATTCGTAGCGGCCGTCCGCGCAAGCGGAATCGTCGGTCTCGGCGGCGCAGGATTCCCCACCTTTGTAAAACTTTCCGTTAAAGACCTTTCCAAGGTTGAGGAAGTTGTTCTCAACGGTGCGGAATGCGAACCCTATATCACCGCTGATACCCTTACCATGACCGACAGAGCTGACGATATTTTCGAAGGAATCCAGCTTCTTGAAAAATATCTCGGCGTAAAGAAAGTTATCATCGGCATCGAAGATAACAAACCCCAGGCAATCAAAGCAATGCAGGAACTTTCCAAAAAAGACAGCGCAATCGTTGTTAAACCCATGCCCGCAGCATATCCTCAGGGCGGTGAGAAAGTTCTTATTTACAACACCACCGGCAAAACCGTTCCGGAAGGCAAACTCCCGCTCGATGTCGGCTGCATTGTTATGAACGTAACCACTCTTGCATGCATCGCAGAATATGTCAGAACCGGTATGCCTCTTGTTGAAAAATGCCTTACCGTTGACGGTTCCGCTGTTGCAACTCCCAAAAACGTAATCGCACCTATCGGTACTTCTATGAAAGACGTATTCGATTTCTGCGGCGGCTTCAAAGAAGAACCCAGAAAAGTTATGTACGGCGGCCCCATGATGGGTATTGCTGTTCCCACTCTTGACGAGCCCATCCTCAAGAACACCAACGCGATCCTTGCCTTCAACGACAAAGATGCAACTCTTCCGGACGAAACTCCCTGCATCCACTGCGGCAACTGCATCAACCACTGCCCGCTCAACCTTAACCCGCCCGCAATTGCAAAAGCTCTTGCTTCCGGCGACGGCGCAGAAATTGCAAAAACCAAAGTCAACATCTGCATGGAATGCGGCGCCTGCGTTTTCGTTTGCCCCGCACACCGCATGATAGTTCACAGAAACAAACTTGCAAAGGCAGAGCTCCGCGCTTACCAGACCAAGCTTGCTGAACAGAAAAAGAAAGAGGAGGAAAATAAATAATGGAAAATAATCTTATTGTTTCCGTATCTCCTCACGTTCACGGAAAAAGAACCACTTCCAACGTCATGCTTGACGTTGTCATCGCACTTCTTCCTGCAGCAATCGCAGGCGTTGTGATTTTCGGCATCAATGCAGCAATCCTCTGCGCAGTCTGCGTAGCTTCCTGCGTTGTTTTCGAATTCCTTTTCACCAAACTCTGCCACCGCCGCACCACCGTCGGTGATTTTTCCGCAGTAGTTACCGGTCTTCTTCTTGCAATGAACGTTCCCGCAACCCTTCCTATCTGGCAGGCTGTTGTCGGTTCCTTCATCGCGATCGTAATCGTAAAATGCCTTTTCGGCGGACTTGGCTGCAACTTTGCAAACCCTGCAATCACCGCCCGTGTTGTAATGCTTATCGCATTCACCGGAACCATGGCAGCAGCAGTTCCCCCCAAAGCTATTGCTGATTCCGTTGACGTTGCAACTTATGCAACTCCCCTTTCCGTTCTTCCCGCAGGACTTGAAAGCGAAACCGTTACCGCATTTATGGAACAGACCTCCATCATGGATATGTTCCTCGGCGTACGCGGCGGTGCTCTTGGCGAAACTTCCGCAGCAGCACTCCTTATCGGTTTCGTTTACCTTCTCGTTCGCAAGGTAATCACCTGGCATACTCCGGTTGTTTTCATCGGCGCTGTTTTTGCTCTTGCATTCGCAATCACCGGTGATATGACCATGGCTCTTTATTACACTCTTTCCGGCGGTACTTTCATCGGCGCTATCTTCATGGCAACCGACTATGTTACCTCTCCTTCCACCGCAAAAGGCAAAATCGTCTTTGCACTCGGATGCGCAGTTATCACCACCCTCATCCGTTTCTTCGGAAGCTATCCGGAAGGCGTTTCCTTCTCCATTCTCTTCATGAACATTCTCAATCCTTATATTGACAAATGGACCATGAAAAAACCGTTCGGAGGTGTTAAAGCATGAAAGAAAACATTAAAAGCGTAGTCGTTCTGACTGCTATCTGCCTTGTTGTTGCGGTTCTTCTTGCTTATACCAACTCCATCACTGCTCCTATCATTGAAGCAAACAAAGCTGCAAAAGCAAGCGGTTCCCTTCTCGAAGTTATGCCCGAAGCAACCGGTTTTGAAAACATTACCGAAACCCTTGGCGAACTTCCCGCAACCGTTAAAGAAGTACATAAAGAAACTTCCGGTCTCGGCCACGTTATGATCCTCGGAACCACCACCCAGTTCTCTTCCGACGAAATGGGCATCACCGTTGCGATCGGCGCAGACGGCAAAATTTCCAACGTACTCCTTACCGGATATTATGAATCCAAAGACTTCGGCGCAGATTATCCCGCAACCTATATCGGTCAGGACTCTGCTCTCGGCGGCGTTGATACCGTTGCAGGAACCACCTTCTCCTCCACCGCATTCAAAGACGCCATTACCGACGCATTCAACGTTCTTATCAGCAACAACCTTGTTGCAGCAGGCCAGAAGAGCGAAGAACAGCTTATCGCAGAAACCATGCCTCTTGTTCTTCCCGGCTGTGTCAACAGCCTTGGCAACCCCATCACCGTTCCCGTTGAAGGCGTTGCAGCTCCCATTACCCAGGCATTCAAAGCAAAGAACAACTGCGGTTATATCTACGTTGTTTCCACCGATGCAGGAACCGTTGTTGTCGGCGTCAACGCATTCGGCGTTGCAAGAGCACTTGACCTTGAAGGCAACGACGTTACCGCAACCGCAACCGATGCTGTTGCTGCCGCTGTTGCTGCTGCTCCCGCAACCGCAACCGAAAACCTTGAAGCAAACACCACAACCGTTACAAGCTTCTTCGAGGAAGGCGCAGTTATTACTCCTGTTGAAGGTCTTAACGTATTCTCTGACGTTCAGGCTGCATTCACCGTAACCGTCGGCGAAGAAACCAAGTATGCAATCATCACCGGACCGCTTGCCTATGCTGATGAAACCATGAAGATGATGGTTGTTTTCAATGCAAACGGCGAAGTTGTTGATTACAGAGCATTCACCGAACTTATTCTTCACGGCGAATATTACGCCAACCATGAGCTTACCGATGAAGCAGCATATAAAGCACAGTTCATCGGCCTTACCGAAGGAACCTATTCCGACGATATGACTCTTGTTGCCGGCGCAACCATGACTGCAAATGCTGTTGCAAGCAACTTCCGCAGCGCATTTGAAGCTTTCAATCTCATTAAGGAGGTTGTTGCATAATGAAAAAATTAGGTATTCTTTTTAAAGGTATCATTAAAGAGAACCCCGTTCTCGTTCTTCTTCTCGGAACCTGCCCCGCTCTTGCAACCACCACCGGAGTTATTTCCGCTCTTGCAATGGGCGTTGCGGCAACCGCAGTTCTTATCTGCTCCAACATCGTAATCTCCGCTCTTCGCAAAGCAATTCCGGACAAAGTAAGAATTCCCGCATACATTGTTGTTATCGCAGGCTTCGTTTCCGTTGTTCAGATGCTTATGCAGGCATATTTCCCGGATCTTTACGATATGCTCGGCGTTTATCTTGCACTTATCGTTGTTAACTGCATCATCCTCGGCCGTGCCGAAATGTTTGCACGCAAAAACGGAATCATCGATTCCGCTCTTGACGGTATCGGAATGGGTCTTGGTTTCACTCTTGCCCTTGTCCTCATGGGCTCTATCCGTGAGATCATCGGCGCCGGTTCCTGGGCAGGAATTGAGCTTACCGCTCTTAAACCCTATGCAGTTTCCATCATGACCGCAGCTCCCGGCGGCTTCCTTGTTTTCGGCTGCCTTATCGCTCTTGTTAACAAATTCTTCTCCGGCAAAAAAGCAAAGAAAGAATTTGCTTGCGAAGGCTGCCCCAACGCTGCTGCTTGCAACAAAGAAACTTGCGAAACTGAGGCAAAGGAGGAAACTAAATAATGAAAGAACTTATTATTATCCTCATGAGCGCTGTTCTTGTTGATAACTATGTTCTCAACAAGTTCCTCGGAATCTGCCCCTTCCTCGGCGTTTCCAAAAAATCCGACCAGGCTGTCGGCATGGGTGTTTCCGTTATCTTCGTAATGCTTGTTGCAACCGCTGCAACCTGGCCCATCCAGACTTACCTTCTTAACCCCAACGGCCTTGGCTATCTCCAGACCATTGTTTTCATCCTTGTAATTGCGGCTCTTGTTCAGTTTGTTGAAATCTTCCTCAAAAAGTTCATTCCCGCACTCCACAAATCTCTTGGCGTATATCTTCCTCTTATCACCACCAACTGCGCAGTTCTCGGCGTTACCATCAACAACATCACCGATGAATATAACTTCATCCAGTCCATGGTAAGCTCCCTTGGCTGCGGACTTGGTTTCCTTCTTGCAATGTGGATCTTTGCCGGAATCAGAAACCGTCTTGAGGAATCCGACGCTCCCGAATGTTTCAAAGGCATGCCTATCACTCTTGTTGCTGCTTCCATCGTTTCCGTTGCATTCATGGGATTCGGCGGCATTATTGATAAACTCTTCGCATAAGGAGATAATAAAAGATGACTGATGTAATTATTACCGCTGCACTTGTTGTAGCAGGTCTTGGCCTTGCATGTTCCCTTCTTCTCGTTCTTGCATCCCATTTTATGGGCGTTAAAACAAACCCGGTTGAAGGCGAAGTTCGTGATTGCCTTCCCGGAGCCAACTGCGGTGCCTGCGGATTTTCCGGCTGTGATGCTTATGCAAAAGCTCTTGCCGAAAATCCCGAAACCCCCGCAAACCTCTGCCGCCCCGGCGGTGAAGCAACCGTTAATGCAATCTGCGAAATCCTCGGCGTTGAAGCCGAAGCCGCAGAGCCTCTTACCGCATTTGTACATTGCGGCGGTGACTGCAATAAACAGGTTTATAAGGAAATTTATCAGGGACTCAATTCCTGCGCTGCCGCAAAAATGCTTTATGGCGGAAAAGGCGCATGCCTTTATGGCTGCCTTGGCTGCGGCGACTGTGCAACCGTTTGTGAACACGATGCAATCTGCATTGTAAACGGCGTTGCAAAAGTTGATCCCAGAAAATGCGGTGCATGCGGCCTTTGCGTTGCAAAATGCCCCAATCACCTTATTTCACTTGTTCCGAAAGCAGAAAAAGCGGTCATCACCTGCTCCAACCACGAAAAAGGCGCAGTTGTTCGCAAAGAATGCCAGAACGGCTGTATCGGCTGCATGAAATGCCAGAAGAATTGCCCCGCAGAAGCAATCAAAGTTGAAAACTTCCTTGCAACCGTTGATTACGAAAAATGCATCGGCTGCGGAAAATGCGTTTCCGATTGCCCTGTCGGCTGCCTTGAAATGCTTAAAGCATAATTTGCAAATCTCTTTTTAAGGAAAAACGCTCCGCCGCTTTTGATAAGCGGCGGAGCGTTAAAAAAACTTATGGATATGTTTAAAGATAAGAAAACCAGAAATGATATAATTCTCGGAATTGCGGTAATAATTCTTGCCGCGGGAATCTGGCTTGCAACCGAGCTTTTGAAAAAAGACGGCGATTTTGCCGTTGTAACCGTTAACGGAATCGAAACCGCAAGATATTCCCTTTCCGAAAATACCGAGATCCGCCTTGAATCCGAAAACGGCGGATACAATATTCTTGTTATAAAGGACGGAAAAGCTGATATTACCGAAGCTTCCTGCCCTGACCATGTTTGCGTTGACCAACGAGCAATCAGCAGAACCGGCGAGGCAATAACCTGCCTTCCGAACAAAACAGTAATTACCATTGACGGCGAAGAAGAAGCCGAAATTGACTTTGTATCTTAAAAGGAAATTATGAAAACAAAAAAAGTTGCAATGCTTGGGCTTACAATCGCCCTTGCTATGATAATGTCGTATATAGAGGCTTTGGTTCCCCTTTCCTTTGCGGTTCCGGGAATCAAAATGGGCCTTGCAAATATAGTTATAATCTTTGTGCTTTATAAAATCGGTACAAAGGAAGCGATTTTGGTTTCTCTTATAAGAGTTATTCTCGTTTCGCTTCTTTTCAGCAACGTTATGGCAATGGCTTACAGCATTGCCGGCGCGGTGCTTTCTCTTTCGGTGATGTGGATTCTTAAAAAGACCGATAAATTTTCCTTTATCGGCGTTTCCATTGCCGGCGGAATCATGCACAACGTCGGACAGATAATAATGGCTGTAATTCTCCTCGGAACAGAGCAGATTGCCCTTTATCTCCCGGTGCTCATCATAACCGGTACCGCAACCGGCGTTGTTATCGGAATTGTTTCCGGACTTGTTATAAACAGATTTAAAAACATAAGGCTCTGATAAAAAACCAGGCGTCCGAACAGCAGCATTTCGCATGGAAGTGTTGCTGTTTTTTTATCCGCAGTTTTTTCAAACATACGATTTTTTACACAAAAAGCTGCAAATAAAAATGTAGGGACGGATATTATCCGCCCGTTTTTATTGTAGGGAACGGTCTTAACCGTTCCGCTTTTATATAGATACAACCCCATTTCTTTTGTAAAACCAAAAGAAACCGGGTTGTACCTGAAAGAAAAGTTTTTCTATCCCCTGCTGTTTGCTCCCGCAAACGCTGTCCCCTTTCAAAAGGGGACTAAAACGCTCCACCGGACGAACATTATTTCTGATATCGACCGTCGCCGCTCGGAGTCGGCAACGGTTTTCATTTTATCTTTTTGGCTCGGCTATATTACCGCCGCCAAAAAATAACGACTGCTTCTTTATGAAATACTCCCAAACGGGCGCCTGTTTTTTATTTATATAACGGATTTAAAAGACAGTCTTTTATAACATCTTTTGCATGGTGGACCGAAACCTTATTTTTGTTAAGAATTTCCGCAAGGCGGAAAACGGTTTCCGGCTCGGGAGAAATCTGTTTTATAAAAACATTTTCGCCGGTTGATTTTTCTTCACCGAAAATTCCGAACATTTCTTCTTCCCCGATCACCCGATACTCCGGATTTATCCCCTCTTGTTCCATTAAAATATCCTCCTCAAAATATTTAATGTAATAATATATAATAAAGCCAAACCAATATCCATTATTTTACAATTTTTGGTTGTATTTTTCAAATTTCATCCGTTGTTAAAATCAACAACCTTTTTTTGCTTTATTTGTATAATATCAACATTTTCGCGATTTTCGGGGTGTTTTTTGACGTTTAAGAAAATTTATTTTTCCAAAACAAAAAATCCGTGCCTGACGGCACGGATTTTTCTTTAAACTATATACATTTATTAATAAGCAACGCCCTGGGCAATCATTGCTTCCGCAACTTTTTTGAAACCGGCTATATTCGCGCCTGCTTCAAGGTCATAGCCGAATCCATATTCGGCAGCAGCATCAACACAGCTCTTATAGATGTTTTTCATAATGCTTTCGAGTTTTGCGTCAACTTCCTCAAAAGTCCAGCTGAGGCGTTCGCTGTTCTGGGTCATTTCAAGACCGGAAGTTGCAACGCCGCCTGCGTTGGAAGCTTTTCCCGGAGCATAAAGGATTCCGGCTTCCTTATAAACTTTGATTGCTTCGGGGGTGTTGGGCATATTCGCGCCTTCCGCCATTGCCATTGCGCCGTTGGCAACAATTGCTTTTGCGGCTTCCTCGTCAATTTCGTTCTGGGTCGCGCAGGGAAGAACAACGTCCGCTTTTACGTCAAGCCACATATTTCTCGGGCCTTCGACAAATTTTGCGGTGGGAACGTAATCAAGATATTCGGAAATAAGGCCGCGGTGCTGATAAATTTTTTCAACGATTTTATAATCGATTCCGTTTTCGTCATAAACATAGCCGGAAACGTCGCTTTGTGCAACAACTTTTCCGCCGAGCTGGGTAGTCTTTTTGTTTGCGTATGTACCAACGTTTCCGGAACCGGAAATAATAACGCGTTTGCCTTCAAAACTTTCGCCTTTGGAAGCAAGCATTTCCTTGGTGAAATAGCAAAGTCCGAAACCGGTTGCTTCGGTTCTTGCAAGGGAACCGCCATAGGTAAGACCTTTTCCGGTAAGGGTTCCGGTCCATTCGTTGCGGATGCGTTTATATTGACCGAACATATATCCGATTTCGCGTGCGCCGGTTCCGATATCGCCTGCGGGAACGTCCGTATCCGGGCCGATGTGACGGTAAAGTTCAGTCATGAAACTCTGGCAGAAACGCATGATCTCAAGATCGGATTTTCCTCTCGGATCAAAATCGCAGCCGCCTTTACCGCCGCCCATGGGAAGGCTTGTGAGGCTGTTTTTAAAGACCTGTTCAAAGCCGAGGAATTTTATGATGGAAGCGTTTACGGAAGGATGGAGGCGGATTCCGCCTTTATAAGGGCCTATTGCGGAGTTGAACTGAACGCGGTAGCCGCGATTTACCTGAACTTTTCCGGAATCATCGACCCATGCAACACGGAACTGGATAAAACGTTCCGGTTCAACAATTCGCTCCATAATGCCCCATTTTTCAATGTTGGGGTTTTGTTCAACAACCGGTTCGAGAGAAACAAAAACTTCTTTTACCGCCTGGAGAAATTCTTTTTCGCCGGGGTTTCTTTTTTCAACTTCTTCATAAACCTTTGCAAGGTATTCGCTTTTAAATGCCATTTGGGTTTCCCTCCCACAAAAATAGAATATACCTCATTATATGCTTTAATGCTTTAAATTGCAAGTTTCTTCGGCAAAAATTTCAAAAAATTTTTTGCCGAAGTTTCCGTATAAATTTGACAGATTCTTTTTGATGGTTTATAATATTAACCCGTGAGCGGAAAGGACGGCAGCGGACGCAGTTCCGAAAGGACGCGCGCGAGGAAAGTCCGGGCTCCAAGGGCAAGGGTAGCTGCTAACGGCAGCCGGGGGTGACCCCAGGGAGAGTGCAACAGAGATATACCGCCAGCTTTTGCTGGTAAGGGTGGAAAGGCGAGGTAAGAGCTCACCACGTTCTATGGTAACATAGAGGGTATGTAAACCCTATCCGGAGCAACACCGTACAGAAGATTCCGCACCGGCCCGGTGCGCTTCGCAAAGGTGGCATTAAAGCCGCACGGGCGACCGGCGGCGAAGATAGATTGTCGTCATTACAGAACCCGGCTTATTTTCCGGTCACGCCAAAAAGGACTGTTCCGCTTTGCGGAATAGTCCTTTTTGGCATATATCTTTACATTTTATTAAAAAAATCCGCGAATTATGCTCATAATTTAACGATATAATATAGGCACAGCAACAGAAAAAGTCGAAATTTTTTCATCGCTTTCCCCTCTTTTCTTTTCAAAACCACAAAAAAAGCACAGCCTTCCGAAAAGGAAGGCTGTGCTTTTTTTATTCCGGAACGGTCAAGACCGTTCCCTACGGTTTTTGAATGAATCCCTCCACCGTGCCATACGGCAACGGTCCCCCTCCCTTTAGGCAAGGGAGGCAAATTTAAAATTCGCCCGGGTGGTTTTTGCGCCATTGAAGGTAACTGTCGAGGATAATAACGGCCGCAACGGCATCTATAACTGCCTTGCGCTTTTTGCCGCGGGTGTCGGTTTCGTTAAGAAAACCGGCGGCGGAAACGGTCGTCTGGCGCTCGTCCCACATTCTTACCGGAACTTCGATTTTTTCTGCAAGTTTTGCGGCAAATTCCCGGCAAAGTTCCGCACGCGGACCTTCCGAGCCGTTCATGTTAAGCGGCAGACCGACAATAACCGCTTCCGCTTTGTTTTCAATTGCGGCGGCGGCGGTTTTTTCAATTGCGTGCTCAAAGCGTTTTTCGTGGATAACGGTTATCGGAGAAGCAAGAAATTCCGTTTTATCGCACATAGCGATTCCGGTTCTTGCGTCGCCGAAATCTACGGACATAATTTTCATTATTTGGTACCGAAAATTCTGTCGCCTGCATCGCCAAGGCCGGGAACGATATAGTTTACTTCGTTAAGGTGGTCATCAAGAGCGGCGCAGTAGATCTGTACGTCCGGATGTGCAACGTTAAGTCTTTCAAGACCTTCCGGAGCAGCAATAATGCAGAGGAAGCTGATGTTTTTAACGCCGCGTTTTTTAAGCTGACCGATTGCGTCGATGGCGCTTCCGCCGGTTGCAAGCATCGGGTCAACAAGGAAAACTCTGCATTCCGCAATATCAACGGGAAGTTTGCAGAAATATTCAATGGGCTGTGCGGTTTCTTCATCACGATAAAGACCGATGTGACCAACTCTTGCGCTGGGCATAAGGCGCTGGAGACCATCGACCATTCCAAGACCCGCTCTGAGGATCGGAACGATTACCGGAGCTTTTCCTTTAAGCTGTTTTGCGGTGCATTTGCACATAGGGGTTTCGATTTCGACCGGTTCAAGTTCAAGGTCGCGGGTTGCTTCATAGCAAAGAAGGTTTCCGATTTCGCTGATAAGTTCACGGAAATCTTTGGTTCCGGTGGTGGTTCTTCTGAGAATGGAAAGTTTGTGCTGAACAAGCGGATGGTCAAGAATGAAAGGTTTTTTCATAATATTCGGTTCCCCCTTAAAAAATATGTCATAAAAATTATCGTAATCGAACTTCGATATAACGGGCATTTTATTCTTCCTCGAAGGCGGTGATCATATCAACGCGTTTCTGGTGGCGTCCGCCTTCAAATTCGGTGGAAAGGAAAATATCCGCAAGCTGAAGGGCAACACCTGCGCCTATTGTTCTTGCGCCCATGCAAAGGACGTTGGAATCGTTATGTTTTCTGGTAAATTCTGCGGAAAAATAGTCGCCGCAGCAAGCCGCGCGAATTCCTTTGAATTTGTTTGCGCAAATGCTCATTCCGATTCCGGTTCCGCAGATAAGGATTCCTTTTTCACATTCGCCGGACTGAATTGCTTTGCATACTTTTTCCGCATAAACGGGATAATCGCAGGAAGCGGTGCTGTCTGTACCGAAATCGATATATTCGATACCTTTTTCATCAAGATGTTTTTTAAGCTCCTCTTTATAGAGGAAGCCGCCGTGGTCGGAACCAAGTGCGATCATAATTTACCCTCTTTCTGAAGTTTTTCTCTTTCCGCCTGTGCAAGGCGAAGATAGTTCGGAACAAGTTCCCCGGCGGAAACGGTTTTGCCGCTTTCAAAAATCTTTTCCGCGGCAATGCAGGTTCCGGAGGCATGTCCGAGAACAAGCTGGGAAGGCGCTTTTTTTACAAATTCGTCCCCGAATTTTTTAAGGCAAAGGTTTGCGCCGTCACCGACGAGCATAACCTTTTCTCCCGTTTCGGAAACGTATTTTTTTATATCCTCAAAAAGGACGTCCGTCGAAACGGCTCTGTCCTCACAAAGGCGTTTTACAGAAGTTCCGTCGCTTTCAAAAAAAGCGGTGTAAACCTGGTTGCATCTTGCGTCCATTGCGGCGCAGATTATTCCGGAAAAACTCTGCATATTATATGCAAGAGCTTCAAGGGTTGAAACTGCGGCGCAGGGTTTTTCAAGGCTCATTCCAAGAGCTTTTACCGCCGCAATTCCGATTCGAAGTCCGGTGAAGGAACCGGGACCGCAGTTAACTGCAAAAAGGTCAACGTCCGCCGGGGTTATCCTTGCTGCATCGAGAACGGCTTTTGCCATTGGAAGAACGGTTTCGCTGTGGGTAAAACCGCTGTCGAGATAAAATTCGGAAACAAGCTTTCCGTTTTCGGAAAGAGCAACGGAAGCCGCTTTTGCGGAAGTATCAAAACCGAGAATCCTCATCTTATCCTTCGCCCCTTTCAACGGTAATTTCCCTTTCGGAATCTCCGAGTCGTTTTATATCAACGGTGATGATTTCCTCATCGCCGATAAAATCGATTATATTTTCGCTCCATTCGATAACAAGCACCGCGCCGGAATCGAGATAATCAAAAAAACCGGTGGAATAAAGGTCATCAAAAGTGTTTATGCGGTACATATCAAAATGGCAGACCGGAAATTTTGCACGGTAACAATGAACAAGGGCAAATGTCGGGCTGGAAACATCGTCCCGGCAATCGAGAGCTTCGCACATATATCTTGTGAAAGTTGTTTTTCCGGCGCCAAGACCGCCCTTAAAAGCGATTATATCGCCGGGTTTAAGCGTTTTTGCAAATTCTTTGGCAAAAGCGGCGGTTTCCGCTTCGCTTTTCACAATGATTTTTTCCAAAAACCTCCGCCTCCTTTTAATAAATTCTCTAACTTAATATAATACTATATTTCGCCAGTTTTCGCAATATTAAAATGTAATTTAACCGTGGTTTACAAATTTGTATTAAAATGTTATTATAATATTTTAGATAAGCAATTTACGAAAAAGGAGGCCTTTAATGAAAAAAATCCGCGAATTTATAAAAAAATATTTTGCCGCTGTGGATAAATGGCTTCTTTTTTTCTGCGTTTCAATTTCCTTACTCGGAATTCTTTGTCAGTATTCCCTTGTAAATTCAAACCAGGCAGCAACCCTTGATATCGGCGACAGAGTCGCACTTGTTCAGGTTCTGGCTTCCCTGCTTGGAATTTCCGCAGCAATTATTCTTTCAAACTTCGATTATCACTTTCTGGCGAAACTTTGGAAACTTTATATGCCTGCTTCTGTTTTTCTTGTAATCCTAACGTTTTTTATCGGAATGCAGGTCGACGAAAGCATCGACGACAAGGCCTGGCTCCGCCTTCCCTTTGGTCTTACCTTCCAGCCTTCGGAACTTTTAAAAATTTGTTTTATTTTAAGTTTTGCCTATCATCTTTCAAAAGTGCGCAATGAACTTAACCGCCCGATGAACCTTGTTCTGCTTTGCCTTCACGGAGCTTTTCCGGTTGTTCTCATACATTTTCAAGGGGACGACGGAACCGCGCTTATCTTCGGCTTTATTTTCCTGACTATGCTTTTTGCTGCGGGATTGAGCTGGAAATATATCGTTGCTGCAATTCCTGTTGTGGCGGCGGCAATTCCGATTGTATGGCAATATTTTCTTACCGACGACCAGCGGACCCGTTTTCTTGCGGTTTATTTTACCGAATATGCAGACCCGCTCGGCGCGGATTATCAGCAAAGGCTAAGCCGAATTTCCATCGGTCTTGGTCAGCTTCAGGGGGAAGGACTTTTTAAGGAAAGTTACTGGTACGTTCCGAAAATGCATAACGACTTTGTGTTTTCTTTCATCTGCCAGGCACTTGGATTTGTCGGAGCTTTGATTGTTCTTTCGCTTCTCTTCGGAATTTGCTTCAGGGCAATTTATGACGCAAAAATCGCTCTTGATCCTTTGGGAGCATATATTTGCTACGGCGTTTTCGCAATGTTCTTTTTCCAGTGTATCATCAACATCGGAATGTGCATAAGTGTTCTTCCGGTTATCGGAATAACCCTTCCGCTTTTAAGCGCGGGCGGAACTTCCATTGCGATAACGTATCTCGGAATCGGTCTTCTTTTAAGCGTGCACGTTCATCGTCGCCGCAATCTTTTCTATGAATAATCTTTTAGGAGTGTGCAATATGAAATATTCAGCAGCAATCGACCTTGGCGGAACAAACATCGGAATCGGTATTGTCAGCGAAGAAGGCGAACTTGTTTTTAAAACAAGCGTTCCTGTCGAGGACAACAAAAATCCCGAAGCTCTTCTTACTCAGATGGCGGACGGCACCAAAAAATGCATTGAAGATTGCGGAATTGAAAAAGAAAACATAGTTTTCGTCGGAATCGGTATTCCCGGTCTTATTAAAGGACCCAAAGGACCGGTTATTCTTGCCGCAAACATCAACTGGCACAACGTTGACGCCGTTTCCTTCCTTGAAGAAAAAATCGGTCTTCCGGTTTATCTCGGAAACGACGCTGACTGCGCCGCAATTGGCGAATACCATTCCGGCTCCGGAAAACAGTATCAAAGCCTTATTATGATAACTCTTGGAACCGGAATCGGCGGCGGAGCTGTTGCAAACGGAAAACTCTTCCCCGGATTCAATGGTTTCGGCGGAGAATACGGACATATTCCGCTTGTTCATAACGGTGTTCAGTGCGCCTGCGGCAGAAAAGGCTGCTTTGAAGTTTACGGAAGCGCAAACGCTCTTAAGCGCGAAACCCGCGAAGCTGCGGAACAGCATCCCGAATCCCTTATCTGGGAAATGTGTGAAGGCAATCTTGACAACATCGGCGGAAGAACCGCTTTTGATGCCGCAGATCAGGGTGACGAAACCGGCAAAGCCGTTGTTGAACAGTATATCGACTATCTTGCCGACGGAATTTCCGGAATCGTAAATATGTTCCGCCCGGAAGTTATTGTTCTCGGCGGCGGAGTTTCCAACCAGGGAGCTTCCCTTCTTGATCCTCTCAACGAAAAAGTTGCAAAACTTTGCGTTGCAAGCGATACCATTGCCGCTCCCAAAGTTGTAAAAGCAACTCTCGGAAATTCTGCTGGAATCATCGGCGCCGGACTTCTCGGTTTCTGATAAAATGTTAGGAAGTCAAAAAAACCGCTTTTCAAATTGAAAAGCGGTTTTTTTATAACCATAAATAAAAAAAACGGTGAACCTTTCGGTCCACCGGATTTCAAGCTGTTAGAATTGCTCGGAAACTAACATCTTTTGCTCTTTTTTGCTCTGGTTATATAATACCGTTCGTTTGTGATAGGTTTGTGATGAAGTTTTTCCAGTTTGGTTACAATCCAAAACCAGTTTGGTAAAACTTTTTGCGAAAACTGTTACAAAACAAAATTCACATCAAAAAAAGCACCGGTTAAGGTGCTTTTTCGTTTTTTATTTAAGCCCGCTTATAATAACGAGAACAAGGATTGCTGCACCGACAACAACAAGAACGGGAATTCCCTTTTTATTCGGTTTGGCAAGTTTGAATTTTATAATAAAAGCTGCGGCAACGGCATAAAGCATTATCTGGTAAATAACAGGCATTGCCGTTCCCAAAAGGGATTTAAGACCGAAAATAAGCGGAAAAATAATTGCCGCGGATGTTACAGGAAGACCATAATAGATTTTTCTTCTTCCGTTTTCGGTTTTCTGGCGCTGTGCTTCATCAACATTGAAATAGGCAAGGCGGATTATTGCACAAAGAAGATAGACCGCCGTGGAAACGTAGAAAAAACCGCCGGAAAGACCGATTCCGTAACCTATTGCAAGGGGCAGCACGCCGAAGCTTATCAGATCGCAAAGTGAATCTATCTGGATTCCGAAAGCCTTTTCCGAATCGGTGCGTTTCATTGTGGAAGCAACTTTTCCGTCAAACATATCCGTAAGACCCGCAAAAAGAAGGCAGATAATACCCCAGAAAGGATATCCGGAAGCGGAAAAGAAAATTCCGCAGACCGCGGCAGCCGCGCCCATATATGTAAGTATCACGGTATAATTGTAAAAACCGATCAGATTCATAAAAAACTCCTGAAAAATTGGTTTGGTAAATCGAATAATTTTTCCTTGTCAATTAATAATAATAAGATTATAATTAAAAGCAGTTAAAAAATCAACTTTTTTATTATAATATCATAAAATATTTTATTTTACAACTTTAAAACAAAGGGTTCTTAAGTTCGAAGGGATGGGGATTTTTATTAAACGCGCTTTATTTAAAGATATTTTTCGTGAAATAAAAAATTCCAGAAACAGATTTTTTTCAATTTTTGCCATAATAGCTTTGGGCGCAGGTTTTTTTGCGGGGCTTAAAGTAACATATCCCGATATGCTCGCCACGATGGATAAATATTATTCCGAGCAGAATCTTATGGATATACACATTGTTTCATCCCTTGGTTTTGATGAAAAAGATATTTCCGCAATCAAAACCGCCGACGGAATAAGAGATATTTATCCCACATATTCAAAAGACGTTTTTATTCATGAAGAAGGAAATTCCGACCTTGTCGCAAAGCTTATGGCTTTTCCCGATTCCGGCGTGAACAGCGTTGTTCTTCTTGAAGGGCGATTCCCCGAAAACCCCGGCGAATGTCTTGTTGAAAGCCATTCGCAGCTTCCCGTAACGCATAAAATCGGTGACACGGTTTCTGTTTATACAACCGACCCGGACGACCCCATTGAAGACAGCCTTTCCAAAACGGAATGGAAGGTTGTGGGAACTTTTATGAGTCCCCAATACGTTGCATATGACCGCGGAACTTCCACAATCGGCGACGGAAGAGCAGACATTCTCTTAATGGTTCCTGAAGAAAACTTTATTCTTGAAGTTTATACCGATGTTTATCTTACCCTTGATTCCACAAAGGGGCTTTCCGCTTTTGATGACAAATATGCCTTTGCGGTTGAGACTGCAGCAGAAAATTTTGAAACAATAGGTGATGAAAGAGCTCCCCTCCGTCTTTCGGAAATAAAAGATGAGGCTTATGCCGAAATAAACGACGCAAAAGCAGAAATAGCCGATGCGGAAAAGGAACTTGCCGACGCCGAAGAAGAACTTGCCGATGCATATATCGAACTTACCGACGGCGGAAAGGAACTTGCTGACGGTTGGGCCGAATATTACGACGGTCTTAAAGAATACAAAGATGGTGTCAAAGAATTTGAGGAAGAAATCAAAAAAGCCGAAGATGAATATTACGACGGCGTAAAACAAATCCGCCGGGGACATCGTGAGTATGAAAAAGGCTATGAAGAATACCGAAAAGGCAAAGAAGAGTTTAATTCTTCAATTGCGGCAAGCGGAAAAACCATTGAAGAATTTTATGAAACCCGCACACAGCTCGAAAGCCTTATAAAACAATATGAAAACATTCCCGGAACCGAAGAAGCTGTCGCCCAGATGAAATCCGGTCTTGAACAGGTAAACCTTGTAATCGGCACCCACGAACAGCTCGAACAGGCCGGAGCACAGCTTGCAAGCGCAAAAGAACAGCTTGAGCAAGGCGGAAAAGAATTATCGAAAGGTCGCGAGGAACTAAAAAAAGCAAAAGCGGAAGCCGAAGAAGAATTTGCCGACGCAGAAAAGGAACTTGCCGACGCTTATATTAAACTTAAAGACGCTGAAAAAGATCTTGCCGAAGGCTGGGAAGAATACTATGACGGCCTTGCGGAATTTGAAGAAGAAAAAGCCGACGCCGAAATCGAAATTGCCGACGCAAAGGTTGAAATTGCCGATGCCGAAAAGGAACTTGCCGACCTTAAAAACGCGGTGTGGTACGTTTTCGACCGAAACGACAACCCCGGATACAGCATTTATGAAACCAACGCTTATATTGTTGAAAACGTCGGAAAAGTTTTTCCTCTTTTCTTTTTCCTTGTTGCAATGCTTGTCTGTCTTACGACAATGACAAGAATGGTTGAGGAAAAACGCACGGAAACCGGAACTCTTAAGGCTCTTGGTTACGGAAAAGGCGCCGCCCTTGCAAAATATCTTATTTATGCCGCCCTTGCAAGCATAAGCGGAGCGGTTTTCGGAATCGCCGTCTGCGTTTATGTTTTCCCCGTAATAATACACCTTGCTTATGGAATGGCTTTTGTTCTTCCGGAACTTCAGCACGTTGCCATGCCCGGAACCTGGCTTCTTACCGTTCTTGTGTGCATTCTTTGCACCACCCTTTCCGTACTTATTGCAGGATATTATGAACTTCGGGAAAAGCCCGCGGAACTTATGCGTCCCAAAGCCCCGAAAATCGGAAAACGAGTTCTTCTCGAACGAATACATTTCATCTGGGACAGACTTAATTTCAACCGCAAGGTAACGGTAAGGAATCTTTTCCGCTATAAGAAAAGAATGTTTATGACCGTTCTCGGAATTGCCGGATGTGCCGCCCTTACCCTTACGGGTTTCGGAATTTACTCTTCTCTTTCCGTTATTATAGAAAACCAATACAGCGAAATTTTCAATTATGACCTTCTTGTTTCTCTGGATACCGATTCAGGAGAGGAAGAAGTTTCCGCAGTTATTGAAGAACTTGAAGAAAACGAAATTTCCGAAAAAAATTTCCCGATTCACATCATGTCCGCGAAATATGAATGGCTTGGAAACACAAATCTTATGACCGTAAGCGATGTTGAGGAATTTGAAAATTTTATTCTCCTTCGCGAACTTGAAAGCGGGAAAAAAATCGACCTTACAGATGAAGGCGTTATTATAACGGAAAGGTTTGCCCGGATTTTCGGTCTTTTGCCCGGCGATGATATAACTTTTTACTGTGAAGATCTGGAATTTACCGCAAAGATCACCGGAATTGCGGAACATTACGCAATGCATTTTATTTATATGACCGATGCACTTTATGAAAAACTTTCCGGAGAAAAACCCGAAACTAATGCTGTTATAACAAAAATGTCCGACGACGGCGAAAAAAGCAGAGATTCCCTTGCAAAAACCCTTACGGAACATGAAGGCGTTCTTGCCCTTTCTTTCTCACAGACGGAAATGGAAAATTTCAGCAAGACCATTGAAAACATGAACTATGTTGTTATTCTGATAATTGCCTGCGCCGCGGCACTTGCTTTCATTGTTCTTTACAATCTTACCAACGTAAATATAATGGAGCGTATCCGGGAAATTGCCACCATTAAAGTCCTTGGTTTCCGCAACGGAGAAGTGGATTCCTATGTTTTCAGAGAAAACGTGATCCTTTCCGTAATAGGAGCTTTTGCGGGTCTTTTGCTTGGCAGAGGGCTTTTTGCCTTTGTACTTGACGCCATTCAGTCCAGCGATATTCTGTTCGTTGAAAAGCTTCCTTTCTGGTGCTATGCCGTTTCGTTTGCCATGACTGTAATATTCACTTATATTGTAAACGGAATAATGCATTTCCGCCTTAAACGTATAAACATGGTGGAATCGCTTAAATCCATTGAATAAATCAAAATTATTTTTAAAAAAAAGCTTTTTGCATCTTTCTTTTTTAAAAAATCCATGCTATAATATATTCATCTAATTATGTCTGGAGGATGCTACTATGCTCAGAATTGAAGATCAGATTGAAAACTCTACCGCTATGATCAAAACCGTTGATTACATCGAATCTCAGATCCGTAAAATCAACCCCGACGAAGGCACCGCAGATGCATTTGTTGCTGAAGCAAAAGCCGCAATCGAAAGACTTCGTGCAATCATGAAGGAAGGCAAAATCATCAGATAAGATCTTTGCGTAAGATAAAAATGCCGGCTCTTTGAGCCGGCATTTTTTGTTGCTTCAATTTTCTGAATTTAAAGTATAAGGCAGATAAGACCGCTGCAGCCTTCGTTGATTATGCGGCTGATGGTTTCCTGAAGTTTAAGTCTTGCTTCCTGCGGCATTCTGCTGAGTTTTGTGTGAAGACCTTCGTTTACAAGTTCGTGAAGTGATTTTCCAAAAATATTGGATTCCCAGATTTTCGCCGGATCCTCTTCAAATTCATCAAGAAGATAGCGAACAAGGTCTTCGCTTTGTTTTTCGCTTCCGACAATGGGTGCCACTTCTGTCGTAATGTCCGCTCTCATCATATGTATAGAAGGCGCCGACGCCCTGAGTTTCACCCCGTATTTTCCGCCCTGACGTACAATTTCCGGTTCTTCAAGGGTAAGTTCATCAATGGTCGGCATAACTATTCCGTAACCTGCTGCTTCCACCTGGTCAAGGGCACCCCGAATCCGGTCATATTTCCGTTTGATTTCCGCAAGTTCACGCATACACGGCATAAGTCCGCTTTCTCCGTTTATTTCAAGACCCGTTTCTTCACTCAGGATTTTATAGAAAAGTTCCGGATTGATGATAACCGTGATATCCGCTTTTCCTGTTCCAAGGGCAATGTTTTTCACGGATACGTCCTTTACGTGTTCACAGTCGGAAATTGCGGGAAGAATATTGCGGACATCAGATATTTTGGAAATGTTTTTTGCCGCTGCAGCCATGGGTTCCACAACGGCTTTTCTGAGCCAATGCTCTTTACCGAGATTCACAAGCCATTTCGGCATATCCACTTCAATTTCTTTTACCGGAAAAGTTCCCAGTATTCCCGTCAGAATTTCGCGTATGTCATTTTCGGACATTTTAAGGCAATTCATTGCTATTACCGGAACGCCGTATTCTCTTTCCATTTCTTCTGTGATTTCCTTTACCCGGGAAGATTCAGGTTCTTCACAGTTAAGAATAACCGCAAACGGTTTATCTATTTCTTTAAGTTCCGCAATAACCCTTTGTTCCGCTTCGTGATATTCCTCCCTTGGAATATCGCTTATTGAACCGTCTGAAGTAACCACAAGGCCTATGGTGGAATGTTCTTTTATTACCTTATCCGTTCCTATTTCCGCCGCCATATTAAAGGGTATTTCCTCTTCAAACCACGGGGTAAGAACCATTCGCGGCGCATTGTTTTCAAAATAACCTATTGCTGAAGGAACGATATATCCGACACAGTCGATAAGACGCACCCGAAGATTTGTTTCTTCGTCAAGACTTAATTCGACAGCTTCTTCCGGAACAAATTTCGGTTCGGTAGTCATAATTGTTTTTCCCGCGGCGGATTGCGGAAGTTCATCCGTTGCTCTTTCCCTTCTGTAGTCGTTATCTATATTCGGGATAACAAGAGTTTCCATAAACTTTTTGATAAAAGTGCTTTTTCCGGTTCTTACCGGACCCACAACGCCAATGTATATATCGCCGTTTGTTCTTGCGGCAATGTCGCGGTAAACGCTGCTGTCTTTCATAAAATTACCCTTCCTCGTTTCTTTATTTTAATGTTATCAAATTTTTATGAGAAAATTTTTTCAAATAGAACAATTGAATAAACAAAGTTTTTCGGTTAAAAATAAAATCAAAACAAAAGGAGGTTTTTTAATATGGAAGCTAACAGACACATTGGCTGTAACGTCAACAACTGCGCTTATCACTGCAAAGACTGCAACTGCTGCAGCCTTGACCACATTGAGGTAGGAAGCCACGAAACCAACCCCACAAAAGCAGAATGCACCGACTGCAGATCCTTTAAATACAGAGGCTGATTTTTTGCCGCAAAAGCGGCATTACATAAGCTATTTTTCAAAAATACGTTTTGCGAAAATAACGTCGGTTTTTTTAATGCAGCGAAAAGCCCAAAGAAGAAAACAATAGGCCATAATCATAACGAGCACCGCGAGCACCAGCCACGGTGCTTTGTTTGTTTCTGCAAGTTTCCCGAGCACGGCTTTTGAAAAAACGGTGCTCAAAATCGCCGCAACCGCCGGGAAAACCGCCCACCTCACCATATCAACCTTGAAACCGGTCACGGAAACAAGCCGTGAAGCCGAAAGCGCCATGTTAAAAACTTCGCTTATCACTATTGTCGTAAGATAACCCGCCGTTCCGAAAACGGGAACCAGAGTATAAACAAGACCGACACACATCGCCGTGTCGTAAACGTTATACCTTACAACCGCAACTTGTTCCCCAAGCCCTTTTAGAATCCCGTCAACCGCGGAATCCAGATACATAACTGTTACAATCGGGGCCAAAGCGCTTATCGCCTTGCCCGCGGAAGGTTCATTATAGAGCAGAACCGCAAGTTCTTCGGCCCAAAATATGAGCACAGCCGCCGTTCCAAAAGCAAAAATGAGAGTAAGCCTGAAAACATATCTTATTGTTTTTTCGATTTTTGCCGTTTCCGAAAGGGTTTTATAGCGTGTTATTTCCGGAACGAGAAGATTCGAAAAGCCAAGCAGGAATGCACATGGAAAAGTGAGCACTGGAAGCACCATTCCTCCGACAATTCCATATTCCGAAAGAGCGGCTTCGTTTGTCATTCCGCTTTTCATAAGAGAAACCGGAACAAGAAGATGTTTGACCGTGCTCAAAGCTGAACGCAAAACTGCCGAAGCCCCAACAGGAAGAGCAATTCCCGCAATTCTTTTCCATACGGAAAGTGCTTCGGATTTTTTTCCGCCGAAAAAAGGGTGACGTTTGCGGTCAATTTTATAGAGCAGATAGTGCAAAAGAAAGGCAAGCGCTTCCGAAACGGTACTTCCCGCTGCAACAAGAATACAGGCTTCGCCGATATCATCCGGTTTCATTATTGCAAAAACGGCAATGGTGAACGCCATTTGAGAAAGCTGTTCAAAAATCTGTGCCGCAGAAGAAGAGAAAACCCTTGTCACCGCTGTGAAATATCCGCCGAAAGCCGCCGAAACCCCAACAAACGGAAGTGAAAAAGCAAGTATTCTGAAAGGTTCTGCCGCGCGTATATCGCCCACCATTGAAACCGCAGCAAAATTGCTGAAAAGCCAGAGAAGGATTCCTCCTGCGGCACCGAAAAAAAGGCTGTATAAAATTGTTTTATTCATTGCGGAAGAAGCCTCGGCACCGTTTTTCTTCGCGTTTTCTTCCGCAACAAGCCTTGTTGCCGCAAGACCGGAACCGGAACAGGCAAAAGTCACCGCAAAGCGATATACCGCCATCATAAGCGAAAAAAGTCCCATTCCCGTGCTTCCCAAATTGCGGGTAAGCCATGCATTATATGTTACGCCGACTATTCCAAGGGAAAGCGACGTTGCGGTAAGAATTCCCGCATTCACAGCAAAATTACGAAGTTTTGACAAAACCGCCGCCTCCCCCCTTTCGGAATATATATTTCGCCTGATATAAAATAATTCATGTTTTCGCCATTTTTTGTATTTATTTAAAAGAGTCGGACAAAACCGCACCAACAAGAACAATTGTTCGATTTTTTTATCAAAACCTATTGATTTTTAAAAAATGAGTGATATAATGAAATCACAAAACAAGAACAGATGTTCGATTTTTTTCGAACATACCCCATATAAGAACTTGGAAAGGATGTAGTAAAATGGAAAGAACATATGTTTTGAATTTTATCTTTAAAGTTATGGCAGCAGCAGGAATCATCTCCGTTTTCGGAATTGCAGGCGCAAGCGATTTTGGCAATATTACCAACGCGGAACTTTTTGTTTACGGCGGAATTTCCTTCATTATTGCATCTTTCGGAATCTGGGGCACAATCAACTGCACCAGAGCAATCGAAGCCATGAAACGCCGTGCAAGACGCGAAAGAGCACGCATTGCGGCAATTTATTCCGCAAAGGCAGCTTAAAAAATTTGCTATCCCCAAAATTTCCTCATACACCAAACCGAAAAAGCGGGCGGAGTTTTTTTCTCCGCCCGCTTTTTCAATCTTGACAAAGGCTTTTCTTGCCGTTATAATTAATCTGTTATAATTAAATATTATAAATAAGCTTTGATGGGAATAATCAGAAAACGCGCAACACAGAGAGCCTTTCGCCACGCTGAAAGAAAGGTTTGCAAACGGTTTTGAAAGCCGCCCCGGAGCTTCCGGAAGAGATTCCGGCGTTTGCCTTGCGTTACAAAGGTTTTTAAAAGCGGCCGCGTTGCGGCAATTTGGGTGGTACCACGGAGTTTGTCTTCGTCCCTTTTGTCATTTTTTATTTAATGGCAGGGATGGAGGCTTTTTTATTTTCCTGAATTTCCTATGTTCAGCGAAATCAAGCCCCCTTACTTCAAATCAAAGGATTCATAAAAGAATCCCTCCACCGTGCCATACGGCAACGGTCCCCCTCCCTTTAGGCAAGGGAGGCACAAAAATGTTACTTAATTGAAAGGAATGATATATCAATGGAATGGATGGGCGTTAATGACATCCGCGAAAGCTTCCTCAGCTTTTTTGAAAGCAAAGGTCACAAAAGACTTCCCAGCTTTCCCCTTCTCCCCAAAGATGATAAGAGCCTTCTTCTCATCAACTCCGGTATGGCACCGATGAAAAAATGGTTCCTTGGTCAGGAAGAACCCCCTTGCCACAGAGTAACCACCTGCCAGAAATGCATCCGTACCCCCGATATCGACAACGTCGGTAAGGACGACCGTCACGGAACTTATTTCGAGATGCTCGGTAACTTCTCCTTCGGAAACTACTTCAAAAAAGAAGTTATTCCGTGGGCATGGGAATATTTTACCGAAGTCATCAAACTTCCGAAAGAAAAACTTTACGTAACCGTTTATCAGGACGATGACGAAGCCTATGACATCTGGCACAACGTGATCGGACTTTCCGAAGACCGCATTTTCCGTTTCGGAAAAGAGGACAACTTCTGGGAAATCGGTTCCGGCCCCTGCGGACCCTGCTCCGAAATTTATTTTGACCGCGGCGTTGAACACGGCTGCGGAAGCCCCGACTGCACCGTTGGCTGCGAATGCGACCGTTTCATCGAAGTCTGGAACCTTGTTTTCTCCCAGTTCGATTCCGACGGCGAAGGCAACTATGAACGCATGGAACACCCGAACATCGATACCGGTATGGGTCTTGAAAGACTTGCATGCGTAATGCAGGGCGTTGACAACCTTTTCGAAGTTGACACCGTTCAGAACATCATGAAAAAAATCGGCGAGATCGCAGGAATCAAATATCACGATGACCCGGTTAAAGACGTTTCTCTCCGCGTTATCACCGACCATGTCCGTTCCACCACCTTCATCATCAGCGACGGCGTTATGCCCGCAAACGAAGGCCGCGGATACGTTCTCAAACGCCTTCTCAGAAGAGCCGCACGTCATGGCAGACTTCTGGGAATCAACGAACCCTTCATCTACAAAGTAGTTGACACCGTTATCGAAGAAAACCGCGTTGCATATCCGGAACTTGCCGAACACGCAGATTACATCAAAAAAGTTATCCTTTCCGAAGAAGAAAGATTCTGCCGCACCATCGACCAGGGCTTTGAACTTCTCAACGATTATGTTGAAAAACTTGAAGAAGCCGGTGAAACCGTTCTTCCCGGTGACGTAGCTTTCAAACTTTACGATACCTATGGCTTCCCGCTTGACCTCACCCAGGATATCCTTGAAGACAAAAACATCACCGTTGACGTTGAAGGCTTCACCGTTCTTATGAACGACCAGAAAAAACGTGCACGTGATGCAAGAGCTTCCGCAAACGGCGTTTCCTGGGTTGAAGACAGCCTTGCTTCCCTCGGCGACGTTAAAACCAAATTTGTCGGCTATAACAGAATGGATTCCGCTTCCGAAGTTCTTGCGATCCTCAAAGACGGCGAACTTGTTTCCGAACTTGAAGAAGGCGACGAAGCAGTCATCATCCTCGATTCCACTCCTTTCTATGCAGAAATGGGCGGTCAGGTCGGCGACAGGGGTACCATCACTTCCGGTCCTTCCATTTTCAACGTAACCGACTGCAAAAAATCTCCCACCGGCCAGTATATGCACATCGGCGTTATGGGCTCCGGCCATATCCGCACCGGCGACAACGTCCGCGCAAGACTTACCGAATCCATCAGAAACGCAACCCAGCGCAACCACACCGCCTGTCACCTTCTCCAGAAAGCTCTCCGCGAAGTTCTCGGCGACCACGTTCACCAGGCAGGTTCCTACGTTGACGAAAACCGCTGCCGTTTCGACTTCAGCCATTTCTCCGCAATGACCGCAGAGGAAATTGCAGAAACCGAAAAAGTTGTTAACGAAATGGTTCTTGCTTCCCTTGATGTTGACATCAACGAAATGCCTATCGCTGAAGCAAAACAGATGGGTGCAATGGCTCTCTTCGGTGAAAAATACGGCGACACCGTTCGCGTTGTTAACGTTTCCGGACGCTCCATCGAATTCTGCGGCGGTACCCACGTTACCAACACCAGCAAGATCGGTCTTTTCAAGATTATCAGCGAATCTTCCGTTGCAGCAGGCGTAAGACGTATTGAAGCAGTAACCGGCACCGGCGTTCTCGATTATATTGAACAGATGAACGGAACCCTTGGCGAAACCGCCGCAAACCTTAAAGTTAACGGTGTCGGCGAAGTTGCTCAGAAGTCCGCCGCTGTTATGGCTGAACTCAAAGCAAAAGACAAAGAGATCGAAGAACTCAACAACAAACTTGCTCAGATGAGAGTTGAAAGCCTTATCTCTTCCGCAAAAGAGATCTGCGGACTTAAATTCATCTGCACCAAGCTCGAAGGCATCAGCCCCGCAAGCCTCAGAATCATGGGCGACCACATCAAATTCACTGCACAGGACGCAATCGCACTTCTTGCTTCCGTTAACGAAGACAAAGTTTCCGTCCTCGTTGTCTGCGGAATCAACGCTCTTAAAGAAGGCGCACACGCAGGTAAGATCGTCAAAGAAATCGCTTCAATGGCAGGCGGTTCCGGCGGCGGCAGACCCGACAGCGCAATGGGCGGCGCAAACCCCGAAATGATCGACGAAGCTCTTGCTTCCGCAGCAGAAATCGTTGAGACCCTTCTCATCAATAAATAATTCTTTATATGGCCCCCTTGTTAAAGGGGGCTGGATTTCGCCGAAGGCGAAAGACCGGGGGATTCATTTAAAGGAATCCCTCCACCGTGCGTACCGCAACGGTCCCCCTCCCTTTGACAAGGGAGGCAATTCATGAAAGGAGCATAATCTTTATGGAAAACTGCCTTTTCTGTAAAATTGCCGCAGGGATTATTCCCAGCAGCAAAGTTTATGAAGACGAAAAAGTTCTCGCCTTCAACGATATCGACCCCCAGGCTCCCACCCATTTTCTTGTGATCCCAAAGGAACACATCACCGGCGCAGGCGAAATTAACGAAGAAAACAGCGGAATCGTCGCTTATATTTTCGAAGTTATCGCAAAAATTGCAAAGGAAAAAGGAATTGAAAGCTACCGTGTTGTTACCAACTATGGCGAAGAAGCGGGACAGACCGTTCCCCACCTTCATTTCCACGTTCTTGCCGGAAGAAACCTTGGCTGGCCTCCGGGCTGATAAATTTAATCAAACTGAAAAGCCGCATCGGAAGATGCGGCTTTTTTATTACCATTTGTAATATTTTGTCGAAATATAATAATTTGTAATATTTCAAATTTTCGAGTTTTGCCCAAAATCCTGCAAAAACTGCACAAATCGACGGATAAAAACCGTGTTCGTCTTATTGCAACTTTATAAATTATATGTTACAATAAAATGGAATAAGTATTGAAAAGAGGTGTGGAAATGGCAAAAATAATTCTTGTAGCCTCCGGAAAAGGCGGCGCGGGAAAATCAACTGTTTCCGCGCTTTTGGGCGAAGCTTTTGCTTTCAGAAAAAGCCCCGTTCTTCTTATGGAACTGGATTCCGGGCTTCGCAGCCTTGACGTTGCCCTTGGTGTTACAGAAAATATTGTTTTCGATATGGGCGACATAATCCGCGGTTCCTGCGAAATCAAGGACGCTGTTATAAACTGTCCTTTCTGCCCCAATCTTTCGCTTATTGCCGCTGCGGCAAAACCTATTATGGTAACGGACGAAATAATACGCAAAATAGACCGGGAACTCGGAAATTATTATGAATTCATAATTCTC
Organism: Oscillospiraceae bacterium; assembly: GCA_017399765.1. Classification (GTDB taxonomy): domain Bacteria; phylum Bacillota; class Clostridia; order Oscillospirales; family Ruminococcaceae; genus UMGS1668. The sequence continues at coordinate 39,164 of JAFQBH010000009.1, read as the reverse complement.
GATTGCCCCGCGGGAATCGGTCCGGAACTTGAGGAAGCAGCAAAATGTGCCGATCTCGGACTTGTTGTGGCAACTCCTGATCCTTCTTCAATTCGCGGAGCAAGAGCCGCCGGAATTCTTCTTCAAAATTCCGGAGTTAAAGAACGCCGGCTTGTTATCGAACGTTGTCCGCAAAAGGCTAAAAAACTTTCTCCGCTCAAAAATCTTGACGAAATCATCGACGGTTCCGAACTTCAGCTTATCGGGGTTATCTGGGAAGACCCCGATACCCGAGATGCCATGGATTCCGGAGAACCCCTTGATGATACCGGAGTTAACTTTGAAACTTTCCGCGACCTCTCTGAAAGGATTCGCGGTAAAAATATCCCCCTCGGTTTTAAATAAAAAGGAGGTTTGCTTATGAATATTGCAATTATTGCACAGGACACAAAAAAAGAACTTATGGTCCAGTTCTGCATCGCTTATTGCGGAATCCTCGGAAAGCACAAACTCTGTTCCACTTCCAGAACCGGAAAGCTTGTTGCGGATGCCACCGGTCTTAAAATTTCCCGTTTCCTCAGCGGAAGCCACGGCGGCTGTGAACAGATAGCTTCCAGAATTTCCTGCAACGAAATCGATCTTTTGCTTTTCTTCCGTGATCCCATGAACCAGAACCCGGATTATGACTATACAACTCTTCTTCGTCTTTGCGACGTTCATAACATTCCCGTTGCAACAAACATCGCCACCGCGGAAGCTCTTATTCACGCCCTTGAACGCGGCGACCTTGACTGGCGCGACCTTGTTCGTTAAAAATCGGCTTAAATAAGCCATTTTTGACAATTTATAATAAATATAGACTATTTTCGATTATTATAATCAAAATTATATAAGAGGTATTTTTATGGCTATTCTCACAAAAGCGCCCAGAGGAACCCAGGACGTTCTTCCCGAACAGAGCGCAAAATGGCAGCACATCGAAAAAACTGCCATGAAGGTTGCCGAAACTTTCGGCTTTAAGGAAATTCGTTTTCCTACCTTTGAACACACAGAACTTTTCGCACGCGGCGTAGGTGATTCCACCGACGTTGTTCAGAAAGAGATGTACACTTTCCTTGATAAAGGCGAGCGTTCCATCACCCTTCGTCCGGAAGGAACCGCAGGCTGCATGAGAACTCTTATCGAACACGGACTTTTAAACGGTGCTCTTCCGGTAAAGGCAAGCTATCTCACCAGCTGCTTCCGTTATGAAAAACCCCAGGCAGGAAGACTCCGCGAATTCCACCAGTTCGGTGCGGAACTGGTCGGTGCGGCTTCCCCCGCAGCGGACGCTGAAATGATTGCAATGGTCAGCCAGATTTTCGAACAGCTCCAGATCGAAGGAATCGAACTCGAGATCAACTCCATCGGCTGTCCGGAATGCAGAGCAAAATATAACGAGGCGCTCAAGGAATATTTCCACAGCCACGAAGATGAACTTTGCGAAACCTGCCGCGAAAGACTTGACCGCAACCCCATGCGTATTCTTGACTGCAAGAGCCCCATCTGCCATAAAATTGCCGAAGACGCACCAGTAATTCTTGATTATCTTTGCGATGATTGCCAGGCGCATTTTGATGAACTTAAAGAGCGCCTCGATTCCATCGGCATTGAATATACTGTCAATCCCACCATTGTCCGCGGACTTGATTATTACACAAGGACCGTTTTTGAATTCGTAAGCACCAACATCGGTTCCCAGGGAACCGTTTGCGGCGGCGGAAGATATGACGGACTTATCGAACTTCTCGGCGGACCTAAAACCCCCAGCATCGGTTTCGCAATGGGTCTTGAAAGACTTCTTCTCCTTATGGAAAACACCGGCGTTTCCTTCCCGGAAGAAAGCACCTGCGATATCTACATCGGTTCCATGGGAACAAAAGCAAGCATCGAAGCCGCAAACCTTGTCAACTCCCTTCGCGCGGAAGGTTTCAAAGCCGAATGCGACCTTTGCGGAAGAAGCGTTAAGGCACAGATGAAATATGCCGATAAAATCGGAGCAAAGCTTTCCTGCATAATCGGCGATTCCGAGCTTGAGGAAGGAAAAGTTAAAGTTAAAAACATGGCGAACGGCGAAGCCGAAGAAGTTGAGCTTGATGAACTTATCGAATTTGTTTATGAAGCAAGGCTCGGCGACGTTTTCGGTTCCCTCGAAGATGCTGTTTGCGAAGGAGTTTCCAATCTCACTCCTCTCAACATCCCGCCTGAAATAAATTTCTGATAAATTATCCGTAACGGAGGAATATAAATGATAAACGGTTATAACCGCACCGCTTATTGCGGTGAATTCAACGAAAGCCATATCGGCAAAGAAGTTGTCGTTTTCGGTTGGGCACAGAAAACCCGCGACCTCGGCAACCTTATCTTCATCGACCTTCGCGACAGAAGCGGCATTCTTCAGCTTGCTTTCGGCGACGGCACCGACAAAGAAGTTTTTGAAAAAGCAGCTTCCGTAAGAGCAGAATTTGTTCTTGAAGCAAAAGGCATTATCCGCAAACGCGAATCCGTCAACACCGAAATCCCCACCGGCGCAGTTGAACTTTTTGTAAACGAACTTTTCATTCTTGCAAAAAGCCAGACCCCTCCTTTTGAAATCAGCGATAACTGCAATGCAAAAGAGGACCTTCGCCTTAAATATCGTTATCTTGACCTTCGCCGCGGCGAAATGCAGAATATCCTTATGATGCGCCACAAAATCGTAAAATCCGCCCGCGATTATTACGATGAAAACGGCTTTATGGAAATCGAAACTCCGGATCTCATTAAATCCACCCCCGAAGGCGCAAGGGACTATCTTGTTCCTTCCCGTGTTCATCCCGGTTGTTTCTATGCTCTTCCCCAGAGCCCCCAGCTTTATAAACAGCTTCTTATGATGTCCGGCTGCGACAGATATATGCAGGTTGCAAGATGCTTCCGCGACGAAGACCTTCGCGCTGACCGCCAGCCCGAATTCACCCAGATCGATATGGAAATGAGCTTTGTTGATGAAAACGACGTTATGACCCTTAACGAAGGTCTTGTCAAACGCGTTTTCAAGGACGTTCTCGATTACGACGTTCCCACTCCTTTTGAAAGACTCACCTTCAACGAAGCAATGGCCCGTTTCGGTTCCGATAAGCCGGATACCCGCTTTGGTCTTGAGCTCTGCGACCTTTCCGACCTTCTCAAAAACTGCGAATTCAAAGTTTTTGCCGGCGCACTTGAAAAAGGTTCCGTCCGTGCAATCAATGCAAAAGGCGCAGCTTCCGTTTTCACCAGAAAAGAAATCGACAAACTTACCGAAGTTGTAAAACTTTATAAAGCAAAAGGTCTTGCATGGACAAGACTTACTCCGGACGGCGAAACTTCCAGCTATGAAAAATTCCTTACCGAAGAAGAAAAACTCTCTATCCGCGAAAGACTCGGCGCAGAAACCGGCGACGTTCTCTTCATCGTTGCGGACAGCAGAAACGATATCGTTTTCGATTCTCTCGGCGCACTCCGTCTTGAACTTGGAAAACGCCTTGACCTTATCCCCAAAGGCACCTATAACTTCCTTTGGGTAACCGATTTCCCGCTTTTCGAGTGGAGCGACGAGGAAAACCGCTGGATGGCAAAACACCATCCTTTCACCTGCCCCAGACCCGGCGACGAAGATAAACTCATGTCCGATCCCGGCGATTGCTACGCAAGAGCTTATGATATGGTTCTTAACGGCTGTGAACTCGGCGGCGGTTCGATCCGTATCAGCGACACCGAAATTCAGGACAAAATGCTCCAGGCTCTCGGTCTTTCCGAAGAAGTTGCCCAGGCTCGTTTCGGCTTCCTTCTCGATGCTGAAAAATACGGTGTTCCACCCCACGGCGGAATGGCTTTCGGTCTTGACAGAATGGTCATGCTCATGCTCGACCGTCCTTCCATCCGCGACGTTATCGCATTCCCGAAGGTTCAGACCGCAAGCGAACTTATGACCCAGTGCCCCACCGAGGTTGACCAGAAAAACCTTGATGAGCTTCATATCGCTATTGTTAAAAACGAAGAATAAACCCCATAAAAAGGCGTTTCAGCTTTTCTGAAACGCCTTTTATCATAACATTACGGAGAAGAATATGACAAAATACGTTCTTTTTGACCTTGACGGAACTCTTAACGATCCTTATGAAGGCATTACAAGCTGCATAAAATATGCCCTTGAATCCGTTGGAATTGAGGAAAACGACCCGCAAAAACTCCGCAGCTATATCGGTCCTCCCCTTCGCAACACTTTTGCTCTTTATGGATTCGATGAGGAAAAATGCGAGGAACTTGTTAAAAAATACCGTGAAAAATTCCTTGTTACCGGAATCCACCAGAACATTACTTATGACGGAACCATTGAAATGCTCAAAAATCTGTATGAGCACGGCTGCAAAATTTCCCTTGCTTCCTGTAAGCCTGAAAAGGCCTGCCGCATAATCCTTGAAGAAAAAGGCATGCTCGAATTTTTTGATGCGGTCTGCGGCGCAACCGAAGACAAGACTCTTGATACAAAACCCGCAATAATCGGAGTTGCCCTTGAGCGGTTAGGTGTTTCCGAAAACGAACTTGAGCACGTCTTTATGGTCGGTGACAGAGATATGGATATGATCGGTGCTCACGAAAACAAAATCCATGCCGTCGGTGCTCTTTACGGTTACGGCGGAAAAGAAGAACTTTCCGGAGCCGGTGCGGAATATATTATCGAAAACCCGCTTGAACTTATTGACATTGTTTTGGGAAAGGAAGAATTATAATGGACGCAAATGTAATGTTTACAGAAGAAAAACGCGCCGAAAGAGTTATGGAAGCTCTTCGTTCCAACAGAATGGAGGCTTATTATGTAAAAACTTCCGCAGAAGCTGTTGAACTTGTCAAAAGCCTTGTTCCGGAAGGTTCGGTATGCCGTGTCGGCGGTTCAAGGACCCTTCACGAAACCGGAATAATCGAACTTCTTGAAAACGGAAATTATGATTACCGTGATTCCCACGTTGTTCCTCCGGAAGAAGTTGAAACCGCAAGAAGAGAAGCTTTTTTTGCGGATTTCTTCCTCGCCAGCGCAAACGCAATTACCGAGGACGGCGAAATTTATAATGTTGACGGCGCAGGAACAAGAGTCGCTCCCATTATTTACGGGCCGAAAAACGTAATTCTTGTTGCCGGAACCAACAAAATCGTCACCGACATCGCTGCGGCGGAAGACAGACTCCGCAACCTTGCCGCACCGGCAAACGCAAAACGTCTTGGCTGCAAAACTCCCTGTGCAGAAACCGGAACCTGCATGAACTGCAAATCTCCCGCAAGAATCTGCTGCAGCTATACCCTTCTTGGCTATCAGCGCATTCCGAACCGCATAAAAATCATTATTGTAGGCGAACATTTGGGATATTGATAAAAAAAGACTTTATTTTGTTTTAAAACTGTGCTATAATATGGATTGATACCTTTATCTCAACTGAAAGGACGCATTGTTTTGAAAAAGATCATTCTTATTCTGCTTTGTTTTGTTCTTCTCCTTTCCGGATGCGAGAACCTTTCAAAAGCGGAACCTTACTATACTGAAACCAAGGAAGGCCTTTCTTTCAGCACACAATATAAATATATTTTTGACGATGAAACCAGCATTCGCTGCGTTTGGAAAAACGAAAGTTCCGATTCACTTTCTTTTTATGATACCTTTGAACTTCATCTTCTTGGAAATGACGGCGAATGGTATCTTGTCACAAAAGGCGGCGAGGTAAGTTTCAACACCAATTACAGACACGGAATTGACCCTGAAAGCGAATCCAATGCAAGATACGATATTTCTGTTTATACCGATAAACTGAAAGACGGAGAAACTTATCGCATTTCCACTTATTGTTTCGATGATAACGGAAACAATTATCAGGTGTTTGCTGAATTCACCTGTGACAACAAACTTGCCGAAGAGGAAATCAAAGAAATCAGCGGCGGGCTCAGCAGCCACCGCAGCGACCCCTCTCCCGGCGGTTCCATAGAAATTGTTGAAAAGAACGACTGATTTTCACATAAAAAAAGGCGGAAATTTCCGCCTTTTTTTATTTTATATTGATATTGTCTTTTAAAAGGTATAAAATAACTATTTAGTTTTTATATTGTTTTCGGAGGAAATATGTCATTTTTAGTAAAAGATAAAAACTTTTATAAAGTTTTGTTTTCAATTACACTTCCCATTGCGGCGCAAAACTTCATCACTTTTACCGTAAGCCTTGCAGACTCTCTTATGCTTGGAAAAGTCGGTGAAATCGCCCTTTCCGGCGCAAACCTTGCAAACCAGCTTTTTTTCATTCTTATGATAGTTACTTTCGGCGTAACTTCGGCGGCAATGGTTTTTGCTTCTCAGTATTGGGGCAAAGATGACGTTTATTCCATGAAAAGAGTTATTACCATAATGCTTCGCCTTGCGGCCGTAATCAGCGTTATCGCTTCCGCTCTTGCAATATGTATTCCCGAAACAGTTATGAGCTGGTATTCCGATGACCCCGATGTTATAGAAGCCGGCGCAAGTTACCTAAGGATTATCGGTTGGGCTTATCCCTTTTATTCCTTAACAAACGCAATGGCTTCGGTACTTCGTTCCGCACATATCGTAAAAATATCCATTGTGATCTATCTTTCCTCTCTTATTGTAAACGTTTCTCTTAACTGGATACTGATTTTCGGAAACCTTGGCGCCCCAGTTATGGGAGTTCGCGGCGCAGCACTTGCCACTGCGGTTGCCCGCTGTGTTGAATTTATAATTCTTCTTATTTATCTTGCATTTTTTGAAAAGAAAATTCATTACACGTTTAAAGATCTTTTCGTTCCGGTAAAAGATTATCTTGGAGCGTTTGTAAAAACCGGTGCGCCGGTTGTTCTTAACGAAGCAGTGTGGAGTATCGGAACTTCGGTTCTTTCCATGATAATCGGCCACATCAGCACGGAATTTGTTTCCGCAAACAGCATTGCAAACATAATCTGGCAATGCGTTTGGGTGGTTGTTTCCGGAATGGGCAATGCAACTTCCGTTGTTATCGGAAACGCTATCGGAAAAGGTGAAAACAAGGAACTTGTTCTTAACAAAGCGAAAACCATTGTTCTTCTTGCGGCAATAATGGGCATTCTTTCCGCCGTTACCCTTATTATAATCCGCGGACCGGTTATCAATTTTTATGAAGTTTCCGCCGAAACAAAAGCGCTTGCTTATGATCTCATTGTTTCCTATGCGGTAATAATCGTTTTCCAGGCCATGTCCGTTCAGTATATTGTCGGAATTTTCCGCGGCGGCGGCGATACGAAAACCGCTGCAGTTGTTGACGTGTTTTTCCTTTGGACCGTTGCAATACCTCTTGGAGCATTCACCGGACTTATTCTTGGCTGGGCGCCGCCGTTTGTATATCTTATGCTTCGTTCTGATGAACTGTTTAAAAACATAGTCGGTTTTTTGCGCCTGAAAAGCGGAAAATGGATTCGCGATATAACTGTTCACAGCCTTGAAAATTCCTGAACATCAACAAAAAGCCGTTCGTTTTAAGAACGGCTTTTCTACTATTGAAAATCCCTTCGTTTTTTGGCATAATTAAAAGAAAAAGGAGGTTTAAAAAATGCCGTATCTTATTACAAAATTTGGTTTTGCAATGCTTTGTTCCGCATTTGTTGCCTCCTTTATTCCTTTGGAATTTTCATTCATTGCTGCAGCGGTTTCCTTCATCGGTTTTTTGGGTTTTATATCATTCGGAAAGAGTTTCCGTGAAAGATCCGCATTTTTTCTTGCCGCCGCAATCGGTTTTTCCGTTGTTGCGGTAAAACTTCATTCGGAATATTACCCCGCTTCTTTTCTTGACGGCATGACCGCAACAATTACCGGTACCGTTACTGAAATTTCTTCCGGAAGCGGAAATCCTGTTTATACCGTAAAAACCGATTCCGTTAACATCGACGGTGCGCCGCAAAAAATCACCGTCCGGCTTTCCGGCTGGGACGAAAGTTCCGCCGGGGCTTTCGACAAAATTTCGTGTGATGTTGCTTTTATGGTTCCCGAAAATCAAAATCCCGAAGATTTCTTTACAGACCATTCCCGGGGAATTTCCGTTTACGCCTATACCAAAACACCCATCAATATAATCGGAAAAGATGATTCTTCGGCAGGATACTTTGTTTATACGATAAGGGATAAGATTTCTTCTGTAATTTATCGTTATTTTATGGATTGGCACGCCCCTTTTATGGAAAAACTTCTTATCGGAACCGGCGAAGGAATTGAAAGCTCTGTAACCAATGCCTTTCGCCGCAGCGGCATGAGCCATATTCTTGCAATTTCCGGAATGCATATGGTAATTATAGTCGGCCTGTTTGAAAAAATTCTTGGCTACCGCAAATCCAAGGGAAAATTTCACAGTTTTGAAACCGTTTTGCTCATTGCGGTCACTGCCGCTTATATGTTTATCGGCGGGCTTGGAATGTCCGTTCTTCGTTCCGGTTTTATGCTTGTCGCCCACTATTTTTCGAAGCTTTTCTTTTCCGGTTCAAAATCTTTGGATAATCTTGGAATTGCCGTTGCGGTTGTCATTCTTTTAGACCCGCTTGCTTCCTGCGACGCAGGATTTCTTATGTCGGTTTTTTCCTGTTTTGCAATTTCGGCTTTTGCCAAACCTTTCAAAACATATCTTGCGAATCTTTTCCACGCCGAAGACAAACCTTTCCCCGAATTTCTTATTGAATCGTTCTGTGTAAGTTTTGTTGCTTTTCTTGCGGTTTTGCCCGTTTCCGCGGTTGTTTTCGGAAAAATCTCTTTGGTTTCTCCTTTTTCCAACCTTTTTGCGGGATTTTTTGCTCAATATTCTATAATTTTCGGAGTTATTACAGTGGCTTGCGGTTTAGTTCCATTTCTGGAATTCATTTCCGCCGGAATGGCCTTTGCAGCAATGCTGTGCAACGGAATCGTCCTTAAAACGGCTGAATTTTTTGCAGATCTTCCTTTTGCCTATATCAGTTCAGATGATTTGTGGTTCTTTATATGGCTTTTCGGTTCCGCCGTGCTCATAATCATTCCCATTCTTTGTTCCGGCGGTTTTTCATATTTTAAACATTCCGTACTGGTTTCTGTTTTTGTTCTTCTTTTCGGAATTTTTCTTGATTTTATTTTCTTTTCGGGCGTTTCAGAAATACGTATAACCGCTCTTGAGCACGGGACTGCAATAACGTGCTCAAAAGACGGTGAAAGCGTGCTCATAGCAAACGGTCTTTCTTCTGATGACCGTTTCAACCTTGATTTCACTGATTCCGGCTATGATTCCGTTATAAGCATAAACGCCGTTTCTTCCGCTGCGGAATATGAACTTATCAAATCTTCCGAACCTTTGCTTTCGCTTCTCAGCACCGAAGATTCCGTCGGAAGATTCGATGGTTCTCTTCCTGTTTCCCCTGGCAAAGTTTCCTTTTCTGAAACTGATTATGCTGAAATAATTCCCGAATCTGCCGTTTGTTTTGAAACAAATGGCGTAACTGTTCTATACATTTTTGAAGAATGTGATATAATGGAAGTTGAACCAAAGTTCCGCCGGGCAGATATTATAATTCTTGACGGAGTTTCACCGGAGGATTTTGCTGTTCTTCGTTGCGATTATCTTATCCTTCGGGAAAAAGGCGGTTTTTACAGCGGAACAAATGAAATTATCGTTCTTAAAGACGGTGAAATAAGTTTCTTTGCCTATGGCGGAAATTTAAAGAAAGGAAGCGACGCATAATGATTTTCAAAGATATGGAAGAGGTGCGCCGCCATCTCAAAATCGGAATTCCCCTGCCCTGTTATTTTATCGGCGGAAGCGACGACCAGCGCAAACGCACGATTTTAAATAAAATAGTTTCCATGACGACCGAAGGAGGAACGGGTTTTGATACCCACCGTTTTTCCGGAAATGTTTCTGCGGATACCGTTGCGGACGCCGCTTTTGAAATAACTTTCGGCGGAGGAAGAAGATGCGTTATCTGTGAGGATCTTCCTTTCGGAAGCATGGGTGAAAACGAATTCAAAAAGTTTGAACAGCTTGTTTCCGAAGTTTCGGAAATGGGCGGTTCAACGGTCCTTGTTTTTGCTTTCTATTCCGTCGATACCGAACAGAAAAAGGATTCCAAAGCTAAAACCGAAAGCAAAATCGGAAAGAAAAACCGAATCGAAGCTCTCAAAAAGCTTATAGACAAATCCGAAGGCGGCGTTATAAAATGTGAAACGCCCACCGTTTCCGAACTTTGCACAATTATCGAAAAGACCTGTGCAAAATACAAATGCAGCATTCACCGGGATCTTTGCACCTATATGGTGGAGCGCTGCGGAAACGATTCCGCCCTTTTGATGAACGAAGCGCGAAAAGTTGCCGAGTATAAAGGCACCGGAATTATTTCAAAAGCGGATATCGACCTTATGACCTGCGCAACGCCGGATGCAAAAGTTTTCGATCTTTCCGCAAAAATTTCCGCAAAAGACCGCACAGGCGCTTTTTCTGTTCTTCAGGAACTTCGGGAAATGGGTGAATCCGCTCCGCTTATTCTCAACATTCTTTCCGGAATGTATATTGATATGTTCCGGGCAAAAGCAGCCCGCTCCGCCGGAAAAACAAAATTTGACATTGCTTCGGATTTTCCCAAAAGCTATCCCAAACCCCGCCAGTTTCTTATTGACAAAGCCATTACCGCCCAAAGCAAATATTCTTCTGAAGCTCTTTTGAAATGTATAGACACTCTTCTTGATGCGGAACAGCGAATGAAAAGCACCGGCGGTGACGAAAACGTTATTCTTGACGAAACGGTGGCAAAACTTTTCTCCATAAAATAACGGAGGATTCATGGAAAATTCACAAAAACGTATTAAAATAAAAGAAACTATAATAGTCGAAGGAAAATATGATAAAATCCGCCTTGCACCGCTTTTTGACGCAAACATAATAGAACTCGGCGGGTTCAGAATTTACAATAACAAAGACAGGCTTGCTCTTATCCGCAAAATAGCGGAGAAAAACGGAATCATAATTCTTACGGATTCGGATTCCGCTGGTTTTCGCCTTCGGCACTATCTGTCTTCCGCAATTCCGAAGGCTAACATAAAAAACGTTTTTATTCCGGATATCCACGGAAAAGAAAAACGAAAAGCAAAACCCGGAAAGGAAAATCTTCTCGGCGTTGAAGGAATGACAACAGAGGTTTTGCTTTCTGCTTTTAAAAAAGCCGGAATTGACCCGGAAAGCGAAAAATCCGAAAGAACCGAACCTTTGACCAAAGCTTTTCTTTATGAGGTCGGCCTTTCCGGAGGAGAAAATTCTTCCGAACTTAGAAAAAGGCTTTGTGAATATTATTCCCTTCCCAAAATGATGACCGCAAATTCCCTTGCGGAAATTCTTCCGATAATTACGACAAAAGAGGAACTTTTTTCCACCCTTGAAAAAATTAAAGAAACCTGAAAAAGGAGGTGCCGCAGATGAATATCAACAGTCTTACGTTTCTTTACCTTTTTCTTCCTGCGGCGCTTGTTGTTTTCAATCTTACCCCGAAAACTTTCAAGAACACCGTTCTTGCTTTTATTTCCATAACTTTTCTTGTGCTTTCACAGCCGGGTAATGCTGTTTTTTTCATTTTTGATATTTTACTGCAGTTCATTATTTCCGAAGCAATGTTCAAAAATTTCGAAAAAGAAAAAACAAAAAAATTTCTTCTTATTTTTTCGATTATTTTTAATTCGGCAGTAATAATTGTTTTTTCCGTTTCCAACCAGCTTACCGGCGGATTTGCTCCTTTTGCGGCAATGGTAATTTCTTTTACTGCTATCGGATATTTTGTAGATTTTTATAAAAAAGAGGCCGCACCTATTCGTTCCCTTCCGGATTTTGTTGTTTTCCTTGCTTTTTTCGGAAAACTTGCAAGAGGCCCCCTTGTACGCGCAAAAGATATAAAATATTTTTGCGAAGACAGAAGTTTTTCTCTTGTTGAAACCGGAAACGGTCTTTATCTCTTTATTCGCGGCCTTGCAAAATATGTTGTTCTTGCCATTCCGCTTGTTCAGCTTCACGAAAAACTTTTTATTGCAAATTCAGAAGAGATTTCCGTAATCGGAGCCTGGCTTGACATGGTTGTTTTTTCCATGATGATTTTCTTTGATCTTTCCGGTTTTTGCGATATGGCAAGGGGCCTTGGAAAATGTTTTGGAATGGATCTTCCGAAAAACTTTTATTTTCCTTTCCAAAGTCCTTCGGTTTCAGATTTTCTTGACCGGTTCAACATGACCGTTACCGGATTCTTCCGGCATTATATTTATGATGTTCTTCGCAACGATAAAAATTCAAAGCCGCAGTTTATTGTAAACACCTTGCTTATCTGTATGCTTTGCGGAATCTGGTTCGGAATTGAAATGAATTTCATTATCTGGGGATTTTATATTGCAGTTTTCATTATCATAGAAGAACTTTTCCTTCGCAGATTTCTTCTTGAAATCCCCCATTTTTTCGCAAGAATCTACACTTTTGCAATAACAATGTTTTCAATGGTTATTTTTTCCGCTTCAGGAACAAATTCCATTGTTTCATCTTATAAAGCCATGTTCGGAATCAATGCACCAATGCTTACGGATTCGGTTTCGTATATTATCTCTCAAAACATGCTGGTTTTGATTGTCGGCGCTTTTTTCATGATAAGTGCTTTCAGCATGTTTGTGCATTATTTAAACAGAAAATCTTCGGTTCTTTTCAGCGTTTTTGCCGTTGTAGAAAGCGCTGTGCTTCTTATCCTTATAACGGCCGAACTTATTTAATTCTTTAAAAATTTTTCGGAAAGGGGGCTTTTTGGTTGAAAAAATTTGCCGCCGTGCTAATAACAGCAATGATAATCAGCGTAAGTGTCTCTGTTTTTTTCAATGTTTTTTCTGTAAAAAGTCTTCCTTCCGAAGGTACTGTTCTTGAAAAAATCGAAAAAACAATTTCGCTTTCAATTCCGTTAAGGGAAGATCTTTCTGAACTTATGGACAGCATCCGCTATCTTTCCGGCGTTCGCCGTTTTGAAAATATTTATATCGGAAGCAGCGGAAGCCTTCTTCTTGATATTGAAAAACCTTCATCAAGAATTTTTTCACTTGCCGAAAACTATATTCTTAATTTTGCTGAAGAAAAACAGATAAAACCTTATTTTATGCTTGTTCCTACTTCTTCCGCAATACTTCAGCAGGAAATTGACACTTTTGCCGCCGAAGATTTTTACAACCAGCGAAATATGATTAACAATATGTATTCGCGTTTTCACGGCAAAGTACGCACCACCGATATCTATCAGACTCTTTATGACCACCGTGACGAATATATTTATTATCACACCGAAAATCTTCCCACTTCTCTTGGCGGATATTATATTTACGGCGAACTTTGCAGCAGGCTTGGAATTGAACAGAACAAAATCGATTCTTTTTCGGCCGCATTTGTTGCACACGGTTTTTATGGAAACCTTGCCACCGATTTTCTTCGGCCTTATTCTTCTCCGGATTTTATTTCTTTCTATGAATATACCGAAGAAAAAAACGACCCCGTTATTGAATATAAAAACGCCAACGGAACTTCTGTGGTTTCAAAAAGTTTCTTTGTTTATGACGAAAACAAATACACCCGCAAAACAGACATGGTTCTTGGCAAACTTTCACCTGTTATTGAAATCGTTTGTTCCGGAAACAGCAGTACCGACGGTTCGATCCTTATTTTCGGAGATGAAAGCGCGAAAAGCTGGCTTCCTTTTCTTGCCACAAATTTTGAAAAAATAACTTTTGTTCAGCTTAATTCTGCAACAGAAAATCTTCTTTCCGAAATATATACCGAAAATTATGACCAGGTTCTTTTTGCTTACAGTGCTTCGGATTTTGTTCTTGGAATAGATTTTGAAAAACTTGAATATTTAGGATAAAAAAATCCCCGGTCATAAAGACCGGGGATTTTATTTAACTGAAAAATATCAGAAATTATTCTTCGTTTTTCATTTTTGCGAAGCATTCGCTGCAATAAACAGGGCGATCTTCTCTGGGTTTGAAAGGAACTTTAGCTTCGCATCCGCATGCTGCGCAGGTGGTGGTGTACATTTCTTTCTGAGTTTTGATTTTGTTCTTGCGTGCATCGCGGCATTCTTTGCAGCGCTGGGGTTCATTTACGAAACCACGTTCTGCATAGAATTCCTGTTCGCCTGCGGTGAAAGTGAATTCTTTTCCGCATTCTTTGCACACTAAGGTTTTGTCTTCGTACATTGTTTTTACCTCTTCTTTTTGAATAAATGTATTTGCCCTTGGTTCACCACAACCGCTTTGAAAGATACGCTGCCGGGATGCCACGGAGCATTCGTATATCCAGCCCGAAGGCCGCATACCAAAAATAATTAATTTTCCAGCCCTATTTCAGTCCGGAGTTTTTTACGAACCCGCGAAAGAGCGTTTCCCACGGATTTTTCGGTTCTTCCCGTTTTTTCACCGATTGCTTTATATGAAAATCCGTTTAAATAAAGCTTCAAAACTTCCATTTCAAATTCCGAAAGGATTTCGGAAATACGTTTTTTCATACCAAAAAGTGCTTCTTTTTCAATCCAATCGGTTTCAGGTTCGTTCTTTGATGCAATGTCGATCTCTTCAATTGGAATATAATCTATCATTGCAGAACTTTTTGGTCTTTGACCGCTTCTTAAAATTGAAGAAATGTGGTTTCTTATGCACACAGAAGCGAAAGTTCTGAAACCCGCTTTTCCGTTCTTTTCATAAACATGAAGCGCATGAAGAAAAGCCACAACAGATTCCTGATATATATCTTCTTTTTCATAACCGAGTTTTTCAGCTATTGCAAAGGTTTCTTTCGGAATATAGGCGCAAAGATGCAAAAGCTTTCCGAAATCGTTATAATCGCCGCTGCGGATTTTTTCCGCCATGGTTTCTATTGATTTTTCGTTTTTGCACATAAGGGAACGCCTTCCTATCAAGACTAATCAAATAATATTCTACCACATTATTAAAATAAGTCAAGCATTAAGGCCGCTGCTGTTAACTTTTTCAACAATTTGCACTAAAACTTTCATTTTTTGTCAACAAAGATTGGCTTTTGAATTTTATCTATCTTTTTTGGTGTCAAATATTCCGTTTTTATATATTTTAATGGATTTATAAATAAATTTCTGTTATAATGTTGTTAATAGTTTACGCTTTTGCGCAGAAAGGATTTTGTTTATGGAAAAGAGGAAAAAACGCTTCGGTGACCGTTATGACGGATATCGTGTCCGTTCTTTATCGCCGATGGCTTATATCATTCCGTTTATAATGAAAACAAGGAATGATGCTTCTAACCTTTTCTCCGGTTCTGTTGAACTTGGCAGAATTGAAAATTACATCAAGAAAAAGCGCCGCGATGACGGACTTTCCGGTTTTGGTTTTCTTCATGTTATGCTTGCCGCTTATGTCCGTCTTGTTTCTCAAAAACCCGCAATGAACCGTTTTATTGCAGGCCAGAGAATTTATCAGCACGGCGAAGACATAACCATCAGCATGATGGTCAAAAAGAGCATGGAGCTTAATGCACAGGAATCCGCGATTAAGGTCGTTTTTAATCCGGAAGATACCGCTGATGACGTTTACCGAAAAATAGATGCCGCTGTTGAAGAAGCAAGAGCCGAAGGGGATTCCAACCTTTTTGATAACGTTGCAAGAATCATAAATTATATGCCTGCGCTTATTCTCCGCGCTTTTGTCGGCTTTATTGATTTTCTTGATTATTTCGGACTTTGTCCCAAAATCATACATAAGGCTTCTCCCTTCCATTGCAGCATGTTCATTACAAACCTTGGCTCCCTTGGAATTCCGCCGATTTATCATCACCTTTATAATTTCGGAACATGCCCGATTTTCTTTTCTTTCGGCGCAAAACGCACCGCTCTTGAAGTTCAGAAAGACGGCAGCGTTGAAAAACACAAGTATGTTGATTTCACCGTTGTTTCCGATGAAAGAATCACCGACGGTCATTATTATGCAAACGCATTCAAACAGCTTGATTGGATACTTCGTCATCCGGATTGCCTTGACGAAAAACCCGAACAGATTATTCAGGACGTTGACTGATTTTAGGAGGTCCAAAAAATGAAACTTAATTACAAACGCACCCTTTTGGTTGGTCTTGCCTTCCTTTCAATCTGCACTTTCTGGCAGGCCTATGACGGAATTATTCCGCTTATCCTTAAAAACACCTTCGGAATCGGCGAAGGTGCCACCGGACAGATTATGGCAATCGACAATATGCTCGCTCTCATAATGCTTCCGCTTTTCGGTTCCCTTTCCGACAAAACCCATACTCCTATCGGAAAACGCACCCCTTATATAATCTTCGGAACAACCGTTTCCGTTATAGGCATGCTTTTCCTCCCCTATTTTGACAACAAAGAAAATCTTCTCGGTTTTGCCCTTTGCCTCGGAATTACCCTTCTTGCAATGGCAACTTATCGTTCCCCTGCCGTTTCCCTTATGCCGGACGTAACCCCGAAAAAACTCCGCAGCAAAGGCAACGCGGTTATCAACCTTATGGGCGCAGTGGGCGGAGTTATTTCCCTTGCTCTCATAAGCCTTCTTGTTCCGAAGGAAGGAAAACCGAACTTCTTCCCGGTTTTTGGAATCATCGCCTGCATTATGGTCGGCGCCGTTGTTATTCTTGTTCTCACCGTTCGTGAAAACAAACTTGTTAAAGAAATGGAAGAAACCGGCGGTTATGAAAGCACAGAAGAGGAACTTAACCGTGAACTTTCCAAAGGCAAAAAAATGCCGAAAGACGTTCTCAAAAGCCTTATCTTCATGCTTGGCTGCGTTGCGTTCTTCTTCTTCGGCTATAACGCGGTTACAACTTTCTTCAGCCTTTATATGACCAACTTCCTTGAAGTCAAAGGCGGAAGCTTTGCGAACTATCTCATGGTCGCAACCGTCTGCTCCATAATTTCCTATCTTCCTTCCGGTATGATCGCAACAAAATTCGGACGCAAAAAAGCCGTTATGATCGGTCTTTCCGTAATGGCCTTCTGCTTCCTTGTAATGTCTTTCTTCAGAAGCGCCGGAATGCATCTTATTCCCTTCTTCGTAATAATCGGTTTCGGCTATGCCTGCGTTATCGTAAACACCTTCCCGATCATCTGGGAAATGAGCCAGGGCAGCGATATCGGAAAATATACCGGATATTACTACACCGCTTCCATGGCGGCCCAGATCGTAACCCCTATGCTTGTCGGTTTCCTCATTGAAAAAATCGACAACTACGGAATTCTTTTCCCTTATGCCGTGATCATGGAAATCATCGCATTCCTTATGCTTATGCAGGTTAAACACGGCGACAGCAAACCGGTCCAGCCCAAAGATAAGCTCGAAGCTCTTGATGTCGGAGGCGATGACTGATGCTCGAAAACCCCGTGCTCACCGCCATTGTTATGGTGCTCATCATAATTTTTCTGATGCTCGCCTGCGCTTTTGTCTATATGACGACCCCTAACAAGTTCCGCTTTTTTGATATGCCCGCAGCATATTGCCACAGAGGTTTTTGGGACGAAAATCTTCCGGAAAACAGCATTCCCGCTTTTAAAAAATCCGCCGAAAAAGAAATCGGCGTTGAACTGGACGTTCAGCCCACAAAAGACGGAAAAATCGTTGTTATCCATGACCTTAATCTCAAGCGTCTTTGCGGAGTTGACAAAGCGGTTTCTGAACTGACTTTTGATGAAATTTCCGAACTTCGCCTTAACAAAACGGAAGAAAAAATTCCGCTTTTCACCGAAGTTCTGGAAGTTCTCGGCGAAGTTCCGGTTTCCTGTGAAATAAAAACCGCCGGCGCTGCTTTTGATTCCGATTTTCTTGAAGAGGTTTATCAGATAATCAAAGATTATAAAGGTCTTTATAACGTAATAAGTTTCAACCCCTTTGTTCTTGAATGGTTCAAAAACAACCATCCGGAAGTTATCCGCGGTCAGCTTTCCGCCGGAAACGGCCACCTTGGAGTTAAAGGTATTCTCGGCTGGGGACTTTCCAACCTTTTGCTCAACTATAAATCAAAACCGGATTTCATCTCCTATAAATGGGAAGACAAAAGCCTTGGCTTCTTCCTTTGCCGTTTTTACGGAACAAGGCTTTGCGCCTGGACTGTTCATTCCATGGAAGACGTTGAAAAAGCCGCTTTTGAAGGTTTTTCAACCTTCGTCGGTGAAAATTTTGATATTACCGAGGTGTAAGCTTTGAAGAAAAACGACGATAAAACCAACGTTATGCGTTTTCTTGACCAGAAAAAGATTCCCTATATTCCCCATGGCTACGAAATCGAAGAAGGGGCGCCCTGCGACGCGGTTACCGTTGCCGGACTTATCGGAAAGGACGTTTCCGAGGTTTACAAAACCCTTGTTCTCAAGGCCGGAAAAGGAAATTTTTATGTTTTTGTCGTTCCGGGCGCCGCAAGATTGGATTATAAAAAAGCCGCAAAGGCTGTTGGCGAAAAAAGCGTTGCAATGGTTCTTTCCGCAGATTTGCTTGGTCTGACCGGTTATATCCACGGCGGCTGTTCCCCAATCGGAATGAAAAAACTTTTCCCGACAGTTTTCCACGAGGCTATCCTTGATTTAAAAACCGTTACCGTAAGCGCAGGAAGAATCGGAAGGCAGATCGAAATCGAACCTTCGCTGCTTATTCCTTTGGTAAACGGAAAAACGGCGGATATTACAGCTAAAGAATAATATATAAACATTATTTAAAGGCACGCTTCTTGGCGTGCCTTTTTTCGTATTCCACCCTTCCGTCTTCTTCGCAGACACCTCCCCTTATAGGGGAGGCAAAAGCATTTTTCGACAAAATTAGCACTCCGATTAAAAAAGTGCTAAAAATTTGTGAATATTTTGTATATTCGCTTGACAACGGAAAAAATATCAGTATAATATAGTTGTTGGCACTCGAAAGAGATGAGTGCTAAATTGAAAATATAAAACAGGGAGGCGTTTTTAATATGAGATTCGACGACAGAAAAAAAAGAATCCTTTCCGCAATTGTTGAAACTTATATCAGAACGGGCGAACCGGTCGGTTCAAAAACGCTTTCCGAATTCCCGGAAATTTCCGTTTCTCCCGCAACGGTAAGAAACGAAATGGCCGCGCTTTTTGAAATGGGTCTTCTTGAACAGCCCCACACTTCCGCAGGAAGGGTTCCTTCCCATCTTGGTTACAGGGCATATATCGACAGCCTTATGAGAGTAAAACCTCTTACAGAGGACGAGAAAGACGGAATTGATGCTTTATTCAACATAAGCGATCCGGACCCGGATAAACTCCTTGCGGATTCCGCCGAAGCCCTTGCGGAATATACCGGCTGCGCCACCGTTGCAATGACAACAACGCCAAGCTACGTTACTGTTGAGCACATCGATATAGTTCCGGCGGACGCAACCACCGTTGTTCTTCTGGTAATCGCTTCCAACGGCGTTGTTAAAAGCAAAGTTTGCCGGCTTGGCTTCAGGGTCAACACCGGAATTGCGGATTTCTTCCGCAAATTTGCGAAAGACCGTTTTTGCGGACACACCCTTAAGGATATAAGCGCGGAATTCGTCAACGCGGTTTCGATCCAGCTTGGGGAATATTCCGGAGTTTTTAATCCGCTTATCGTTGGAATTTATGAACTTTGCAAGGAAGTTTATGACGGCCAATATTACCTCGGCGGTCAGGAAAAGCTTCTTACCTATAACGAATATTCCGACAGGGCGCTTGAGATCATGAAGCTTATTTCAAAACGCGATAAGCTCGGGCCGGTTATCGGAAACAACCCTTCCGGCGTAACGGTCTTCATCGGAAAGGAAAACAGCCTTTCCCAGCTTTCCGGAAGTTCGCTTCTTGTTGCAAGATTCAATATCGGAGAAAACGATTGCGGAACCATCGGTCTTATCGGACCGGTAAGAATGGATTATTCAAGACTTATCCCGCATCTTGAATATTTTGCTGAAAAACTCGGCACACTGCTTTCTATAACATATCAAAGAAAAACAGGTGATGAAAATGGATAAAGAAAAAGTAACCCCCACAGAAGAGCAGACCGAAGTTCCCGCAGAAAAAACGGAACTTGAAACCATTAAGGAAGAACTCGAGGCTCTTAAGGCCGAAAAGGACGAACTTTATGACAAATATCTCCGCACCCTTGCGGAATATGACAACTTCCGCAAGCGCAGTCAGCGCGAAAAGGACGCCATTTACGGCGACGCCACAGCGGAATCCGTCAAAAAGCTTCTTCCCGTTCTCGACAGCTTCGAAAGAGCTCTTAACTATGAATGTAAGGACGAAGAATTCAAAAAGGGCATTTCCCTTATCCAAAATTCCCTTAAAGAGGTTTTCGACGGAATGGGCGTTAAAGAAATTCCCGATGTCGGCGAACAGTTTGACCCCAACCTTCACGAAGCGGTTATGCACACCGACGATCCGGCTTACGGCGAAAACGTAATTACCGATTGCTACCGCAAAGGATATACACTTAACGATAAGGTGATCCGCTTCAGCATGGTAACCGTTGCAAACTGATAAATTTGTTAATCAAAGGCAAAACTTTTTAATATAATCAATCTTGTAAATTTTTAACTTAATTGGAGGAATATAATTATGGCAAAAATCATCGGTATTGACCTTGGTACTACTAACTCCTGCGTTGCAGTTATGGAAGCAGGCGAAGCTGTTGTTATCCCTAACCCCGAAGGCGCAAGAACCACCCCTTCCGTTGTCGGTTTTTCCAAAACCGGTGAACGTGTAGTCGGCCAGGCAGCAAAACGCCAGGCTGTTACCAACCCCGAAA
Organism: Oscillospiraceae bacterium; assembly: GCA_017399765.1. Classification (GTDB taxonomy): domain Bacteria; phylum Bacillota; class Clostridia; order Oscillospirales; family Ruminococcaceae; genus UMGS1668. The sequence continues at coordinate 18,316 of JAFQBH010000009.1, read as the reverse complement.
GAACCGTCACTTCCATCAAACGTCACATGGGAAGCGATTATAAAGTAAACATTGACGGAAAAAACTATACTCCCCAGGAAATTTCCGCAATGGTTCTTCAGAAACTCAAAGCTGACGCAGAGGCATATCTCGGCGAAACCGTAACCGCCGCAGTTATCACCGTTCCCGCATACTTCACCGACGCACAGCGCCAGGCAACCAAAGACGCAGGCAAAATCGCCGGTCTTGAAGTAAAACGTATTATCAACGAACCCACCGCAGCAGCTCTTGCTTACGGCGCAGACAAAGAAGACGACCAGAAAATCATGGTTTATGACCTCGGCGGCGGTACCTTCGACGTTTCCATCATCGAAATGGGCGACGGAATCCAGGAAGTTCTTGCAACCGCAGGTAACAACCACCTCGGCGGCGACGACTTTGACGACAGACTTATCAACTATCTTGCAGACCAGTTCAGAATGGAAAACGGCATTGACCTCAGAAGCGACAAAATGGCAATGCAGCGCCTTAAAGAAGCCGCAGAAAAATGCAAAATCGAACTTTCCGGCATGACCCAGGCAAACGTAAACCTTCCCTTCATCACTGCAGACGCAACCGGCCCGAAACACCTTGACGTAAACGTTTCCAGAGCAAAATTCAACGAACTCACCGCAGACCTTGTTGAAGCAACCATGGGACCGGTTCGCCAGGCACTTTCCGACGCAGGTCTTAAAGCTTCCGACCTCGACAAAATCCTTCTCGTCGGCGGTTCCTCCAGAATCCCCGCAGTTCAGGAAGCAGTTAAAAACATCACCGGCAAAGATCCTTTCAAAGGCATCAACCCCGATGAATGCGTAGCAATCGGTGCGGCAATCCAGGGCGGCGTTCTTTCCGGCGAAGTCAAAGGTCTTGTTCTTCTCGACGTAACTCCTCTTTCCCTTGGTCTTGAAACCCTCGGCGGAGTTTTCACCAAGATCATCGACAGAAACACCACCATTCCCGCAAAGAAATCCCAGATTTTCTCCACCGCAGCAGACGGCCAGACTTCCGTTGAAATTCACGTTCTCCAGGGTGAACGTGAAATGGCAAGAGATAACAAATCTCTCGGAATGTTCCACCTTGACGGCATTATGCCCGCTCCCAGAGGTATTCCGCAGATCGAAGTTACCTTCGATATCGACGCCAACGGCATTGTTCACGTAAGCGCAAAAGACCTTGGCACCGGAAAAGAACAGCACATCACCATTACCTCTTCCACCAACATGAGCAAAGAGGATATCGAAAAAGCCGTTAAAGAAGCCGAACAGTTCGCTGAACAGGACAAAAAACACCGCGAAGAAATCGATACCCGCAACGCTGCTGACCAGATGGTATATCAGTCTGAAAAAACCATCAAAGACCTTGGCGATAAACTTTCCGCAGACGACAAATCCGGTCTTGAAGCAAAGATCAACGACCTTAAAGAAGCTCTTAAAGGCGAAAACATCGAAGACATCAAAGCAAAACAGAAAGCTCTTGAAGAAAAATTCTACGAAGTTTCCGCAAAAGTTTATCAGCAGGCTAACCCCAACGGCAATCCCAACATGGGCGCACAGCCCGGTTGTGACGGAAACTGCGGCGATTGCAACAACCACGGTGACGACGGTTATGTTGACGCAGATTACCGCGAAGTTAACGACAACTGATTTTGCTTTCCCTTACAAGGGAGTTAATAGAAATTGATTTCTGCGCAGGGGTTTTCCTCTGCGCAGAAAGTGCTATAAATGAAGAAAAGTAAGGTGATGCAAAAATGGCGGATAAGCGCGATTATTACGAAGTCCTTGGCGTTGAAAAAGGCGCAACCGACGACGAAATAAAAAAAGCCTACCGCAAAATGGCAAAAAAATATCACCCGGACCTTAACCCGGATGATAAAACCGCCGAAGCGAAATTCAAGGAAGTAGGCGAAGCCTATGAAGTCCTTTCCGATAAGCAAAAACGTTCCCGCTATGACCAGTTCGGTCATGCAGGAGTAGATCCTTCCTATGGCGGCGGCCAGGGCGGTTACGAAAGATATCAGCAGTATCAGCACGGAGATTTCGGCGATTTCAATGATATTTTCGGCGATATTTTCAGCGGTTTCGGCTTCGGCGGTTCAACAAAAACCCGCAACCCCAACGGCCCTATCCGCGGAAACGACACCCAGGTGCGTATTCAGCTCACCTTTATGGAGGCCGCAAAGGGCTGTAAGAAGGAAATTCCGGTCCAGCGTCTTGAACGCTGTTCCGATTGTAACGGAACCGGCGCAAAACCCGGAACCTCTCCCGAAACCTGCCCCGAATGCGGCGGCAGCGGCCAGGTCCGCGTTCAGCAGCGCAGTCCTTTCGGTGTTATTCAGACCGTTAAAGCCTGCTCTCGCTGCGGCGGAAAAGGAAAAATAATAAATGACCCTTGCAAATCCTGCAACGGAATGGGAAGAGTTCGCCACAACAAAAAAATCTCCGTTGATATTCCCGCAGGAATCGACAACGGCCAAACTTTCGTTGTTCGCGGAATGGGCGATGACGGCACAAACGGCGGTCCTGCCGGCGATCTTAATGTAACCGTTACCGTTAAGGAAGACCCGATTTTCCAGCGCGAAGGTTTTGACGTTTGGGTGGATATTCCCGTTACTTACGCCCAGGCTGTCCTTGGCGACGAAATAACCGTTCCCACCATTGACGGAAAAGTTTCCTACAATATTCCGGAAGGTACCCAGCCCGGAACAACTTTCCGCCTTCGCAACAAGGGAATTCAGTATGTCAACAATCGAGGACGCGGCGACCAGTATGTAAGAGTGAACATCGAAGTTCCCACCAATCTTTCCGGAAAACAGAAGGATATGCTCCGGGATTTTGATTCCTCTACAAGCGACAAAAACTATGCAAAGCGCAAAAGCTTTTTCGACAAAATAAAAGACGCATTCAAGGGAGATTAATTGATGGAAACCTGGAACGAGCTTACCGTAAAAGTTAAAACCGAAGATACCGCAAGAGCAAGCGACGTTTGCACCGTTGTTGCGGATATGGGAATTTATGTTGAAGATTACAGCGACCTTGAAAACGTTGTATGGAACATCGCTCACGTTGACCTTATTGAACAGGAACTTCTTGAACGCGACCGCACCCATTCCCTTATCCACGTTTATATCAAGCAGGAAAAGGACGCTCTTGAATGTGTTGAATTTATAAAAGCACGCCTTGATGCTGAGGGAATTGAATACGAAACTTCCATTGTCGGCGTCAACGAAGAGGACTGGGCAAACAACTGGAAACAGTATTACCACACCCAGAGAATCGGCAAGCGCATTGTTGTGACACCTTCCTGGGAAGAATATACTCCTTCCGGTGATGACGTTCAGATGCGCCTTGACCCGGGCATGGCTTTCGGCACCGGAACCCATGACACCACCCGCCTTTGCCTTGAACTTCTTGAAGAGGTTGTCACTCCCGAAACAAGAATCCTCGACGTCGGCACCGGAAGCGGAATCCTTTCCGTCGGCGGAATCCTTCTCGGCGCGCCTTCCGCTCTCGGCGTTGATATCGACCCGGTTGCGGTAAAAGTTGCAAACGAAAACGCGGAAATAAACGAAGTTTCTGACAAAACCGAATTTGTATGCGGCGACCTTACCGACAAAGTTCACGGAAAATTTGAAATCGTTACCGCAAACATTGTTGCGGACGTTATCATAAGACTTTTGAGCACCGTTAAAAATTACCTGCTCAAAGGCGGCGTGCTCATCGTTTCCGGAATTATTGATACCCGCGCAGACGAGGTTGAAAACGCCTGTCACGAAGCAGGCTTCGTTACCGAAAAACGGCTTGAGCACGGCGGTTGGGTTGCCATCAAGCTCCGCTATTGATTTTTGAGCACCGAAAGGAGAACATAAAAAAATGAAACCTTCAGATGAACTCAAAGAGGGCACTCTTATTCTTTATAACAAACACCCGAACATTGTTCGCGGAATCACCGCGGACGCAACCAAAAACGCGGTTTTTCTTCTTGTTGAAGATATGATTGACCACGGAATGTACGACGCAAACATCGATGATATCGATTATTGGCCTTCCTGCCCCCATTATAAAATCCTTGAACCCATGGAAGTCCTTCTGAAATTCGTCCGTTACGGTGAAGGAACCCTTGTTTTTGCAGAACCCCAGAGCGGAATGTGCATCAACATCCCCCATTTTAACGTAAACCTTGAGGTTGCGGGAATGGATTTTGAACCCGGAAAAGGCTATCTTCTCACCTTCGGAGATAAATTCCTTCTCGGCGCGGAAACCATGGTCGAAAAAGAAAAAGAGGAAGAATAATCAAATAAAAACGTAGGGCGGGGGCTTGCTCCCGCCGTTTTTGTTTTAAATTATACCGTAGGGGCGAACCTATGTGTTCGCCCGTTTTATCTCCATGAATTCTTTCAATCCCTCTTCCGTCATTTGCTTCGCAAATGCCACCTTCCCCTCCGGGAAGGCAAAATAAGAGCACCGCCCGTTGGGCGGTGCTTTATTTTACGGAACGGTCAAGACCGTTCCCTACATTTTATTATAAAATCCCTCCACCGTTGCTACGCAACGGTCCCCCTCCCTTTAGGCAAGGGAGGCTTTTTTATTCTTTCGCATCGTCGACCATGGTCTGGAAAACGGTGGAAAGTTCTTCGTATTTATCAATCATCGCGTTGAGGCGGTCGGAATGTTTTGTAATTCCGTCCGCTTCATATTTATCCCGAAGTTCTCCCCATTCCTTCGGATATTTTGCAGTAAGTTCAAGAAGAAGGGCAAGAAAACCGTCGTGGTCAAGTTTCTTACTCCTTGCGCCTTTTTCTGCGGGAAGTATATAGCTCATAAAAACGTCGCTTACTTTCTGTCTGGCGGTCATAAGGGCGGCTTCCGCATCTTCGCGGCTTTCGAGAAGAGTTTCGAGAATTTCCTGGTTTTCCATTTTTTCGGTGGCAAGATAAATTCTCATATCATCTGCAAGTCTTGGAATGGGTTTCATTTTGTCCTCCTTATTTTATGCCGGCCATGATATAGGCGCATTTGTAAACGTCGCCGCAGCCAAGGGTTATTACAAGGTCGCCGGGTTTTGCGTTGGCAAGAGTGTGCTCCGCCATTTCCTCAAAGGTGTTGAACCAGACGCTTCCGGGAATTTTTGCGGCAAGATCGGCGGTATATACGTTATAGGTGTTCTTTTCGCGGCTGCCCATGATTTCGCTCATAACAACGTGGTCCGCAACGGAAAGGGCTTTTGCAAAATCGTCCATCAAAATGGCTGTTCTTGAATAAGTGAAGGGCTGGAAAACCGCCCATACTTCATTAAAATCCATTTCCTTTGCTGCGCGAAGAGTTGCCTCAAGTTCGGTGGGGTGGTGGGCGTAGTCATCGGCAATGGTAACGCCGTCCACTTCGCCGAGAATTTCAAAACGTCTTCCCGCTCCGGGGAATTTGTCGATATGCTCCGCAACCTGTTCCGGTTCCATTCCCACATAAATGCAGGCGGCGGCGCAGGCAAGAGAGTTAAGAATATTGTGTTTTCCGGGAATTGAAAGCTCGATTTCGGCGATGGGTTCGCCTTTGTGCATAAGAGTATAGCCAGATTTTGCTCCGCCGAGCTTATGAACGTCCTTTGCCCAATAATCGTTTTTTTCGCTCCAGCCAAAGGTTATGATTTCTTTATCAAGGCCTTCAACGGCTTTCATGGTGTTTTCGTCGTCGCCGTTTACGATAAGGGCGCCGGTGCTGTTTTCGGCAAATTTACGGAAAGATTTGATCGCGCCTTCAACGGTGCCGAAATAATCAAGGTGGTCGTTATCGATGTTGAGGATTACGGAAATATCGTTGGAAAGCTTGAGGAAGGTATCAACAAATTCGCAGGCTTCGACTACAAAAATATCGCTTTTTCCGGCTCTTCCGCTTCCGCCGAGGGCTTTTACTTTTCCGCCGATGAATGCGCTGGGGTCAAAGCCTCCTTCGAGGAGTACCTGGGCGATCATTCCGCTGGTGGTGGTTTTTCCGTGGGTTCCGGCAACGCAAAGAGCCTTGCTGTAACGGCGGGAAAGAACGCCGAGCATTTCGCTCCTTTCAAGGCAGGGAACGCCGGAGGCTTTTGCGGCGATGAGTTCCGGGTTATCCGCCATAATCGCGGCTGTGTAAACGATAAGGTCCGCCCCTTCGATATTTTCCGCCTTCTGGCCGAAGATAACTTCGATTCCCATTTTGCGTTCAATTTTTGTGGTTTCGGTTTCGTTATTATCGGAACCGGTTATGTAAAAACCTTCGTTATGCAGAATCTGCACCATCGGGAACATTCCCGAACCGCCGATTCCTATGAAATGAAGATGTTTTTTTCCTTTAAGAATGTTTTCATCAACTGTCAACGGTTTTTCACTCCTTCACAGTTTGCGGCAAAGCCGCAGAATAATCCTTATATATTATACAACCAATCCCGAAAAAAATAAACAGTTTTTTCATTTTCGGTGAATAAAACCAAAAAAATCCTCCCATAATTCTGACGAAAACATTTTGGGAGGATTTTTAAACATGAACATCACGGATATCCGCATCAGAAAAATTTATGAAAACGAAAGACTTCGGGCTCTTGTTTCGGTGACCATTGACCATGACCTTGCGGTGCATGACCTTAAGGTTATTTCCGGTCCGGAAAGGCTTTTTGTCGCAATGCCCAGCAGAAAGGACGAAAGCGGAATTTTCCGGGACGTTGTTCACCCCATAACTCCGGAAGCAAGAAAACTTCTTGAGGATTCGGTTCTTGCGGCTTATGATGAGCACCTTACCCGGCTTGAGGCAGAGAACGAATTTGAAATGGAATAGAAAAATAAAAAGACCCCCTTGTTAAAGGGGGCTGGATTTCGCCAAAGGCGAAAGACTGGGGGATTCATCTTTCTTGCAGATATAACTACAAAAGGAATCCCTCCGTCCTTTGCTTCGCAAATGCCACCTCCCTTTAGGCAAGGGAGGCTTTTTTATTTACATTTTGTAGAAATTTGTTTTTTTATTACGTTTTGTATCGAATTATTCAAGATTTTCGATAAAAGGTTTGAGATATTTTACCGCTTCGTCTTTATGCTCCCAGTCATAAGCCATATTAGTATAGGCGCAATAAGCGATTCCGGACTCTGTCCAACAAGCTCTTGCCTTGGAGTGGTAATCCTTTTTTGGATTGTTATGAATGAAATAAATTTCCCTTCCGGAATCGGTTTTCATAATTCTTTCCGTCCATCTTCCCTCTTTTTCAAATGAATTCCAAACAGTTTTTGCAGTTGCTTTTTCTTCTGAAAGGCTGATAAAAACCACTGCATTGACCTGGTTTCCTTTATCGTCCCGGTCAGCAGTAAAATGAATTTCTGCATAAAGAGGGATAAAATTACCTTCGGCTTCGCCTGTTTTCTCACCGATAACGGTAATATTACAGTGCATCAAAGAAGTTTCTCCTGCTTTTCTGCGTTTTGCAATTTCATTTATACCGTTTCTTATTTCATCGCCTAAACAAAGTTCAAAACCGATATATTCTTCCAGCTCTTCAACAGTATAAATGTTTTTCCGCTCGTTGTTGTCATAATAAAAGTCCATAGAAGCCCAAAGCTCTTCCCCATCGGAAAGGATATATTCCTCATTGTGGTATTCTTTATAGGTACGCTGAATAGTTTCATAATCATAATTAAGAGCCGCAACGCAGTCATCATAAAATTCCTTGCTGACCTTCTGCGGTTCAAGCTGATATTCAACACTCATTTCGTAAAATTCAACTTCGTCCCTGCCTTCGGTATCATAGCAAAGGCGCCATATATCATCGGCATCATAAATTTTTGTTTTTTGTGAAGTTGTAATATTTCCTATTGCATAGGCGGTTACGGAAAATGCCATGATGAGAGCGGCGGCGATAAGCATCTTCCAGCTTCCCTTAAGGGGCTTTCTCTTTTTTTCTTCAAAATCAAAAAGGCTTTCGTCAATGTCGTTCATTGCGTTCATAAGGTCTTTTTCGTTCATAAATTGAGTTCCTCCTTTTCGAGTTCTTTTTTAAGGCGTTTTCGTATCCGGAAAAGAATCATCGAAACCTTGTTTTCGGAATATCCAAAGCGCTTTGCAATCTCTTTTACGCCTTCACAAAGCCAGTATCTTCTCAGGAAGATGTTTCTTTGTTCTTTCGGAAGTTTCGCTAAAAAGGCGTTTAAAACGTCCCGGAGGGCAATTAAATCCGCCTGCTCTTCAAAAAGCGGTGCGGGAATACATTCCGCCAGTTCGTCAAGCTGAATTTTAATTCCGCCGTCACGTTTTTTCGCTTTTTCCGTTTCAAGTTTTTTAATGGCGGCGTTTCTTGCGATTTTTCCGAGATATAGGTTCAGATGTTCCGGTTCATTCGGCGGAATCAGATTCCAGGCGGCGGAAAGAACGTCGTTCCAGATTTCTTCCGCGTCTTCCCTGCTTCCGAGGATTCTTTCCGCAATGGAAACGCAGTAATTTTTATATTTTTCGGCGGTTTTTTCAAGCGCCTGTTCTTCCCTTTTAAAATAAAGTTCAACAATTTCCCAATCCTGCAACAAAACACCTCCTTTTTTTAAAATTCCCGGAAAGCTTTCTCAATATATAAGAACGATATTATAACACAAATCTTTCGCCTTACTATAAAAAAAGCTCCCTTGCCGGGAGCTTTTCTTTTTTATTTGGTTTTGCTTTCCTTAAGGGGAACAATGCTGTTCCAGCAATTTTCGTCCTTGCTGTCGCGGATGAAATATCCGGTTCTTACGAACTGGAATCTTTCGTTTTCGCCTGCTTCGGCAAGAGCTGCTTCGAGTTTTGCGTTTTTGAATTCTTTTACGGAATCCTTGTTGAGGTAATCGTTATATTCTTTTCCTTCCGGAAGAGTTACCATGTTTGCCTCGGTGAAAAGGCGGTCATACATACGAACGTCGGCGTCAACTGCGCTCTTTGCGCTTACCCAATGGATAGTGCCTTTTACTCTTCTTCCGTCAACGGGGTTTCCGTTTCCGGTTTCAAGGTCTGCGGTAACGCGGATTTCGGTTACGTTTCCGTTTTCGTCAATGTCAAAATCCTGGCATTTTACGATATATCCGCCCATAAGACGAACTTCGCCTTCCGGTTTAAGGCGGAAGAATTTAGGCGGCGGAACTGCAGCAAAGTCTTCGCGCTCGATATAAAGTTCGCGGCTGAATTCAACTTTTCTGGTTCCCGCTTCGGGATCGTTTACGTTGTTTGCAATTTCAAAATATTCGGTTTTGTCTTCCGGATAGTTTGTGATAACAACTTTAACCGGGTCGATTACAGCCATTCTTCTGGTTGCGGAATAGTTGAGCTCATCGCGGATGCAATGTTCAAGAAGCTCAACGGCAACAAGGGAATCCGCTTTGGAAACGCCTGCGGTTTTTACAAATTCGATGATGGAGGAAGGGGTGTAACCTCTTCTTCTCATACCGGAAAGGGTGGGCATTCTCGGGTCGTCCCAACCGTCAACAATGCCTTTTTCAACAAGCTCGCGGAGATAGCGCTTGCTCATTACGGTATAGGTTACGTTAAGGCGGGCAAATTCATACTGATGAGGACGGGGATGGGTGAATCCAACGTTTTCAACAACCCAGTCATAAAGGGGTCTGTGGTTAGCAAATTCAATGGAGCAGCAGGAATAGGTGATTCCTTCGAGTGCGTCCTGAATCGGGTGTGCAAAGTCATAGAGAGGATAGATGCACCATTTGTCGCCCTGGCGGTGGTGAGTTGCGCGTTTGATGCGGTAAATTGCCGGGTCGCGCATATTCATATTGGGGCTTGCAAGGTCGATTTTTGCGCGGAGGGTTTTTGTTCCGTCCTCAAATTCGCCGGCTTTCATTCTGCGGAAAAGGTCAAGGTTCTCTTCCGGAGTTCTGTCGCGGTAAGGGCTGGGACGGCTGGGTTTGCCGGCGTCGGTTCCGCGGTATTCCTGCATTTCCTCACGGGTAAGATCATCGACATAGGCTTTTCCGTCGATGATGAGTTTTTCGGCAAATTCATAGCATTTGTCAAAATAATCGGAACCATAGAAAATTCCGCCGTTGGGTTCATAACCAAGCCAGCGAATATCCCGGAGAATGCTCTGAACATATTCGTCGTCTTCTCTTGCGGGGTTTGTATCGTCATAGCGGAGGTTGAATTTGCCGCCATATTTTTCGGCGGTGGAAGCGTTTATCCAAATTGCTTTTGCGGAACCGATATGGAGATATCCGTTGGGTTCCGGCGGAAAACGGGTGTGAACTTCGGTATTATAGCCTTCTGCAAGTTCTTTGTCGATTATATCGTGTATAAAGTTAGATACTACTTCTTCGGGCATAGCAGATATCCTTTCTTTTTAAATATTGTTAAGGGCTTTTTCAAGTCTTTCGAGAACTTTTTCTTTTCCGAGAATGCTCATAACGGTGAACATATCCGGGCTGTTGACTCTTCCGGTGACCGCCATTCTGATAACTGCGGAAACGTCGCCGACGTGACCTTTGAATGCTTCGGGATTCTGTTTGAATTCCTTCGGAGAAGCGGCATAGCCCATGGAAACGGAAAGTTCCTTGATTTTTCCGAACCATTCGGTCTGGTCGTCGTGCTCATCATAGATGCTCATATAATTTTTGAGCACGGCGGCAATATCTTCGGTGCTCATATTTTCCGGATACTGTTTTCCTTCGATGAAAAGTTCATCATAGAAGAAAGCCATATAGTCCTTCATCTCGCTCCAGACGGCGATATCTTTTCTCGGTTTCGGAACGCCGCGGCCGATGGAGATAATGGCTTTTGCGTAGTCCGGATCTCTTGCAAGAAGCTGATAAAATTCGTTATCATATTTTTCTGCCCAATCGGAGAAATATTCCCAAACTTTTTCGGTGGTGAGCATTGCGACAACGTTTTTGGAAACGTCGCGGAGCTTATCAAGGTCGAAAAGGGAACCGGAAACGCTCATTTTGTTGGTGGTGAATTTAAAATTCTCATAAGGTTCCTTGGGGTTTGCAAGGCGCCATTCCTCAAAGTTGGAGTTGAGGAGGGTGAGAAGATATTCGATTACGGAAGGAACGGGATATCCTTCTTCAAAATAGAAATCAAGGGCAAGTTCCGGGTCTTTGCGTTTGGAAAGTTTGCGTTTGCTTTCGCCGTCCATTTTCATAAGCTGGGCGGTGTGAACATATTTCGGCATTTTCCAGCCGAGAGCGCTGAAAAGCTGAACGTGGATAGGCCAGGTTGCAAGCCATTCTTCGCCGCGGACAACGTGGGTGGTCTGCATAAGATGGTCATCAACAACGTGGGCAAAGTGATAGGTCGGAATACCGTCGGATTTAAGAAGGACGATATCCTGGTCGTTTTCCGGCATATCGATTTTGCCTTTTACAAGGTCGTTAAGGTGGAGATATTTTTCTGCATCGCCTTCGCTTCTGAAGCGGAGAACCCAGGCCTTGCCTTCGGCAAGAGCTTTTTCAACTTCTTCAAGGGGCATATCGCGGTGGGCTGCCCATTTTCCGTAGTAACCAGGGTTTGCCTTTTCAGCTTCCTGCTGCTCTCTCATTTTAGCAAGGTCTTCTTCGGTGCAGAAGCAGGGATATGCTTTTCCTTCCGCAACAAGTTTTTTTGCAAAAACGTGATAAAGATGTGCTCTCTGGCGCTGGCGATAAGGACCGTAATCGCCTTTTTCACCGTCGATAAGTGCGCCTTCATCAAAATTAAGTCCGAATTTTTTGAAAACGTTGATAATGGTTTCAACGCCGCCTTCAACAGCGCGTTTTGCGTCGGTATCTTCGATTCTGAGGAAGAAAACGCCGCCGCTCTGGTGTGCAAGGCGTTCGTCGGTAATTGCGCCGAAAAGGTTTCCGAGATGCATAAAACCGGTGGGACTTGGTGCAATTCTGGTTACCTTTGCGCCTTCGGGAAGATCTCTTTTGGGATAGCGTGCCTCAACCTCTTCCGCGGTTTCGGTAATATTCGGGAACAGAAGTTCCGCAAGTTTCTGATAATCCATTTTTATTTTCCTCCTGAACGGGAATAAACATATAGAATTATTTTACCATGTTTCGGCTTTCTTTACAACTCTTTAACCGCAATTTAAAGGGATTTTTTTAAGTTTTATAAAAATAAAAAAAGCCGTCGGCCGACGGCTTTTTTTGATTTTTAATTAAAGAGCAAGGAAAGCGATATAGCTTGCGATAATTCCCACCGGGCAGATAACTGCAGTTACTTTGTTTTTGAACTTAAGCATAACGCCGGCAAGAACAGAAGCAACGGAAGCGAAGATTATAAGATTCATGGTGGAAGTATCCGCAATGGTATAAATTCCGCCGCCGCGATAGAAGAAATCCGCAACGGAAAGAATTGTGAAGTTGAAAAGGCAGGAACCTACAATGTTGCCGACGGCAATATCGTAGTTCTTGATTTTGAAAAGAGTGAAGGTGGAAGCGGTTTCCGGAAGAGAGGTTGCAACGCCGAGGAAAAGTGCGCCTGCAACGGTTTTTCCAAGGTTAAGGCGAACGGAAAGCTCATCGGTGATATAGGTGAGGATAACGCTGAAAACAACGATTCCGACGCTTACAAGGGTGAATCTGGTGAGGATCTGTTTTCTGGAAAGAGTAACGGGTTCGCCGTCATCTTCGGTTTCGGAAGTTCCGCCCATTTTATACATGATCCAAACAGTGAGAACGTAAAGGAGAATTATAAGAACGGAAGTTACGCTTACGTTTCCGATATCGAAAGCAAGGAATCCATATTTGTTGCAAACGATAAGAAGTCCCATCGCAACAACGGAAACAGCAACGATAAAATGAATTTTCGAAAGGTCGCATTTTGCGAATTTTGCAACAGCGGTGAGAATGAAGAAGCTGAGCATTGCATAGTTGAAAATATTGCTTCCGAGGATATTTCCGATGCAAAGACCGGGCTGGTCGAGCATAAGGGTGGAAGAAATGCTGGTGAAAAGTTCCGGAAGAGAAGTTACCGCGGAAAGAAGGATTCCGCCAAGGAAAGCACCGGAAAGAGAAGTTGTTTTATCAAGCATATCCACATATTCGGAAGCTTTGATGGACATAAAGGTTACCAAAGCGGCAACCACAAGATAGAGCACATAGATCATTGTTTATGTTTCCGTCCTTTTTTGTATTATTTTTTGCTTTTCTGGCTTTATTATGCGGTTTAAAAAGCCCTGATACAATGTGATATTTTATCATTAAACCGCATATTTTGTCAAGCAAAAGCAGCCTTTTCCTCTCCTTTATCCTTTTCAAATTTTGTTTATGAAAACATAAAAAAACAGCCGGCTTTGCCGGCTGTTTTTTGTTATGTATCAAAAATTATTTCTTTTCGATAACAGTGATTCTGCCCTGGCCGTAAACGTCGGAATAATCTTCGCCGACTACACCGCCGAGAACATCAACAATGTAGTTGATGAGGACCTGGTTGTCGATCATTACGGAATCAAGAATAAGGGTGTCGTCCTGGAACATATTGAAGCCGTCGCCGCCGTTTTTGAGCATGTAGTTATGGCTTGCAAGAACGTAGGTTTTGTTTACGTCAAGGGGCTCGCCGCCGACCATAACGTCTTTAACTCTGTATTCGCCTGCAACTTCAACGAAAGTTCCGTTTTCGTCAACAACAACGCTGGAATCAACATTCATATCAATGGTGTAGCTGATACCTGCAACCTGAAGGAAGCCGCCGTTTTCAGAAGGAAGTTTGGAAGCGCCGAATTCAAGAGCGTTGAGGATATCCTGGCCGTTGGTTTCAACAGTGCACATTTCGTTGCCGAAAGGATGTACGGAAATGATCTGGCCATAGGTGATGTCGCCTGCAGGGATGTCTGCACGAACGCCGCCGCCGTTTACAAATGCGATATCAGCGCCGGACATTGCGAGGTAAGCATCTGCGCAAAGGTCACCAAGGTTAGTTTCCTGACGGCGAACCATTCTTTCACCGGAAACAGGATCTTTGATGGTGAGGTCAACTTCGGTGGAAGCAACAACTTCGTTTACAAGTGCTTCGAACTGTTCTTCAATTCCTGCTACGAATTCAACAGTTGCTGCGTTGCTGATAAGGGTGGATTTTGCTGCGCCGTCGGTTCCGATGGTGAGCATACCGATGTTTTCAAGTTTGGTGCCGGTGGAAGTAAGGATAACATCTTCACCGTCTTTGTTCTTAACAATATCGCCTTCGATTACGGAATGGCTGTGGCCGTCGAGAACAACGTCGATGCCGGTGGTGTTGGTGATAACTTCAGAAGAAGTCCAGGGGGTGCAGTCATATTCGATACCGAGGTGAGCCATTGCGATAACAATGTCTGCGCCTTCTGCTCTTGCTGCATCAACGGAAGCCTGAACAGCGTTATAAAGTTCTGCGCCTTCTTCACCCTGGCAGAAGCCATAGATGTATTCGCCTGCTTCGTTCTGGAAGTAGGTAGGAGTGGAAGTGGTGATGGTTTTGGGGGTGCAGATTCCAAGGAACGCGATTTTTGCGCCTTCTGCTTCAATAATTACATAAGGATCGAAAACGGGTTCGCCTTCTTTATTGAAGTTTACGGAAACATAGGGGAATTCTGCTTTTTCGGCAAGAGCAAGGAACTGTTCCATGCCGTAGTCGAATTCGTGGTTGCCGGGAACAGCTACATCATAGCCAACATGGTTCATGATGTCGATGATGTATTCACCTTTGGAAAGAGTACCTACGGTATCGCCCTGGATTGCGTCGCCGTTATCAACAAGGATTACGGTTTTGCCCTGTTTTTCAAGGGTGTCTTTAACGGTTGCGATACCTGCATAGCCGAGGTTGCCGGAAACGCCGCAGTGAACGTCGTTGGTATAAAGAACAACAACTTCGCCGGTAAGTGCAAGAGTTTCAGCTTCGGGTTCAACAGGCTGTTCCGGCTCTTCTGCAGGTGCTGCGGTGCAGCCTGCAAAAACAAGCATAAGAGCCATCAAAAGTGCGAGAATTTTGCGCATAATAAATGCCCTCCATTATCTTTTTCTTTTTCATTTTTCCGGGCTTTGCCCAAAGATTATTATAGGATAAAAAGGATATTTTTTCAACAGGATTTTACAAATAAAAAAAGAAAAAGCCCTCTTCTTTCGAAAAGGGCTTTTTGATGTTTGTTTTGCAGCTAAACTTCGAATAAGAATTATTCGTTGATAGCGATAACAACACCGGAACCAACGGTACGGCCGCCTTCACGGATAGCGAAACGGAGACCGGTTTCGATTGCGATAGGTTCGATGAGTTCAACGTCCATTTCAACGTTATCACCAGGCATGCACATTTCGGTGCCTTCAGGAAGGGTGATTACGCCGGTAACGTCAGTAGTTCTGAAGAAGAACTGAGGTCTGTAGTTGTTGAAGAAAGGAGTATGACGGCCGCCTTCGTCTTTTTTAAGAACGTAAACCTGGCCGCGGAAGCATTTGTGAGGATGGATGGAGTTGGGTTTTGCAAGAACCTGACCACGTTTGACTTCGGTTCTCTGTACACCACGAAGGAGAGCACCGATGTTATCGCCTGCTTCACCGTAGTCGAGGATTTTGTGGAACATCTCAACACCGGTAACAACAGTTTTCTTTTTCTCTTCGGTAAGACCAACGATTTCAACTTCGTCGCCGGTATGGATCTGGCCACGTTCTACACGGCCGGTAACAACGGTACCACGACCGGTGATGGTGAAGATGTCTTCGATAGGCATAAGGAAAGGAAGGTCTGCTTTACGTTCAGGAGTGGGGATGTAGCTGTCAACAGCGTCCATAAGGTCTGCGATGCATTTGTAAACAGGGTTGTTGATATCATTGGTGGTATCTTCAAGAACCTGAAGGGAAGAACCAGCGATTACAGGGATGTCATCACCGGGATAGTCATACTCGGAAAGGAGTTCACGAACTTCCATTTCAACGAGTTCGAGCATTTCTTCGTCGCCGCCGAGCTGGTCAACTTTGTTGAGGAATACTACGATGTAGGGAACACCTACCTGACGGGAAAGAAGGATGTGCTCACGGGTCTGGGGCATAGGACCATCTGCTGCGGAAACAACGAGGATGGTACCGTCCATCTGTGCTGCACCGGTGATCATGTTTTTGATATAGTCAGCATGTCCGGGGCAGTCAACGTGTGCATAGTGACGGTTGTCGGTTTCATATTCAACGTGTGCGGTGTTGATCGTGATACCACGAGCTTTTTCTTCAGGAGCTTTATCGATAGCGTCGTATGCGTTATACTCTGCCTGACCTTTAAGAGAAAGGTATTTGGTGATAGCTGCAGTGGTAGTGGTTTTACCATGGTCGATGTGGCCGATGGTACCAATGTTTACATGGGGTTTGGTTCTCTCAAAATGCTGTTTTGCCATTTCGGATTGTCCTCCTTACAATTGGTTAACTTTCGATTTTTATTTTAATAGGCTTAATTACTATTTTATACAAAAACAGAAATTTTTCAAGGCTTAAAAGCAGATATTTTCCGTTTTTTCTAAAATAATTTTATCTATTGCTTAAGAACGCTCTTTAATAACGCCTTCTGCGATAGATTTCGGAACTTCAACATAGTGGCTGGGTTCCATTACATAGTTGCCGCGGCCCTGGGTTTTGGAACGGAGGTCGCTTGCATAACCGAACATTTCGGAAAGCGGAACAAAAGCTTTGATCTCTTTTGCGCCGTAGTTATCGTCCATACCGCGGATCTGACCACGTCTGGAAGAAAGGTCGCCCATAACGTCGCCCATGTATTCTTCAGGGAAAGTTACGGTTACGTTCATGATAGGTTCAAGAAGAGTAGGAGCTGCTTTTCTCATAGCTTCTTTGAATGCCATGGAACCGGCGATCATGAATGCCATTTCGGAAGAGTCAACTTCATGATAAGAACCATCATAAAGAGTTACTTTAACGTCAACTACAGGATATCCTGCAACTACGCCGGCATTGAGAGCACCCTGAATACCTTTGTTAACAGGTTCGATGTACTCTTTCGGAATGGAACCGCCGACGGTTGCGTTGATGAATTCGTAACCTTTGCCGCTTTCGTTGGGTTCAAGTTTGATCTTAACGTGACCATACTGACCTTTACCACCGGACTGACGTGCATATTTGGTTTCCTGATCAACCGCTTTGGTGATGGTTTCTTTGTATGCAACCTGAGGTTTACCAACGTTTGCTTCAACTTTGAATTCACGGAGAAGACGGTCAACGATGATTTCGAGGTGAAGCTCACCCATACCGGCGATGATGGTCTGTCCGGTTTCTTTATCGGTGTAAGCTTTGAAGGTGGGGTCCTCTTCAGCAAGTTTGGAAAGGGCGATAGCCAATTTTTCCTGACCGGCCTTGGTTTTCGGTTCGATTGCAAGTCTGATAACAGGTTCCGGGAATTCCATCTTTTCGAGTTCGATGGGGTGTTTCGGATCGCAAAGGGTATCACCGGTGGTGGTATATTTAAGACCTACTGCTGCTGCGATATCGCCGCAATAGCAAACGTCAAGGTCTTTTCTGTGGTTTGCGTGCATCTGAAGAATACGGCCCATTCTTTCGTTCTTATCCTTGGAGGAGTTGAGAACGGTGGAGCCTGCTTCAACCTTACCGGAGTAAACTCTGAAGAAGCAAAGTTTACCTACGAAGGGGTCTGCTGCAACTTTGAATGCAAGGATAGAGAGAGGTTCCTCGTCTCCTGCATGGCGAATGGTTTCTTCGCCGGTGGTGACATCGATACCTTTAACAGGCGGGATATCAAGAGGAGAGGGCATATAATCAACGATTGCGTCGAGAAGTTTCTGTACGCCTTTGTTACGGTAGGAAGTACCGCAGCATACGGGAACGAAGGTGTTTTCAATGGTACCTTTTCTGATTGCGGCTTTGAGCTCGGGAATGGTGAGTTCTTCGCCTTCAAGGTATTTTTCCATGAGTTCTTCGTCTGCTTCAACAGCGCCTTCGATGAGTTTTTCTCTGTATTCTTCGCAGATTTCGATCATGTTCTCGGGGATATCTTCAACGGAGATATCTTTGCCGAGGTCATCATTATAGATGTAAGCTTTCATCTCGAGAAGGTCAACAAGACCTCTGAAGAATGCTTCAGCACCGATAGGAAGCTGAATTACGAGAGGAGTAGCTTTAAGTCTGGTTTTGATCATGTCAACGACATGGAAGAAGTCTGCGCCCATGATATCCATTTTGTTAACGTAAATCATGCGCGGAACTTTATATTTGTTTGCCTGACGCCATACGGTTTCAGACTGGGGTTCTACGCCGCCTTTTGCGCAGAGAACGGTTACGGAACCGTCGAGCACGCGGAGAGATCTTTCAACCTCAACAGTAAAGTCTACGTGTCCGGGAGTATCGATG
>JAFQBH010000008.1 GCA_017399765.1 Oscillospiraceae bacterium | reverse complement strand
GCTCTACCAACTGAGCTACAAAGGCAAATCGCTGTCGTCCAGCGACTTTGTTATTATACTACGTATTTTTCGATTTGTCAACCATTATTTTGAAATTTTTTAATTAATTATACAATATTCTTTCAAAATTTCAACTGTCTTTTCGCCGATGCCGTCAATACTTAAAAGTTCGCGGAAAGATACGATAGTTCCGTATTCATTACGGTATTCTATTATAAGTTTTGCCGTGGAGGGCCCAATGTTAGGAATAAGCTGAAGTTCTTCAGAAGTTGCAGAATTTATTTTAATGGGAAACACATCAATATTTTCTGAGATTTTGTCAGAACTTGTTTTTATTTCGGTATAAATCTCACTGTCAGAAACATTTTCGCTGAAAGTAGGGGTAATTGTTTTCGGTGAATAAAAAACACAGAATCCTGCAATAAGAATCAAAAGCAAAAGACATCCAAGAAACATGAATATCAAAAGATTTTTGCTGATTCTTTCTTCCTCATTCATACATTTCCTCCAGAAACTCTATAAGATGTGCTATGGCGTTTTCTTCACAGGAAGGAAGAATTATATCCGCTTTTTCTTTAAGGCTTTCCTGGGCGTTTTCAACGGCTGCACCGATGCCTGCGGTAAGTATCATATCTGAATCGTTTTCATAATCCCCTGCCGCAACGGAATTTTCAAGCGGAATTCCGACAATCTCACAAAGTCTTTCCAAAGATTTTCCTTTTGAATTTTTTGGCGGAAGAATTTCAAGAAAAAACGGACTGGACTGGATTATTTTAATTTCCTTTCCGGAAACAGATTCGGCAAATTTGCGGATTTCGTCCATATTTTCCGGATCACAGCAAACGATATATTTATAAACGTTTTCCGGAATATCTTCAAAACTTCCGTTGAAAAAGTGGAATTCCCTTTCCGGAATATATTTTTTAAGATAATTTCCGGAAGTCATAAGATTAACCGAATCGGTGCTTGCAAAATGGCAGTCACAGCAATCGAATTTTTCTGCGATTTTTTTGACCGTAAAACGCGCATAGGGTGAAATATAGTTTGGTTCTATAATTTCGCCTTTCTGCCAATCATAAAAATATCCGCCGTTTATATGTACCGAAGGCGCATTTATCGGTATTCCTTTTAAAAGATCTCTTGCAACGTCTATTGCTCGCCCGGTGGAAACTGTAAAGTGCCCGCCCTTGTCAGTGAATCTTTTTATTGCTTCAAGGTTTTCTTTCGATATTCCGTCTTTTTCACGCAAAAGCGTTCCGTCAACATCGGTTATTATAAGAATATCGGAAATGCTCTCTATCATTAAAGCTCGACCAGCTTTCTTTCAAATTCAGTAAAATATTCCGGAAGAGGAGCGGTAAATTCCATATATTCCCCTGTTCTGGGGTGAATAAATCCGAGAGTTCCGGCATGAAGACATTGACCATTAAGCTGAGTAATAACATTTTTTGGGCCGTAAACAGCATCTCCTGCAACCGGATGACCTATATATGCCATATGAACTCTTATCTGGTGGGTCCTTCCGGTTTTAAGTTTACACTGAACATGGGTGAATCCGGAATAGCGTTTTACAACGGAATAATGGGTCTGTGCGCTTCTTCCGCCTTCAATAACAGCCATTTTTTTGCGGTCTTTCGTGCTTCTTCCGATGGGAGCATCAATGTCACCTTCATCGGGCATATTAACCCCGTAAACAATGGTCTGATAAATTCGGTTAAGGCTGTGTTCTTTAATTTGTTCCGCAAGGTGAACATGTGCAAAATCGTTTTTTGCAACAAGTAAAAGTCCGCTTGTATCTTTATCAATTCGGTGGACAATACCGGGACGGAGAACACCGTTTATTCCGGAAAGGCTGTCTTTACAATGCCATAAAAGCGCATTTACAAGGGTTCCGTTGTGATTTCCCGGTGCAGGATGAACGACCATTCCCTTTGGCTTATAAACAACAAGAAGGTCATCATCTTCGTAATAGATATTGAGAGGAATATCTTCCGCTTCAACGTCAAGAGAAACTGCGTCAGGAATAAGAACAGAGATATCTTCCCCTTCTTTTAAAATGCGGCTTTTGGCAATTGCTTTTCCGCCAATTTCAACATTTCCAACAGAAATAAGTTTTTGTAATGCGGAACGTGTTAAATGGTCAATTGCTTCTGCAAGAAATTTGTCCGCTCTTGTACCGTCTGCTTCTTCCGGAACAGTTATAACAATTTTATTCATTGTTTTCACCGCCGAAAATTTTTTCAAGATCCTTATCTATTTCATCAAACTCGTTTGCTTTTGCCTGTTTTTCTTCTTTTTCTTTTTTATCGGAAAAGTAAACCGCAATGCAAAGTAAAAACGCGCCTACGCAGATGCAGATATCGGCAATATTGAAAATCGCAAAATTGATGATGCGAACGTCAATATAATCGATTACATAACCAAGGCTGATTCTGTCAATAAGATTGCCTACCCCGCCGGAAAGCAATAGAGAAAGAGAAAAAACTTCCAATTTTCCCGTAACTTTTCCTGAAAGGAAAAAAGCAAGAACGGCCGCAAGCATTACGGAAGTTACGATAACAAGAACCCAGCGGTTATCGGAAAACATACTGAAAGCAACACCTGTGTTTTCGGCGTATTTCAAATAAAGAACATTTTCTATTATGGCAATGTCACCTTTAACAAGGGTTTCGGCGGCCCAGTTTTTTACTATTTGGTCAACAGCAACAAGGATCACCGCGATAATTGTAGAAACAAGCTGAAACATTTTGCCTCCAAAAAAAATTTTACGGGCAGAACCCTTTGGATTCCGCCCGTATTAGATTAAAATTTAGCCTACGATTTCTGCGCAGCGAGCACAAAGAGTGGGATGCTCTGCATTCTGACCAACAGTATGGCTGTGAGTCCAGCAGCGTTCGCATTTTTCACCGGGAGCAACTTCAACTTTTACGTCAACACCGTCGAATTCGGAAGTTCCGATTTCAACAGCAGAAACAATAAATGCGGAAACAAGGTCTGCTTCGGCAGATTTTGCAAATTCATACCAGTCTCTGCCACAGTTAAGAGTTACTTTTGCTTCAAGAGATTTGCCGATAAGTTTCTGAGCACGGGCTTCTTCAAGTGCCTTATTGACAATATCACGAAGTTCATCGATTTTTTCCCATTTTGCCATGAATTCTTCATCTGCTACAATGCCGCTCTTTTCGGGGATCTGGTTGAAGAAAACAGAACCTGCGTCATCTTTTGCGCTTCTGGGAAGATATCCCCAGATTTCTTCAGCAGTAAAGGAAAGGATCGGTGCAAGGCAAAGGGTCATGCCGCGAAGAATGTTGTAAATAACAGTCTGTGCAGCTCTTCTGCTTTCACTGTCAAATTTTTCAACGTAAAGTCTGTCTTTAAGGATATCAAGATAGAAGTTGGAAAGATCAGTGGTGCAGAAGTCACGAATGCTGGAATATACGATATGGAAATCGAATTTATCATAAGCAGCTTTGCATTTTTCAAGAAGTTCATCCATTCTTGCAAGAGCCCATTTATCAATACCATCAAGTCTTTCAACAGCAACAGAATCTTTATCCGGATCAAAATCGTTAAGGTTGGAAAGAATGAATCTTGCGGTATTTCTGATTTTACGATAAACGTCGGAAAGCTGTTTAAGAATATCTCCGGAAATTCTGATATCTGCATGATAGTCAGAAGAAGCAACCCAGGTTCTGAGGATATCAGCACCGTATTTTTCGGTTACTTCGTCGGGGCTTACGCCGTTTCCGAGAGATTTGTGCATTGCTTTTCCTTCGCCGTCAACAACCCAACCGTGGGTGCAGACTGCTTTATAAGGTGCTCCGCCTTTTGCCGCAACAGAAGTAAGAAGAGAAGACTGGAACCAACCACGGTACTGATCCGCACCTTCGAGATAAAGGTCCGCAGGCCATCTGAGGCCGTGTTCTTCATCGCAAACTGCCGCATGGGAAACGCCGGAGTCGAACCAAACGTCCATGATGTTGTGGTCTTTATCAAATTCGGTGCAGCCGCATTCGCATTTGTATCCTTCGGGAAGAATTTCGTTTGCGGTGTATTTGAACCAGGCATCACTTCCCTCTTTTTCAAAGAGAGATGCAACAGCTTCGATGGTGGTTTCGTTGATAATTACTTTGCCGCAGTCTTTGCAGTAGAAAATCGGAATCGGAACACCCCAGGTTCTCTGACGGCTGATGCACCAGTCGGAACGGTCGGTAACCATTCCTTTGATTCTGTCGCCACCCCATTCGGGAATCCACTGAACGCCTTCAATGGCCTTGCAAGCGTCCTCTTTAAATCCGTCAACGGAACAGAACCACTGTTCGGTTGCGCGGAAAATGATCGGAGATTTGCATCTCCAGCAGTGCGGATACTGGTGGATGATTTTTTCAACTGCGAAAAGTGCGTTGAGTTCGGTAAGTTTTGCAAGAATTGCTTTGTTTGCGTCGTTGGTAGTAAGACCTTTGAATTCGCCCGCCTCAGCGGTGAGAACGCCTTTGCCGTCAACGGGAACAAGGATCGGAATATCGGGATAATGGTTTACGCAAACCTCGTAGTCTTCAACACCGTGGCCGGGAGCGGTATGAACGCATCCGGTACCGGATTCAAGAGTTACGTGGTCACCGACGATTACAAGACCGGTTCTGTCAAGGAACGGGTGTTTATAAACGATGTATTCAAGGTCGGTACCTTTTACGCTGGTTTCGGAAACAGAATATTCTTCGATTCCTGCAGCTTTCATGGCTCTTTCAACAAGTTCCTTTGCCATGATGTAATATTCGCCGTTTGCTTTTACTGCAACATATTCATATTCCGGTCCAAGGCAGATTGCAAGGTTGCCGGGAAGAGTCCATGTGGTGGTGGTCCAGATTACGAAATAGGTTTTGTCAAGTTCAACACCAAGAGAACCAAGTTTGCCCTGGTCATCGTCAACTTTGAATTTTACGTAAATGGAGTGGCAGGTATCTTCTTCATATTCGATTTCTGCTTCAGCAAGGGCGGTTTCACATTCGGGGCACCAGTAAACGGGTTTAAGACCTTTATAAATAAAGTCCTTTTTTGCCATTTCTCCGAATACACGGATCTGTTCAGCTTCGTGTTTGTGCTGGAAAGTGAGATAAGGTCTGAAATAATCGCCGATAGAACCCAGACGCATAAACTCTTTTCTCTGAACATCAACATAATATTCTGCAAATTCTTGGCAGACTTTGCGAAGTTCGATTGCAGAGTGGATATTTTCAACACCGACTTTTTTCATTGCCTTAAGTTCAATAGGAAGACCGTGGGTATCCCAACCGGGAACATAAGGAGCTTTGAAGCCGCTCATATTTTTATATTTTACGATAATATCTTTAAGAACTTTGTTAAGAGCGGTTCCCATATGGATGTCGCCGTTTGCATAAGGAGGACCGTCATGAAGAACATAAAGAGGAAGATCTTTGTTCTTCTCCATAAGTTTCTGATAAAGTTCTTCTTTCTGCCATTTTTCGATCATTTCCGGTTCACGCTGAGGAAGACCGGCACGCATCGGAAAATCAGTTTTCGGCAGATTCATTGTTGCGTTGTAATCAATGGCCATTTCTGATTTATATCTCCTGTCAATTATTCTTGTACATCAAGATCGATTCTTTTTGTTTCCGCCATGGAAACTTCGTCAAAATCAATTTCTTCTTCGGAAAATTCTTCCGCAGTAATTTCTTCAACGGTTTCTTCAGCAGCTTCTTCTGTTTCTTCGGAAACTTTTTCTTCGTTGTTTTCGGGCATAAGGCTTATAAGCTCAAGATGCTGTCTGTACATAGCAAGAAGCTGTTTTTTAAATTCGGCAGTTTCTTTCTGAAGAGTTGCAAGAGTTTCTTTCTCTTTTATGATTTTGGATTCAGATTCGGCAAATACCTGTTTTACCTGGTTTTCAGCATCTGCAAGAAGAACTTCTGCTTTTGCTTTGGAATCGCGTACAATGTTTTCGCCGAGTTTCTGTGCGCCGAGAAGAACGGTTTTAAGGCTGTCTTCGTTTGCTCTGTATTCTTCAAGTTTATCCGCAAGAACAAGAAGTTTTTCTTCTGCTGCATTTTTTTCCTGATACATTTCATTATAAGAACCGATTATTTCGGAAAGAAATGCATCAACTTCTTCGGGTTTGTAACCGAACGCAGCTTTTTCGAATTTTTTATTGGAAATATCGCTTGGTGTCAACACAGATATTCACCTCCGAATAATAAAATTTTAATTAAAAGAATACGCCGCTGCTTTCAAGTTCATCAAGAAGGTCGCCCATAATATTTACATTATAGGGAGTGATGATATAAGTGCTGTTTGCAACGCGTTTGATCTGACCGTTGTTTGCATAAGCTACACCGCTGAGGAAGTCAATAAGTCTTCTGGAAACTTCTTTGTTGGTTGCTTCAAGGTTAAGAACAACGGTGTGTTTGGAATTAAGATGGTCTGCAACAGGTCTTGCATCATCGAAACGTTCCGGTTTAACAAGAACTACCTGAAGCTGAGTTGTGGTATGGATATTGACAACTTTGTTCTGTTTGGAATCGGAAGAAACGGATTTTCCGAAAATAGAAGTTTTTGCGGAATCGCCTTCTTCGGTAAGATCCTCGCTTTCACCTTCAACAAGATTTTCTTCATCATACATTTCATCCGCATCTTCGGGAATTCCAAGTATGCCTTTAACTTTGTCCATAAGTGCCATTGTAATTTCCTCCTGTGATAAAATCTTTCGATTGATTAAACATATTTTCTCGCGCCGAAAAGGCCCTGTCCAATTCTTACGATTGTTGCTCCTTCGGAAACAGCAAGTTCATAATCTCCGGACATGCCCATCGATAATATATTAATATATATATTATCTCTGTTTTTGTCCTTAATGTCAACTAATAGATGACTCATTTTTTTAAAATATTGGCGAGTTTCTTCAATTTCTGCCCCAAAACGTCCTATTGTCATAAGTCCGCGCAGTCTTAAATGAGGAAAATCTTTTATTTTTTCAGAAACCGCAATAATCTCTTTCGCTGAAAAACCACTTTTGCTATCTTCCTCAGCAATATTTACTTCAAGAAGAACATCCATTATTTTATCAATTTTCGCACAGCGGTTTTCAATTTCTTCAGCAAGCCTGATTGAATCAACAGATTCAATCATTGTGACTTTGTCAACAATATATTTAACTTTGTTTGTCTGTAATTTTCCTATGAAATGGATTTCAGCGCTTTTATCATAACTTTCATATTTTTCCAAAAGCTCCTGAACTTTGTTTTCACCAAGAAGATCACATCCGGATTCTATCGCTTTGTTTATTTTTTCCGGAGAAACTGTTTTTGTCACAGCCATAAGACGAATATCTTCCGGATCTCTTCCTGCGGCCAAAGCTGCCTTTGAAATTTTTTCAAAGGCTTCTTTTACGTTTTTTTCAGTATCAGTCAATAACTTTTCCGACATAAAGATCGTTTCCTCCAACAAAAACTTCATCAAAAAGCTGCAAAGCGTTTTTGGTTCCCTGATTCCACTTTACAATGTTGTAACCGCTTCCGGAATATACTATTTCAACGGCTCTGAATTTAACTTCGTTTCGGTCAAGTATAAAAACGCCCATTTGCTGATTTTCGTCGAATCTGATGGAATCCGAAGAAACCCTTAAACCAGAAATCGTACTGAAAACGATATCTGCCGGTATCTGTCTTATTGAAGCAAGTTCTGCTGTAAAAGTTTTGCAAAGCAAAACTATTATAACGTTTTCGCTTGTATCGTCTTCTATTTTTTCATAAATTTCAAGTATTACGGAATCGCTTATACCGTCAAAGTTTACGGTTACATTTTTACCCGTATCAAACTTTTCAGCATCTTCCGAAGAAACAGAAATTACATAATACCATTTATAATTATCCGCAATTTTTCCGATTTTTTCATCAACAGTTACAACATCGGTGTTTATAATATCTTCAATTTCCGAAACGGATTTTTCAAATAATGTTTCCTTGGTTACCATGTTTTCAAAACCGTCAACCGAAGAAATAAAATAACCTGTTTGTGGAGATGTAACTGTGTTTGCTTCATCTGAATTGATCTCATTCTGAAGTTCATCGTATTCTGCTTTTAAAAGAGAAATGCGTTCTGCAAACTTGTTTTCGGTTCCGGTTATAGAAGTCTTTTTGTTAATGGAAAGAAGCAAATCGTCCTTAATTGAAATAAATTCATTGTAATTTCCGTTTGCAATCAGTTCCGAATAAGCAAGAACGGAATTTCCTATCTGGTCGTTTATAAATTCAGAAGAACCATAAAGCTGTGAAATTCCTACAGAAGCTTCTTCAAGAAGATTAATTTCTTTTTCAAGTTCGGCGGCTTTTTCCATTTTCTGAACCGTATCTGCAGAAGCGTGAGCATAGGCAACCGGTTTATTTTTAAGAACTCTTGCGGCATCTTCATGAATATAACTTACACTTCCGCCATATTGATCTTCAATTACCGTTTCAGTTCTTATGGCAATCCCTTTTACATGCAAGGCTTCGTTTACGGAATAAGTAACAGCTATTTCTGTTTTATATGGATTATATAAAAATATCCATGCCTGAACCCCTGCATAGCCTATGATAAAAACCGCAAGTATCGCTGCTATTATTTTAAAAAAACTTACTTTCATTTTTTCTCCAAAAAGTTTTCAATAATTTCAAATGCCGTTTTATAAAAATCCGTTTTTTGGGAATATTCATCGCGGAAAATCCAATTTATTTTTTCATTTCGTCTGAACCATGTAAGCTGTCGTTTTGCATAATGTCTTGTTTCTTTTTTGAGCACGGACACCGCTTCTTCTCTGCTCATCTCACCTCTGAAATAAGGATAAAATTCCTTATATCCGATAGCTTGAGCAGCTGTACAGGTTCCGTTGTGCTCAAAAAGAAATCTTGCTTCGTTTTCGACACCCTCTTCGAGCATTTCATCAATTCTTTGTTCAATTCTTTCGTAAAGTTTTTCCCTGTCGGAAAAATTTGTTCCAATATAACAAACATCATAAATGCTCGGTACCGGATGAGAATTTTTCTGGTGCTCAGACATTGTTTTTCCGGTAACCTCAAAAACTTCAAGTGCTCGGACAACTCTTGAAAGATTGTTTGCGTGGGTTTTTGCGGCGGATTCCGGATCGATTTCCTTAAGTTTTTTGAAAAGAGCTTCGTTTCCGTTTTCTTTAGCAAAATCAAATAATTTTTTCCGGATTTCGGGAGAGCTTTTTATTTCGGAAAATTCTGTATTTGAAAGCAACGAATCAACATAAAGTCCGGTTCCTCCGCAAATAATCGGAATATGGTTTCTTGAAACAACATCTTCAATGCATTTTTTGGCTTCCTCAACATAATCCGCAACGGAATATTCATCATCAATGCTTTTATGGCCCACCAAATGGTGTTTTATTCCTTCCATTTCTTCTTCGGTGGGTTTTGCCGTTCCGATTGTAAGTTCGGAATAAATCTGCATTGAATCAGCCGAAACAACTTCCCCGCCGAATTTTTTTGCAATTTCAACTGCAAGTCCGGTTTTTCCGGAAGCTGTAGGTCCAATTACTGCAATTACGGGTATTTTTTTATCCATAGTTTACCTCTTATTGCTGGCGGCCGAACATACGCTCAAGCTTATTTTTGCTAATGGTAGTTGAAACCGGTCTTCCATGCGGACAATATTTAATACTTGGGTCATTAAGAAGAATATTGACAATTGTTTCAAGTTCCGGCTGAGAGTTTTTGTCGTTTGCCTTTATTGCCGCGCGGCAGGAAATGCTTGCATAAAGTTTATCAAGTTTCTCCGGAGTAAGGTCATGTTTACATCCCAAAATAGAATCGGCAATTTCCCCGATTATGCTTTCGGCTTCTTTCGCTTTGACCCAGAACGGAAGCGATCTTACAAGAACGGTTCCTCTTCCGAAATCATCAATCATAAAACCGAATTTTTCCATTTCTTCCGGATTTTCAAGAACAGCGGAACATTGTTCATCGCTCAATTTACAAGTAATAGGTGTCATAAGACACTGGCAATCAAAAGCATGAATTCCTTTACGAAGTTTTTCATAAAGAATACGTTCATGTGCTGCGTGCTTATCAACAAAAACAAGTTCATCCTCTGATTCAAGAAGAATATATGTTTTAAAAACTTCCCCCACATATTTTAAGTTTCCGAACGGAAGCGGGTCGGTTACCAGATTTCTCGGAAGTTCCGGAACAGGAGCGCCTGCTTTTTTTATTGCCTCAAAACCGTCAATATATTCTTTCGGAAGTTCGGTTCCTTCTTCAGCAGCTTTGTCGGCCGCCTTGCGAAGAATATATTGTGCCGTATGTGTTACATCTCCTTCTATTCTATAAGAAGCAAGGCTGTCTTTATTTCTTACGGAAACATCATCATTTTCAACAAGATTATATTTTATATCAGTGTATGTTTTCGGAATAAAATCCATTTTGGGCTGTTGTGAAAGAGTTGTCTGAACAACAACATTTTCAAAATGCTCAATTTCCTTTTTGTCGGAAATTTCATTCCAGAATGTTTTGTTCACTTTCTTTGATTCTTCAAGAACAGCAGAAACGTCCCTTTGGTTCAAAGCGGATTTCACACCGTAATATACAAGATCAAAAATTTCTTTTTCACTTACGAACCTAACTTCTGTTTTTGCCGGGTGTACATTAACATCAACCGTTTCCGGCGGAATTTCAAGGTTAAGAACACATCCGGGAAATTTTCCGATCATTGCAGAACCTTTAAAAGCTTCTTCAAGTGCGGCCATTGCCGTTCTTGTTTTTACAAACCTTCTGTTTACAAAAAAATTCTGAAAAGAACGGCTTGGTTTTGAAGATGTCGGTTTCGTAATATATCCGGTCAGTTTCATTTTATCTTTGCCAACGGGACTGTAATTTACTTCAATGGTTTCTTTTGAAAAATCTCTTCCGTAAACAGCGGAAATTACAGCAAGCAAATCTCCGTTTCCGTAAGTAAGAAGTTTCGTTTCTCCATCACGGATAAAACGGAATTTTACTTCCGGATATGAAAGTGCCATTTTATCCATAACCTGTGCAACGGCATTTGCTTCTGCAACGTCTTTTTTAAGAAATTTTTGTCTTGCGGGAGTATTATAAAACAAATCGCGGACAATAATTGTCGTTCCTTCGGGACAGCCGGCTTCCTCGATTTCGGAAGTTCCTTCGTCCGTTGCTTCACAGCGGAAACCTGTTACGGAATCCTTTGTTCTGGTCATAATTTCAACATGTGAAACAGCCGCAACAGAAGCAAGGGCTTCTCCGCGGAAACCGAAAGTCATAATTCTGTCAAGATCCCACTCTTCACGAATCTTGCTTGTTGCGTGACGCAAAAATGCCTTCGGAATATCTTCCGGTTCAATTCCGTAGCCGTTATCGGTAACACGAATAAAAGTGTTTCCGCCATTTTGAATTTCAACGGTTATGCTGTCGGCACCTGCATCTATGGAGTTTTCGACTAGTTCTTTTACGACGGAACACGGTCTGTCAACAACTTCGCCTGCGGCAATAAGTTCGGCAATATGTTTATCAAGAAGGTTTATTTTAGGCATTTTTTCACCACACAATTTTTATTTTACAATGCTTTTAAGTTCATAAAGAAGATTAAGAGCCTCAATGGGAGTAAGCGTTTCAACATCCGTTTGACGGATAATTCTTTCCGCATCGCTTGTAATTGAAGCAAAAAGATTTGTTTGCCCCATAATATCGTCGTTTTGCTGCATTCTGGAAATTTTTTCAACCTCTTTACCCTCTTCGAGAGCGGAAAGAATTTCTCTTGCGCGTTTAACAACGCTGTTCGGAATTCCGGCAAGTTTTGCCACTTCTATTCCGTAGGAATCGTCCGCGCCGCCGCTTATGATCCTGCGAAGGAAAGTTATATCATCGCCGCGTTTTTTAACGGCAACATTATAATTTCTTATGTTCGGATATGCGTTTTCAAGATCGGTAAGTTCGTGATAATGGGTTGCAAAAAGCGTTTTTGCGCCGAGCTTTTTTCTGTCGGCAATATGCTCAAGAACGGCATGAGCAATGCTCATTCCGTCAAAAGTGCTCGTTCCTCTTCCAATTTCATCGAGGATAAGCAGACTTTTGTTCGTTGCATTTTTAAGAATTTCCGCAACCTCGCTCATTTCCACCATGAAAGTGGACTGTCCGGCGGAAAGGTCGTCGGAAGCGCCGACCCTTGTGTAAACTCCATCAACGATACCTATTCTGGCGTGTTTTGCAGGCACAAAACAGCCGATTTGAGCCATTATTGTAATAAGAGCTACCTGGCGCATATATGTTGATTTACCGGCCATATTGGGGCCCGTAATTACAGCAATCTGATTTTCTCTGTTATCAAGGAGAACGTCGTTTGGAACAAAAGGCGCTCCGCGGAGCATTTGTTCAACAACTGGATGTCTTCCTTCGGAAATTTCTATTATATCGCCGAGATCAACGGTCGGTCTGCAATAATTATTGCGAAGAGAAACAGCTGCAAAGGATTGCAGCACATCTATGGCTGCAACAGCATTTGCTGTTGCCTGAACTCTTTCGACCTGAGCACCGATTTGAGCACGGATATTTTCAAAAAGTTTTGCTTCAAGAGCAAGGATTTTATCATGAGCACCGAGAACTTTTTCTTCAAGTTCCTTGAGTTCGGGAGTTATGTATCTTTCGCCGTTTGCAAGTGTTTGTTTTCTGATATATTCTTCCGGAACAAGGTTTGTATAGGATTTTGAAACTTCGATATAATAACCGAAAACGTGGTTATAACCGATTTTCATTTTCGGAATTCCGGTTCGTTCTTTTTCGATCGTTTCAATCGCGGTTATTTTACTTGTAATGTTGGTTGCAATATCGCGGAGTTCATCAAGATCAGAATTATATCCTTTTGCAATAACTCCGCCGTCTTTAAGAGTTATAGGAGGATCTTCAATTATACCAATATCGATAAGATTTTTAATATCTTCGAGAAGATCAATGTTTTCACGAAGTTCCGCAAGAAGCGGAGAAGCGGTTCCGCTTAAAAGACCTTTTATCTTCGGGAGTTTTCCGATGCTTGATGCAAGGGTTTTATATTCTTTCGGGTTTGCATTTCCGAAAATTATTCTTGTCATCGTTCTTTCAAGGTCATAAATTCCGGAAAGTTCTTCCGCAACATCTTCACAAAGCATCGGGTCAT
Organism: Oscillospiraceae bacterium; assembly: GCA_017399765.1. Lineage (GTDB taxonomy): Bacteria > Bacillota > Clostridia > Oscillospirales > Ruminococcaceae > UMGS1668. Next base: position 84,945 of record JAFQBH010000008.1, on the reverse strand, counting down.
TTACGAAAGCTTCGACAGCATAAAGACGTTTATCGATTTTAACCGGGTCAAGAAGCGGTCTGTCAATGTAAGAGCGAAGAAGCCTTCTTCCCATTGCCGTGCTCGTTTTATCAAGCACCCAAAGAAGAGTTCCTCTTTTTTCTCTTCCGCGCATTGTTTCCGTAAGTTCAAGGTTGCGTCTTGCTGAAAGATCGAGCTTCATAAAAGCTTTTTCATCGTAAAATTTTACGGAAGAAATTCGGCTTACGCCGTTTTTCTGGGTTTCATAAAGATAGCGCAGCAAAGCGGAAACACAGTTTTCCTGAAGTATATTTTCAAAGCCAAGCTCATGGGGACTGTGTTTTCCGAAGTGCTCATAAATTGTTTTTTCAACAAGTTTTTTATCGTATTCCGAATCATCTATCTGTTCGCCGAGACAGGTTATGCGCTCTTTAATAAAATAACCAGCTTCGCGGCAATCGAGGAAATTATCGTTGAAAAGAATTTCGCAAGGTTTATAACGGCTTATTTCTTCAATGATTCTGTTATCAAGCTCTTTTGAATTATTTGCGCTGGTGCATTTTAATTCGCCGGTTGTTACGTCGCAAAAACATATTCCGAAAGAATTTCCTAAAACAAAAATACTTGCGATATAGTTGTTGGAACTTTCCTCAAGCATTGCGTTTTCAACGACCGTTCCGGGAGTTATAACGCGGATAACATCGCGTTTAACAAGTCCTTTTGCTGTTGCGGGGTCTTCCATCTGTTCACAGATCGCTACCTTATAGCCTTTTTTTATAAGACGCGCAACATAGGCTTCATAGCTGTGATAAGGAACGCCGCACATAGGTGCTCTTTCTTCCTGACCGCAATCCCTTCCGGTAAGGGTGAGTTCAAGTTCTTTTGATGCAAGTTTTGCATCATCGAAGAACATTTCATAAAAGTCGCCGAGACGGAAAAACAGTATGGCGTCTTTATTATTCTCTTTTATTTCAAAATACTGTTTCATCATCGGCGAAAGTTCGGCCAAAACACACACTTCCCTATCATATAGATATATATTATATAATAACATAAACAGAGTTTTTGTTCAAGAAAAAAGGCGGACATTTTAATGTCCGCCTTTTAAAAAATGGTTGATTATTGAAAAAATTCCGGTTTCTTTTTGAAAAGAATTGCTGCAACAACAGAAGATATAATCGCTTCCGCAAGCATATAGGAACCGTTGTAACAAAGAGAATAAACCGGAGCGATCATTCCGAATTCATTGGGCCAAAGCGCATCCCAGATTACCCAGCCTGTTGCAAAATGGCAAAGAAATCTTGCAAAGAACGTAACCCCAATACCTCCAATTACCGCAATGTTGAAATTTTTTGCTTTTTTTCTGAAAATTCCGGAAAAACCGATGACAGTGTATGCAACAATATAATCCAGAAGTATTATTGCGATCGCCATTCCTACAGAAGTCGCATACTGAACGTTGTCAAGACCGAGAAGGCATTGAAGAACGCTGAAAACGAAAGCGGTAAAAACGCCCCATTTTGTACCGTATCTGAAAGATACCATAACAAGAGGAAGCATTGCGCAAATTGTTATTCCCCCGCCCATTACAAAATCAATTTTCAAAAGGCTGAGCACCGTTCCTATTGCAATCATAATTGCGCTGAAAACGAGTCTTGATGTTTTTTGGTTTCTGTTTTCCATTGTTTTGTTTTCACTCCTTAAAAATAAAAATCGCTGCAGCAAGGGAATTTGCCGCAGCGACCATGAAAACAAAGCCAATTAACGCTTTTCGACACTCCCTCCGCCGGTATTATCCGGATCAGGTTAAGGGTTCGGCGAAAACGCCGTCTCAGCCAATAACAGCACCCCTGTATCTCCTTTATGCAGTTTAGATTATAATATCACTTTTGGATATCGGAGTCAACAGCAACTTCTTTAACGGAAGAAACAAGACTTGCAAGAGACTGAATTTCGCTCGGTACAATAATCTTGGTTGCCTTGCCGTCAGCGGCTTTTTCAAAAGCTTCATAGCTCTTAAGAGTAAGGACCGCCGGAGTCGGATTTGCTTCGTTAAGAAGAGTAATGGAATCTGCAAGCGCTTTCTGAACAACAAGAATTGCTTCCGCTTCACCCTGTGCTTCACGGATTTTTGCTTCCTTAACAGCTTCTGCACGAAGAATTGCAGATTCTTTTTCACCTTCGGCAATAAGAATTGCGGATTTCTTTTCGCCTTCTGCACGAAGAAGGGTTTCGCGGCGTTCGCGTTCCGCCTTCATCTGTTTTTCCATTGCGTCCTGAATTTCTCTCGGAGGAATGATGTTTTTAAGTTCAACGCGGTTAACTTTGATGCCCCATTTATCCGTTGCGGTATCAAGAATAGATGTGATTTTTACGTTGATAACGTCACGGCTGGTAAGGGTGCTGTCGAGTTCCATTTCGCCGATGATGTTACGAAGAGTTGTTGCGGTAAGATTTTCGATTGCGGAAAGAGGTCTTTCAACACCATAGCTGAAAAGTTTTGCGTCGGTAATCTGATAGAAAACAACGGTATCTATCTGCATTGTTACGTTATCTTTTGTGATAACAGGCTGGGGCTTAAAATCAACGACCTGCTCTTTGATGGAAACCTTTTTTGCAATTCTGTCAAAGAAAGGAATCTTGAAATGAAGACCGGTTTCCCAGGTTGCATAATAAGTTCCAAGGCGTTCAATTACATAAACGGTTGCCTGGGGAACGATTTTTACGTTAAGAGCAAGGATAATGAGAACTATAAGCACCAAGCCGAGTCCTATAATAAGTCCAGTAAATTCAAACGGCATATAACTACCTCCTTTTATTCTTCACTTGCTTCTGCAAGATTTTTTACTTCAACAATCAAGGTTGCACCTTCGATTTTATTAACGGTTACAACGGCACCTTCCTGAATATTATCGCCATTTTTGGATTTTGCGCTCCATGTAAGGCCTGAAATATAAACTTTTCCCGCGCCTTCAAGATTGTTTATTTCAGAAGTGACGATTCCGTCGGTTCCGATAAGACTGTCGGAATTGGTTGGCTGTTTTTTAACCTTAACAACATCTTTGAAAAATCTTTTTGTGAACGCAAATGCAATTGCGGAAACCGCAAGGAAAACAAGAATCTGTCCCCAAAGCGGAACCTCAAAATATGCGGGAATAATTGCCGCAAGAGCACCGATTGCAAACCAAACGCTTATAAGCGAAACTGTAACTGCTTCAATTACACCCAGCACAACCGCAAGAATAAGCCAGATAAACGGCATTGGGATTTCAAACAACGAAATCGCCCCCTTTCATTTTTTCATTTATATTTTACCATATATTATTTTCATATACAATATTTTTTTGATTCAGCTTATATCATCGCTGTTTTCCCATGGAACATCGGATTCTATGGGTTGTTCTTCGGCAATATCCATAAGAACAATATAATCTGCATTGATAATATATTTTCCGTTTTTAATTTTTTCTTCGGTCTTTCTGGATATGATTTCCATATCAGACATTGTTTCTTTTTCTTTTTTTCTCAGCAATTCAAACGCTTCTATTCTTCCTTCTTCCAAATTATGTGTAATGGTGTTTTCCTTTACACTGTAATGCTGTATTTTTGTAACGATTATCGGAAGTTTCAACCATAAAAAATTAATCTGTTTTTCATTTGTTTTCAAAGATAAATAATCGCCGTTTTTATTATACCCAAAATAATATTTTTTTCCTAAAACTGAAACTATAAATGTTGTTTTTTCCAGTTTATTTTTTTTAAAAATTTTTTCTTTAAGAGGAAACTCAATTTCCATATTATAATCGGTTTCCGCAATTACATTTGCCCTTGCATGTTTTAAGGTAAGCTTATTGTGCCTGTCTTCATAAACTGCGCTTACCAAAAGATCTCCTTTCATTACAGCGTCGCCTTTGTTTACAGCTTTCTGTCCGTCGAAAACATCAATTCTTCGTATTACTCCATATTTTCCGGCAACGATATTTACCGGAATATCATCATCTGAAACCATTTCACTTTCTTTTTTTATTTCATTGATTAGAATATTTGCGACGCTTCCCTGTATATTAATTTCAACAGAGGAAAGTTCCGGATGTTTTCTTAAAATATACCATTCAATATTTTGTACAAAATGTTTCTTTGATAAGGTTCCCGTTAAAAGACCCATTTCATTTGCTGATTTTAAAATTTCTTCAGTTTCTACTTTTAAATTTCCTGTTACGTTTATTTGCCAAATAAACATGTTCATACAATAAACAAATAATATAATAAAAATTAAACCGGTAAAAAAACCGATTTTATTTATATTTTTTCTTATATCAAATATCATTCCGTGCTTTTTTCTTATTTTTAATTTCAGTCCGCATCTCTTTGCATATCGCTTTATTTTAAGATAGTCTTTAGCTAAAATTTTTCCATAAAAAACATATTCTTTTTTGGTATATGATATTATTTCAATTCCGTTTTTTGCCAAAAATGTAATAAATTTTTCAATATCTGCACCAATGGCCGTAAAATCCACATACCCTAAAAAATATCTTGCAATTGAAGCAATTATAATAATCACTCCTTTTTTAAAAATTCAATTTTATTGATATCTCCGGAAATTTTTATTCCATCACTTGAATAATTTGATATATTGATGTTATTTCCGTAAAAAATTACTGTTTTAGTACGAAAAGATATTTTGAGCACGGCATCTTCCAATTTTTCAATTTCGCCGAACCCTGTGAGGATCACTTCATTTCCCGAATAAATTTCCAAATAAAAATCTTTCACTGCCTCAATGGGAATTTCGATGTTTCTTTTAAACTTTAATATACTTTTCTTCATTTTGAGCACCGTTAATAGTTAAGTTTACATTTCAATGTTTCAATTGCTTTTTTCTCAATTCTGCTAACATAGGAACGAGAAATTCCCAGTTTTTTTGCCACTTCTCTTTGCGTATATGCTTTACTTCCCATAAGTCCGTAACGTAAATATATAATTTCTTTTTCTCTTGGCAAAAGCTCTCTGTCAATTGCTTTATATAAATTTTCCGCATTTAATTTGTCTTCAATATCTTCTGCAACAGATTTTTCATCTGCCATAATATCCATTATTGAAAGTGTGTTTCCATCCTTATCACAGTCAATCGGTTCTGAAAAAGGTACATCCTGTGCATATTTTTTCTTATTCCTGAAATACATTAATATTTCGTTTTCAATACATTTTGCCGCATACGTTGCAAACTTTGTACCTTTTTCATAATTAAAAGTTGAAACCGCTTTTATAAGACCAATTGTTCCGACTGAAACCAAATCGTCTTGCTCCGATGAATTGCTGTAATATTTTTTAATTATGTGTGCCACAAGTCTTAAATTATGTTCAATTAATTTATTTTTCGAAAATTCATCTCCTTTTTTCATTTTCTTAAAACATTCCCTTTCTTCTTCGGAAGAAAGAGGTTTTGGAAATGAATTTGCTGATGTTACATGAAGTGCAAAAAATATGATTCCCGACAATATTCCCAATAACATAAAATAATCCATTATTATCACCTCGTTTCAATAAATATATTTTTATTATTCCGAATATTGCATGTCCAGGTTAAGTTCTGTTGTTTTTAAAAATATTTAGGTGTATAATAAAAACATAATTCGAAAAGGAGTTGAAACAATGAAAGTAAGTGAAATGCCTTATGAGCATATTCCCTTTGATGAATTTGAAAAAAATGCTCTTGAGGTTATAAACGGGGTAAAAAATTCGAAAAATGCAGATGAAGTTCTTGAATGGCGCGAAAAATATCGTGAACTTGTAATAAAATATTCTACCGCACAGAATATTTCCTATATCAGATACAGCTGCAACACTGCTGATGAATTTTACGTAAAAGAAAATGACTATTTTGATGAGATTGGCCCCCAGGTGGGAAATCTCATGAATATGTATAACGATGCTCTTCTCAATTCTCCTTTCAGAGCTGAACTTGAAGAAAAACTTTCTCCTGTTTATTTCAGACATATGGAAGTTCAGAAAAAAGCAATGTCTCCGGAAATCATCGAAGATATGATCGAGGAAAACAAAATTGTTTCCGAATATTCCAAACTCATGGCCGGAATGGAATTTGAATTCCGCGGTGAAAAGCTCAGCAGAGCTGCTCTTGCTGGCTTCTTCAAATCCGATGACCGCGAAACCCGTAAGGAAGCATATACCGTACTCGGAACCGTTATGAACGGCTATACCGAACAGCTTGACGATATTTATGACCGTCTTGTTAAAGTTCGTACCAAAATGGCGCAGAAACTTGGCTACAAAAACTTTGTGGAACTTGGCTATTATCGTATGGAACGCGTTTGTTATGACAAAAACGATGTCGAAACTTTCCGCAAAAACGTTCTTGAATCAATAGTTCCCGTTGTTGCAAAACTTCGCAGCGAAAATGCAAAAAATCTTGGCATTGATAAATATATGGTTTATGATAATGATGTTATCATTCCCGGCGGTGACCCAAGACCTTCCGGCAACAAAGAGGATATTTTCAATGCCGCAAAAGAAATGTATCATGAAATGAGCGAAGAATCTGCCGCATTCATTGATCTTATGCTTGAAAACGATGCATTCGATGTTGATTCCAGAAAAAACAAATGGGGCGGCGGTTACTGCACCGAAATTCCGAAATACAAACAGCCTTTCATTCTTGCAAACTTTAACGGTTCCGCTGATGACGTTGACGTTATGACCCATGAAGCCGGACACGCTTTCAATGCTTTTCTTATTGCTGATAATAAATTTGCTCTTGAAATCGGCTGCGGCGGAATGGAAACAGCAGAAACCCATTCAATGAGCATGGAATTCTTTGCATGGAAATATATTGATAAATTCTTCGGAGAAAACGCAACCAAGTATAAATTCATGCATGCTCTCGGTGCCCTTTCCTTCATTCCTTACGGAACCATTGTTGACTATTTCCAGCATATTGTTTATGAAAATCCGGAAATGACTCCTGCAGAGAGAAACGAAACTTGGAAAAAGCTTTGCGCAGAATTCCTTCCCCACATCAATCTTGAAGGTGTTCCGTTCCTCGAAGACGGCCGCAGATGGCAGTATCAGATGCACATTTATGAATCTCCTTTCTATTACATTGATTATTGCCTTGCACAGACCGCCGCATTTGGTTTCCTTCTTGCTTCCCAGGAAGATTATGACGATGCATTTGCACGTTATATCCGTCTTATGAAACAGGGTGGCGAACAATATTATGATCTTCTTCTCGAAGAAGCAAAAATACCTTCTCCGTTCAAAGACGGTGCCCTTAAAGAACTTGCTGAAAAAGTTGAAGCACTTCTCGTAAAAATCAAAGCAGAAATTTGAATATAAAAAAACACCGAACTCGCTAGAGTTCGGTGTTTTTCGTTTTTAAAGCATGCCCGTAAGAAAACAGGCGGCAACAATCATAATTATAAGAATAATTAAAGCAACCGGAACAATCATTCCCAAAGCGGAAATAATCATTGCCGCAAGGTCGCCTTTTTCCATTCTGTCCGCAAGCTGAATTTTGTCTTCAATCGATTTTGGATCGATAGCTTCGCGTTCATATTCAACATGCTCATCATGACCGTTTTGTTCAGCCTGGAGCTCGAACGCACGGTCAACTTTTTTGGAAAAAAGCATAAACAAGTTTCGCCTTGCCATTTTTTCAAGCTCCTTTTTAAAACTAAATTTAATTATTCCTGAACATTTTCTTTTCTTGCAAGCTTATGGTGGCAAGCAACAAAATGATTAGGAGAAACTTCTTCCCATTCCGGAACAACCTGTTTGCAAATTTCGGTGCAGTAAGCGCATCTGGTGTGGAATTTGCAGCCTTTGGGCGGATTTACCGGGCTGGGGATATCGCCTTCGAGAATCTGAAGATCTTTATGACCTTCTTCTTCGGTGGTAGGAATTGCATTAAGAAGTGCTTCGGTATAAGGATGAACGGGGTTATCAAAAATCTCCTGGGAATCAGCAAGTTCAACCATGTTTCCAAGATACATAACGCCGATTCTGTCGGAAATATATTTTACAACAGAAAGGTCATGGGTAATGAAAAGATAGGTAAGATCCTGTTTTTCTTTAAGGTCCTGAAGAAGGTTGATGATCTGTGCCTGAATGGAAACGTCAAGTGCAGAAACCGCTTCATCGCAAACAACAAACTTCGGGTTGGTTGCAAGAGCACGCGCAATACCGATTCTCTGACGCTGACCGCCGGAGAACTGATGCGGGAAACGATGGAGGAAATAAGGTGCAAGACCGCATTCGTCCATAACTTCAAGAACTCTCTCCTGCATACGTTCACCTTTATTATGAACCATATTATGTGCAACCATACCTTCGCTGATAATCTGACCGACACTCATACGAGGGTTGAGAGAGGAATAAGGATCCTGGAAAATAAGCTGCATATCGCGGCGGAGTTTACGCATTTCGTCATATTCAAGACGTGCAAGGTCAATACCGTCATCGCGCATTGCTTCATATTTATCAAATTCAGGTTCATTTTTGTGCTGTTCACGAAGAACATCAATTGCTTTTTTGACTTCATCAATCTGTTCCTGAACTTTAGCAATTTCAGCATTGATTGCTTCAACTTTGCTTCTTGCGGAAGAAAGTTTGCTTTCGTCAACGCTGCCGGGTTTTTTATTCTCATCAAACTCAAGATCATCAAGATTAAGCTGTGCTTTTCCAAGCTTTTCGATAAGAGAAGATTTCTGTTTTGCAAAACCGTATTCTTTGGAATATGCGGAAACAATTTCGCTTACGTTTTCGACAACAACAAATCCGCCGAAAATTTTAGTGATATTGAGCATAGCATCTTCCGCAAGTTTTCTTGCCTGGTCGAGTTCTGCATGTTTAGCATACTGTTCTGTTTCGGAAAGAGCTGCGTACTCGGCTTCAATTTTCTCTTTTTTCTGCTCAAGGTTTTTCCATTCATTACGAAGTTTGGAAAGGTTTTTGATGGTCTGTTCAACATATTTGGGAGCAAGGTCATCAAGAGAACGGCCATAATACATGGTACGGCCATAGGTCTGGTGGTAAAGCTGAAGAATGGTACGTCCAAGAGTGGATTTTCCGCAGCCGGATTCACCAACAAGACCGAAAGTTTCGCCTTTGTAAATATCAAGAGAAACACCGTCGTTAGCTTTAACAAAACGACCTTTTTTTAATGGGAAATATTGTTTAAGGTTGCTGATACTGAGCAGGACTTCTCTGTTATTTTCCATGTCTGTCCTCCTTTTTGGGATAGAAGCAACGTACCTGATGATGTTCGTTTACATGAACAAGCTGGGGTTCTTCTTCCCTGCATTTATCAGTGGCATATTTGCAGCGAGGAGCAAATTTGCAGCCTTTGGGAAGGTCAAGCGGATGCGGAACAGCGCCGGGAATTGCTTCAAGGCGGCTGTTTGCGGGAGTATCCAGTCTCGGAATTGAGAGCATAAGACCTTCGGTATAAGGATGGGAATGTTCGTTCTGGTGGAAGATTGTATGTGCCGGAGCCATTTCTACAACCTGTCCGCAATACATAACCGCAACATCGTCTGCAATCTGGTTGATAACACCAAGGTCATGAGTAATGAAAAGAACCGCGGTGTTGTTTTTATCTTTAAGCTCATTGATGAGTTTAAGGATCTGTGCCTGAATGGTAACGTCAAGCGCGGTTGTAGGTTCGTCTGCAATAAGGATCTTGGGTTTACAGGCAAGAGCCATTGCAATCATAACACGCTGACGCATACCACCGGAAAGCTGATGAGGATATTGTTTTGCAACAACTTCCGGATTAGGGATTTTAACGTCTGCAAGAAGTTCAATAGCTTTAAGAGCTGCCTCTTTTTTGGTCATTCCCTGATGGTTCATAAGCGGTTCGCAAAGCTGTTTTTCAACAGTAAAAACCGGGTTAAGGCTGGTCATGGGTTCCTGGAAAATAACAGAAATATCATTTCCGCGGATTTTATACATATCCTGCTTGGAAAGATTGATGAGATCTTTTCCGTCAAAAGTAATGTCGCCGCTTTCGATATATCCGTTTTCATCAAGAAGACGGAGAACGCTCATTGCGGAAACGCTTTTTCCGGAACCGGATTCGCCAACAAGTCCGAGAACTTTACCGGAATCAAGGGAGTAGCTTACGCCGTTAACAGCTTTAACAATACCACGTTTGGTTTTGAAAAATGTTCTAACATCTTTAAGTTCCAATAATGCCATTTGCTTCTCCCCTCCTTATCTTCCGTTAGATTTGGGGTCAACCGCATCACGAAGAGCGTCACCCACAAGGTTGATACAAATGGTGCAGACACCGAAGATTGCTGCGGTGAATACCCAACGCCACCAATACTGCTGAATAACGATGGAGTTGTTTGCACCGTTAAGCATATTACCCCAGGTAGGAGTAGGCGGTGCAATACCGAATCCAAGGTAAGAAAGAGTGGATTCGGTGAGCATGCAGGTTGCAAAGTCAAGGGTTGCAGAAACAAGGATAAGGGAAAGAACGTTCGGAAGAATGTGACGGAAAACGATGGATTTTTCACGAACACCCATAGCCTGTGCTGCGGTTACATATTCCTGTTCACGCTGGCTGAGGATCTGTGCACGGATAAGGCGGCAGGTAGGCGGCCAGGAAAGAACACCGAGAACGACCATGATGAGGTACATTCTCTGCTCAACAGAAATTCTTGTACCGATGATTGCGGAAAGAATCATTGCAAAAGGAATGAAAGGAAGACCGCCGATAACTTCTGCAATACGCATTACGATCATATCGGTCCAACCGCCGAAATAACCTGCGATACCACCGAGAATGATACCGATGATAAGGGAAATTACAACAGCGATTGCACCAACGGTCATGGTAACCTGACCTGCGTTAACAAGACGGGTAAGAATATCACGTCCAAGGTCGTCGGTACCGAGGGTATAACCTTTAAGACCCCAGGTTTCGGTTTCACCGTCGGTGGTGATTGCATAGTTCTGATAGAAACCTGCGAAAACGGTTTCGATATCTTTTTCGTTAACAGCTGCGGGAACGGTTGCCTGTTTATGAACGTTGTTACCCCAGGAAATTACTTCGCCGTTTTCAAGAAGAGCGGTATAGTGTTTAAGACCGCCATAGAGTTCAACGGGTTTTGCTGCCATTTCGGGAACCTGGTCGATTCCGTCGCTGATGTTACCCCAAATGGTGATTTTACCGTTTTCGTCAACAACTGCAACAGTGTTACCGGTTGCGGAAATATCAACAATGTTGGTAAGGCCTTCGGGCATCTGGTCATGAATGGCGTTATTTTTGATACCGGTATAAACAACGGTACCGTCATCAAGAAGAGCTACACAGCTATAGGTAGTAAGAGCGATTTTTTCAATTCTGCCCTGATATTCTTCTTTGATTTCGATATCCGCCATGTTTCCGTTACCCCATGCATAAAGGTAACCGTCTTCAGTAAGAGCGGCAGTGAACTGGAAACCTGCTTCAAGCTGTTTGAAGTTAAGGTTTTTCTTCATGTTCATTGCGGAAACGATTTTGTCGGGAAGTCTGTCCTGTCCAAGACGGTCGGAACCCCATACATAAACGTTGCCTTTGTCATCGATTGCTGCAATGTGGTCATAACCTGCGGCAATGTGTACGATATGAGCTTTCTGAACTTCTTTCGGAATTTCACCGACGTCGATAACGCTGGTTACACGGGTATAACCCCAGGTGTAGATTTTACCGTCGTTGTCGATACCAACGCCATAAGTTGTGCCGGGGGTGATGTCTTTAACGTTTCCGTTAAGTTCTGCCGGAACAGAAAGCATTGTGGAAATCGGAGGAACGTTGGTCTGGGTGTTGTCCTGATAGGAAAGGTCAAGAACAAAGAACTTCGGACCGATCATAACAAAAAGGAAAATGCAAAGGAAGATGATAAGACCGGTCATACCGAGCTTGTTGCCCATAAAGTTACGAACAATCATTCTGGTAGGGCTCTGGAGCTGTTCTTCTTCCATAAAGCTGAGCTGTTTGTTGCGGTTGCCGAAAAGGCGTCCGAAGAAGGAGGCAATTTTATTTTCTTTTTTCATTTCAATTTACCTCCCCTATTATTTATCAATGCGGACACGCGGGTCAACAAAACCATAGCTAAGGTCTGTTACAAGCTGTCCGATAAGGCTTACAACGATATAGAACATCTGAATCGCAAGAGCGAGCTCATAGTCGCGGTTCATAAGTCCTGCATAATAAAGAGCACCCATACCGTTGAGGCCGAATGTGTTTTCAATAATTACAGAACCACCGAAGATTCCGAGGAACCAGCTGATGATAACGGTGATTACAGGAAGAAGTGCATTGCGCCAAGCGTGAGAATAGATAACAACTTTCTCACGAAGACCTTTTGCACGTGCGGTACGGATATAGTCCATGCTGAGTGCTTCGATCATAGCTGCACGGACATAACGGGTCATACCGCCGAGAGAACCGAAAGTCATTACAATTACAGGAAGAGAAATGTAATAAAGTCGGTCAAGGAACTGTCTGATTCCGGTGTAGGAAGCACCGGGAGTCTGGGAACCGGAAACCGGGAAAATTTCAAAGGTTACCGCAAAGAACCAGATGAAAATAAGCGCAATAATATAAACCGGGATACTGTAACCTATAATAGTTACAACCTGAACGGCATTATCCACCTTGCCCTTTTTGTGAACCGCGCAATAGATACCGAGAGGAATTGTAATTGCCAGAGCAAGAATTGTGGAGAAAATATTGATGAAAATAGTGTTCTCCATTCTTTCCGGAATAACTACGGAAACGTCCTTCTTATAAAGTGAAGAATATCCGAAATATCCCTGAAGCATACCGTGATAAGTATCGGTCTGCTTGTCCTTCATGAAGCCCATCCATCTTGCATAGCGGATCGGAATCGGGTCGTCAAGACCATATTCGTCACGAAGCTGCTGATATCTTTCCTCATATTCTTCGGGTTTTAAAGACATCTTGAGCGGTTCAAGCTCTGCACGAGCAGGGTCAGTCGGGATAAGGTTGTAGATTGAGTACATCAAAAACGATACTACAAAGAAAACGATAACCATGTAGCCGATACGCTTGAGTACATACTTTGCCATCTACAAAACCCTCCTTTTCTCTTTTTTTAAATGTAGTAACATATATATTAAACCCAACAATTAGGGAATAATCTTCGAAATTAATGTTATATTTATAATACCTATATAAACCGTCAAAAGACGAGGGCAGGCAAAGCTGCCCTCGTCTTGGTTCCCGTTAAATCAACAGGATTTTACAGGCAAATTATTTTGCAACAGTTGCGTAAAGGATTGCCTGCTGGAATTCCCAAAGGCTGGATTCTTCGAAGTTTTCGAGCCAGTCGGGATAAATGGTGTAATAAACGTTGGAATAAAGCGGGATTTCAGGAAGGAGTTCGTTCCATTTGAGGATGAAATCCTGCCAGAGTTTGAGGTAACCTTCTCTGTCGGAAGGATCAACACCGTAAACCATATCCATGGAGAGCTGGTCGAGTTCTTTGTCGAAGATATAGTTGGTGTTCCAGCCAGCTGCTACATATTCAGGATCAAGAGAGAAGCTGTAGGACTGGTCGTATGCGGGAGTGAAATTGGTTGCAAGGTTGTACATACCGTAGGTTTTTACACCGTACTGGTCGCCCTGGGTTGCATCACGATACATATAGTTAAGGAGCTCATCGAAGCTCATAACGGTCTGTTCGATTACCATACCTGCGTCAGCGGTCTGCTGGCCGTTGGAGAGCATGGTTACGAGAAGTTCGGAAACAGGGTTTGCTTCAGAAGAAGACCATTTGATGTGAAGAGGCATAAGGATTCTGCCGTCAGCAAGAGTTACGTTGAGTTCGTAGTCGCCTGCTTCTTCAGCGGTTACTTCTTTATAACGTACGCCGGAAACATATTCGTTACCTTCTGCGTCAAGTACCCAGCCGTCTTCAACAAGAAGTTCAACTGCTTTTGCAGGATCGTAAGAATAGGTGTTCATTTCTGCTTCGAAACGATCGGTGGATTCTTTGGTCATCCACATTGCAAGGCCGTAAGGACCGTGTACAACGGAACCGAAGCCCTGGCAGAAGGTGTTAGCAAATTCGTTTCTGTCAAGAAGGTATGCAATAGCATGACGAACTGCCTGGAACTGGGTAGGACCAAAGTCGCACTGGAACTGGATTTTGCCGTAGCCGTTACGTTCGAAGTTAACGGTTTTGTAGCCGCCCTGTGCTTCAAGGTCAAGAGCGCTGTTTACTTCGTTACCATCGGAGAGAGAGTCGAGAACGTCGATAGCACCAGTTTTGAGCATATCGAACTGGGTTGCAACTTCGGATTTAACGATAACGAGCTGGTTGATGGAAGGTTTCTGGCCTTCGAAGTTACCTGCATAGTTTTCGTTGATTTCGAGAACGGTTTCAAGAGCACCGGTATCGAGGCTCTTGATTACGTAAGGACCAGCAGTTACAGCGTCAGCATACATCCAACGAGCTGCGTCGAGTTCGGAAGCAACGAGTTCGCCGCCTTCGAATTTTGCACCATTTTCAGTATCTACAACGGTGAGTTCTGCAGAAGCATACATCGGGATGTAGAGAGGAGTAAGAGATGCATAGCTGAGTTCGTAGAAGTAAGGAACATAATCGCCGCTGATGGTGATGGAGTAGGTGTATTCGTCAACAAGACGTACGCCTGCGAGAGCATCAGCTTCGCCTGCCTGATATTCTTTTGCGCCAACAACCTGTTCAGCGCTGAGTTTTGCGCCAGCTTCTGCTGCTGCAGGAGAATAACCGATGAGAGCGTATGCTACATAGTTAGCTGCAGTGATAGGTTCGCCGTTGGAGAATACAAGGCCTTCGTTGATTTTTACGGTGAAGGTTTTGGAACCGTCATCGTTTGCAACAGATTCAACGCCGCCGCAAACAGTCTCATTGATAACGAATTCGCCGCCCTGGTTGGTAACAACAGGCTGATAGTCGTTGATGAGGTCACGGATCATTTTATCGGTTGCGTTGTTGGTCCACCATGCTCCGGGGCCGATATCGCCGGAAACTTCGGTGGTGCTTCCGTAGATAAGTCTGGTATCATTAGAAGCTTCGCCGCCGCATGCTGCAAGAGAAAGCATCATAACAACAGCGAGAAGAAGTGCGAGAAATTTCTTCATTTTGAATTTCCTCCTTAATTATTTTCATGTCATACAAAAACTCATAGTAATTCATTATGTATAACATCCATAATATTATATACAAGTGCAGGTCGAATGTCAATGAAAAAGTTGAATTTTTCTACAATATATGCATAATTTAATGTAAAACAATTCAAATTTGTATCAAAAAATTACCGTAAAGTTTAATAGCTTGTCATATAAAATCAAACAAAAACAAAACCCGCAGAAATCTGCGGGTTTTTGAATCAATAATTCATTCTTTTTTTCTTCTGATATTTCATAAATCCGAAAATTCCGGCAGCGGCAACAATTATTACGGCGAAAGCCACAATATAAAGGGTCATATCCCCTTCTGTTGCAAGAATCTCGGTCCAGTAACCGTCAACAATTCCGCTTGTTTCCGCCGGAAGAGTGAGGAAATAATCAAGAGATTCAATATATTCTGCCGAAGGATATGCTATTTCGTTTTCCTGAAGTTCTTCGTCAAGAAGCTCGAATGCTCCGGTGTGAGGAGTTGAATATCCTACATAATAGCTGTTTGCGGCGGCAACGGTGGATTCACACATATAGTTGATATACATCTCTGCAGCTTCTTTTTCATTTGCTCCGGTCGGAATGCACATTGAATCAACAAAAATGCTGGAGTTTTCGGGGAAATAGAAATTGAGATCCTCGTTTACATCCATCATAAGAACAGCATCGCCGTTATAATAAGGAGCAACAGCGGCTTCCCCGCCCTCCATTTTGTCATAAATTTCGTCCATAACATATGCCTGAACAAGGGGTTTCTGTGCTTTAAGATGTTCTGCTGCTTCGGCAAGTTCAGTTTCATCAGTTGTGTTAAAATCATATCCGAGATCGAGGAGGGCAAGTGCGAAAGCATCTCTGGAGTTGGAGAACATGAGCATATTATCAGCATATTTTTCATTCCAGAGGATATCCCAGCCGGTAAGATCTTCTTCATCGACCATGGACATATTATAGATTATACCAACGGTTCCCCAATACATAGGAACTGAATATTCGTTGTTGGGGTCAAAGTTTGTGTTTTTATATTTTTCGTCAATATATTTATAGTTCGGAATGTTATCGAAATCAAGTTTCTGAAGCATTCCTTCGTTGATCATTCTTCCGATCATATAGTCAGAAGGAACGATTACATCATACATTGAACCGCCGCTGCGAAGTTTTGTATAAAGTTCTTCGTTGGAAGAAAAAAGAGTATAGTTTACTTTAATTCCGGTAAGGGCTTCAAAATCTTCGTTTACATCAAGAAAGTTGACGGAATCGTTTGCAACATATTCGCCCCAGTTGCAAACGTCAATTTCAATTCCCTGTCCCTGAAATTTCTGATAATAATCATAATCTTCGACTTCAGTGGAATAACCTTCCGCTTCGCTGAAATAACCAAAAGCGGAAACGGCAGAAAGAATTATCATAATTACGGAAAGCATTACTGCAAAGATTCTTTTCATATTAAACTTCTCCCTCTAAAATATTTCTTTGTCTGATTTTTTTCTCTTTTCTTGCATCATTAATGTTAACAAGAAGCAAAACAAGTAGCACAACAACGAACATAATTGTAGAAAGTGCGTTGATTTCCGGGCTTACCTTCATTCTTACCATTGAATAAATTACAACGGAAAGGGTCTGGGAATCCGCCGCGCTTGTGAAAAAGCTGACCGCAAAATCGTCGAACGAATACGTTATCGAAAGAAGAAAACCTGCGGCAATTCCGGGCATAATTTCCGGAAGAACAACTTTTCTGAAAGCCTGAGCCGGGTTACATCCTAAATCAAGAGCCGCATTATAAATATTGCGGTCAAGCTGGCGAAGCTTCGGAAGTACGTTGAAAATTACAATCGGAACGTTGAAAGTGATATGCGCAAGAATAAGAGAAGTGAAACCAAGCTCCATTCTTATAAAAACAAAAAGGAGCATCAGGGAAACACCGGTTATGATATCCGGGTTTATCATGGGAAGATATGTTACATTGAGCAGCAAACCCTGGAGCTTTTGGTTCATTGCATTGATTCCTATGGCGGCAAGTGTTCCGAGGACTACTGCGCAAATTCCCGCAACAAGAGCCACAAAAAGAGTATTTGCAAAAGCGCCGAGAATTATATCGTTTGTAAAGAGTTTTTCATACCATTTGAATGTAAAATCCGTGAAAACGGTACGGCTTTTTGCATCGTTGAATGAAAAAACGATAAGAACCGCAATCGGCAGATAGAGGAAAGCATAAATTATGCCAACATAAAATTTGGAAAGGAATTTCATATTGCAATCCTCCCCTCTTTGTCGATGTTATCGCTGTCAAACTGATTCATAACGCTCATGCAGATAAGAACGATTATCATAAGAACAAGCGAAATTGCGGAACCAAGGTTCGGGTTATAGTTGTTGCTTCCGAACTGCATTTCGATAAGGTCACCGACCATAAGTTCGGAACCGCCGCCGAGCATTCTGGAAATTACGAAAGTCGAAACGGAAGGGACAAAAACCATTGTGATTCCGGTTTTGATTCCCTGCATGGTCTGCGGAAGAATAACGTGTGTGAAGACCTGGAAAGGATCTGCTCCAAGGTCCTGGGCGGCCTGGACCAGAGAATGATCCATCTTCATCATAACAGTATAAAGCGGAACTATCATAAAAGGAAGATAGTCATAAACCATTCCGAGGACAACGGCACCCTGGGTGTTTATCATTTCGAAAGGTCCTATTCCGAAAATTCCGAGAAAACGGTTAAGAAGACCGTTATTTTCGAGAATAGTCATCCATGAATAAGTTCTGAGAAGGAAGTTCATCCACATCGGAAGCATGATGAGCATGAACATTGTTCTTCTTATATTGCTGGTTTTTCTTGACATTATATATGCAAAGGGATATCCGAGACCAAGGCAGATAACCGTTGCTACAAAGGCAAGAAAAAGCGATTTTATAATTACCGGAACATAATCGCCTACGCGGATTATGTTCTGAATCGTAAACTCTCCTGTATTAGTGGTGAACGCAAAATATGCAACCATTATAAGGGGAATCACAATGAATATCGCCATAAAAACGATATACGGAAAAGCAGGATAACGGGAATTTGTCATTTTTCTTCCTCCGCCATCTTATGCATAATGTGTATATCGTCCGGAATTACGGAAAGACCAACCTCCCTGCCCGGTTCTTCATAAAGGGTCGAATGGATTTTCCAGTTAAAGCCGTTTGTATCTATTACAACGATTTCATAATGAACGCCTTTGAAAATAATGCTTTCAACTTTTCCGGTAATCTGTCCTTTTTCCGGTTCGGAAATTTTGATATCTTCCGGACGGATTACAACGTCAACATTTTCGTTTTCTTCAAAACCGAAGTCAACGCAGTCGAAATCTCTTCCGGCAAAATTAACAAGGTAATCCTTTTTCATAACGCCGTCGATAATGTTGGATTCACCTATAAAATCCGCAACAAAAGCGTTGATCGGCTCATTATAAATATCGATGGGAGTACCGATCTGCTGGATTTCACCGTCGCGCATAACAATAACGGTATCGCTCATTGTAAGAGCTTCTTCCTGGTCATGAGTGACATAAATGAAAGTGATTTTTGTTTCGCGCTGGATTTTCTTAAGTTCGATCTGCATTTCCTTACGGAGCTTAAGATCAAGCGCGCCCAAAGGTTCATCAAGAAGAAGGACCTGGGGTTTATTGATAAGAGCTCTTGCGATAGCAACACGCTGCTGCTGACCGCCGGAAAGAAGGTTAACGTCGCGGCGTTCATATCCGCGCATGTTAACAAGATCGAGCATTTCAAAAACTCTTTCCCTGATTTCTTCATCCGGAACTTTTTTAAGGCGAAGTCCGAAAGCGATATTTTCGTAAACGTTCAGATTCGGAAAAAGCGCGTATTTCTGGAATACGGTATTGACTTCCCTTTTATATGGCGGAAGATCATTGATTCTTTTTCCATCAAAAAAAACGTCCCCGCTTTTGGGATTTACAAAGCCTCCGATAATACGCAAAGTGGTTGTTTTACCACAGCCGGAAGGTCCCAGAAGTGTGACGAATTCGTGGTTGCGGATATCGAGATTAATATGGCGAAGAACACTTTCTCCGTCAAATTCAACAACAATATCCTTTAAGCTTATAATGGTACTATTTTCCATTCTGCATCCCCCTTTTGCGGATTCAAGTCACGCAAGGTAAAAACAGGATCACCGGCCGCAGCCTCACCCATTTTTCATACTGCTTTTTACAGCATGGCCGCATTGCAATGAAAGATTTTGCAATGCGTGTTAAAAACCTGTCGACCCACCGCTTTCCTCTTGGAACCGACCCCGCAAAAGAGTGTTTTGTTCTAAACGTTGCCGCGCATAAGTTATCTACCGCTGTGCCCGGTTTTAGAAGGCTCCCGCTTGAAAGCAGTGTTTCATATGACAAAAAATTCCGGTCTAATCAATTCGTTTACGTTTTCTATCGCGGCTTTTCCAAAACGGTTTTGCTGCGACAGTTCCACCTCCTTCTGACCGAAGGTTCTTTGTCAAACAACAGATGCAAAAATAACATTATAAATATACCATATAAAATGTTTTTGTCAATAATTATGACCTTTTTTATTAAATTTTTGTGAATTTTTATTTTATTTAAGAAGTTTTTCGCGTTTTTCGTAGTCCGGAAGATATTTTTCAATAAATTTATAAAAATCTTTACCATGATTTTTATAAATAATATGAGCAAGTTCATGGACAACAACATAATCGATTGCCTCAAGAGGATATTGCATAAGGCGCCATGAATAGCAGATCGAGTTTTTTACGCTGCAGCTTCCAAAACGCTTTTTGGCAGAAGTGATTTTTATTCCGTTGTATTTCAAACCCATAAGCTTTGCAAAATATTCCGTTCTTTCGGTGAGATAAGGCAAAGCTTTTTCTTTGAGCATTGTTTCTTCTTCGGGCGAAAGAGCAAACTTTTCATCGTGCTCACGTTTTTTTATAATTTGTTTTTCAATCCATTTTTCGTGCTTCGCAACAAATTTTTCAATATCTTCCGTGCTCATTTTAAGCGGTGCTTTAACAAGCGGCAAAAAATCATCGCCTATTGAAAGCTCCATGGTTTTTCTTTTACTTCTGATAAGTTTGTATTTCATTAATGCCTCCAAAAATTGACTGCGACAGCTCTTTATGATAAAATTTATTATATCACAGAAAGGGGCGTGATTGAATGGCTGATGAAGAAAATATGCTTAAAAAACGTTTTACTGAACTCGCGGAAAGAGCATATTCCAAAAACATCTATACTTTCACAGAATTTCTTTCCCCTGCGGAACAATCTTTGCTGAGATCATGCGTAAAAGGTGTTCCCTATTGTTTTGACGGCGGATATGAAAACGCAGAAAAGGCTATCTGCGTTTTCGGAAGCGAAGAAATTTGCGGATATATTGAACCTGCTCCGATTTCATATATAAAAATCGAACCGTGCTCAATGAAATTTTCCGGGGATCTTGCCCATCGTGATTTTCTCGGTTCAATAATGTCGCTTGGTATCAGAAGAAGCACTCTCGGTGATTTGATAGTTAAAGAAAACGTTGCCTTTGCGCCCTGTCTCGATAATATTGCCGATTATATCTGCGAAAATCTGGTTGAGATAAAACATACAAATGTGCGGTGCTCAAAAGCGGATAAAATTCCGGAAGATGCTCTTCCAAAGCCGGTTGAAAGCGAATTTGTTGTTGCTTCGGAAAGGCTGGATTCAGTAATTTCATCAATATATAAAATCTCACGAAGCGAAAGCAAGGCTCTTTGTGAGCACGAAAAAGTTCTTGTCGGCGGAATTCCGATGCTCAGCGCTTCATATACTCCGAAAGAACGTGACATTATATCAGTAAGAGGTCACGGGAAATTTATATATTTCGGAATAAAACTCGAAACCAAAAAAGGCAGACTTCGCTGCACCGCAAAAATTTATAAATAAAAAGAGCCTTCCGGCTCTTTTATTTTTTTACCTTATTTTTTCTCAAAAAACCGATTTCGGTTCCGTTTGCAATTCTTTTTATATTTTCAATATGTTTGCACCACATTATGACCGAAATTACCGCAAAAACAGCGGCCAATACCTGTTCGTGTTTAAATAAAAATGCATAAATAGGAATTAATGCTGTTATTGTAAGCGCACTGATTCCAATATAATCCGTAATCAGTGTTATTGCAATAATAAGAATTCCAAAAAATATAAAAAGCTTCCAGTCATAGAAAAGAACCATTCCCATAAAAGGAGCAAGTCCTTTTCCTCCGTTGAATTTCATCCAGAACGGAAAAATATGACCAATGATCGCCATTGTTCCGGCAATTACTCCAGCCGTAAAATTTTGTGAAAATATCAGATAAACAATAAGCGCAGCAGCAAACGATTTTAATATATCGAAAGCGCCGACGATTATTCCATCGATTTTACCGACGGAAATAAAAACATTGGAAGCGCCAGCATTGTTCGAGCCGACTTTTTTTATATCTATGCCGCGTTTTTTTGAAATTATATTAGCCATGTTGATACTTCCGAAAAAATATCCGATAAAAACACCGATTATATATTCCAAAGCACAGCCTCCCGTAAATTTATGATTCAATTATAAATCATAGCGGCCTTTTTTTCAATAATAATTGATTTTTCGGTCTTTTCTTTTTATTTTAAATATTGTAAAATTATATCATTCTTTTTTTATCAGAGGTAACCAATGAAAAACAAAGCAATGCTCGGAAATTTATGTTTGACTCTTACCGCTCTTATTTGGGGATGTGCATTTGTTGCCCAAAGTGTCGGAATGGAATATGTTGAACCGATTACTTTCAACGGAATAAGATGCATAATCGGCGGAATTGTGCTGATAATCGCAAATTTTGCTTTTGATTCCGTAAAAAAAAGAAACGGAACATACAGAAAACCTGAAAAATCCGAACAAAAAGAACTTATTAAAGGCGGAATAATCTGCGGAATCATAATCTTTTTTGCTTCAACAATACAGCAAATCGGAATTTCCCAGACAACCGTCGGAAAAGCAGGCTTTATTTCTGTTCTTTATATTCTCATCGTTCCTTTCTTTGGCCTTTTGATGAAACAAAAGCTTCCGAAAATGATATGGATCTGCTGTGCTCTTGCAATCGCAGGTCTTTACCTTCTCTGTATGAACGAAAGTCTTTCCATAAGCAACGGAGATTTGGTTGTTCTGATAAGTGCAGTAGCTTATGCAATTCATATACTCGCAATAGGACATTTTGCGCCGAAGGTTGACTGCGTTAAACTCTCCTGTCTTCAGTTCCTTGTTTGCGGAGTAATTTCCGTTGTTGTTATGTTCATCTTTGAAAAACCTAACTTTCAAAATATACTTAACGCCTGGCTGCCTATTATTTATGCGGGTGCTCTTTCCGGCGGAGTCGGCTACACTCTTCAGACCGTTGCGCAAAAATGGACAAAACCGAGCGTTGCTTCCCTTCTGATGAGTCTTGAATCTGTTTTTGCTGTTCTTGCCGGCGCTGTTATTCTTCACCAGATTCCTTCCCTTCGTGAAGCGGCCGGATGTATTCTTATGTTTATTTCGATAATTATAATTCAGCTTCCCGAAAAACAGAAAGGAGTTGTTACAGAATGAAATCTGAAATTATTTCCGTTTGCGGTAACGCAAAATACCACTGTGTAAGACTCCGCAGAGGCGAAGATCTCCTTAAATCCATCGAAGAACTTTGTAAAAAGAAAGATATCTCCGCAGGATTTGTTGCTTCCGGTGTTGGCTGTATCTCAAAAGGAAAAATCCGCGATGCTTCCGGTATAACAATCCGCGAAATTAACGAAGATTGCGAAATCGTAAGTCTTAACGGAACGGTAAGCGCAAAACGCTGTCACCTTCATATAGCGCTTTCGAAAGAAGATTTATCAACTATTGGAGGACATCTTTGCGAAGGCTGTTTAATAAACACAACCTGCGAACTGATAATTGCTGAAATTCCGGAAATTTTCATTGATGTTGAGGATGATCCGGAAAGCGGATATGATGAACTTATATTTAAAAAAGCGGAGTGAATTTCACTCCGCTTTTTTTACAGAATTATGCTCCATTGATTAAATTCAAACAAACCGCTTCCGTGACAAAGTTTTCCCTGCTTTTTAATGTCCGTCAAGCCTTTATCAACATCGGATATTATATCGGTCGGAATATCTATGCTGTGATGAGCCGGAAAAACGCGTTTAACCGGAAGCTTACTTATCTTCTGAACGGATTCAAGATATTTTTCCGGGTCGGTTGATTCATAATTCGCAAAAAGAGTTCCTTTATAAATTAAATCTCCGGAAAAAAGATAGCCTGTTTTTTCTTCAAAAAAACACATATGACCCGGAGAATGTCCGGGAGTATGCAAAACTTTGATTTTTCTGTTTCCTAAATCTATGATATCTCCATCTGTAAGAATCTTTTTGGGATTACCTTGAAAAACCGCATAATCATCAATATTTATGCGCTCTGTCAAGTTATTATCCTTTACAAGCATTTTCCGGACAAATTCATTTGAAAGAGGAAAATTTCCTTCAATCCAGTCCTTTTCAGCTTCATGAACGTAAAATTCGGGAAAATTCCAAAGTCCGCCAATATGATCCCAATGAACGTGGGTCGGAACGGCTATGACCGGTTTATCGGTGATTTTCAAGACTTCTTTCGAAATATCCGAAACCCCGAGACCGGTATCGATAAGAAGAGCGTTTTCTTTTCCGACAAGAAGATAACAGTTTGTTTCTTCCCAATGATTCGGTTCGCTTATTACAAACGTATTCTCATCAATTTGCTTTGTCGAAAACCAGTTTTCCATATCATTTATTCCCGAAAATATTTTCGAATTGCACCGGTCTTACATAAGCTGTTTTATAATGTTCATAAACAGCTTTTCCCGGAGCCGAACCTGAAGGTTTTTTAACGTTTTTGATTTCGGTATAATCCACGGGAACAAGCGAAGATTCCCTTGCTTTTGAATTATAAGCCGCGACTATTGCCGCCTGTTGTATTGTAGTTTCCGGAACTTCCCTGCCCTCTGTTACGATTACGGTGTGCGAACCGTGTATTTTTTGAGTATGGAGCCAGATATCATTTTTTCTGGAATCTTTGAAAGTGAGCTTATCGTTCTGAATATTGTTTCTTCCGCAAAGGATTTTGAAACCATCGGAGGAAAGATATTCTTTCGGCGCAAGTTTCACCGGTTTCTGGTTGTTTTTTCGGTGATTTTTAAGATATCCCTGCGCAACAAGCTCTTCTCGGATAGCAATAACTTCATCATCTGTTCTTGCTCTTGAAAGAAGATCAAATACGGATTCGATATATGAAAGTTCCGCTTCGCCTTTTTCAATGAATTTTTTGAGCATTCTTTCCGCCGTATCCGCTTTGCGGTATTCGCTGAAATAATGCTGCGCGTTTTGGTTGGGAGAAAGCCTTGGGTCAAGTTTTACTTCAAGAGGCTTGCAGTTATCATAATAGTTTTCCAGAACGACCGAAGTCATTCCCTTTTCAAGCATCCAGAGGTTAGCGTGGATAAGCTCACCTTTAACGCGAAGGATATCTCTTTCGGTGGAACGGGCAAGTTCCTGACGCTGAACGTCAAGTTTTCTGGAAATTCTGTCCGCAAGATTGACCACAAATTTGAAAAGATCGTTTGAACGCTGTTTCATTCTGTCAGCGCCGGAACGTTCCGAATAGAATTTATCGAGCATTGCACTGAAAGAATCGAATTTACGGATCTCCATGGCATCGCCGTATTGATTTACTTTAATAAAAGTAAAATCAAGAGGGTGTCCGTTTTCTTCTATTACCATATATGGAGCAGCGTTTCCGTTTTTTATGCTTTCAGCGATTTTTTCAAGGCAAGCCTCAAGTTTATCACATTCACTGTCAGATAAATCATGCGCTTTTGTATCAAAACCTCCGGTAACTATATCGGAAATTTCACGGCATACAATCGGTGAAACGCCGTCCAGGTTTTCCATAAGCGCTTTGGAAAGCGGAATATCCCTTCCGTTTTTAAGCCTTGAAACAAGTTCCATGCAGTCAACATCAAGGGTGTTCATTTTATTTTGCGCCGGAGGAAAAACATAAGTCATTCCGGGCATAACCTGACGAACAGATGACATATCCGCAGTAACGCGTTTTATCGCATCAATGATTTTTCCATCAGGACCGATGAGCATAATGTTGCTGTGTCTGCCCATAATTTCGACCGCGAGTTTGATTATAACCGGGTCGCCGAATTCATTATAGGTCGAAAAAGAAAGATGAAGCATTCTTTCAAGCCCGAACTGTTCTATTCCAACAAGCTTTGCGCCGGAAAGATGCTTTCTCATTAGCATACAGAACATCGGCGGGTTTTTAGGGTTATCCACAGAACTTTCTGTAAAATGTATTCTCGGAGCAGAAGCAGAAGCGGAAATCAGAATTTTTCCGTTTCCGCCGTTCCAGCGAAGAGATATAACAAGTTCTTCTTTTGAAGGCTGGTGTATTTTATCAACTCTTGCTCCTATGAGTTTTTCTGATAATTCATTTTTGAGCATGCTCAGCGTGATTCCGTCAAGTGCCATTCGTGCTCACCTCGTTTTTTTTACATGATTATTTTGCCCAGTATCTGGCAGGATCTTCAGAAACTTCTGAAACGATTATTTCGGTATCTTTAAATTCTTCGGAAAGTTTTTTTGCAAGAGGTTCTATTACGGTATTTTCCGTGCAGAAATGTCCCGCATCAAGAACGCAGAATCCTTTTCTTCTCATTTCGATCCAAAGGTTATGTTTGATATTTGCGGTAACATAGGCATCTGCTCCCGCAGAAATTGCAAAATCAAAAAGATCTCCGCCGCTTCCGCCGCAAACAGCAACTTTTTTTATCATTTTTTCGGTGGGGGTATATTTTATTCCGCCTACATTGAGTTTTTTTGCAACGTGATTTATAAATTCCTCGCATGAAAGTTCGTTTTCAAGTTCGCCCATTCTCATAAGGCCTTCACCGTCATCGACTTTTACAGTGTTTTTAAGTTCAAGAGCTGCCGCAAGACAATCGTTCACTCCGCCTTCGGCAATATCAAGGCAGGTGTGGGCGCTGATAACGGCAATTCCTTTTTCAGCCGCAAGAAAAGCGATATTATTCGGATGAAATTCTTTGAGTGCACCGAAAATTACCGGGTGGTGACTTATTATAAGTTCTGCGCCTTTTTCTTCTGCTTCATTAAGAACGGGTTCGGTTACATCGAGGGCAAGCAGAACTTTCTTAACTATTCTGTTTCCGTCACCGACAAGAAAACCCGAATTATCCCAGCTTTCCTGAGTTTCAAATGGAGCGATTTTATCAATGTAATTATAAAAATCTATTATTTTGCTCATAAATCATTCTCCGTTTCGTCCGCCTGTTCATCAAGCATATCCGCAAGCTGGATATGAACAAGAGCGTGTTCCTTTTCCTTTTCCGAACGCAAAAGTCCGGAAGCAATTCCGCGCTGTATGTTTGCCTGCCAGCGTACATATTTTAATGCAAATTCATCATTTTGACCAAGAAGCTCACCGGTAAGGCAATAAAGGTCGTCCGGAGTCTCACTTCCGCCGATATAATCCGCGCTGATTACGGTATAAAGATGTTTTTCAACTTCAACCGCTTTTTCCGCATCGATGCTCCAGCCGTTTTCACAAAGCCAGCGGCGAAGCATATCCGCTCTTGACATAGGCTGAAGAACGAGATGCACTTTTTCACTTTTTACCCATTTTGCATCTTCAAGGATTCCTATAATGGTTTCTCCGCCCATTCCGCAGATAAGGACTTCGTCGATTTCGTCTTCCGGAAGTCCTTTAAGTCCGTCTGTCAGAACGGTTTCAATTTCGTTTTCAAGATCCATTTCCCTGATAAGCTTTCTTGCGCTTTCAAGAGGCTTTATGTTTATATCGGTTGCAAAACCGCGGGTACAGATCCCTTCATTTAAAAGATAACAAATAAGATATCCATGATCGGTTCCGACATCTGCCGCTACTGTTCCTTCTTTTACAAAATCAGCGGCAGCAGCAAGCCTTAAATCAAGCTTTTCCAAAACAATTTCCTCGTTTCATATAAAACTTAAGGCAGCCGTGAAACTCATGGCTGCCGGATTTTTTAATCAATTTTCTTTTTCTTCAAAATATTTGTTTATCTTGGCTATTATATCTTCGCATTTGACTCCGTGTACTTCACAGGCTTCTTCAATGCTTTCACCGCGGGACATCGGACAACCGAGACAATGCATTCCCATTTCGAGGAAGAATACGCCGGTATCTTTATCGTAATCAAGAACATCTCCGATAATGGAATCTTTGGTAACCTGATATGCCATTTTAAAAATCTCCTTCAACAGTTTTATTAATTATGTCTATATTATAATTCCCAAAAGATTTATTTTCAATATTATTTTAAAAATCATTCTGTTGTTTTTTGAGCATGCTCACAAATTTCTTTGAGTACACATTTGTCGCATTGGGGTCTTCTTGCTATGCAAACAGCTCTTCCGTGAAGCACCAATCTATGGCAGAAATTGTTCGATTCTTTCGGATCAAGTATGTCACGAAGCTGAATTTCACATTTTGCAGGGTCCTTTGTTGTGGTAAAACCAAGCAGATTTGTAATTCTTATGCAATGGGTATCGCAGACAACAGCCGGCTTTCCATAAATATCGCCAACAACAAGATTAGCCGTTTTTCTTCCGATTCCCGGAAGCTTTATAAGCTCTTCAACCGTATCCGGAACGATTCCGCCATATTCATTTACCAGCATTTTTGAAGCAAGGGAAATATCATGTGCTTTTGTTTTATAAAATCCGCAGGAACGGATTATATCGCTTATATCCTGTTCATCGGCTTCCGCAAGAGCTTCTATAGTTGGATATTTTTCATAAAGTACCGGTGCAACAATATTCACTCTTGCGTCTGTGCATTGTGCCGCAAGTCTTGTTGCAAAAAGAAGTTCATGCGGTTTTGTATATGTAAGAGAACAAAGCGCATCCGGGTATTCTTTTTTAAGGAGTTCAACCGCTTTTGCGGCAAGTTCTTTTTTATCCAAAACAATCCCTCCGTTTCTTTATTAAATAGAATATTCTATTTGATTTATGTTGTCAAGTTTTAGAACGAATAACAAAATAAGGCTTGCAAATTATTTCCAAAAAGATTATTATATAAGTATAAATCGGTTGAAGGAGTGTATAACATATGTCACAGCTTACCGTTAAAATTAAAGATAACCAGAAAGATGCCTATTCCGTTCGCCTTGCTGTTTTTGTTGCGGAACAAAAATTTCAGAATGAATTTGACGATACCGATAAAATCTGTGAATATGTAACCCTTTATGATGAAGATAAATGTGTCGCCACCGGAAGATATTTCCCCGACCCCAAAGGTCGTGAAGATACTTTTATTTTTGGCAGAATCGCTGTTCTTAAGCCCTATCGCGGTGAACATGTCGGAATGTCCGTAATTGCGGCTCTTGAAACCGCCGCAAAACTTAAAGGCGGCAAAAAAGCCCTTCTTCTTGCGGAAGGCCATGCTGTTGGTTTTTATGAAAAATGTGGTTTTGTAAAAACCGAAGACCGCACCGTTTACAGCGAAGCTTGCCCTTGCTATTGGATGGAAAAAAATATTTAAAATATTTTTAAAAAACACTTGCAATTTTCTTTTTGATGTAGTATAATAGTCAAGCACTCAAAAATTGCATATATCGCGGGGTAGAGCAGCTCGGTAGCTCGTCGGGCTCATAACCCGGAGGTCGTTGGTTCAAATCCTTCCCCCGCAACCAGAAAAAATCTCCTGAACAACTGTTCAGGAGATTTTTTGTTATGCTGATTATTCCATTTTTTCCGTTTTGTTGAAAACAATTTGAAAATGAGTTATTATAAAAATATAAACTGTGGGAGGTGATTTTTTGTCGGAAAAATATTTTCTTCAAAACCGCTGGAAACTTGAAGGAAAAGAACTTTATTATTATGGTTTGCAAAGCGGAAAAAATCTTTTTAAAAATTCCGTAAAAATTTCCGGAAAGCAAAAAGAAATTATCTCTTCCCTTCCGAAAGAACTTTCTGAAAGCGAAAAAAAGATTCTCGGAAATCTTTTGAAAAATCAGATTGTTACCGAAGAAAAACTGATCAAAATTCCAAAATCAATAAAAGAAGCACATTTTTGTAAAAATTGCTGCGCAAACGATTTTATAATTCCGGGTCTTGAATTTGATGAAAACGGACTTTGTCCAATGTGCCGCAGTGCAAAAGAAACCGAACATCTGAAAAGCGTTGTTCCAATCATAAAAGATATTCCTCATTCCGACAAATCCCGTTTTGATGTGGCGCTTTTTTATACCGGCGGAAAAGATTCAACTTTTTTGCTTTATTATCTTGCAAAGGTCAAAAAGCTCCGCGTTCTTGCGTTGACCTGGGAAATTCCTTTTATTTCCGAAAGCGCAAAACAAAGCATTGAAAACGCAAAAAAATGTTTTTCAAACGTTGAGTTCATAACAAGAAAAATGTCCGATAACGACCTTCGTAAAATTTATACAAAACTTTATGAACTTAGCGAAAACACTTGCGCCTGCCCTTCCCTTGCATATATTCTTTTTTATCCGGAACTTGTTGCAAACAAAATTCCGTATTTTATGGCGGGAAACGAACCGGTACAGATGCTCGGGCTTTATTATAATCATATGGCACCCAAATTTGTTTATCATCTCGGCGAAAACAAATTCCTTTCCGGGCTTATAAATTTCGTAAGAATTATAACCTTACATCCTCCGTTAAAATCCGGTCAAATTCAGACGCTTATGACAATGAAGCAACTTTCAAAAAAAAGCAGCATTGTTATGGATTTTTTCGGATATTCCAACCCGCTTGTTTCGAACATAGTCAAAGCTATTTCCGAAGTTCCGGAACTTCTTCCGCCTTTTAAAAAAGCAATCCGAAGTTCTTCCCGTTCCGGAAATATTCCCGCTTTTGTTCATCTGGATTTTGATGAAATTTGCGATGGGAAATATGACTGGAAAAACATTAAAAAAATCCTTGTTGAAGAATGCGGCTGGGTACCTCCGGCTTCTGATAAAAAAGCTTTGCATACAAGCTGTAAAATTGAAAGATGCAAGGATCATTCCCAGTTTATCCGTTTTTATAACTGCAGAAGCAAGATGATTCCTTTCAGCGCGCTTGAAATTTCTCTTGCTAGCAGAAACAACCTTAATTCAAAAGAAGAAATTATGTATGAAATGGAACACTTCCTCGGTTTTTCTCTCGAAGAAATACCGGAATGTTCCATTATGTGCGAATATTTCAAGGAGAAAAAATGAACCGAATTTTTTATTTTTCCGGAAGCGGAAAAACAAAACGCCTTGCCGAATTTTTCGAAAAAAAGCTTGGAATTGCCGCCGAAAATATCATTGAAACAAATGATTTTTCCGCGGAAAACGCCATTGTTCTTTTTCCGGTTTATTGTCAGAATCTTCCGGATCCGGTAAAAGATTTTCTTCCGAAACTTGCTGCAAAAAAAGTTGCTTTTGCTGCAACTTACGGCAGAAAATCTTACGGAAACGTTATTGAAGATGCCGTAAAATTGACAAATGCAGAATTTATCGGCGGAGTTTGCGTTCCATGCGGTCACAGCTTTCTTTCCGAACCCGATGATTTTGATTTAGATTCCCTTGTCCCTTTTTTTGAAAGAATTAAACAGCCGCAAAAAGCATCTGTAAAAAGTGCGCACAAAGATTTTTACGCAGATTTTATTCCGGCAAGGAGAACAAGAATCGGAGTTAAAATCGAGCATAATGAAAAATGCACTAACTGCGGAATATGCACCGAAAATTGCCCGATGGGCGCAATTGAAAACGGAATAATCGGAAAAAACTGCATTCGGTGCCTTCGCTGTGTAACCGTTTGTCCCGAAAATGCGCTTGAATTCAAAACCCTTTGGTTCATGAAAGCTTATCTTGTTCCCGGAAGAAAAAATGAAATAAAATATTATTTATAAATAGCTTGACAACCGCTTGAATAAGCGGTTATAATATTTGCTGTATTAGGTGAAAGCCTCGATCCACGTTTGTCAGGGAAAATTTCTTGGCAAACGTTTTTTTATGTATTACCATTTTTGAAAGGATTGTTGAAATGGATAAAATAAAAACTCTCTGGCAAAAATTTTTCCCATTTTTATGTATTATTTTCGGAAATATTATTTATGCTTTGACTATTAAACTTTTTGTGCTTCCTTCCGGAATTGCTCTTGGCGGAACAACAGGTATTGCTCTTATAGTCGAATATTTTTTCCATATTCCGATTTCGGCTTTTGTTCTTGTTTTTAACATTGTAATGCTTTGCGTGGGATATTTTATTCTTGGAAAAGCCTTCGCAATGACAACAATTTTAAGCTCTTTCTGCTACCCGGTTTTTCTTGAAATATGCAACAGAGTTTTCGGAGATTACTATCTTACGGATGATGTTTTTCTTTGTTCAATTCTCGGCGGTGTGGGAATAGGTTTTGCCCTTGGACTTGTAATCCGTTCCGGAGCTTCCACCGGCGGAATGGATATCCCTCCGCTTGTACTCAATAAGCTTTTCCATATTCCCGTTTCAACAAGCCTTTATGCAATGGATTTTATTGTTGTAATACTTCTTGCAATGTTCAAATCCATGGATCTTATCCTTTACGGAATTGTTTTTACTTTCGTTTATACTTTCTTCCTTGATAAAACTCTTGTTCTCGGAAAATCCAGAACAGAAATTAAAATTGTAACAAGAAAAGCACAGGAAATCACCGATGCAATTCTTACTCAGATTGACCGCGGAGTAACCCTTCTTCATGCGGAAACCGGTTATAAACATTATGAAACCGAAGTTGTTATGTCGATCGTTTCAAACCGCGAAATTGCAAAAGTTGAACGTCTTGCCCACAGCATTGATCCAAAATGTTTCATTATCATAAGCAGAGTTTCTGAAGTTCGCGGAAGAGGTTTTTCATCTGCAAGAAAATATAAAAAACGTCCTGAAGAAATGTAAAATCAAACAAAAAAGCACCGTGCTCAAATCCGAGCACGGTGCTTTTTTATCCGAAAATTCTATTGATTAGTTCGCAATATTCTCTGTAAGCCGCCGTTTCGGAGAGTTCCGAAAAAGCCTCCACAAAACTTTTGTAATACCATGCGTGCTCATTTTTATCTTTCTGATTAAAACGGTTCCAAAGTTCATCACCGATTTTTTCATAATCGCGGTAAATGGCTCTTATGTTCGAAAGTTTATCCGCCAAAGCAACGATTTTTTCTTTTTTATCCGCTTTATTTTTGAGATAATCTATTGTTTCCTGTTTTCTTATCTTCCAGGTTTCTTCCGGAGGAAGCTCTTCCCTTTTATCTTCAGAATCGCTCTTAACAAGGCGAAGAACTTCTTTTCCGAACTCTTTTTCAATTTCTTCTTCGGAAACAAAAGTGTCCTCAAGAACATCATGCAAAATTGTGGCGGAAATAACTTCTTCATCATCAGTTATGGAAGCCGCTATTGCACCGGCTTCCATAGGATGAACTATATAGGGAATTTTTGTTCCTTTCCGGAACGTTCCGCAATGCGCCTTAGAAGCAAAAATCATTGCCTTTTCTACCATGGATTTTTACCTTTCAGTTTTGGAGCTTCATATCTCCGGCTTTGATCATGCCCATTTTTTTCATAACTGCATAGAAAACATAAGAAAGGATTGCCGGAAGAACAAAATAGCAAAGGGACATTCCAAGCCACATATTCATTCCGCCGCCCATATCAGAAAGCGTTCCGAGAGGTCCTACAAGTCCGCAGGTTCCCATTCCGGCGGAAACTCCGGTACATTCAAGTTTAAAAACAAGAGTGCTTATCGGGCCGGTAACAGCCGCCGCAAGCGTCGGCGGAATCCAGATTGCGGGTTTTTTAATAATATTGCTCATCTGGAGCATTGAAGTTCCGAGTCCCTGGGCAAAAAAACCGCCCCAGCCGTTATCTGCAAAACTTATAATCGCAAAACCGATCATCTGGGCACAGCAACCGGCTGTTGCAGCTCCTCCCGCAATTCCGCTTATTCCAATCATAGCGCAAATTGCCGCAGAAGAGATAGGAAGAGTAAGGATCATTCCGACAACAACGGAAATAATTATTCCCATAATAAACGGCTGCATTTCTGTTGCAGTATTGATAAAATCTCCGAGATAGAACATAATATAAGCAACCGCAGGGCAAATTAATTTTGCAATTGCATATCCGGCAATTATCGTTACGGTCGGTGTAACAAGAATATCAACTTTTGTTTTCTTTGAAACAAGCATTCCGATTTCAACAGCAACAATTGCCGCAACGTAAGCTCCTGCGGGTCCTGCCGTATAAGCAATCGTTTCGCCGTTTTCAAGAAGAATTGTTGCGCCAAGAGAATAAGAAAGGCTTCCGACTGCGGCGCAGGAAAACATAACAAGCGGGTCCGCTTTAAGAGAATATGCAATGGCAACGCCTATTGCCATTCCGGAAGCGCCTTGGGCAAATGTTTTCATTTCGCTGAAAAATCCGCCGATTTCATTTACCAATCCGTTTGCAACATAATCCGGACCGAGGTATGTTCCTACTGTTCCGAAAATTGTTCCGATTAAAAGCGAGGCAAAAAGACCAAGCGCCATTGCGGACATTGCATCGATAAAATATTTCTTTGCGTATTTTTTCAGAGTTTCCATTATTATTTCATCTCCAATAAAAATTTACATTTTTATTGTATCACTAAACAACATACATTGCAAAAAATATTTTAAAAATATATAATAATATTATAAAATTTTAAGGAGATTTTTAATGAAACCCATAATCGGTATTTTACCTTCTTTTGATGAAGAAAAGAAACAAATATTTCTTAACCAGTCATATATGGACGCTGTAATCGAATCCGGCGGAATTCCTTTTGTCTTTCCCCTTTCCGAAGACCCGAAAATTATTTTTGAAACTTTGGAAAAAGTTGACGGACTTATCCTTTCCGGCGGAACAGATATTGATCCGAAATATTACGGTGAAACGAATTCCGGAAAAAGCCTTGGAATCAATGAATTCCTCGACAGCTGTGAAGCGGCAGTAATCCGTCTTACCCTTGAAGCGGATATTCCCGTTCTCGGAATTTGCCGCGGAATGCAGGCTCTCAACGTTTTCTGCGGCGGAAGCCTTATTCAGGATATTCCTTCCGAACGCGGAATTTCCGTTACACACAGCCTTACAAAACCCGAAATTGCATTCCACAAGATTTCTGTCGAAAAAGCTTCTCCTCTTTCTGATGCAATCGGATTCGGCGAACATCTTATAAACAGCTATCATCACCAGGCGGTAAAAAATATTGCTCCGGATTTTTCTTCCTGCGCCGTTGCCGAAGACGGAATCGTTGAAGCGATTTACAACAAAAACAAAAAATTTGTTTTTGGTGTTCAATGGCATCCGGAACGTGACCGCGAAATTGCCGTTAACAACAAAAAAATCATAGATAAATTCATAAACGTTTGCATAGAGGCTAAAAAATGACAAAAACAGTTCTTATAACCGGCGCTTCTTCCGGAATCGGTCTTGAATTTGCAAAAATCTTTGCGGAAAAAGGCGAAAACGTTATTCTTGTTGCAAGAAATGAAGAAAAACTTATTAAGATAAGAAAATATCTTATGGAAAAATATAATAATTTCACCTGCTTTTATGTAAAAGATCTTTCCGCACCAAACGCGGCAAAAGAACTTTTTGATGAAATTACCGCCGATGGAAGAACGGTTGATTATCTTATCAACAATGCAGGTTTCGGCGATAACCATAAGTATCTTCATACGGATTTTGAAACCCACGAAAAAATGGTAAAGCTCAACGTTCTTGCTCTTATGGAGCTTTGCTATTATTTTGGGCGGGTAATGTGCAACCGAGGAAACGGAAAAATTCTTAACGTTGCTTCTGTTGCCGCATTTTGCGGCGGACCTTATATGTCCGTTTATTATGCTACAAAAGCATTTGTTCTTTCAATTTCCGAAGCGCTTGCGGAAGAATTCGGTGAGTTCGGTGTAAAAGTTACCTGTCTTTGTCCCGGTCCGACAATAAGCAATTTTGCAGATGCCGCGGATTCCGGAAAATCCAATATGTTCCGATATCTTAAGCCTTCCACATCAAAGGAAGTTGCCGAAGCAGGTTATAAAGCTATGATGAAAGGAAAAACTTTGCATTACCATGGTTTTAATGTTAAGGCAATGGCTTTTTTAACAAGGTTTTCTCCCCGGTTTATCAATACAAAATTTGCAAAATTTATGAATAATACCGATTCCGCTAACAAACACAATCTGTAAAGTAATTATGCTTCACATAAATAAAAGCCCGCATTTGCGGGCTTTTATTTTTTTATTTTATATTATTTTTCAAAAAATCTTTCGCCAAGTCCATACTGATCGACAACGAAATCCATATCTTTATCGCCGCGGCCGGAAAGACAAACGAGAATTGAACCGGTATCGTGTTCTCTTGCATATTTCATTGCGTAAGCAACGGCATGGGAACTTTCGACTGCAGGAATGATACCTTCAAAACGGCAAAGTTTATAGAAAGCTTCCATTGCTTCCTCATCGCTTATCGCAACGTAATTAACGCGGCCGACATCACGAAGGAACGCGTGTTCGGGGCCGACGGAAGGATAGTCAAGTCCGCTTGCAATGGAATAAACCGGGCTCGGTTCGCCGTTTTCGTCCTGGAGAAGATAGCTGTTGAAACCATGAAGAATTCCAGGTTTTCCGTATGCCATGGAAGCGGCGTGATCACCGACCGCAGAGCCTCTTCCGAGAGGTTCAACGCCGTAGATATCGACCGGGTCGCCAAGGAAAGGAACAAACATACCAATGGAGTTGGAACCGCCGCCAACGCAAGCCGTAACCGCATCGGGCATGATACCGGTCATTTCAAGGAACTGTTCCCTTGCTTCAATACCGACTATGGATTGGAAATCACGAACCATTTTCGGGAACGGATGAGGACCGACAACAGAACCGATGCAATAAATCGCATCTTTATATTCATTCATATATGCTTCAAATGCGGCATCTACAGCTTCTTTAAGGGTTTTAAGTCCTTTTGTAACAGGAATTACGTTAGCGCCGAGAAGTTTCATTCTGGTGACGTTGGGAGCCTGTTTTTCGATATCGACTTCGCCCATATAAACGTCGCATTCAAGACCGAAATATGCGGCAGCGGTTGCTATTGCAACGCCGTGCTGACCTGCGCCGGTTTCTGCGATAAGTTTTTTCTTGCCCATATATTTTGCAAGAAGTCCCTCGCCCATGCAGTGATTCAGCTTATGGGCGCCGGTATGGTTAAGGTCTTCCCTCTTGAGGTAAATCTGGCATTTTCCGAGATGATTGGAAAGTCTTTCACAATGATAAACCGGAGTGGCTCTTCCCTGAAACTCTTTTCTGATTCTACGAAGTTCGTTTATAAACTGAGCACTGTGGCAAATCGTTTCATAAGCATCATTGATTTCTCTGAATGCCGGAACAAGTTCATCGGGAATAAACTGTCCGCCGAAAGTTCCGAAAAATCCTTCTTTATTGGGGTAATCCTTGAGATAACGGTCAAAATCTTTATAGCTCATATACATAGTAATTAATTCCTTTCAAAATAAATTTGTTTTATCAAAAATTATTTTAAAATACGCCATCGTTTCATTAAAATTACCTCCGAAAATAAAAAAAGACTTTGTCCCCTATAAAAACAGGACAAAGACCTTGAAATCTCTGCGGTGCCACCTGAATTGGCTGAAAGCCCACTTTTCGGATACAAATATATCCTCCCGGTTTGATAACGGTCCGGCGCCGACAGCCATTACTCACAAAAATGCTTTCCTGCTGCCCTCATGAGTCCATTCGCTTTTATTTAAGTTACGGCATTTCCATCATCGGCCGCTCTCTTTTAACTGCCATAAAAGTTACTATTCTCAATCATCGGTTTTTCATTATAGATTATATATACCACCAAAAAATACTTTTGTCAAGTAAATCGCTAAAATATTTTAAATAAAAAAGCGGTGCTCATTTTGAGCACCGCTTAAATTATGTATCTTATGCTTTAAGGTCAAGACCGGAAGCTTTTTTATCATACATCTGTTTGCAAAGTTCTGCAATGTATGCGCCTGCTTCTACCGGAGGAGTACCTGCTTTGTGGATGTTGGAAACTACGGTACGGTTTGCTTCCGGAATTCCGGGATAGCCGCCATATACGCAGTATGCGGAAAGAGAGCTGGAAGTTGCAAGTCCGGGTCTTTCACCGAGAAGAATTACGGTTACTTTTGCGCCAAGAATCTGTGCAACAGAGTCTTCTGCGCCAACACGTCCGTATTTTACAAAGAAAGGAGTACCAACTTTAAGACCGGTTGCTTTAAGACCGTTATAGATTGCGGGAAGAACTGCGTCGATGTTAGCTTCAACTGCGGAAGAAGAAAGTCCGTCGGAAACTACGATCTGTACATCGGGTTCAGCAATGCAGTCTGCTTTGATCTGTGCAGCAGTTGCTTCATCGAATACACGGCCAAGGTCAGGTCTGGTAAGATAGGTTTCTTTGCTGTCGCATTTGGTCTGATAGGTTTTAAGGTTGTTTCTTTCAAGATATTCTTCATGAACATCGTTGAAAACTGCGTCCATTGCAGCAGCGTTGTCTGCGCGGACACGAAGAGTGGTTCTGGTAAGAGGACGAGGACCTGCTCTCCAAACGCCAAGACGTGCGTCGGTTTTTGCTTTGATTCTCATATACTCTTCTTTGTTGTAAGGATTGGGAATGTTGAATTCTTCTCTGAGGCTATATGCGGAGATGTCTTCTACCTCTCCGTCGCACTCGCATTTGCACTCACATTTAGGAGCTGCTTCGCCCTGAGTGGCCTGTGCGATAGCTTCACGGATGATTCTCATAAGTTCGGTATCGTTCATTAAATTTGCAGCCTCCTTTCTTATTTAGCAAAGAACATGGATGCGTCGCCTGCACGTTCGCCAAGACGGCCTTCTTCATCGAGGATGCCCATCTTGATTGCCCATTTGTGGAATTCAGGAGCAGGTTTTCTGTGGCTGAGTTCACGCATGGTGTTGTCGTCGTGGAAGGAAACGTCCTGATATGCAAGCATTACGTCGTCACCCATAGGAACGCCCATATAGTAGTTGCAGTTTGCTGCGTTGAGGAGCAGGCAGGCAATTTCCTGGTCGTCCTGGGTGATGCCGGTGTGGTTGGTGAAGCAAGGTGCCATACCCATAGGAAGACCGATGATTTTTGCCATGAAGT
The DNA here is from genome assembly GCA_017399765.1 of Oscillospiraceae bacterium. Taxonomy (GTDB): domain Bacteria; phylum Bacillota; class Clostridia; order Oscillospirales; family Ruminococcaceae; genus UMGS1668. Next base: position 46,473 of record JAFQBH010000008.1, on the reverse strand, counting down.
GGTCTTCGAGGTTACCACGGATCATTTCTTTACCGTCATAAATGGTTTCCGGTCCGATGAAGCCGGTTACGTTGTTTACGCCGAAAGGTTCAAAGTTACGTGCAAAACCATAGGTACGTGCTTCAAGGGTCATTTCGTCTGCGCCTTCGTCGCAGTCGATGGACATTTCGGAACCTTGGCCGGTTTCGAAATAAAGTTTGTTCATACCGGTACCATAGCATTCCTGTTTTGCAAGGTCATAAGCTTCGTTAAGAAGTGCTTTATCTACGCCGAAAGCTTCGCAAGCGCTCTGGGTACCAGCGATGGACTGGAAGAACATGGAGAGCGGTGCGCCTTCACGAACAGCCTGCATCTGGGTAGTTACGTGAGAAAGAACGGAAATCTGGGTAGGAATATCCCACTGGTCTTTGAAATCGCGGAGTGCATGGGAAATTCTCTGGGTGGTTTCAACGGTATCTTCAACGGGGTTGATACCGAAGCAAAGGTCACCGGAACCGAAGGAAACTGCTTCCTGAACGCCAAGAACGATAGTTTCGGGGTCGTCGGTGCTGGAGTTGCACTGTGCACGGAAGGAAAGAGTGCCGGGAAGACCGATCTGGGTTTCGCAGCGGGTAGGTCTGCAGCATTTGCTTGCGCCATAGATAAGGTCGGAAGCGGAGCAGATTTTTGCTACTGCCGCAACGGTTTCACCGATCCAAGCATAGCTTGCGCGGTAAAGATCGTTGGTAGTGGTCTTGTGGTCCATGATCCACTCGCGAACTTCTGCAATGGTATAGTTTTTAAACTTATCATACATGCGTTTGTTCATGGAGTCGATCTCAACTCTGGTAACCTCGTCTTTTTCATAAGGAACAACGGGGTTTTCGGTGATGTCAGCAACGGTAAGTTCGCTGAGAACTACTTTAGCCGCAATTTTTTCGGAAACAGTTTCGGGAGCAATTCCGAGATATCTGTCGCCGGATTTGGGCTCGTTAGCTTTTGCGAGAACGTCTTTGACATCACGGAATTCATAAGTTTTTCCGTTAAGTCTGGTTTTCAGTTTCAAGGTGAAAACTCCTTTCCGTTTTCTGCAAAAAGCAGAAAGCTGGTTAAATTATATTTTCCGTTTTTACGTGAAACCACGTCCCAGAACATCTCCTAATCTCGGACGCAATTTCACATAATTGCGTTGTAAATAAGCAGAGATACTCCCCCACTTATACAGTAATATTATAATGTAAATAGCAAATTTTGTCAACAAAAACGCTCCTTGTATTGTTGTTGAAATTTATCAAATTTTTTTGTTTATTTTAACATTCTTATTTTATTTTGCAACAAAAAAGCTCCCTTTCCAGGGAGCTTTCAATCTTAAAAATCAGTCAACGTTCTTTTTAAAACGCGCTTTCATTCTCATATTGTTATCAAGAATCTTTTTGCGGATTCTGATATTTTTGGGAGTTACTTCAAGAAGTTCGTCATCCTTGAGGAATTCAATGGAAGCTTCAAGGCTCATTCTCTTATAAGGAACAAGGCGGAGAGCATCATCGGAACCGGAAGCACGGGTGTTGGTAAGATGTTTGGTTTTGCAAACGTTAACGGCAATGTCTTCCGCTTTGGGAGATGCGCCGACAACCATTCCTTCATAAACCGGAACACCGGGTCCGATAAAGAGCTGACCGCGCTCCTGGGCGTTGAAAAGGCCATAGGTGATGGATTCGCCGGTTTCAAAAGAAATAAGGCTTCCGGTTGCGCGGCGCTGAATATCGCCTTTATAAGGCTCATAACTATCAAAAACCGCGCTCATGATGCCTTCACCTTTGGTATCGGTCATAAATTCGTTTCTGTAACCGAAAAGTCCGCGGGAAGGAATTCTGAATTCAAGACGCATACGGCTGCCGAAAGGAGCCATTTTGGTAAGTTCGCCTTTTCTGTTGCCCATTGCGGACATAATATTGCCGACACAGTCTTCCGGAACGTCGATGGAAAGAAGTTCGATCGGTTCATGAAGCTTTCCGTTTATGGTTTTATAAAGAACCTTTGGGGTCGAAACAGCAAATTCATAGCCTTCGCGGCGCATTGTTTCGATAAGAATAGAAAGATGCATCTCGCCTCTACCGCAAACGGAGAATTTATCGGTCGTATCAGTATCGGAAACGCGGAGAGATACGTCTTTAAGAAGTTCTCTGTAAAGTCTGTCGCGGAGCTGACGGCTTGTAACAAACTTTCCTTCTCTTCCGGCAAAAGGACTGTCGTTTACACAGAAAGTCATTTCAACGGTGGGTTCGCTTATTTTTACAAAAGGAAGTGCTTCAACGGCGTCCGGAGCGCAAACAGTATCTCCGATATAAATATCGGGAATACCGCTGAGACATACGATATCGCCGACAGAAGCAGTTTCACAAGGTTCTTTTGCAAGACCTTCTATCTGATAAAGGGTTGCGATTCTTCCTTTATAGTTGGCTTTTTCACCGTGATAATCGGTTACAACAACATCTCTGTTGGGGGTAATGCATCCACGCTCAACTCTGCCGATACCGATTCTGCCAACATATTCGTTATAATCGATAGAAGAAACAAGCATCTGAAGAGGACCTTCAGCATCACCTTCAGGTGCAGGGATATGGTCAAGAATGGTATCGAAAAGCGGTTTAAGGTCTTTTCCTCTGGTATAAGGATCAAAAGAAGCTGTACCTTCTCTTCCGGAGCAGAAAAGCATGGGGCTTTCGAGCTGTTCTTCGGAAGCATCGAGGTCAAGAAGAAGTTCAAGAACTTCATCGCCGATTTCATCAAGTCTTGCATCGGGTTTATCAACTTTGTTTACAACAACAATAACGGGATGGTTAAGTTCAAGAGCTCTCTGAAGAACAAATCTGGTCTGGGGCATGGGGCCTTCTGCTGCATCAACAAGAAGGATTACACCATCTACCATTTTAAGAACACGTTCAACTTCGCCGCCGAAGTCTGCGTGTCCGGGAGTATCGATGATATTGATTTTTACTCCGTTGTAATGAACGGAAGTGTTTTTTGCAAGAATGGTAATGCCTCTTTCGCGCTCAAGGTCGCCGGAGTCCATAACGCGGTCTTCAACAACCTGGTTATCACGGAAAGTTCCGCTCTGTTTGAGCATTTCATCAACAATAGTGGTTTTGCCGTGGTCAACGTGGGCAATAATTGCAACGTTTCTTAAATCTTCACGAATCAAAATTTTTTCTTCCTTCCTTGTGGGATTGGTTTCCCGGAATAAATAAACATAAAAAACGGACAGTTCCCCGTTTTGTCAATCGTGGGAAATGCCCGTTATTGGACAAATCTCTTTTGGTCTGTCGCCGGATTTTTTAAATCAGTCCGGAAGATCTTCGGTGGGAAGATCGAGGTTTTCAAGAAGTCTGCGGAGTTCGCCGAGTTCTTCAGCGGTAAAGGTAAGACCTTTTGCCATTCTGCTGTGATCGGGAGCCCATTCGCGGATATCGTATTTTGCAGGACGGTCATTCCAGCTTACAAGGTTGAGTTCTTTGGTCCAGCCTCTGGAGTTTTCGGAAATTACGCCGCATTCTTCGGTGATTTTATAAGTGATTTCAGGCATGTCAAGTTCCTCCATGAAGTTTTTATAGTTTTACGCTTTTATATATTATATATTATAATTATAATATTAAAATTTGCAATATCATTTTTCAAAAAAATATTTTTTTATTTCGTTTTTTTGATATTTATTTTCCAAAAAACGCGTTTTTATAAAATTTGTCCCGCCGTTTTTCGGTTTAACATAATATATACTGCACAGCAAAATGTGTATTACAATTTTTTCAGGAGATAGATTTTATGGAAAACAACGGCAATATTAATCAGCCTTGCTTCTGCGGAAGCAACGAAGGGGTTCTTGCCATGGCAAAAGTTCCTTCCCAGGCCTGGTGCAATGTTTATGACGGCGCGACAGCTCTTTCCCGCGGAACGCTCTTCCCTGCTCTTGATTTGCCTTATCTCGGCAGAAAGGCAACAGAATGAACGAACAAAAAACTCTTCTTTCAAGAATTGCAACCTGTGATTTTATTCTTGCGGAAACATCTTTGTTTCTTGATACACACCCGAATTGTGCCGAAGCGCTTGCTTTTTATAAAAAGCATCTTGAAATGAGAAAAAAAGCCGCGGAGGAATATACGGAAAAATTCGGAATGCTCCGTCACGAAGATTACACCGGTCAGAACACATGGCAATGGATCGAAGGTCCCTGGCCCTGGGAATATGAGGAGGTATGATATATGTGGATTTATGAAAAGAAACTTCAGCATCCTGTAAAAATATCAAAATGCGATCCGGCAATGGCAAAAATCATTATAACCCAGCTTGGCGGACCAGACGGCGAACTCGGAGCTTCCATGCGTTATCTGAATCAGCGTTACGCAATGCCGAATGACAAAGTCAAGGCGACCCTTACTGATATCGGCACCGAAGAACTTGCCCACATGGAAATGATCGCAAGCATTGTCCACCAGCTTACAAGAAATCTTTCGATGTCGGAAATTGAAAAAAGCGGCTTCGCGCCTTATTTTGTTGACCACACCGTCGGAATATATCCGGTCGATGCAAACGGAGTACCCTGGACCGCGGCAACAATTCAGTCCACCGGTGATCCCATTGCAGACCTTCACGAAGATATGGGCGCAGAACAAAAGGCAAGAAAAACTTATGACAACATTCTCAACCTTTGTGATGACCCGGACGTCCGCGACGTAATTAAATTCCTCCGTGAACGGGAAATTGTTCATTATCAGCGCTTTGGCGAAAGTCTTGAACATGTTCTTGACGGACTCAACAGCAAAAACTATTACGCATTCAACCCGGCTTTTATCCCCAAAAAGTAATCAAACAAAAAACAGCCGTAAAGTTTTTAAACTTTACGGCTGTTTTGATAAATGAAATATTATCTCTGTCCTTTGTCGTAAGGAATACCTTCTGCTTTAGGTGCTCTGGATTTTTTGGAAGTAAATGCAAGAACAATAAGGCAGATGATATAGGGCAGCATATTGTAAATGGAGCCCGGAATATTGAGGCTGACAAGAAATTCAAATCCGAAGTAAACGTTGGAAAGTGCACGGAAGAAACCGAAGATAACCGCTGCCATAGCGATTCTGGTAGGTTTCCACTGACCGAAGATCATAACCGCGAGAGCAAGGAAACCGAAGCCTGCTACACCGTTTTCAAATTTCCATTCGGAAACACCGGAAAGAATATAGCAGATACCGCCAAGACCGCCGAATACACCGGAAATAAGAACGCCTGCCCAGCGCATTTTATAAACGTTGATACCAACGCTGTCTGCTGCCTGGGGATGTTCACCGCAAGCCATAAGGCGAAGACCGAATTTGGTCTTATAAAGAGTGATATAAGCAACAACAAGTCCGATAACCGCGACAGCCATGAACCAGTTGAATTCGAAATCGCCAATATTTACGATAAACTGTTTTTTCTCATCAACATACTGAATGGTGGAAGAAACGTCGTTGGGGTTGGTTGCGGTATTGATAGCTTTTACGATAACGGTTGCCGCCGCAGTACCGAGCATATTCATTGCAGTACCGACGATAGTCTGGTTAGCTTTGAAGTTGATGCAGGCTACGCCAAGCAGCGAAGAATAGGCGACACCAAAAGCAATTGCGGCAAGAAGAACACAGATTATAAGTCCGAAAGCGCCCATGCTGTCCGGAGCGTATCTCATCATAAGAGCGCCGCCGAGTGCACCGATTACCATGATACCCTCAAGACCGAGGTTGATAACGCCGGAATGTTCAGCAAAGCATCCGCCGAGAGCAACAAGAAGAAGAACCGAGGCAAAAATCAATGTGTACTGAATAAGTAATAACATTATTTATCGCCTCCTTCCTGAGTATTTGCTTCCGCAGCAGCTTTTGCTTTAATGGCCTGTTTTTCTTCGGTTTTGTCAATAAGATAGTTCATTGCATATTTGATGAAGAATACGAAGCCGCAAAGATAAATGATGATTGCGGAAATAAGGTCGGAAATCTGGGAGCAATACATGGTTTTATCAACAAATGCACCGCCGTTGGTAATGTGCTGAATGAAATAGGAAGAGAAAATTGCGCCGATGGGGTTAAGACCGCCGAGGAATGCAGCTGCAATTCCGTTAAAGCCCATTGCGGGAACTGCGGAAGATGTGCAGGACCACTGCTCGAAGTCGGTAAGATAAAGGAAGGAAGCGCCGAGAGCGGCAATTCCGCCGGAAATCATAAGAGTTACGATGATGTTTCTCTTCTCTGCCATACCGCAATATTTTGCGGCGTTTTTGTTAAAACCGGTTGCCTTGAGTTCATAACCGAATTTGGTTTTATCGAGAATGATAAGAATAACAACCGCGGCAATAATGGAAAGCGGAAGAGCAATGGTAACCCTTTCGTTTCCTGCAAAGAATTTTTCAAGTCCGAGAGTGGGAAGAATTGCCTGCGGAGCTTCAACGTCAAGATGGAAAGTATAGGGGCTGGTTACCTCTTTTACAGGAGTAAGAATCATATTGGTGCTGTAAAGAGCAATCCAGTTAAGCATAATACCGGAAATAACTTCGTTAACGTTGCAGTAAGCTTTAAGAAGACCTACAACTGCGCCGTAAAGAGCACCGCAAACTGCCGCAATGATCATGCAGGGAACCCAACCGAGTCCGAGAGAAAGTGCGCAGTAAAGGCTTACGCAGATACCGACGCAATACTGACCGGGAGCACCGATGTTGAAAAGACCGACTTTATATGCAAAAAGAATAGAAAGAGAGCACATAATAAGCGGAGCTGTTTTTACAAGGGTGTTACCGAAGTTTTTAAGCTGAAGGTTAGTTTTGGAATAATGGAAGAAGTTTTTGAGAACTTCGGAAATTGCTTCACCTGCGCCGGTGGGGTTGATGAAAAGAAGAACAACATAACCGACCAAAACACCAAGAATAATGCAGATAAGAGAAGCAAACAGAGACTGGAAAGCCTCATTTCTTAAAATTTTCTTGATCATGCTTTCACCTCATCTCTCTTTGCACCGGCCATATAAAGACCAAGTTCATCTTCGGTTGTGGTTTTGGGATTAAGTTCGCCGACGATTTCGCCTTCATACATAACAAGGATACGGTCGGAAACGTCCATAACCTCATCAAGTTCAAGGGAAACAAGAAGAACGCCTTTTCCTGAATCGCGCTGTGCAATAATTTGTTTATGGATATATTCAATTGCACCTACGTCAAGTCCACGGGTGGGCTGAACAGCGATAAGAAGTTCGGGGTTTTTATCAATCTCACGGGCAACAATTGCTTTCTGCTGGTTACCGCCGGACATGCTTCTTGCAATGGTTATCGCACCCTGACCGGAACGAACATCATACTGTTCGATAAGTTTTTCAGCATATTTTCTGATATTGCCTTTTTTGAGGAAACCAAATTTATCGGTAAATTCAGGTTCAAAATAACGCTGGAGAACACAGTTGTAATCAAGCGGATAGTCAAGAACAAGACCGTGTTTATGTCTGTCTTCCGGAATATGGCTCATGCCGGAAAGAAGTCTTTTGCGGATGGGAGCTTTTGTGATATTTTCGCCGCAAAGGGTGATTTTTCCGTTAACAAGAGGTTCAAGACCGGTAAGACCATAAACAAATTCGGTCTGACCGTTTCCGTCGATACCTGCGATACAAACAACTTCGCCGCGATGTACCTTAAGGGATACATTTTTAACTGCGTTATTTTTATGCATTTTGGAAGCAACGGTCATGTTTTCGATATCTAGAACAACATCACCGGGAACGCTCTCTTCTTTCTGAACGTGAAGGTTTACGTTGTGGCCTACCATCATTGCGGAAAGTTCCTCAATAGTTGCGTCCTTGGTATCAACAGTACCGATATATTTACCTTTTCTGAGAACGCTGCAACGGTCTGCAACAGCTTTGATCTCGTTGAGTTTATGAGAAATGAAGAGGATGGATTTTCCTTCCGCCGCAAGGTTCTTCATAATCTGCATAAGTTCATCAATTTCCTGGGGGGTAAGAACCGCGGTGGGTTCGTCGAAAATAAGAATTTCATTTTCGCGGTAGAGCATTTTAAGGATTTCGGTACGCTGCTGCATACCAACGGTAATATCCTCAATGTAAGCATCAGGGTCTATATGAAGACCGTATTTTTCGGAAAGTTCAACAACTTTCTCTCTGGCTTCTTTTTTCTGAAGGAAGCCGAATTTGTTAGGTTCAACGCCCATGATAATGTTATCAAGAACAGTGAAACATTCAACAAGTTTGAAATGCTGATGTACCATTCCGATACCAAGATCATTTGCATCGTTGGGGTTTTTGATATGTACTTCTTTACCGTCTTTTTTGATAATACCCTCTTCTGCCTGATAAAGGCCGAAAAGAACGCTCATCAAAGTGGATTTACCGGCACCGTTTTCGCCAAGAAGAGCGTGTATCTCGCCTTTTTTAAGCTGGATAGTTACGTCATCGTTGGCGATGATTCCGGGGAATTTTTTGGTAATATGAAGCATCTCTATTGCATATTGATTCTCCAACTCTACCGTCCCTCCTATTTTGACTTATAGTTATAATCATAATACTACATAATTCGATTAAATACAAGCAAAATTTATTTATAACTAAAAAGAAAAAGGACAGGCACGAAGCCTGTCCTTTTTTTAATACTGTGATAAAAATTATTTGAGGTTGCCGAGATCGTTAACAGTAACAACGGTGCAGTTGTCAGCAGCAGTGATGGTGATGTCGTTGTTAACAACGATTTCGCCATTGTAGATTGCTGCTACGAGAGCGTTGTAATCTTCTTCGGTGAAGCCTTCAGCCCACTGAGTGGAAGCAGGAAGCTGTACGTAGTTGTCTGCAGAAACTTCGGAAACAAGACCGAGGTTTTCAACAGTGGCGCCTACGAATTCGCCAGCAACGATTCTGCCGAGAACGGTTTTAACAGTAGGTGCAAGACCTTTCATTGCGGAAGTTACAGTCATGCCTTCGCCATAGAGACCATCGATGATGGGAGCCTGGTCAACGTCAACGCCGATAACTTTGCCGCCAACTTTTGCTGCTGCTTCAGCAACAGAAGTGTAAACGCCGCCGCCGCATGCGAATACGAGTTCGGTGCCTTCACCGTACCAGGTATCCATAACTGCAGTGATGTCAGCATCGCCGTAGAACTGGTTTGCATAGCCCCATACAACGCTTACGTCAGCACCGGTTTCAACTGCTGCTGCGTCTGCGCCCTGAAGGAAGCCATATCCGAATCTGAGAACTGCAGGAACAGCCATACCGCCGCAGTAACCGAGTTTGGTGTAACCGAGTTTAACTGCTGCATAACCTGCGAAATAACCGGAAATTTCTTCCTGGTATACTGCAGAATATACGTTTTCGGGAATGGTCCAGCCGTTGCCGGTGAGGTCGAATTCAGAAACGTCGAGTGCTACGAATTTTACTTCAGGATATTCATCTGCAGTTGCGATGATTGCGTTTGCAAATGCAAAACCGGGCATTACGATTACGTTGTAACCGCTGTCGATTGCGTTTTCGATCTGTGCGATACGGTCATCGTCAGAGTCGGTTGCGGGTTTGAAGTACTCGAATGCAAGACCTTCAGCTTCTGCAAATTCTTTGCAAGCTTCATAAGTGGTCTGGTTGAAGGACTGGTCAGTGATATCGCCGTAGTCGGTGATCATTGCAACAGCAACTTCTTCGCCAGCGGGTTCTTCGGGTTCTTCGGTTTCTTCGCCGCCTTCTACAGGTGCGTTGGGTTCTTCGGGTTCTTCGGGCTCAGTTCCGCATGCTGCAAGAGAGAGCATCATAACAAGAGCGAGAAGAAGTGCAAGAATTTTTTTCATTTTAATTTTCCTCCCCTGTGTAATATTTTTTCACAGTACCTTTAATATAACACATTCTAAAAATAAGTTCAAGTCGATTTATTATTTAACATCAAATTTTCATGCTTCTTCAATAAAAAAACGCACTTTTCAGTGCGTTTTTTCAACAATTATCAGTGTTTTCCGATATATTCTCTTATATATCCACAGAAAAGATCTATCGCAGCTTTGTTTTTTCCGCCCTCAAGAATAACTATATCGGCGTTTTTCTTGCTGGGTTCAACAAATTTTTCGTGCATGGGTTTAACAGTTGTCTGATACTGGGTAAGAACCGATTCAAGGCTTCTTCCCCTTTCGTTCATATCACGAAGAATTCTTCTTCCAAGACGGATATCCGCATCTGTATCTACAAAAATCTTCATATCCATAAGGTCACAAAGTTCTTTGTTTTCAAGAATAAGTATTCCGTCAATGATAAGAATATCAGTTGGATTAAGCGTAATTGTTTTGCTTTTGTCACGGTTATGAACGGTATAATCATAAACCGGTTCTTCAACAGACTCTCCGCCGCGAAGCTTTTTTATATGTTCTATCATAAGAGCGGTGTCGAAAGAATCCGGATGATCATAATTTGTTTTGCATCTTTCTTCATAAGAAAGATGATCCTGAACTTTATAGTAGTTATCATGATGAATAACCGTAACATACTCGCTGAATTTTTCAACAATAGTTTCAGTAAAAGTGGTTTTACCGCTTCCGGTTCCTCCGGCAATTCCTATAACAAACATTTTAAGCTATCCCCTATTTTTTAATTTGTGTTTTATTTGCTGATTTTTACAACAGTATCAAGAACAAGGGTTATCATATCATGGAAAGAAGTCTGACGTTCTTCGGAAGAAATATTTTCTCCGGTTACAAGGCTGTCGGAAATTGTGCAAACGGAAAGAGCATGTTTTCCTGCTCTTGCAGCATTCATAAAGAGAGCCGCAGATTCCATTTCGCAGGCAAGGACGCCCATTTTTGCCCAACGTTCAAAAACCGGCATTCCGACACATTTTTCATTGAGGTCGTCATTATAGAAAATATCAGAAGAAACAATATTACCTACGTTATAATCAATACCTTTTTCCTTTGCGGTTTCAACGCAGGCAGAAAGAAGGCCAAAATCGGAAATCGGAGCAAATGCGCCCGGAAGTCCGAAGTTGTTTGCGTAATTGGAATCGTGGCAGGCACCCTGGGCAATAACAACGCTTCTCATGTTTACATAAGGAACGATTGCTCCGGCGGAACCGATTCTGATAATATTATCAACATCAAAGAAATTGAAAAGTTCATAGCTGTAAAGTCCCATGGAGGGCATTCCCATTCCGCTTGCCATTACAGAAACCGGAACACCTTTATATGTACCTGTATAGCCCTGTACTCCGCGGACATTGTTAACAAGTTTTGCGTTTTCAAGATAAGTTTCCGCAACAAATTTTGCGCGAAGAGGATCTCCCGGCATGAGAACGGTTTTTGCAAAATCGGAAGGTGTTGCGTTAATATGGGGAGTAGGATAATTTGACATTGATGTTACCTCCTTATTTCTGTTCGGCAATGGCTTTTTTCCAGCATTTATGGCACATTGCAATATATCTGTCGTTTCCGCCAAGGCAAACCTGATCGCCCACGGTAACGATATGTCCTTCATCGTCCATTCTTGCGTTTACGGTTGCCTTTGCTCCGCAATCGCAGATGGTTTTGATTTCAGTGATGGAATCCGCTACTTCAAAAAGTCGCATGCTTCCCGGGAAAAGTTTCGTTACAAAGTCGGTACGAAGCCCGAAGCACATTACCGGAATATTCATTTCGTCAACTATATCGCGGAGCTCATCGATCTGTTCCGGAGCAAAAAACTGAGATTCATCGGCAATAATAACGTTGCAATCTTCATGTTTTGCAAAAAGTTCCTTGATACTGTCGCTGAGTCCGACCTGTTCCGCTTCGGCATAAAGACCGATTCTGGATTTAATAATGCTTGCGCCGTCCCTTGTATCAGTCTTGGGTTTGATAAGCCAAACCTTCATTCCGCGTTCTTCGTAATTATATTTTGCGATAAGCGCCTGGGCGGATTTTGAACTTCCCATTGCACCGTATTTGAAATAAAGTTTTGCCATAAAGCTTTCCCCTTTTCTGTTTTCTGGCAGAAAAACCATTTTTTCGGCACCGTATTTTTATTTATTATAACACAAGGCAAAATTATTTCATATAGTAAAAAGGAAATATATAAACAAAATTTAATAAAATTTTGCATAACATCTCTTGCTATAATAATGATTTTGATGTAAAATATATATGTGATAATTTTATGTTTTGCAAAGATGCAAAAACGAGAGGAGGATTTTCCGTGAACGAACCTACCATTTCCTTTTCTATCAGAGAAGACAAAGAAAAAGAAATAAAAGCAATTCTTACAACTGTTTATGATGCACTCCGCCAGAAAGGATACAACCCCATCAACCAGATTGTCGGATATATCCTTTCCGAAGACCCCACATACATCACCACCCATAACAACGCAAGAAGCCTTATCCGCAGAATCGACCGCGATGAGCTTCTCCAGATCCTTGTTAAAACTTATCTTAATGATTGATATTTGGAGGAAAATATGTCTGAACAGTTTATGACCTATAAGGGCCGTCCCCTTGTTCGCAGCAAAAAAATTCTTTATTACGGAGATATGCGCGACGCTTATGTTGTTATGCTCCAGATAAACAACACCACAACCGCTGCCGGAACCGAAGTTGCCGGCCACATCACCCTTCAGATGATGTCCACCGACCCCAACGCCGCACCCACCGAAATGGTTGTTAAACGCGCCGAGCGCGATGGTCTTTATGCCGCTTTGGACCTTGCTTCCACCTGGCTTGACCGTCAGCTTGGAAAAGTTGAAGAATAAACTAAAAAAGCCGCCTTTTGGCGGCTTTTTTCTTAAAGGAGGTTTCTTTATGAGACTGCGTTTTGTTCCCTTTTGATTTTAAAATCGAAAGGAGAACTTATGGAAATTACAATAAAAGAATATGTAAAATATAATGCTGATGAAATTCTGAATTTGTATAACAGCGTCGGCTGGTGCTCATACACAAGCCGTCCCGGAATGCTCGAGCACGCATTTGAGCATTCATTAAAAATTCTCGGTGCTCATGATGAAGAAAAGCTTGTTGGAATAATCCGTGCCGTCGGCGATGGATATTCCGTTCTTTTTATTCAGGATATTCTGGTCCTTCCGGAATATCAGAGAAAAGGAATCGGAACAAAACTTCTTAAATCCATGCTCGGTTTTTATCCGAAAGTTTATCAGACCCAGCTTGTTACAGACAAAACCGAAAAAACTGTTGAATTTTATAAATCCTGCGGTTTTCTTCCGTATTCCGAAACCGGATGTGAAGGTTTTATAAAAATCAGATATTAACACAAAAAAGGCTTCCCTTCCGGGAAGCCTTTTTATTTTTTGTTTTGTGATTACCAGTTGCCGGAGGGTTTCGGAACCTGGTGCATTTTTTCCTGAACCTCGTTGATGAATCTGCCCTGATATTCGGGGATTTCGGTTACAAGGCTTTCGGTGGTAAGAACCATGGATGCAACGGAAGCTGCATTGTTGAGTGCGCTGCGGGTTACTTTAACGGGGTCAACAACACCTGCTTCGATCATATCGGTGAATTCTTCGGTAAATACGTTGAAACCATAGCCGACTTTTCTGGAACGGCGAACTTTATCAACAACAACGGAACCGTCAAGACCTGCGTTTACTGCAACCTGACGCATCGGTTCTTCAAGAGCGCGAACAACGATTGCAACACCGGTTTTTTCATCGCCGGAAGTGTGTGCAAGAAGTTTTTCAACTTCGCCGATTACGTTAACAAGAGCAACGCCGCCGCCTGCTACGATACCTTCTTCAACTGCTGCTTTGGTTGCGTTAAGAGCGTCTTCGATACGGAGTTTCTTTTCTCTTGCTTCGGTTTCGGTTGCTGCGCCGCATTTAACAACTGCTACGCCGCCAACAAGTTTAGCAAGTCTTTCCTGGAGTTTTTCACGGTCATAATCACTGTGTGCAGTTTCATAGGAAGCTTTGATAACTGCGATACGGCCCTGAATTTCGTCTTTGGAACCTGCGCCGTCAACGATAAGGGTTTTGTCTTTATCAACTTTAACTTTTTTAGCAAAACCGAGGTGGTTAAGTTTAACATCCTGGAGGTTAAGACCGATATCATCGCAAACAAGGGTTGCACCGGTAAGAGCGGCAATATCAAGAAGCATTTCTTTTCTTCTGTCACCGAAGCCGGGGCCTTTTACGCAGCAAACATTTAGAGTTCCGCGGAGTTTGTTGACGATAAGGTTGGTAAGAGCATCGCCTTCGATATCTTCTGCAACGATAAGAAGTTTTTTGCCCGCCTTCATGGTCTGTTCAAGAATCGGAACAAGTTCCTGGAAGGAGGAGATTTTTTTCTCAACAAGAAGAATGGAGCAGTCTTCAATGATTGCAACCATTTTGTCTGCGTCGGTTACCATATAAGGAGAAAGATAGCCGCGGTCGAATTCCATACCTTCAACAACTTCGATATAGGTGTTTGCGGTTTTGCTGTCTTCAACAGTGATAATACCATCGGTGGTTACTTTTTCCATTGCTTTTGCAATAAGTTCGCCGAGTTCGGGATCGCCGCAGGAAATGGTTGCAACTCTTGCAATATCCTGGGAACCGGAAACAGCTTTTGCGTTGCCGATAACAGCGGTGGTTGCTGCGTCAACAGCTTTCTGAATACCGCGTTTTACGAGCATGGGGTTTGCACCTGCGGTAACGTTTTTCATACCTTCGCGAACGAGAGCCTGTGCAAGGATGGTTGCGGTGGTGGTACCGTCGCCTGCTGCATCGTTGGTTTTTTCAGCAACTTCTTTAACGATCTGTGCGCCCATGTTTTCAAAAGGATCCGGAAGAGAAATCTCTTTTGCAATGGTAACACCGTCGTTGCAGATCATAGGAGTTCCGAATTTTTTATCAAGAACTACGTTGCAGCCTTTGGGGCCAAGAGTGATTTTTACAGTATTTGCGAGTTTGTCGATACCAGCCTGAAGAGCTCTTCTGGCATCATCGCCGTAAAGCATCTGTTTTGCCATATATAATACCTCCGAAAATAATTAACTAAAATTAAAATCAGTCTTCAACAACGGCAAGAATGTCGTTCTGAGAAAGGATAATGATTTCTTCGCCGTCAATTTTAACGGTAGTGCCGGCATATTTGCCCATGATTACGTGGTCGCCGACTTTAAGCTGCATTTCAACTTCTTTTCCGTCAACCATGCCGCCGGGACCAACAGCGATAACTTCAGCAACTTCGGGTTTATCCTGTGCAGTTGCAGTGATGAAAAGACCGCCTTTGGTTTTTTCTTCATAATCTACCATTTTAATAACAACTCTGTCTCCAAGGGGTTTTACGTTCATTGGAAATCCTCCTAAATATATGTTATTTATTGAAAACAATTCCGATTAGCACTCTTTCTTTTTGAGTGCTAACAATATTTTATACCATACAAATATAAAAGTCAATCATTTTTACACATATTTTTCAAAATATATGTAATTTTTTAATTTTCGTTCATATTTTCAGGCTTTTCGTCACAATTTTCGACCTTTTCAGCACAAATTTTGGACTCACTGCCCTGTTTTTCAGCAGGATTGATTGTTAATTTTTTAGCGATGAGGAATTTTATCGGTATTCCTTGCTCGGAAAACATCTTTTCATGTTCGGTTTCAATGTTATCATCAAAACCGGAATTATGAAGGTCTTCCGTTACAAAAGTAAGTTCAAAACCGCATTCCGCAAAATATCTTTTTGAAGAAAGGAAGAGATCGTCATTATCGGTTTTAAAACGAATTTCGCCGCCATCTTTCAAAAATTCACGGTACTGCATAAGCTGGTTGTTATGAGTAAGGCGTTTTTTATGGTCATGGGTTTTCGGCCAAGGATTGCAGAAGTTTATATATATTCTGTCGAACATATCTTCATTGGAAAAAACTTTGCTGATAAGCATAATTTCCTGACTGAAAATATAAACGTTATCCACTTCCCTGTTTGCTTCGGCATATTCCCGCTTGATATTTCTCATTGCAAGACCGAGCATCTCACTTTTGATATCAACTGCAATATAGTTGATATCCGGGTTTGCTACCGCAAGCTTTGAAATAAAACCGCCTTTTCCGCAGCCGAGTTCAAGCATCATCGGTGCGTCGTTTTTAAAAAGGGATTTCCACTTTCCTCTGTTTTCTGCCGGAACATCAATACAGTTTTCCCATTCGGCAAGTTCCGGTCTTGCCCAGGGTTTTCTTCTTATTCTCATAAATTAATCCTCCGCATTGATTCCGTAAATTCTCATTCCGTTTTCTCTTGCTCTGTCAATAAGGGTCTGTGCATCTGTTCCGCGAATTTCCGCAAGTCTTTCCGCTGTTGCGGGAATAAAACTGCTGTCGCATCTCTGTCCTCTGTATGGAACCGGCGCCATATATGGGCAATCCGTTTCAAGAAGAATTCTGTCTTCCGGAACAACTTCCGCAGCAAGCAAAAGCTTGCTTGCATTTTTAAAAGTTACAGAACCGGTGAAACCTAAATACATTCCAAGTTTAAGAAATTCCTTTGCCGTTTCCGCAGAACCGGAAAAACAATGAATAATTCCCTTCGGGCGGTATTTTTTAACAAGTTCAAGTGTGTCCGCGTGGGCTTCCCTGTCGTGGATTATTACAGGCAAATCAAGTTCATTTGCAAGTTGAAGCTGGGCGGCAAAAACCTCTTTCTGCTTTTCTCTCGGAGAAAAATCATAATGATAATCAAGACCGATTTCTCCGATTGCAACAACTTTTTTGTTTTTTGCAAATTCTCTTATTTTTTCAAGCCAATCGCCGTTTCCGTCGCTTTCGGCGGAATGAGGATGAACCCCGACAGCAGAATAAACAAAATCATATTTCGACGAAAGTTCAAGCGTCTTTTCACAGGTTTCAAGATCGCACGCGGGATCAACTATCAAGGAAACGCCGTGCTCAAAAACGTTTTTGAGCACGGTGTCGCGATCCTCGTCAAATCTTTCGTCATCATAATGAGCATGGGTATCGAAGATTCCTTTATATTCCATTAATGAAGCCTCGTTCCTACCGGTACGGAATCATCAATAAAGGTTACGCAAACGGAGCCGTCTTCCCTGTCGCCTGCAAGAAGCATTCCGTTGGATTCAACTCCACAGAGTTTTGCGGGTTTAAGGTTTGCAACAACAACGATTTTCTTTCCGATGAGTTCATCGGGGGTATAATGCTGTGCAATTCCGGAAACAATCTGGCGTCCGCCCATTCCGTCATCAAGCTGGATTTTATAAAGTTTTTTTGCTTTCGGAACTTTTTCGCATTCAAGAATTTTCGCTACGCGAAGTTCAACTTTGGTAAAATCATCGATAACAATTTCGGGCTGGAGTTCAATTGCGGGTTTTTCTTCCGCTTTTTCTGCTTCAAGCTGTGCTTTATGTGCCGCTTCCAGTTCAGCAATAAGTTTTTCAGCATCGATTCTGGAGAAAAGAGGGGTTGCAACGCCGACTTTTTTGCCTGCTTCAAGTCCGCCGAAAGTCTGAATGCTTTCATAAGTCTGTTCTTCAAGACCAAGCTGTTCCGCAATTTTCTTGGTGGTTTCGGGCATAATGGGAGCAATAAGCACGGAAAGGATTCTGATTCCTTCGAGGAGGTTATAAAGAACCGTTCCGAGTCTTTCCTTCTTGCTTTCGTCTTTCGCAAGAGCCCAGGGCATTGTTTCGTCAATATATTTGTTGCAGCGGCGCGCAAGATCCATAATGCAGTCTATGGCATCGCTCATTTTATATTCGGAAAGGTTTTTGTCAAAGCCTTCGATTGCTTTCTTTGCGGTAGCTTTGAGGTCATCGTCAAATTCGCCGCCGCAATCCGGAGACTGGATTACGCCTTCGAAATATTTGTTCTGCATTGCGACGGTGCGGTTGACAAGGTTTCCGAGGGTGTTCGCAAGGTCGGTGTTGAATCTGTCGATCATCGCTTCATAAGTGATGGAACCGTCGTTTGCGTGAGGCATTTCGGTAAGAAGATAATAACGAACTGCGTCAACGCCGAAAACTTTGGTAAGGTCATCGGCATAAATTACGTTGCCGCGGGATTTGGACATTTTGTCTTCGCCGAAAAGAAGCCAGGGATGACCGTAAACCTGTTTCGGAAGCGGTTCACCAAGAGCCATAAGCATGATAGGCCAATAAATTGTGTGGAATCTTACGATGTCTTTTCCGATGATATGAACATCTGCGGGCCAGTATTTTTTATACTGTTCGGAACTTCCGTCAGGATCATATCCAAGAGCGGTGATATAGTTGGAAAGAGCATCGATCCAAACGTAAATTACATGTTTATCATCAAAAGTTACCGGAACACCCCATTTGAAAGAGGTTCTGGAAACACAGAGATCCTGAAGACCGGGTTTGATGAAGTTGTTGAGCATCTCTTTTTTGCGTGCTTCAGGATAAATGAAGTTTTCGTTATTTTCAATGAATTCTTCAAGCTGCTTCTGATATTTGGAAAGGCGGAGGAAATATGCTTCTTCTTTCGCTTTTCCAACTTCGCGTCCGCAGTCGGGGCATTTTCCGTCAACAAGCTGGCTTTCGGTCCAGAAAGATTCACACGGGGTGCAATAAAGACCTTCGTATTCGCTTTTATAAATGTCGCCCTGATCATAAAGTTTTTTGAAAATTTTCTGAACAGTTTTTTCATGATAATCATCGGTAGTTCTGATGAAATGATCATAGGTTGTGTTCAGAAGGTCACAAATTTCCTTGATCTCGCCGGCAACTTTATCAACATATTCTTTCGGAGTTACACCGGAATCTGCGGCATATTTTTCAATTTTCTGACCATGCTCATCAGTGCCGGTAAGGAAAAAGACATCATATCCCTGCATTCTTTTATATCTTGCAATAGCATCGGTAAGAACAATTTCATAGCTGTTGCCGATATGTGGTTTTCTGGAAGTATAAGCAATGGCCGTTGTTATATAAAATTTAGGTTTATCCATTTATTTTATGTCTCCTTTTGAATTATGATGTCAATATTCTTTGATATATTCAAGCATTTTTTCCGCAAAGTTTTCAGAAGTTGCGTTTCCTTTGAAAACATCAACAACAAGGTCACAGAATTCATCGGAAAGCGTGGGATTTGCAGAAGATTTTACCGCAAATTCCGGAGCTATAACAGTAGTTCCGCTTAACGGAATTTCTTTTCCGAGTTTTTCTTTCGCAAGGTTTGCAACGGTTTCGCTGTAAAGGAAAGACATAAACTGTTTTGCTGTTTCAGCTTCTTTGGCTTCAACCGGAATATACATTTCCGTGAAAGAAACAGTTTTTACCGAAGAACCGCTGATGGAAGGATAATTGCATATTGCATATTTTTCTCCGTCTTTGTTAAGTTCTTCAAGATCTTTGCTGTTTCCGGAAATAAAGAGTGCTTTTCCCTCTTTAAGATTTTCCATTGTATCAGCTTTGCTTTTTGTGCTGCTTCCTGAAACGACAAGTTTGGTAACACTTTCAATCTTTTCGATGAAAGTTTTTACATTCTCGTTTTTCCATGCTTCTTCTTCACAAACAAGAATTTTATTCATCTCTGAGGTTCCGATCACCGGAACAAGAGCTGACGCAAAAATATTTACATATTCATCCGGATCAGCACCTGCATAGGTAAAGAATTTTATGTTTTTGTTATCGCATGCTTTTGCAATGGAAATAAAGTCGTCCCAGGTCTGGGGAATTGAAAAACCGTTGGAAGAAAGGGTTTCTTTGTTATAAATAAGTCCTTCGGTTTCAACAAAAAGCGGTGCAAGATAGGTTGCTTTGTCTTCATAAGGTTTGCAGGCATTGTTATCAAAAATTCCGTCCGGTGCGGAAGATTCAACAGATTCAAGAG
Source organism: Oscillospiraceae bacterium (assembly GCA_017399765.1). Taxonomy (GTDB): domain Bacteria; phylum Bacillota; class Clostridia; order Oscillospirales; family Ruminococcaceae; genus UMGS1668. The sequence goes on along the minus strand of JAFQBH010000008.1, from coordinate 26,679 downwards.
AAAGAAGAGCCTTATCCTTAATAAGGGCAGTCGTTACACCGGATTCTTCAGAAGAAGGAAGATATACAAAATCCGGAGAATTTCCCGCAAGAATTCTGTCACGCACTTCATAAGCAGCATCTTTGCTTACTATCATATTTAAAGTAATTCCCTGATTTGCACTTTCAAACAAAGATTTTACTTCTTTCCAGAAATCTTCATCTTCACCGCTGTCATATATAACCGCGGTAATTGTTTTTTGCAAAGCGGAAACAATAATTTCACTTTCCACTTCTTTCGGCGGTTCAACTTCTTCCGGTTTTTCTTCGGAACATCCGGCAAAAGCGGAAATCATAATCAAAATTGCAAGCAAAATAGAAAGAAATTTTTTCATATTAACCTCCCGGTCATAAAAATACAGATTAATATTACCACAAAACCGATATAAATAAAAGACTTTTTATAATATTTATTTTACTTTACTTTTATGTTATTATCATTTAGAATATATATATAGCCTTAAACGGAGGTGAGCTGTTGCAGGATTATATCTACTTGTTTTTGATTTCGATGGTTCCTCTTGTTGAACTTCGCGGAGCAATGATTTATGCCGCTGTTGCGGAAATGCCTTTTCTCCCTTCTTTAATTTGTTGTGTTATCGGAAATATCCTGCCCGTTCCTTTTTTAATAAAATTTGCAAAAACAGTTCTTGTTTATCTTTCTAAAATTAATAAAATAGGTTGGATTTTTCAAAAGATAATTGACCGCGGCAATAAAAAAGCCGAAAAAGTACGAAATGCCGAACTTTTTGGACTTTTTGCTTTTGTTGCAATTCCTCTTCCCGGAACCGGAGCCTGGACTGCATCTCTTATTGCAACTCTTATGCAGCTTCGCGTTGTAAAATCCACATTTGCAATTCTTCTCGGCGTTATAACCTGTGGAATAATTATGGGAATTCTTTCCTTCGGAATAGTTGATTTTATCATGTAAAGGAGATTATGTTGATGGATAACGAAATTATAAAAACCGAAGATTATCAGAAACTTATTTATGAAGAAAGCCTGAAGCAAACCGAGCTTTTGGAAAAACAAGCAAAAATGGTAAAAACCCAAACCATTGTTGTTGCTGTTTTTATGTTTGTTGTTGCGGTTGCTCTTATTGTCCTCAGCACCCAGGTAGGCGGTGTTCTTGAGCAGGCAAATTCCGCAATCGATGAAATTACTGTCCTTACCAAAGAGCTCAACACGATTCTTGAAGAATCCAACATTACCGAACTTCTTAACAACGCAAATAATCTTATCGCTGAAAGCGGAGATGCTCTTACAAAAGCACTCGAAGACGTAGATGAAGCTCTTAAAACTATTGGACAGATCGACATCAAAACCCTTAATGAAGCAATAGCGGATCTTAAAAAGGTAATCGAACCCCTTGCAAAACTTTTCGGCAGATAAATAAACATAAAAAAAGCCGCCATCTGGCGGCTTTTTTATATATTCATTTAAGTTCGGTAAGCAAATCCACCCTGTTTGTAAGCATTCCGTCCGCACCCATATCGAGCATACGGCGCATTTCCTCCGGTTCATCAACTGTCCAGGGATATACCTTTACACCGTGTTTATGGAAATCGTCCATAATTTCCTGGGTAAGTGCAAAGTGATACGGAATGGTAATGGTAACATTACGCTTTTCGCAATATTCGCCGTAATCAAAAATCCAGTTATCAAACGGGAAACAGATTTCAATATCCGGTGCCATTGCTTTGAATTTCATTACAGAATAATGATTAGCAGAATAAATTATAACTTTTTCCCGAAGATTATGTCTGTCGATACATTCAAGAACCTTTTCTTCCATTCCATCGTATGTAATGAAACTGTTTTTGAGTTCAACGAAAGTAAAAAGGTCTTTATCCTGAACAAGGTCAAAATATTCGTCAAGGGTCGGAACCTTTTGGTCGTGAATATCAAAACCGTTGGAAGGATCAAGCTCGCGCATTTCAGCAAGAGTCATATCTTTGACCCAGCCTTTTGCTCCGGTTGTTCTGGAAACTTCTTCGTCATGGAAAACAACAAGCTCGCCGTCCTTTGTCATCTGAACATCCATTTCAATGGCTTCCGGATCATATTCAAGGCATTTTTCGAAGGCAATCATTGTGTTTTCAGGGTAAAGGCCTGCGAGTCCTCTGTGTGCAACGCGCATCATTCTCCGCATACTTCCTTTCTGATTTCAAGGAATTTTTCCGGTCTGTTGGTAATTGCAATTTCAAGCTGGAGTTTAAGGGCTTTTTTCATATCCTCTTCATCGTTTATGGTCCAGGCGTTGATTTCAATTCCGTTGTTGCGAAGATCCTGCATATTTTCATGGTTAAGGCAGTTGAAGAAAGGATGGAAGCATTCAACCCCTCTGTTTCTGGTATATGCGCCGGGATGAATAAGCCAGCTTTCTTCAAGGAAACCGCATTTTACATCCGGAGCAAGTTCTTTGAAACGGGTGCAGGTAAAATGGTTAAAGGAGCTGATAATAATTTTATCGCGAAGACCGAATTCATCCATAAGAGCAAGAACTTTTCTTTCGATTCCCTTATATTCAAAAACTCCGCTTTTGATTTCAATGTTGCATTCAAGCCCTGTTTCGACCATAAGTTCAAAAACTTCACGGAGCGTGGGCGGCGCTTCGAATTCAAATTCGCCTTTTTTTACAAATCCGGCATCAAGAGCTTTGAATTCTTCAAGAGTTAAGTCTTTAATAAGTGCATCAACTCCGGTGGTGCGGATTGTGTTTTCATCATGCATTACAACAAGTTCGCCGTCTTTTGTAAGATGAACGTCGATTTCAATACCTTCTGCGCCGATTTCTGCTGCTTTTCTGAAAGCAAGCATTGTATTTTCAGGATATTTTTCGGAAAAACCACGATGAGCATAAATTTTAGTCATAACTGCCTCCAAAAAAATATTATTTTTTAATTAAACAAACCGGGAAGCAAAACGCTTCCCGGTACTGCTTCGTTTACATTATAACGCGCTTAAAGTTTGATTACAAGGTCTTTTTCAACTGTTGCATAAACTTCATCGCCTTCAGCAAAAGCAAGTTCACGTTCAAATACGATATCGGAATTAAGCCAGATATCTTCATTCTCAACGCGGAAACGAATAACGTTGCCGTGAGAAATAAAGCTGGTGATTTTTCCTTTAATCTGGTAGCAGGTATCGGATTCAACGGGTTCTTTGCTGAGTTTTACGATTTCGGGTCTGATGGCAACGTCACTGCAATCAATTTCATCACCGCATGCTTTTCCGAATTTTTCAGCGGGAAGCAGATTATAGTTTCCGATGAAGGAAGCAGTGAATTTGGTTTTCGGAGTAACGTAAAGATCTACAGGGCTGCCGGACTGTTCAATGTGACCTGCATTGAACAGATGAATGGTATCGGACATTACCATTGCTTCGTCCTGGTCATGGGTTACGAAAATGGTGGTAATGTTGAGTTCCTTCTGAATTCTTCTGATCTCGATCTGGAGGTTATGGCGAAGAAGAGCATCGATTGCGGAAAGCGGTTCATCAAGAAGAAGAACTTTCGGTTCGGTTACGATTGCTCTTGCAAGTGCAACACGCTGCTGCTGGCCGCCGGAAAGCTGCATCGGGAACTGGTCGATCTTGTCGGAAAGACCTACGATTTCGAGCATCTGTTTGACTTTTTTATCGATTTCATCTTTCGGAACTTTTTTCATTTTAAGACCGAAAGCAACGTTATCTTTAACGCTCATGTTCGGGAAAAGAGAATACTGCTGGAAAACCATTCCGATTCCTCTGTCACGGGGGTCAACGTCGGTGATATCGACTCCGTCGAGATAGATTTTACCGCTTGTTACTTTTTCAAGACCGGAAAGGCAGCGAAGAAGAGTTGATTTACCGCAGCCGGAAGGTCCAAGAAGGGTTACAAGCTCGCCCTTTTCAACGTCAAGATTAATATCTTTCAGAACATGGTTATCTCCGAAAGATTTATTTAAATTTTCAAAACGAATATATGCCATTATAACTTATCTCCCCTCTTTTTGGATTTTTTCAAGTTTGTTGCGGCTTTGGAGGTAAAGAACAACAGCGGTTATTGCGAAAGTCATAAGCATGATGACTACGAAAACCGCGGAAGATTCCGCGCTCGAATATTTCATGGTCTGGTAAAGGAAAACCTGAACATTGGTGGTTCCGCTTCCGGAAAGGTTTCTGATAATAACGTAATCTCCGAAAAGGATACCAACCGCGAGAAGAGAAGATACGGTAATACCGGTTATAATGTTTGGAACGATTACGCGGAAGAAAGCGTAAAGTTTGCTTGCACCGAGCATTTCAGCCGCTTCAAGAAGCATCGGCATATTAACAGCGTGCATGCTGTTTCTTATGCCCTGATAGATATGCGGAAGAATTATGATGCAATAAGCGCCTATGAGCATTACCATTCTTTCCCCAAGGATAGTTCCGCTTTTTCCGTAAAGAGAAAGGATAGATACGGAAAGGATAACACCCTGAATGGTATAAGGAATCATACAGAGAACCTGGAGATATTTTTCAAGGTTCGGGAAATAAATAGTAACAACAAAAAGCGCAAGAAGAACAAGGATAATAGTAAGAACTATCGGAACGATGCAAAGCAAAATTGTCTGATAAATCGCCGTAAGGAATTTTGCGTTTGAGAAAATCGTTACATAGTTCTGAAGAGTGAAACCGGAAGGAATAATTCCTGTCCAGTCTTCAAACAAAGAATAAATTATGGTTGCAGCAAGAGGAATGAGAAGCCAGATGATAACGCAGGTCATTACGATATTAGCACAAACTTTAGTCCATTTATTCATATCGTTCACCTCGTTTTCCACTGGGTAGTCTTTTTGACGATGTAGTTATCGACAAAAATAACAACAACCATAAGAATCATCATTACAACAGAAAGCGCTGCACCAAGAGAAGGCTGGCTTCGAATATCGCCGGTGAATGCTGCGGAGATATTAACAGGAAGCAGCGAGAAGTTGTTCATAAGAAGTGCATAAGCGGTTGCGTATGCACAAAGTGCATTTGCAAAAAGGACGCTTATGGTTCCGAAAATACTTGGAATGAGTACCGGAATTCCGACTTTAAACCAGAAAGTGGAAGACCTTCCGCCAAGAAGCATATTGGCTTCCTGCCATTCTTTTCTGATTCCGTTAAATGCGGGAATAAGAAGAAGAGTGGAAAGCGGAATCTGGAAATAAATATACATAAGGATAAGGCCGCTACTTGAATACAAATCGAAATTTTGAATAAATCCGATTCCGTAAACATTTGCCACCTGTTTAAGAACACCTGCGTTACCGATAATGATCATATAAGCGAACGCAAGCGGAACACCTGCAAAGTTAGATGTCATATTAAGAACAGTCATAAATGCGTTTCTGAATTTTCCGCGGGAATTATGAGCTGCCTGTGCGCCGAGGAATGCAATTACAATTCCGACGACGGTTGAAACAAAAGTTATAATAAGGCTGTTTTTAATTGCAGTCTTATAACTTAAAGTGGTAAAAATCTTTTTATAGTTCTCAAGAGTAAAGAGAACTGTTTTGTCGGCATCCGAGCCAAAGCTGTCGATTATAAGCATAAAGAGCGGCAGAAGCTCGAAAAGCAAAACAACAGTAAGGAACGGAAGAAGAACGAGCAAATATGTATATTTGCTTGTCATTTTTTTGCCGCCGGAAGCATTCTTCATAGGGTCACACCTCACTCAAAAAATGGGGCGTGCTTAAAAAGTACGCCCCATTCTTATTACTCATGGAGTAAATTTTAAAAGTTAAACATCAAAGCGAATTAGAGAAGCGGGATGATGTTTTCGTTCCACCAAATGGAGATCTCTTCGCATGCTGCTGCATATGCTGCGGGATCGGAAATACCAACTGCGTTTGCATAAGTATCGGGAGCAAAGATCTGATCTGCTTCAGGAATTACAACGTCGGTTCTGGTGGGGATTGCACCTGCTTTAGCAAGGTTAATCTGGCCAGCATCGGAGAAGATGTATTCTCTTGCAAGAGCTGCTGCGAAAGGAGTATCGGAAGTTTTGTTGATGATGGAAGCATAACCAACAAGGATTGCGCCGTCGGAAGGAATGCCGATGGTAATGTCATAGTTTGCTGCGCCGTCTCTGTATCCGGGAGCATTGTAGGACCAGGTTACACCGCATTCAACTTCACCTGCCTGAATTCTTGCAGGGATGATGTCGCCGGCATCGATACGGCCAGCTTCAGCCATTTCAGTCCAGAATTCAAAAGCGGGTTCAAGGTTGTCAAGGCCGCCGCCAAATGCGTATGCAGTTGCAACTACAACACCCTGGCCGGTTGCACCGCCGACTACGTCGCCGATGGTAAGTTTATAAGTGCCTTCACGAACATCTGCCCAGGAAGTAGGCATGGGTTCGTCGCAGATATCATTGTTATAAATGAAGGTGGTTGCACCGGTATAAGCGATCATCCAGAGACCATCGGGATCTTTTGCCCAATCCGGAACAGTATCCCAATAAGAAGTTTTGTAGGACTGTACAAGACCTTCGTCAATTGCCTGCTGGGTAAATGCAAGACCAACGTCGCCGATGTCTTTGGTGCTGTCGTTAGCAAAAGTGGTAAGTTCTTCTGCGGAGCTCATATCTGCGTCAGTATGGGTAATACCATATTCAGCAGTAAGGCCTTCCCAGGAAGCACCCCAGTTTGCCCAAGTATCAGGCATACCAACGGACTGGACATCGCCCTCTGCTTTAGCTTTTTCAATAATTTCATCAAGGGTGTAGGAGTTGAGATCAACAGCCTCAGATTCACCGCCGGCGCCGCAGCCTGCGAGTACGAGTGCGAGGCAAGCAAGAATTGCGATAAGTTTAAGGGTAGTACGCATTTTATTCCTTCTCTCTGAATTAGAATTAGTGCATATTTATTTTTCTTTGCACTGGGGATATTATAACTTTTTTTACACTTTTTGTAAATGGATTTTCGCAAATATCGCTATTTTGTTGTAGAAAATATCTCTAAATTTATTTATTTTTCACAAATAATTAACCCATTTTTAGCATTGCATAATGCAAGCGCATTTGATATAATCTAATGTATTAAGTGCTCTTTGTGAGTACTTCTTTTTGGAGGTAAAAAAATGAAAGCATACGAAAGACTTCTCAAATATGTTCAGTATCCTACCGCTTCCGATGAGGAAAGCGAAACCTGCCCCAGCACTTCGGAACAAACCATTCTCGGCCTTGCTCTTGTTGATGAAATGAAAGAAATGGGCATCAGCAACGTCAATATTGATGACAACGGCTATGTATATGGCGAAATTCCCGCATCCGAAGGCTGCGAAAACGCCCCTGTAATCGGTTTTATCGCCCATATGGACGTTGTTCGTGAGGTTCCCTTCACCAACATCAAACCTCAGATCGTTGAATATAACGGCGGCGATGTTCTTCTTAATGAGAAAGAAAATATTTATCTTTCCTGCAAGGAATTCCCCGAAATGGAAGAATGCAAAGGTCAGCATCTTATCGTAACCGACGGCACCACTCTTCTCGGCGCCGACGACAAAAACGGAATTGCCGAAATTCTTACCGCTGCGGAAGAACTTCTTGCAAACCAGGAAATAAAACATGGAAAAATCATGATCGGTTTTACTCCCGATGAAGAAATCGGCCGCGGAGCAAACAGATTTGACCTTGAACGTTTCGGAGCCGATTATGCATATACCCTTGATGGCGGCGCATTCGGCGAAGTTGAATGTGAAACCTTCAACGCTGCTCATGCTCACATTGCTTTCAACGGAATTTCCGTTCATCCCGGCAGCGCAAAAGACAAAATGGTAAACGCTGCACTTGTTGCAATGGAATTTGACTCCCTTCTTCCCGAAGTGGAAAGACCTTGCCACACTTCCGGATATGACGGTTTCTATCATCTTACCGGAATGAAAGGCACCTGCGACAATGCAGACCTTTATTACATCATCCGCGACCACGATTCCGAAAAACTTACCTATCGCGTTGAATATATCAAACGCGCGGCAGATGAAATCAACCGCCGTTATGGAGAAGGAACCGCAGTTGCCGAAACCGGTTATGATTATAAAAACATGAGCGTAATCATTAAAGACCATTGGCATCTTATCGAAACCGCACAGAAAGCCATTCGCGAACTCGGAGCAGAACCCGTAACAAATCCTGTTCGCGGCGGAACCGACGGCTGTGTTCTCTCTTTCATGGGTCTTCCCTGCCCCAACCTTGGAACCGGCGGCTATAACTTCCACGGCAAATTTGAATTTGCAAGCGTTGAACAGATGGATAAAGCCGTTGAAATGATTAAACTTATTGCAAAATATTACGGCGAACAGACAAAATGAGCACCATGCTCAAAAATAAGTCTTCCCGTGCTCAAAAAAGCGGATTCAAAAGGTTGCTTTTCGGTTCAACTGCAATTTTTGCCGTTCTTTTCATAATTTCGCTCATGCTGTTTTTCAGTTTCAAAAACGAAATCTATTTTACTTTAAGCATAACTTTCGGGGTTACGTTTTATCACTTTGCAATAAGATTAGTTATCGGATATTTTACAGATAAAATCTTTTGTGGAAGAACGAATCCAAACTCGAAATGGTTTTCCCAAAAGAAGTTTGAGCACATAGTTTATAAGAAACTTAAAGTTCACAAATGGAAAAAGTTAGTTCCGACTTATGATCCGGATCAGTTTGATCTTGAACATCATAGTTTTGAAGAAATTGCCCGTTCAATGTGCTCCGCTGAAATATGTCACGAGGTAATAATGCTGTTTGCACTGTTTCCGGTTTTATTGACAATCCCCTTCGGTTCACCTGCGGTGTTTATCATAACTTCCGTTCTTTCCGCATTAATTGACCTTGTTTTTGTGATAATTCAGCGCTATAACCGTCCGCGAATTCTTCGCCTGATTAAAAGAAAAGTATAAAAAAACAGCTTCCGTTTTTCGGAAGCTGTTTTTTTATTGTTGATTATACGCCATAAAGTTCGCTGAATTTCTTTTCAAGATATTCAACGTAATATTTCGGATCAAAAGGCGCACCGCAGACCATTTCAAAAAGTTCGTTTGGATCATACATACTTGCGTGATGATGAATTTTATCTTTAAGCCAATCTGCAATCGGTTTAAGACTTCCGGAAGCTATTGCCGCTTCAACGTCGATATCCTCACGCATTTTTGCAATCATCTGTGCGCCGTAAGCGCTTCCGAACGCATAGGACGGGAAATATCCTACGTTTCCGCCGGACCAATGGCTGTCCTGGAGGCAGCCTTCGGTATCGGAAGGAACTTCGACACCGAGGTATTCTTTATAAAGTCTGTTCCATTCTGCGGGAATTTCATCAACGGTGAGTTCGCCGGCGAACATCTTTTTCTCGATTTCATAGCGGACCATAACATGAAGGCAATAAGTAAGCTCGTCCGCTTCGGTTCTGATAAGGGAAGGTTCAGCTTTGTTGATAATTGCATAAGCAAGTTCCGGAGTGATATCGCCGTATTGTTCGGGGAAAAGTTCTTTAACCTTAGGAAGAATTGCGGTTATAAAAGCTTTGCTTCTTCCGATAAGATTTTCGAAGAATCTGGACTGGCTTTCATGGATTCCCATGGAAACACCGCCGGCAACAACGGTATATTTATGTTCATCTGCGCCGCCGAGTTCATAAAGAGCGTGACCGCCTTCGTGGATTACGGAATACATGGAGGATTCGAAATTATCCTCATAATAATGGGTTGTGATGCGAACGTCATCTTTTGTGAATTCAAGAGTGAAGGGATGCTCGGTTTCGCCGCAAACGCAATGGTTCGGGTCGATGCTCATGAAATCCATGAGATATTTTGTGAGTTCCTTCTGTTTTTCAACGGAAAAACCGGTGAGCTTCGGAAGTTTTTCGTTCTTTCCGGTGGCAACGATTTTTTTGATGAGCGGAACGATGTGTTCACGGAGAGTTGCAAAAAATTCATCGCATTTTTCCATTGTGAGTCCGCGCTCATACATATTGAGCTGGGTGTTATAAGGCTCTTCGCCCGGTTTATAATATTTTGCAAAACGAATGTTATAATCAAAAACCTCTTTAAGATAAGGTTTGAAGGATTCAAAATCGTTTTCCCCTTTTGCTTTGTGCCAGACATATTCAGCTTTGCTGAGAACTTTCTGGTAACCTATATATTCATCAAGCGGAATGGTTTTCATAAATTCGTTATCGCGAAGGAGAAGTTCAACTTCTCTTGCCTGATGAGGAGTGAGTTCATCTTTATGCTCTTTAAGGTATTCAAGAAGTTCAATGGTTTCCGCTTTTGTTGAAAGGTCATACATATATCCCGTGAGAATTCCAAGAGCTTCGCTTCTTCCTTCTTCGGTATCTTTCGGTGCAACGGTTGCGCTGTCGAGATAAATTGAAGAAGTTGCATATCTGAATGCGTAAAGCTGTTTCTGAAGTTCCGCAAGTTTTTCAAGTTTTGCAGTAAGTTCTTCGGTCATTTTAACTTTCTCCTTTTGTTTGATATATATTCAGTATAACATATTTAATAATTGTTTGCTACTGTCAGTCAATTTTTCTTCCGCTGTATTCAAGTTTAAGCATTTCAGCCATTTCTTCAGGTGTTTCCCTGCAACCTCCGGCAAGCCACATTTTTATGATTGCGTTTAGTCCATGGCGAAAAAACTCAATATGATATTCAATATTTTTATTGACAAAAAACTGTTCCGCAAGTTTTTCATCATAAATCATTATTTTATGGCTTTCATCATACCCAAGTTTAAAATATGTTTTATAAAAAATCTGGTTTTCTTTGATATGGGTAAACATTCTCAATGCTCCGATGTTTTTGTTTTCCGGATCTCCGAATCTGAACTGTGAGGAAAAATCCGTTTCAATTTTTTCTTTAAGTTTTAAAGAGAGATCAAATATATCGACAAAATTTGCGTAAAAAGTGCTTCTATTGAGACCTGTAAGTTTGCAGATATCTGAAACGGTGATTTCTTTGAGTTCTTTTGTCTGCAAAAGCTCCATAAAAACCTTTTCTATTTTTTCAACGGATTCTTTTCTGCGTTTGTTATTGACTGTATTCATTTAATCCCTCTTTTTATTAATCCAACACCTGTTGTTAAATTGATGATTGTTTTGCCTTACAAAAAATATTATACTATTTTTACATTAAAAAGACAACTGTTGTTTTATTGGAAGGAGAATATTATATGAAAAAAAGCAGTTTTGTTGCAATGATCCTCGGAACAGTAAGTACTGTTCTTTTCGCTCTCGGAATGTGCATGGCACTTCTTCCTGAATGGGACTCTTTCAATGAGGGAATCATTTTCGGAGCAATCGGCCTTGTTCTCGGTCTTATAACTCTTCTTATCTGGCGCAAAATGGAAAACAAAGCACCAATCAAAATTAACGGTAAATCCGTTCTTTTCACTGTTTTTGCTGTTCTTGGCTCACTCGTTCTCGGTCTTGGGATGTGCTTCTGTATGGTCTGGGAAAACATTGTTATCGGAACCATCATCGGACTTGTGGGAATCGTTATGCTTCTTTCCCTTATTCCTATTACAAAAGGTATTAAATAAAGAATGGAACGCATTGAAAAGCTGACTTTGTTCAGCCTTTTTATCAATCTTGCATACGCTGTTTATAACGCTGCGATCGGTTTTTGCACCCATTCCTGGTGGTTCGTAACGCTTTTTCTGTATTTTACAGTTCTCAGCGTTACGCGTTTTTCACTTCTGCGGATAAAATATAAAAGTTCCGGAAATCTTTCTATTGAGATTTTTGCAGAAAAATTCACTGGAGCAATGTTTATAATTCTTTCCGTTTCACTAATCGGAACCGTAGTTCTTTCTGTTATAGACAACCACGGAACAAAATATCACAAAATTGTGATGATAACAATCGCGCTTTATGTTTTTATCAAAATGACACTTGCGGTAATAAATGTTATCAAAGCAAGAAAAAACGATTCTCCGGTTATAAAAGCTCTCCGTGGAATTTCTTTTGTGGACGCTTTTGTTTCGATTTTTTCGCTCCAGCGTTCAATGCTTGTTTCTTTTGGGGAAATGGCTGAAAAAGATATAAAACTTTTCAATGTTCTTACCGGTTCCGGTGTTTGTATAATAGTTTTTTTACTTGGACTAAATTTAATTGAAGGAGAAAAATTCAAAATGACAAAATCCAAAATCGTTGAAATCAATGAAAAAATCACCGATGCTGCAGTAAGCGGATATAAAAAAATAGAATCTGTTGTTGTTGATAACTACACAAAAATTGAAGATAAGTTCGTTGAAAAATATCTTATTCATGACGGAGAAACCGTTGAAGAAGCCAAGGAAAGACTTAAAACTGAAGAAAAATAATTAAAAAAGGATATTGCCGAACCGGCAATATCCTTTTTTAATAACCGTGCTTCCTTCCTGATTCAATAAGTTCTTTTTTGAATTCTTCCGGATGTTTTATGTAATAATCCTGATGCTCCTCTTCCGCGGTATAAAATGCAGAAAACGGTTCAAGGCTTATCCAGACCTTTTTTCCGGATTTTTCTTCAAGTTCACCGATCATTTTCTCCGCAATTTCCTTTTCGGAAAAATCGTTATAATAGACCGCCAGAGTATATGAATATCCCCTGTCGATAAACTGGCCTTCGCCGTCAAAAGGATCTACTCCGTCAAGAAAAATTTCAAAAAGTTCATTAAAGGAAACTTTTTCCGGGTCATAGTCAATTTTTATCGTTTCTCTGTGGCCTGTTTTCTGGCTTTTCACTTCTTTATAAGTTGGATTTGCTTCCTTTCCGCCGCAATAGCCGCTTGTAACATCAAAAACACCGGCCAGTTCTTTAAATGCAGGAGTTATGCACCAGAAACAGCCACCGGCAAAATATGCTGTTTTCATAAAATCACCGCCTTTATTTTTCGCAGATGAACTTTTTGAATTCATCGAGCAAATAATCAAAATCCTTTTTTTCGTAATAATAGTGTCCCGATTTTTCAAGAACATTTATCGAAGCAAAAGTTTTTTCCTCAAGATATTTTATAGATTTTTCTGAAACAAGCTCGTCCTCGAAAGACTGGAAAATCACACACTCCGTTTTCAGGTTTCCGATTATTTTTCTTGTTTCGCCGATTTTTCCGAAAAGTTCAAGGAATCTCGGGATCCAGCCGAGATATTTAAACAGATTTTTTGAAAGCTCTATTCCGCAGCAATTTTTCATTGCAACAAGTTTTTCATCGCTTTCCGAAACCTTTCCGAGATAGATTCTGAAAGCGGAAAAAAGTGCAACCGGCTTTACAAAAAGTTTTATCGGAACAGCAAGCAAAAAAAGTTTTTCAATTCTTCTTTCTTTAACTGCCTGCTCAATCGCAAGAAGTGTTCCGAGGGAATGCGCGACTATAAAAATCTTTTTATGATTTTTCAAAAGTTCCGAAACGGCAAAATCAACCTGTTTTTCCCATTTTTTCATTGAGGTTTTTGAAAAATCCTCGGTTTTTCCGCAGTGACCATCCAAAAGAAGATTATAGACCGAAAATTCTTTTGAAACAAACGGAAGAAAATCTTTAAAATGATTCGGCGTTCCGGCAATTCCGTGGATAAACAAAACGGCGGTTTCTGCTTCCGAAACAATGCGTTTATACTCTTTATGCTCCACAAAAACCACCTCCTTTTATTTAATTATACCATTTTTAAAATTAAATGTATATGTCAAAAAAGCTCATTCCGAAGAATGAGCTTTTTGTTGGTGGGAGCGGGTGGGTTCGAACCACCGTAGTCACTGACAACAGATTTACAGTCTGCCCCCTTTGGCCGCTTGGGTACACTCCCATATAAATATTAAGTTTGTCGATAGTGGAGCTGGTGGACGGACTCGAACCCCCGACCTGCTGATTACAAATCAGCTGCTCTACCAACTGAGCTACACCAGCATCTCAGCGACGAATGTTATCTTATCATATCTGAAAGAATTTGTCAACACCAAATTGCAAAAAAAATTTTAATTTTTTATCTTAAAAATATTTAAACAAATCTTAAAACTTCTCCTCCTTTTTTCTTAAAAATATTTTTGCTAACATTTTATGGAAACGGAGGGTTGCGATTATGAAAAATTTTTTAATCATATCACTTGCTTTTGCTGTTATTTTTGTTTCAGCGTTTTTTATTGCGGAAAAATTTTTTCCGGCAGAAACATATATTGCAAAATCTTTTGTTACCGATTTTTCAGAAAATTCCTTCCCCGCTCCGGGAAAAGAAAATTTTGAAGAAGGCTCTGATCTGGCGGAACTTTTGGAAAACGGCGCCGTTCTTAACGATTCACTTTTACTTATAAATGAAGAACACCCCTTTCCGGAAGATTATTCACCGGAACTTATCGACCTCGGCGGAGTTTTTGTAAATTCCTGCGCGGTAAATGCGTATGAAAGCATTTCCGAAGATATAAAAGAAAAATTTGATAACTCACTTTATATCATGAGCGCCTTCCGAACCCATGAAGAACAGCGTGAAATTATTGAATCCGGAAACGAATTTGCCGCATCTGTTGATTCCAGCGAACATCTTTCCGGTCTTGCGCTTGATGTTTATGTAAAATACCATGCGGGAATGGGTTTTCTTGACAGCGAAGAAGGACAATTTGTCAATTCTTTCTGCCATGATTATGGTTTCATAATCCGTTATCCTTATTATGGCGAAGAAATTACCGGAATTCCTTTCGAACCCTGGCACCTTCGCTATGTTGGTCTTCCCCATTCAAAAATCATAGCAGAAAACAACCTTACTCTTGAAGAATATATTGAATCATTTATACCCGGAAAAATCCTTTATTATAATGAATATTTTATTTCAAGACAAAAACCTGAAGAAATTTTTATTCCGAAAGGTTTTTCGGATATTATAATTTCTTCCGACAACACAGGTTGTTATTTTATAACCGGAAAACAATGATTTGTTGTTTATAATGTTTAACCGCCGTGTATTTTCCGGCGGTATTTTTTGTTGCCCGAAAACTGTTTTTATGGTAAAATTTTATCATATTCAGTTCGGAGGGATTTTATGAAAAAATTTGTTTCTCTTCTTTTGGTTTTCATAATGATTTTTTCTTTCTGCGCCTGTTCGCCAAAAGAAAAACCTATAAAAATCGTCACCGTTACCGACACACATTTTACCGGAAAAGAAGCTTTTTCGTATGAGGGAACTTTTGCTTTGGCAAACGACAGCAACGGAACCGGAAAGCAGGTAAAATATGTTGAGGAAATTTTTGATGCTTTCGTTTCGGAAATGCTTTATGAAAAGCCGGAGTATATCGTAATCACCGGCGATATCGTTTTTAACGGAGCAAAAGCCTCGCACCTTGCTTTTGCCGAAAAACTTAAAGTTCTTTCCGAAGAAGGAATTAAAATTCTTGTTCTTCCCGGAAACCACGATATAACCGGCTCTTCTTTTGTATTTCCCAATGGTGAAGCGGAAGTTGCGGAATCCGTAACCCCCGACGAATTCAGAGAAATCTATTCCGAATTCGGTTATTCCGGCGGAATTTCCTATGATGAAAATTCCCTTTCCTATGTTTATGATACCGAAAAAGGCGTTCGCATCTTTATGCTCGATACAAACGTTTTTTACGGCGCAACCCTCGGAAATCTCAGCGAAGCAACGCTTATCTGGCTTGAAGAACAACTTTCTTCCTGCAAGGAAGCCGGAGACGTTCCCATTGTCGCGGGACACCACAGCCTTCTTTCACATAATCCCCGTTTTGATCTGAACTATAAACTCGGAAACGGAGATAAAGTTTCCGAAATCATAACCGAATACGGCGGAAATCTTTATCTTTGCGGACATCTTCACACCCAGCATTTTGTTCATACCGAAGAAATCACCGATATAGTCGGCGGCGGATTCTGCGTTTATCCCCACAGATACGGCGTGATAGATTTTTTCAAGGAGAGCTGGACCTATGAATCCAAAGCAACCAGTGTTTCCGCCTATGCCGAAAACATTGGCAGCACCGACGAAAACCTTCTCCAATATTCCGATTTCGGATACAATTTCTTCTATGATAACGCTTATGCCCAGGCAAAGGAAACCATTTATTCTGTTGTAAACGACCCGGAACTTGCGGAAAAATACAGCGTTTTCAGCGCAAAGCTTAACGTTGCATATTTCGGCGGAGTTTTTTCAGACCTTGATCTTTCCTTTGCGGAAGATTTTATTGCCGCAACGGAAGGCACCGGCTGGAGTTCCTATATGAAGACAATCCTTCTTGATACCAAAGACAATGTTTATTGCCAATGGCCTTTGGAAACAGAATAAAAAATTTATCCCTCCCCTTCCGGAAGGGATTTTTTATAATTATAGTAACGGTTTATTGAAAACAACCGTATGTAGTGATATACTGAAACTTGGTTTTTCGCGTTAAAAAATCTTTGTTTATGTGAGGTAGAAATGAAAAAGATTTTTGAAAACCTGTTGCACTATAAAAGCAGAATTCCGGTTGCGCTGCTTTTTATGACTGCCGCGACGATATGCGATCTTATGCTCCCCACCATAATGAGCGATATCGTTGATAAAGGCATCTATCTTTCCGATATGGAATTTATAAAAAGAAACTGTCTTAATATGTTTCTCGTTTCTCTTGCGGGACTTTTTACCGTAATAATCGGAAGAAAAATAACCGCGGAAATAGTCGCGGGGTTTTGCTGTGATCTTCGCAGAATGGTCTTTAAAAAAGTAAATACAATGACTTTCGGTGAAATGAACGAGATCGGAACAGCTGCCCTTATCACCCGTTCCACCCACGATACCGAAACCCTTGGCTGGATCGCTTCAATTTTCTGCGGAAACATTATTACAATTCCTGTTCTTTTTATCGGCGGCGTAGCTCTTTCATTCAGCAAAGACGTTTTTCTTTCGCTTGTGCTTCTTTTCTTTGTTCCGATAGTTTTCATCGTTGTTGTGCTGATCGGAAGAAAAATCGAACCGCTCTGGCGAATTGCAGATGAATTTATCGACAGACAGAACGATATTATGCGTGAACGCCTTCGCGGAATCCGTGTTATCCGCGCTTTTGATAAAGAAAGCCATGAGCACGAAAGAATTTCCGAAGCCACGGTAAAAATGGCAATGAATATCATAAAATCCAACGTGCGCATGGGAATAATTGCTCCTCTCGCTCTTTTCCTGCTCAATTTTTCCGTTGTGCTCATAATTTATATCGGCGCTTCAAGAATGGAAACCGGCGCAAGCGCGGTTTCTGCCGGCG
Organism: Oscillospiraceae bacterium; assembly: GCA_017399765.1. Lineage (GTDB taxonomy): Bacteria > Bacillota > Clostridia > Oscillospirales > Ruminococcaceae > UMGS1668. The sequence goes on along the minus strand of JAFQBH010000008.1, from coordinate 9,437 downwards.
ATATTTTTGCAATCATACAATATGTTACTCTTGTTATGACGAGCATTATGAACGCCGCTTTTGTAATCGTTATGATCCCGCACGCAAAAGTTGCCGCAAACCGTATCGGCGAAGTAATTTCCGCGAACGGATATGACGACAGCGTTGCCGAGGAAGAAATCGATTTTTCCGGAAGCGTTGTTTTTGATAATGTAACTTTCAAATATGACGGCGCGACCGAACCGGCCGTAAGCAACATATCTTTTAAAATCGAACCCGGACAGAAAGTTTCCGTCATTGGCGGAACAGGAAGCGGAAAATCGACTCTTGTTTCGCTTATGCTCTGTTTCCGAATGCCAACCGAAGGAAAAGTTCTTTATGATGAGCGTTCGACAGATACCCTTAGCCACAAAACGGTCCGCAGAAATATAAGCTGTGTTCTCCAAAATTCATCCATATATTCCGGTACAATAAAGGATAATATTCTTATGGGAAAACCCGGAGCAACTGATGAAGAAATATCCGAAGCTGCGGAAATTGCCGAACTTTCGGATTTTGTTTCCGGTCTTGAAAACGGTTTTAACCACGAACTTAACCAATCCGGAAAAAACCTTTCCGGCGGACAAAAACAGCGTCTTTCCATTGCGAGAGCTGTTATAAAAAACGCTCCTATATATATTTTTGACGACAGTTTTTCCGCTTTGGATTTTCTTACGGAATCAAAGCTCCGCACAAAGCTTTCAAAAAAAGCAGAAGGAAAAACTCAAATCGTTATAACCCAGCGCGTAACTTCCGCAATGAACAGCGACCTTATCCTTGTTATGGATAACGGAAAACTTGTTGATTCCGGAAAGCATTCCGAACTTCTTGAACGCTGTAAAATATACCGGGAGATCTATGCTTCCCAGACGGGAGGTGCAAAATGATTTCTGAAAACAAACAGAGCCGCGCAAAATCGCTTTTGCGTATTTTCAAGGAAGCAAAACCCATCTGGGGCTGGCTTTTTTTATCCTGCTGTCTTTGCCTTCTCGGAATAATCTTCACTGTTGTTTCTCCGAAGATGCTTGGTGAACTTATTCAAAAGCTTTATGATTTTTGGTCCGGCGAACTTGTTACAGATAATTTTTCCGGAATGATACTTTCCGGACTTATTCCCCTCGTAATAATTTATCTTCTTCTCAGTCTTGTAAAACTTGCCAATATGTATCTGCTCAACAACGTTGTCAGCCGATATTTTACCTGTAACATCCGTATAAAAATATCCGAGAAAATCAAACATTTGCCTGTAAAGTTTGTTGACTGTACACCTGTTGGAGAAATACTTCGCCGCATGACGGACGACGTTTCTCATATGGGAACTTCCATCCACACAATGATCGAAACCCTCTCCACCGGATTTCTTCAGATAATCGTAATCACCGTTATTATGTTTTTTGAGGATTGGCGGCTTTCTCTTGCCGTTCTTGTAATAACTCCGATTTCCGTTTATCTTTCTTCAAAAATTTCCGCAATGAGCGAAAAATATTTTCATGAAATGTTCACCGAATCCGGAAAACTCAATTCAATCGTTGAAGAAAGCTATACAAACTACGCAACTACAAAGGCTTATAACTGGGAAAACGAAACTCTCCGCAGACACGAAGAAATCAACCTTCGTCAGCGCGATGCTGAAGTTAAAGCAACTTTCATTTCTTCTGCCGTTCGGCCTTGCATAGCTTTCACAAATTCTCTTGCGTATATTGCTGTAAACCTCCTTGGCGGCTGGCTTATCCTTAACGAAGGTGTTTCTGTCGGAACTATCGTGACTATCGTTCTTTTTGCAAAACAGATTTCCGCACCTCTTGAACAAATTGCGGAAGGATTGGGCGATGTTCAGCGCGCAATAACTTCTTCCCAGCGTGTTTTTGCGCTTCTTGATCTTGATGAAGAAAAAGCAGACGCAGAAACTTTCGGTGAAGAAAAAATCTTTGGAAACGTAAAATTTGAAAACGTTGATTTTTCTTATGACGAAAACAAACCGCTTATCAAAAAACTTAACCTTGACATAAAACACGGACAAAACGTTGCAATAGTCGGTCCGACCGGCGCCGGAAAGACCACTATAGTTAACCTTCTGATGCGTTTTTATGACCCGCAAAGCGGAAAAATAACCATTGACGGACACGATATCGGAAAAATTTCACGGGAAGAAGTCCGCGAACTTTTTGGAATGGTGCTCCAGGATACATGGCTTTTCGGCGGAACTGTTGCGGAAAACGTTGCTTACGGAAAACCGGAAGCAACCCGCGAGGAAATAGTAACCGCCTGCGATGAAGCATATTGCGACCATTTTATACGCACGCTTCCTCAAGGTTATGATACTGTTATCGGTGACGACACAACAAATATTTCCGGCGGGCAAAAACAGCTTCTTACCATTGCGAGAGCGCTTCTTGCAAATCATCGTCTGCTGATTCTTGATGAAGCCACTTCAAACGTCGATACAAGAACCGAAATTCTTATACAAAAAGCGATGGATAAGCTTATGGAAGGAAAAACCTGTTTTATAATCGCCCACAGGCTTTCTACCATTGTTGATTCGGACCTTATTCTTGTAATCAACAACGGAGAAATCGTTGAAACCGGAAAGCACGAAGAGCTTCTTGCAAAAAAAGGTTTTTATTACGAAATTTATAACAGCCAATATGCAGTTTAAAAAGAGGTGTTAATTTATGCAGAACAAAGTTCTTTTGATCCTTTGTGACGGAATGAGACCCGACGCAGTTTTGAAATGCGGTCATCCCTTTGCCGGAAAACTTATGAGCACCGCACGCTATAATCCGCATGCTCAAACGGTTTTTCCTTCCTGGACCCTTCCCTGCCACATGTCTCTTTTTCACAGTGTTGATCCTTCCGAGCACAGAGTTTTGGGAAACACTTTTGTTCCCGGTGAAAGGAAAGGACTTTTTGAGCAGCTGCGTGATTTTGGAAAAAGCACTTCGTTTTTTTACAGCTGGGGTGAACTTAAAGATTTATATGACCCTTATGCTCTTTGTTACGGTCATTTTGTTTCGGAAGAATATTTCCCGCACGGAAAAGTAACGGAGCTTCTTGAAGAAAACTGCGAAAAATTCATCAATGAATATAAACCGGATTTTGCGTTCCTCTATCTTGAAACAACCGACAGTATCGGACACGAAATCGGTTGGGGCACCGAAGAATACTACAAAGCAGCAAACCATTCCTTCGGAATCATAGAAAAAATCATGTCAAACCTTCCGGAAGATTATTCCGTAATCGTTCTTGCGGACCACGGCGGCCATGATCAGACTCACGGAACTGAAGACCCCATCGATATGACGATTCCTCTTTTTATCAAAACGGATTTTGAAATTGATGAAGAAAATTTTGAAAACGCAAACATTATCGATGTTGCGCCGACAATTTGTAAAATAATCGGAATAGAGCCTTCGAAAAAATGGAAGGGCAAAAACCTTTTGAAATAAAGAAAGCACCCGCGAGGGTGCTTTTTTTATTTCTTCCCTTTTCAAAAATTATGATATGTGCTATTATATAATATTATAGAAAGAGGGCGATCTTTATGTACTATGTAAAAAAGTTTGACGGCCACGTTCACAGCGACTGTTCGCCGAGAGGCGTTCATTCCATGATGAGCCTTTGTGAACAGGCAATCAACCGCGGACTTTTCGGTTTTGCCGTAACGGATTGCTGTGACTGCGACCGTTTTGATGAAATGCAGTTTTCCGAAAGGGTTCGCGAATCCGTTTACTGCGTATATAAAGCCCGCTCCGTTTTCGAAGATTCCCTTGTAATTTCCAACGGCGTTGAAATTGGACAGCCTCTTGATAATATTGAAAAGGCTGACAAAATTATCAGCAGCGTTCCTTTCGATGTTGTTCTCGCTTCCGTAAAAAAATACCCGGACGGAAGAAAACTAAGCGACATCAATTATTCCGAACTTTCCGAAAACGAAATTGTAAGGCATATGGAATCTTATTATAAACTTCTTTTGGAAACTTCTGAATGGAATAATTTTGATGTTTTAAGTCAGCTTACTCTTCCTATGAGATATGTTAACAGTGAATCTGCGCCTTATTTTTCAATTCGCCATTGCGACGACATAATTGAAACAATCCTTAAAAAACTTGCTGAAAACGGAAAAGCCCTTGAGGTCAACACTTCCGCTCTCCGCGGAAAACTCAATATGATTCTTCCGCCTGTTAGATACCTTCGCATGTTCCGTGAACTTGGCGGCGAATTTGTTACGGTTGGTTCCGGTTCACACAGCTGCGGTTCCCTTGGAGCAGATATCGGCGAAGGAATAAGCCTTGTTCACGAAGCAGGTTTTTCCTCATATTGCTATTTTGAAAAACGCAAACCCGTTCTTATAAAAATTGATTAAAGGAGAATTTATTATGGATCAGCTTCTCAAACTTCTTGAACAGAATGCAAAGCTCACCACCGAACAGCTTTCCGCCCTTCTTGGAAAAACCGAAGAAGAAATTTCCGCCGCGGTAAAAGAATATGAAAAAGAACATGTTATTATCGGCTATAACGCCCTTGTAAACTGGGAAAAAATCGATCCCAACGACTGCACCGCCGTTATTGAACTTAAAGTTCAGCCGAAACGCGATTACGGTTATGACGAAATTGCCGCTGAAATCATGCGTTTCGATGAAGTTCAGACCGTATGGCTTATGAGCAGTTCCAGCTATGACCTTTCCGTAATAATCCGCGGACACAGCTTCAAGGATATTTCCATGTTTGTTGCAAAACGCCTTGCTACCCTTGATTCCGTAACTTCCACCGCAACAAACTTTGTTCTTAAACGTTACAAAGAACATTTCTTTAATTTTACCGACGAGGTAAAAGATGAAAGGAGGCACCTGAATATTGATTGATTACAGCAAAGTGCTTTCCGAAAAAGTTGCTGAACTCAAGCCTTCCGGAATCAGAAAATTCTTCGATCTTGCCGCGGAAGTAAAGGACGTTATCGCCTTAACCATCGGTGAACCGGATTTCAAAACTCCTTGGCATATCCGCGAAGCAGGAATAAAATCCCTTGAAAAAGGCAGAACCTGGTACACCGCAAACGCCGGTCTTATTGAGCTTCGCCAGGAAGCTTCAAAATATCTTAAACGCAGATTCAGCCTTGATTATGATGCAAAGGATATTTTTATAACCGTCGGCGGCTCCGAAGCTATTGATCTTACCATTCGCGCCATTATTGACAACGGCGATGAAATGCTTCTTCCGATTCCTTCTTTCGTTTGCTATGATCCGATTTGCCGCCTTGCGGGAGGAAACGTTATTCCGATCGAAACAAAACGCGAAAACGATTTCCGTCTTACCGCGGAAGAACTTAAAGCGGCTATTACTCCTAAAACAAAACTCCTTGTCCTTCCTTTTCCTAACAACCCTACCGGCGCAGTTATGAGAAGAGAACATCTTGAGGAAATTGCTGAAGTTCTTCGCGGAACCGACATTATGGTTCTTTCCGATGAAATTTATGCGGAACTTACCTATGGTGGCGAACGCCACGTTTCCATTGCCGAAATTGACGGCATGAAGGAGCGCACCATTATTGTAAACGGTTTTTCAAAAGCCTATGCTATGACCGGTTGGAGGCTTGGTTATGTTGCCGGACCTTCCCCGATAATTCAGCAGATGCTTAAAATCCACCAATATGCAATAATGAGTTCCCCCACCACAAGCCAGTATGCCGCCGTTGTTGCAATGCGCGATTGCGATAACGAGGTCGAGGAAATGAAAAAGCAATATGATATGAGAAGGCGTTTCCTTGTAAAAGCTTTCAACGATATGGGTCTCGATTGCTTCACTCCCGAAGGCGCATTTTACGTTTTCCCCTGCATAAAATCCACCGGACTTTCTTCCGAAGAATTTTGCGAAAAGCTTCTTCACAGCAAAAAGGTTGCCGTTGTTCCGGGAGATGCTTTCGGTTCTTCCGGCGAAGGATTTGTTCGTGTTTCCTATTCTTATTCCCTTGACCATATTATGGAAGCAACAAAAAGAATAAAGGAATTTCTTGAGGAACTTGAAAAATGAACAGCATAAGTTTAAAGGCTCCTGCAAAAATAAATCTGTTTCTTGATATTGTCGGAAGGCTTCCGAACGGATATCACGAAATCGAATCGGTTATGCAAACCATTGACCTTTTTGATTATGTTAAAATTTCGGAAGATGAAGAAATCTCCGTTTTTTGCAGCGACAGCGTCCTTGACGGCGATTCAAACATAGCTTTCAAGGCCGCAAAACTCTTTTTTGAAAAAACGGGAATCGATTCCGGAGTTAAAATCGAAATTGATAAACGTATTCCGAAACAGGCAGGTATGGCCGGCGGAAGCGCCGATGCTGCTGCTGTTCTTTTTGGAATGAACAAAATTTTCGATTCTCCTCTTTCCGAAGATGAACTTTGTGATTTAGGCGCAAAATGTGGCGCAGACGTTCCCTTTTCGATAACCGGAGGAACAAAGCTTTCAGAAGGAATCGGTGAAAAGCTTTCGGATGTTCCGGAAATTCCGGATTGCTGGATTGTTACTGTAAAGCCCGATATCAGCATGAGCACGCCGGAAAGTTATAAATATTACGATGAGCACGGGCTTTCTTCCCTTGAGCACCCTGGAAAATCCGGAATTATCGGTGCATTGGAAGAAAACGATATTTATTCCCTTTCCAAAAAGCTTTATAACGTTCTTGAGCACACCGTTGAAGACCCGATTATCAAAGAAATCAAAAATGATATGCTCTTTCTTGGTGCTCTCGGTTCAATGATGACCGGAAGCGGTACTGCTGTTTTCGGAATTTTTGATTCCGTTCAGAAAGCTGTTTCCGCAAAAAATTCTTTTTCAGGAAAATTCAGTTCCGTTTTTCTTTCAAGACCTACAAAATCCGGTGTACAAACAGATAAAAGCGCAGCGGTTTATGAAAAATTTGCTGAACTTGGAATAAAATACGAACGGGTCGATCACCCGGCTGTTTATACCATGGAAGAGATGGATTCTCTCGGTATTTTCAACAAAGGCGTTGTAGGCAAAAATCTTTTCCTTCGTGATAACAAAGGTCACAGACATTTTCTTGTTTTTGTTTTCGGAGATAAGCACGCAAACCTTGAATCCATCCAGAATGAACTCGGAATCAAACACGTAAGCTTTGCTTCCGCCGAAAGACTTGATAAATATCTCGGTCTTACAAAAGGTTCCGTTTCTCCTCTCGGGGTAATAAATGATTCGGATTCGGCTGTTGAATTTATAATCGACAGCGAATTCAAAGATTACCCCTGCGTTGGTGTTCACCCGAACCAGAACACTTCAACCGTTTGGCTTACTTTTGAAGATTTGATAAAAGTTATTCGTGAAAACGGAAACAAAATCGATTTTATAAACATCTGATTGAATAATTTTAAAAAATTCCGTCAATGCTTTTTTCATCAAAAGCAAAGGCGGATTTTTTATGAGTTTTTACAGATATGACGCTTATCCAAAAGGAAGGAAAATGAAAGGTTTTGAAAGTCTTTTGCTCATCGGCCTTGTTTTCACTTTGTTTTCCTCCGGAGTAAATAGAACCGTTGCAACCGGAAACGAAATCCGTTCCGAAACGCTTCGGCTTCATATAATCGCCAATTCCGACAGCGAAGAAGACCAACAGCTTAAACTTAAAGTTCGTGATGCGGTTCTTGAAGCGACCGGAGAACTTTTTGCGGAAGTTTCCGGAAAAACTGAAGCTGTTGCCGCGGCGGAATATTCTTCAAATGACATAAAAGCGATTGCTGAAAAAGTTATTGCGGAAGAAGGCTTTGGCTATCCGGTTCAGGTAGAAGTTGTTGAAATGTGGTTTGAAACAAGAAATTACGAAGACTTCACCCTTCCGGCAGGAGATTATGATGCTGTTCGCATAATCATTGGCGAAGGCGAAGGAAAAAACTGGTGGTGCGTAATGTATCCCGCGCTTTGTATTCCCGGCGCGGAAAAACCGCTTGAAAAATACGGTGATAATGCGGATTTTATTTCCGGAAACGGATTTGAGATTCGGTTCGCGGTTATTGAATGGATCGAAAGCCTTAAAAAGAGTTTTTTATAAATAGTGCAAAATTTATAAACCGTTAATGGATTTTACCAAAATTCATTAACGGTTTTGTCAGTTTTGTCAAATATCAGAATTCCGTCTTTTGACAAAAATGTTATAATTTTTGAATTTTTTTGGTCTAAATTTTGAATATTCCCTTGACTTATTATAGTAATAATAGGTATAATAAGTTGTTGATATACAACAGTGGGCAAAATGCCCAAAATAAGAAACACGAACAGGAGTGAACAAAGCTTATGGAAAATCTTCTCTATGCTGTTCCCGTTATCGCTGCTGTTTCTCTTGTTGTCGCTCTCTTGCTTAAAAGCTGGATCGGCAAACAGGACGAAGGCAACGACAGAATGAAAGAAATTGCCGGTTATATCCGCGAGGGTGCAATGGCATTTCTTGGCCGTGAATACAAAATGGTCGCAATTTTTGTTGCAGCCCTTCTTGTAATTATCGGTTTCTTCATCAGCTGGTTCTCCGCTGCCGCATTCCTTGTAGGTGCAATTTTCTCTGTACTTGCAGGCTTCATCGGCATGAAAACCGCAACCGACGCAAACGTACGTACCACCAACGCTGCAAGCAAAAACGGTATGCCTGCTGCTCTTAAAGTAGCATTCCGCGGCGGTGCTGTTATGGGTCTTTGCGTTGTAGGTCTTGGTCTTCTCGGCGTAAGCGTAATCTACATTCTCTGCAACCCCAACGGCGGAATCTTTGCTCTTGAAAGCGAAGTATTCGCATCTGTACTTACCGGTTTTGGTCTTGGTGCTTCTTCCGTTGCACTTTTCGGACGTGTTGGCGGCGGTATCTATACCAAAGCAGCAGACGTTGGTGCAGACCTTGTTGGTAAAGTTGAAGCAGGAATTCCCGAAGATGACCCCAGAAACCCCGCAGTTATTGCAGATAACGTCGGCGATAACGTTGGTGACGTTGCAGGTATGGGTTCCGACCTTTTCGAATCCTATGTTGGTTCCATCGTTTCCACCATTACTCTTGCTCTTACCATTGATGCAGTAAACCAGGTTGACGGTTCCCTCTTCCCGCTTATTCTTGCTGCAATCGGTATTGTTGCTTCCATCATTTCTGTTTTCTTTGTAAACGGAAAAACCAGCAACCCCGCAAAACAGCTTAACCTCGGTACTTATATCAGCTCCGCAATCGTAATCGTTGCTGCACTTGCACTCAGCGTTGCATTCTTCGGCGATATCAAAGCATTTATCGCTGTTGCAATCGGCCTTGTTGTTGGCGTAGCAATCGGTAAAATCACCGAATTCTACACCTCCGGCGATTTCAAACCCGTTCAGGAAATTGCAAAACAGTGCGAAACCGGTTCCGCAACCTGCATTATCAGCGGTTTTGCAACCGGCCTT
>JAFQBH010000007.1 GCA_017399765.1 Oscillospiraceae bacterium | reverse complement strand
TGAAATTTCCGAAGAGCAATGGAAAGAAATTGAGGAAACTTTTCTTGCAGTATATCCGGAAATTATCCCGATGAAGACGAAAGAAAGTTTCTTCGATAAAATTAAGAGGAAATTTATTAAAGAACCCACAATTCTTGATGGTGGAGACAAAATTTCGGTAAAAGCCGAATGGAAAACAGAAACAGGAATAATTACGGAAACTTTTTATGCGCCTTTGGGAGCAAACGGTTACAGATTCGACCTGATTCTTAAGGAACTTGCAGACCCCATAGGAAGAGAAATTCCGGAACTTGAAAAGACGAATAACTAAGGAGGATTTTATAATGGGCCTTTTTGGAAAACTTTTTGAAAAAGAAAACTGCGCTTTTTGCGGAAAAGAACTTGGAATGTTCGGAAAAAAGAAACTTGAAGACGGCGTAATGTGCGGCGATTGCCAGAAAAAACTTTCGCCATGGTTCAGCGACAGAAGAAGTTCCACCATTGCGGAAATCCGCGAACAGCTTGATTACCGCGAAGCGAACAAAGCGGAAGTTGCAAAATTCAGAACCACCAGAACTTTTGGTGAAAATATGAAGATTCTTCTTGATGAGGATGCACGCAAATTCATGGTAACAGATGAAAGAAATCTTGTTGCCGCAAATCCCGATGTGCTCGATTTTTCCGATGTTACCGGCTGCAGCATTGATGTTGATGAGGACAGAAGAGAAATCATGCGCGATACCGAAAACGGCGAAGTAAGCTACGTTCCGCCGAGATATGAATATTCCTATGATTTTGACGTTGTTATAAACGTCCACAACCCGTATTTTGACGAAATAAGATTCCGCCTTAACAGCAGCAGCGTTGATATGGAGGTAAGAGGAAACATTACCCCCAGACCGGAAAACAATATCCAGTACCGCGAATATAAGGAAATGGGTGAGGAGATCAAAAAAGCCCTTACCGAAGTTCGCGAACAGGTAAGAGAAGAAGCGGTTTCCGCAGCAGCACCCAAAACAGCGATGACCTGTCCCTGGTGCGGTGCAACAACCATTCCGGATGCAAACGGATGCTGCGAATATTGCGGCGGTGCAATGGGCTGATTTTATTAAAAAACTTTTGAGCACGCATAAAACAAAAAATGAGCACGGAGAAAATTTTCTCCGTGCTCATTTTTATGAAAAGGAAAAATATGAAATATATCAGTCTTTGATGCCCTCCCAGGCGGTTACATTCCAGGTTTCGCTTCCGTCCGGTTTTACTTCAAAGGTAATGGTGACATAGTTGCTGTCGTCATAGAACCATCTGTAGCGGCGGTAGGGTTTGTCGCCGAATTCATCAACAAAGAAACCGTGAACACCGAACTGCGCCGCAACTTCGTCATAAGTGGAATCATAGGTTCTTTCAGTTTTGCACCATTCAAGTCCGGTTTTAAGGGTATCGTAATCCGCGACCATACCGTCCGCACCGACTTTTTCGCCAAGTTCGGTGCTTTTTGAGCCGGAAGAACCTTTAACATTTTCAAAAAGTTCTGCCGGAGGATACTGGTTCGAAGTATATCCCATCATTTCTGCAATCTGCTCAAAGGTCATGCCTCTGAAATGATCAACGTCCGCGGGAGTGAATGCAGGGTCTTCGTTGGTCCAGTTTTCATCACCGATTCTGCGGAGATTTATTGTGAAATAAAATTCTCCGTTGGACTGGATTACCGGGAAGGTCATTCCGATGGTTCCGGGGGTGTGCTCAAGAATTTCGACGTTTTCATAGGAACCGCTGTTATAATCGCCGCTTATAATAAGGCTTTCGGTGTTATAATCCACTTCATAATAAGCGGAGGTGATGTAAAATCCTTCAAGATAAAGTCCAATGAAAATGAAAAGTTCGCCGTTTTCATCCGGAACAATTCTTGCGCAGGCGCCGGTTACAACGTTTTCAAGAGAAGTATAATCGCCGGTGCAGTCATAAATTTTAAGAACTCCGTTCCAATCACCGATATATCTTTCATAAATTGCATCTTCGGCGGAAAGCGGTTCTTCATCGGAGAAAGTTACGCCGGAGGAAGAGGTTCCGTTAGCCGGAGCAACGCTTGCAAGAATTGCAAGGACGTCATCATCGTTATAATTTATGGAAATGTTTTCGCCGTTGAGCCACATTGTTGCCTGATATTCAATATCTCCTTCGATGCACCAGAGAATTGCGAAAAGATATTCATCGCTGTATCCGGTAAAACCTTCCCATTCGTGGTTTCCGGCTTTAAAAGGTTTTATATCCTCGGTGTCGGCGTACCAGTCTTTTCCGGGAGCAAAAAATTCAACATCCGGACCATAATAATTTATCTGGACATAAGGATTTGTGAAAAGGTCAAAATCGCTTTCGGCGCCCTTGCAGATTTGGATCACGTCCGGATCTTTTGCGCCTTCAACATCGGAAAAAACATCCGCAATGGTAAAAGCCATCCAACCTTCAGGTACAACGGCTTTTACGTTTTCCGCGCTGAAAAACTCGCCTTCAATTTCTGCGCTGGAAGGACTTTCCGGTTTGCTCTGTTCCGGTTCTGCGGAAGGCTCATCGGAACCGCATCCGGAAAAACATAGGACAAAAACAAGCAAAAACGCAATAATTCTTTTCAAAATAAAACCTCCCTTGACCGTTTTTTAAAAATATAATATAATTATAAAAAATGGGGTATTTTTTGCTTTTGTTGGCGCAAAAGCAAAAAATTTACTTCAAAATGCGGATTTGAAACAAAGAGGGTACCCCTTATAAAAAACAAGATATATGCCCTCCTTAATTATCTTGCATTTTTAATTATAAACAAAGTGTTGCTTTTGTCCTCACCCGGAAACCGATAAAAAGTGTGGGGGAAAACCTTTTTTTATAAAAAAGGTGTGGGCAAAAGTGTGGGAACGGACATTTAACCTTAAAAACGATGGTTTTGGGAGTTTGATATGAAAAAATTATCCGCAATTTTTATATTGATCCTGTCGATAATGACAGCTTTTTCCGGATGTGCGGGAATTGGCGAAAAAAACGCAAGCCTGATTACGGTTTACGGAATAATGGCTGTTTTGGCAATCATCATGCTTTTGGGGTATTTTTGCATTGTCAAGAAAAAAGAAGCATGGTTTACTGTTCTTTTCAGTTCGGTTGCGGTAGTAAATGCCGGTTATTTTTGCCTTGCTTCTTCAAAAACGCTTGAAGAAGCTCTTCTTGCAAACAGAATATCGTATCTTGGTTCGGCTTTTCTTCCGTTTTCCATGCTGATGATAATGCTGGATCTGGTTAAAATCAAATATAAAAAATGGATTTCGTGGTTGTTGCTTTTTATTGGTACCGCCGTTTTTGTTATTTCCGCAAGCCCGGGATATCTTGATATTTATTATAAAGAAGTTTCTCTCATAACCATTGGCGGAGCTTCCGCGCTTGATAAAGTTTACGGACATTTGCATTTTGTATATCTGCTCTATTTGCTTTTCTATTTCGGCGCGATGATAGGTGTTACTGTATATGCGGCGATAAAACGAAAAATGGATTCCACAGCGCGGATTATTGTGCTTATAAGCGCTTTTTCCGTAAACATCGGAGTATGGTTCATAGAACAGATAGTAAAAATAGATTTTGAATTGCTTTCGGTTTCTTATATCATAAGTGAACTTTTCCTTCTGATGCTCCATCTTATAATGCAGGAAGAAGAAAGGCTTTTAAAAGAGCAAACAAAAAACACCGGTTTTGCTGAAGAGAAAAAACAAAAATTTTCCAAGGCACAGAAAGAAACCTGTGAATTTTTTGCGGAAGGTTTCAGGCAGCTTACCCCGGCGGAAAGAAAAATTTACGGACTATATATTGAAGGAAAAACCACGGCGGAAATCCGTGAAAACCTTAATATAACGGAAAATACCCTTAAATATCATAATAAAAACATTTATAACAAACTTGGGGTTTCATCAAAAAAGGAACTTCTTGAAGTTGCTAAAATGGTTGAAAAAATGTAATAAGATTACGGTTTGTTTTAATTGAAAAACTTATAAGGGTATATATATTTTTGAGCAAGGTGCCCGGAGTTTGAATCCCCGATGGCTCACCAATAAAACGCTTTGCATTTTGCAAAGCGTTTTTTTTGATAAAAGCGCACAAATTCATCATCTTTTTTAAATAAAAGCAATATCGCAAATATAATAAAATTTTATAACAAATTTTGGAAACACTCACAATTGCCAAATAATATTTGTATAAATTATAATAAAATAAAACAAAAAATCCTTAAAATAATCTTATATTCTATTCCAAAAAAAGGAGGAAAGATATGAAAAAAAGAATTTTCAGCATGATTATTGCCCTTATTATGGTGGTCGGAATTTTTCCGGCGGAAGCTTTTGCCGAAGGGTTATCGGAACCGGTGGTGAAGGCAACCTGTAACGGCGTAACAACGGAATATACAGATCTTGATGACGCTTTTGATTCCCTTGCCGAAACCGGCGGAACCATAACGTTGTTAAAAGATTTTACGCAAAACCAGCAAATACACATCGACAGCGGCGTAACCATAACCGTTATGGGTAACTTATACGGAATCACCGCAAGCGAAGATATCCACGGCAATATTTTCGGAGTATCCGGCGGTTCGACGCTTATCTTTGATAAAACGTTCCTTTTTGCGGAAACCGAAACCGCCGGAGCAGGCATTTATATATATGACGAAAGTTCCGGCGTTGTTGTTCAGAACGGTTCTTATATTTATGCAAAAAACCACAGCGGAATTGATTCCCAGGGAAAAGTAACCGTTACCGGTGCTCAGATTTTGGGAAAACCCGCGATTTATGGATTCCCAGGAAGCGAAATTACCCTTGATTCTGCCGAAGGCCAGAAAGTCGAGCTTTATTCACAAAATTTTGATTCCGCAGTAAGAGCCCACGGCTCAAAACTGACCATGGCTGGAGATATTTTTGCGCAGGGAATGGATTTCGGAATTTATGCCGACGGAGAGAGCGAAGTTTTTATTTCCGGACCCATTAAAGACACTTTGTATTTCCACTCCTATAATATTGACTATAAAATTGAAGGAATCCTTATTAAACCGGCGGATGGATACACCATCACCGAAAGCGATGTTTCCTTTATCAATATTACGGATTATAACGGAGAGGTTCTTGAACTTAGGGAAGACGGCAACATCGGGCTTAAATTCGTCCATATACATGAAAGCATTAGCGGATATGAACCGGTAACGGAAAATACGCATAGATTTGAATGCGAATGCGGCGAAACCATAACCGAAGACTGCGATTTTAGCTGGCATACCTATAATGATGATGTGCATTATACCAGATGCGATTATTGTAGTAACAAAACAAATGTAGAAGCCCACATCTTCGAAGACTGTTACTGCACCGGGGAAAACTGCGGTTATGATATACACGAAGTTGAAGAATGGGTTGCTTCGGAAGAAAATCCGGAAATCCACACCGGTATTTGCACCAAATGTGAAGAAACCATTGAAGAAGGACATTACTATAATGCACTTGTTCATGATGAAGTTGGACATTGGTATGTCTGCAAATGCGGCTTTGTATATGAAGAAACCTATGGAACTCACAACATAAACCCAGATTGGGAACCTTATTCAGGAACTAAACATTATAAATATTGCGACACCTGCAGCTATCAGATTATAGAAGACCATGTTGATGAGGACGCCGATGCCATTTGTGATAAATGCGAGGACGAGATTCATATCTGTATAGATGAAGACGACGACCATTACTGCGATGAATGTCAGGAATTTATCGAAGGACTTTGCACCGATGAAAACGGCGACCATACCTGTGACGGCGAAAACTGCGGGGAAAAAATGGAATGGCTTTGCGCCGATGAAAACGGCGACCATACCTGTGATAATGAAAAATGTCAAAGACATATGAAGGAACTTTGCTCCAGCGAAGAAGAAACGATTTATTGCGATGTCTGCGACAGAAACTTCTGTGCTCACGATTATCTGATAAGCTGTGAATCTCTCGACGACGGAACCCATTCGGGAATCTGCGATTATTGCGGCGAAGATGTAGTCGAAGACTGCTACGTATGGGAATATATTTATGATGAAGAAAAGCACTATGAAAGATGCGTCTGCGAATATGTGCTTGATGAAGCAGAACATACCTTTGAAGAGGGATATATCTATAAAACTTCCGTTGCGGGCCACTGGTTTGTGTGCGACGACTGTGCCTTCGAAAAATATGAAGAACACAAGTTTTCCGAAGGGGAATGCATCTGCGGAACCGAAGAGAACGAAGTCCACGATATATATGTAGGCGGAAAAGCGCTTGAAAACGGCGAATATATCGATAACGAAGGAAATATAACCACCCAAAAACCCGCCGGCGGATATGCTTATTATAAAGACGGCGTTCTTGAACTTAATAATTACGAATTTGTAGGAAAAGGCGTTTACAGCCTTAAGAATACTGATATTTTGGAATACCAGTATGCCGCAGTTTTTGCCACAAAGGACCTTACCATTAAACTTGTTGGGAAAAACACCATTGTTGAAACCAGCACCGATGATATGGAAGGAATATACGGAAATTCGATTTTCGTTATCGGCGACCTTATCTTTGAAGGAGAAGGAAGGCTCAGCATTCCCGAAGGCGACGACGGAATTGAAGTCCATGACGGAACCGTTACTATTAAAGAAGGACATGTTGAAATCGGCACCTATGACCCGGTTACGGATGACGGTCTGGATATCAAAAACGGAAATCTTATAATTGACGGCGGATATCTTAACATTCATTCCGAAGACCACGGCGCGGACGTTGAAGGCGGCTTCAGCATGAAAAAAGGAACCGCCTTGATAACCGCCGGCGACGACGGACTTAATATCATGCGTGATATCAAAGTAAGCGGCGGACAGATGAGAGTTGATGCGGAAGATTACGGCTT
>JAFQBH010000006.1 GCA_017399765.1 Oscillospiraceae bacterium | reverse complement strand
GTTACCAAAATCGTGTTGGTTTGCGGATCATAAGAGAACTTATCGTTTGTGAAAGTAAAAGTAAAGTTGTTGCGGTTCTTGTCACTTTCCGGCTTGGAAGGATCAAAATAATCTTCATAAACCGCATCCCTTTCTTCGCCTTCTTGAAGGTCAAGATAATGGAGAAGGAAAGTGCTGTCCGGAATTACCGTGGAACGAATATACTGTTTAAGCTTAATTTCGGGCATATCTTCCTGCGGGTTAGTAAAATCAAGAACATTATCCGCGTTACCTACGGTATAAAGCGGCCATTCCATATCAAGAACTTCGGCCTCCGCCGAAAGCAGTCCTTCAAAAACCTGTGCGTTAAGTCCCAGTTCAAGGAAGCTGCCAACTTCAATCAGCATAGAACCGTTGTAATTCTGTTCCCTTCCCTGAGAAGCTGTGTATGTAAGTTCATAATAGAAATAACCCCAAAGCTTTGTATAGGCTCCCGCACCTGCCTGAACGCCTATGGAGTTAAGCGACGTATCAAAAAGTCCGATTTTAAAAGAAAACTCAACGCCCGCTCTGATGCCAAGACGTCCCATAGCATAGAAGCAGAATTCATAGGTTTCTTCAATAAGTGTAATTGTGTTGGAACTTGCCTTGCAGTCAAAAACGTCAATGGTGAAAACATAGCGTTTTCCGGTTTTATATTCAAAATCAAAACCAACGGAAACACAGGCTTCGGCTTCAACAATAAAGTCGGCTTGAATTTCCACGCAGATAATCGGAATTTCTGCGGAGCAGTAAATCTTCTTTTCAAAAAGCTGCGCGTCAACGATTTTCAAAAAGTCAGATTCTTCTTCAAGCATTTCGGAATAATGTTTGACAAGATTGCCGCTTTTCTCTTCGTCTTCCTCGTTTTCGCCTTCTTCCGCAGCAGATTCAAGAAGAGCCTTTATGTATTCGGCGATGTCATCGCCTTCCTCTTCTTCCTCTTCTTTGCCTTCGTCTTTACCGTCTTCCTCTTCTTCCTCTTCTTCGGCTTCTTTGGTAATCATAGTTGCGTTTACTTCGATGCCTGTATAGTTAAGAAGATCAACGTTTGCGGTAACACGATATTCGGAGATATACGGGAAAATACCCCAAACGTCCCAAATCGCTTTATGGGAAGCACCAAGATCAATTCCTACTTCTTCAACAAACGTACCGCTGATATTGATTTCGATGGTGTTATCGGAACCTTTTTTGGAAATGGTAAGTGTGCCTTCAATTTCAAGCTCAACGGTAAGGCCTTTTTTATCTGCGCCGGTTCCGTTAATATCGCCGAGGTTGGAAGGATTGATTCCGACTTTCACTCTCGGCATACCGTCTTCAAGTTCAAATTCAGCTTTGATATTGCTGTCCATAAGCTGAAGTTCCTCGGGAGAAACGGGTGTTCCGTCAGAAAGAGAAACCTTATAGTCTTTAAGGTTCATGTTTTCGCTAAGTTTAGTAAAGTTATCCGTCGCAAGGGCAAGGGATGCAAGATATTCTGCAGCCTCTTCCGCAAATCCGCTGTCAACAGCCTGCTGCTCTATCTGTGCTTCAAGTCCTTCAACATCAACACCTTCCAGAAGATATGCGCCGGAAATAGCATTGCTGGAATAAACGTCCATTACCGTTTTTACGTCTTCCCAATCTGCTTTTGAATAAGTAATGGTGGTGGTTTCGTCGCCGTTATCAGCAACTTTTATAACTTCGCCGTAAACTCCGGTAAGCTTTGCAGCGTTTTCACCGGAATCAATTCCGAAAGTTCCGGTGTAGAAAACAAGAAAATCACCGGGGTCAACGGTTGTCCGGCTGTCAAGTTCAATATTCGCATAAACGTCTGCGGAATAATCAAGATATTTGTTTTCAACGGTTACAGAAGTTTCGCTTTCGTCCAAATCCGCATCAACCGGAACAGGAAGCATATCCGGTTCAAAAATAATATCCTCTGCATCCGCTTTCTTATAAGAATAATTATTTCCATTCCTTGCGGTTATTTCAACGTAAGCAACTTCTCCGCAATCTTCAAAAGGAGTATCAAGTGTGCGAAGGTCGGGCCGAACACCTTTATAAACGGTTACAATATCACCAACTTCAAGCGTACCTTTGGTATAATCGAAAGAACCTCTGTCGATTTTGGATAAGTCAACACTTCCATCGGTGCTTGCTTCATAAAGAGGAACATTAAGTGTATCCGTTTTTTCGCCGTTGGCAATAATGTTGCTGATATTGGCAGCGGGAATATAAATAACATCCTTATCATAATCAAGATTGAGCGTATCTTCCTTTGCGGTGGTAAAGTTATATTCACGCGCACTTTCGGGTTCATCTTTAAAATTCAGCCTTGCATCTTTAAGAGCGATACTGAAAGAAGCTCCCTCTTCAAATCCGTTTTCAGAAAGTGCTTCGTTTTCAGCAGGGTTGCTGCCGGTAATAACAAAAGTTCCGTTTCCGCCGGAAACTTTGATAAAATCTTCCTGATCGGGATCGTTAAGGTTTACTGCTTCAATCCCTGCAAGAACCTCCACGGCATCAAGAGTTTTATCTTCGGTTACAACGGTAATGCAAAAGTTTTTATCCGCGTTGACTTTGCTTGCAAAAGTTTTATTCTCAATAGCTTCAAGCGGTTCCATTTCAATATAAGAAGCATAAAGAGAAATATCTTTTTCAACAACATCCGTGCTTGTTACGGGCATGGTTGCACCTTCGTCATAATACCAGCCTTTAAAAATACTGTTTGCCCTGTAAGGGGTCGAAAAACTGTTTATGGCCGTTCCGGGTGCCACTTTCTTTGTTTCAAAAGAAGTTCCGCCGTTTGTAAAGAATTTTACGTTAAAAGTTTTTTCCGGCTTACCGGAACCCGAACCGCTTCCGTTTCCTCCGGGGATAATAACTTCAACGTCTGCGTCATCTTTATTATCCGGTTTGTTGTTTCCGGTGATTGAATCAACTATTTTATCCCAAAAACTTTTTTTATCGTCTTTTTCCTCATCAGGTTCTTCTTCCGGTTCCTCCTCCGAACCCTGCGGTTCTTTGGGTTCCTCCGGTTTTTCGTTTTCTTCCTGAGTATTGCCCGGATTTTCCTCTGGTTCGTCTGTGGGTTGTTCCACTCCCGGATTTACAACCGGAATATCTTCCTGGCCAGTTATAAGCGGAACAAAAATTACCGCAAGAACAATGATTGCAATTACAGAAAAAACTGCAATCACCTTTTTTGCGGAAAATTTAGAAGCAAAATCTTTCCACATATCTTTCTCCTCCTGTCAAAATACCGGGTGCGCGCCTTTCCAAAAATCCGCGCACTATCGGTGTATTCTTTTATATTATAATATTTATTCTGTTAAAATAATTTGAAAGGAGTGAAATGCGGTTTTATTTGCGCGAACGGCCAAAAGGATAGATTGAATCCGTTCGATACCGGTGGTATAATTTAATTTGAAAAATTATATAACTATTTAAAGAAGGTGAAAAAATGCTGCGGATCGCTGTGTGTGATGATAATTCTGAATTTATAAAGCAAATTACAGATATTATCGGCCATTGGGAACACAAACCGGAAAACACCGTATGCGAAACCTTTGAAAACGGCGATGAACTTATCGATACGCACCGAACTGCGCCTTTTGATATCATCCTTCTTGACATTGTTATGCCAATGCTCAACGGCATCGAAACCGCAAAAGAAATCCGTCAAAAAGATAAAAACGTAAAAATCGTTTTTCTTACTTCATCTTCAGAATTCGCGGTCGAATCATATACCGTAAAAGCAAACAACTATCTTCTTAAACCCGTTTCCGAAAAAAATCTGCTTGATTGTCTTGATGAACTTTCCGAAGAATCGAACAAAAACCTTCGCACCATAACCGTAAAAGGTATTCATACAATGCAAAAACTTGCCATGGCAGATATAATTTATATCGAAGCACAGAACAAGCACATTGTTTTTACAATGTTCGACGGAACAAAAATCGAAACAACAGAACCTTTGCATATCTGGGAAGAAAAACTGACCCTTGATAACGGCTTTTTCAAATGCCACCGCAGCTATATTGTAAACATAAACCATATCGATACATATATGTCAAAAGAAATTAAAATGCATTCCGGCGATATCATTCCAATTGCCCGCAGTTACCAAAAGTCTTTTGATTCGGCTTATTTTGCCGTTTTTTTCGGAAGGGCCGGTGAAGATGCATGACCGATAATATTCTTGTAGTAATTCATGCCGGTTTTCTTTTGCTTTTCGGCGTTTTTCTTTCTGCGGCATTTGCCGGAATAAAAATCAGCAAAAAAAACTTTGCCGTTCTTTTTTCATTCTGCCTTGCAAGCGGAGCGGTTCAGGCTGCGCTGTTTGTACTTCTTTCCGAGGAAGTTGTTTGGAAAATGTATCCTTTTGTTTCGCATCTTCCTCTTTTTCTGCTCCTCATAATCGGATACCGCAAAAGGATTTCAACAGCAGTCGTTTCAATCTGTACCGCATATTTATGCTGCCAACCGGCAAAATGGATCGGACTTTTGTCAAAAGCTGTTTTCGAAAATTCCACAGCAGAATATATCGCAAGAATTTTTACCCTTACGCTCGTTTTTGTTTTTATTTTCTTCCGGCTTTCGGACTATATGGCCGAAATTTTCAATAAAGAAGAAAAAGCGGTATATATTTTCGGAATAACGCCGATATTGTATTACGTTTTTGATTATATCTCCGCAATTTATACCGATTTCTGGACTTTGCACATTCACGAAGCGGCAGAATTTCTTTCCCTTT
>JAFQBH010000005.1 GCA_017399765.1 Oscillospiraceae bacterium | reverse complement strand
GTTATCACACCAAATTGCCGCACGCTTTCAATCATTTTCTCCATTTCCTCGCCTTTAATAACTTTAAATGGGTGATTTTTAAAGGGTCGCAAATCGCTTACTGCAATGTTTTGGACGCGTTCAAGTTCTCTGTCGTCACGTTCTTCTTGGGTTGTAAAAAGGTCCTCAACGCTCGTTAAAAGTGTTGCACTGCTTTTGATCATCGTTCCCAGCTCCTCTCTCTTTTACGAATGAGCTTTTTGAACTCTGTATCACGCTGATTCTTTTCCGAACGCAATTTCAGCTCTTTTTTAAGATTTTCATGCATCCGTTCACTGTTGGTGATAACCCTGTTTGCAATTTTTATTTCCTTTCTGCAAACAGCCATTGCAGAAGTAAGTTTATCTCTTTCAGCTTTGATTTCTTCAATAGTTTCCGGATCTCCGCAACGTCTTAAACGGTTATAGCAATTCTTTCTCTCCCTTTCCAATTTTTTGAGCATCGCTTCATGCTCAGTAATTAACTTTTTTACATCATCGAGCGTGCTCAAATTCTGTGTTGCAATAAGTCTTATATCCTCTGCATACCTGTCCATTTTCCGGCATTCTTCTCTCATTTCCGGAGAAAGAGGTTTTTGCTTACTTCTGCCACCATTCAAATGGAACATATAGACAAGATAAAAACATTTAAGTCCCTTCACTTTTCTTGCGTGCTCAAGGTTTTTAGCATTATATTTTTTTGCCGGCTGAAAGTCTTTTAACTCAAACTTTTTGGCTTTGTAATATAGTTTATTGCCATAATAGCGGGTGTTCTGCATCAGTTTTTCTTTGATTTCCGGAAGGTCATATCCTTTTCCGAGGCGGTAAAGTCTTACCGCCTGTTTTTCTCCTATTCGCTGAATTGTTGCGTATTTTCTGTTAGGATTATCGGTGATGATATATCCCGCTTCTTTGAGCACGGTTTTAAAATCTTCCGGGGTCGCAGTTGTTTTTAATGCTCTGTCAATGGCTTCTCTAATAAGATTGAACTTCGTCGGTTCACCTCTCTTTTCAGCGAAGTAAATGTTTCTCGGCGTTTTACCGCCGGGATTTTCAATCACTGAAAGCCCGTACTCCCTGCAAAGATTGTCCGAAGCCTCACGCATACGGAAATACATGCGTTTATCATCGTTGAATTTTTTACCGTTACGGTAAGAAACCGAATTTATCAGAAAATGATTATGAAGGTGCTCACGGTCAAGGTGGGTTGCCACAACAACCTGGAAGTTTTCTCCCCAAAGTTCCTTCGCAAGCGAAACCCCGATTTTGTGGCAAAGTTCCGGAGTAACTTCCCCGGGCGGAAAACTTTGGTAGGCATGATAGGCAACATTTCCGCCGGTCTTTCCAAAATGATTTTTAACCGTCATCATTTCCTCGTATGCATTTTCTGCATTACAATAAATTCCGGTTACAAAACACATTTTTTCATTTTGTGAAACCGTTTTGTTTTCATCTTTCGCATAGTGCAAAGCATTTCTTAAATCGTCATATTCGGTCTTCGCAGGATTTTTAACATAATCCGCAGAGCGTTTTAAATTATCCCGCACCGGCCAGATTTTAGTAGTTGACATATTCATTCACCTCCTCGTCAAAGATTTCGTGGAGGCCCATTTCTTTACAAACCTTTACCAGTTCCTCAACATCGTTTTTCAAAGAAGCCACAAATTCCGGAGCACTTTTATCTCTTTCATATTTTTCAAGAAGTGCGGTAATTTTACTGCTGCTTTCAAAAAACTCATCGCTCGGAAGCTGTCTTGGAACCTTTCCCATGGCAAGTTGACGAAGATATTCCGAAACGCTAAGTCCGCACATACTTGCGTAATATTCTATTTTTATTTTTTCATTATCGGTTACTCGAACATTGATTACATTATCCCTTTTTCTTCCGCAGTTCATTCTTGTCATACGCCCACCTCTTTTCTCAAGGGGTAAAAGGGGATTTCCCCTTTCGGTGAAGTTTCACCGCGGCGAAGTGGCAACACAAAGCCTATGCTCGCTACATTACGGGACAGCATGTCCCTTCTGTAAATAATTGTTCTCTTGAGGATCATGCCGCATCACCGCCTTTCGCTTTTGTGACGACGGGTGACGGCTGTGACGGATTTTTCTCTATACCGTTTTCTCCGTCACTTTCGTCATAACCGTCACTTATTTTAAGGTTGATTATTCTTTTGCTGTTGGTTCTTTTGGTTTTATAAACTATGCCCTCCGGTTTAAAAACATCATAATAAAATCTTCCGATAAATTTTGTTACCGCGTTTGGAGAAACCTCCATTTCTCCCATTTCCGTAATAAGTTCGGTGGCGGTTCCGTTCCATTGATTTTTGGATTTTATAAATTCTACCAGCTGAAAAAGGAATGCGGGTATATCTTCTTTTTGCATTTCTTCCTGTGCTTTTCTTTCAACAAGAGTCCATATTCTGTTTTCAAAGCAGAGCCTCATTTCCTGCATTTCAATGTCGCGTCCTTTTGCAATAAGAATGGCATTTTTGCTTGATGCATTTTCACGTTTCAAAATAAAAGCCGTATCAACCGCACCGGTTATTCCAGTGGAACCCGAAATTTCGTTGAAAGGATCTTCGGAATCTTTAATTTTGCGGATATGATGAACAATGATTATCGCTATTTTCCATTCATCAGCAATGTATTTTATGGAAGAGATATCACAGTAATCCTCCGCATACATTCCGCTGTTAGAGTTTTTCTTGCTGTTTCGTACTTTCTGAAAAGTATCGATTATGATGAGTTTTGTATCTTTATGACTTTGCAGAAATTCTTCAAGTTCTTCTTCAAGTCCGTTTCCGATGCTTCCGCTCATAACGGCAAAATGAAAATTATCCGGTGGATCATCGGTCAAGCGATACAGGCGGTTCTGAATTCTTCCAAATGTATCCTCGAGGCAAAGATAGAGAACGGTACATTTTTCCGTCGGGATTCCCCAGAAAGGCTGACCTTTTGAAACAGCCAACCCAAGCTGGAGCATAAGCCAGCTTTTTCCGATTTTTGAGGTTCCTCCGATTATACTTATGCCCTGCGGAATTATGTCATCTACAATAAACATTGTTTTTTCGAATGGCTGAGCCATAAGGGTTTCCGCGTCGATAGTATTGAGAATTTTATCCGGCATCGCGGTCACCTCCATACTTCAACACATAGTTGATAACGCTTACTTTCGGAATACGAAAAGCATTACCTACGAGAATCGCCTGGATATCTCCTCCCTCAATAAGGTCATAGGCCAGG